>MFFQ01000128.1:246-6831 GCA_001780165.1 Candidatus Eisenbacteria bacterium RBG_16_71_46 | reverse complement strand
GGGCGGCCGGGCTGCCGGTCTTCGCCGGCGGTGCGGCGGGGGCACTCGTCTTCGTCGGTCCCACCGGCGGCTACCTGGCGGCGTTTCCCTTCGCCGCCGGACTGGTCGGGCTGCTCGCCGAGCGCGGCTGGGATCGCCGCTTCGCCACGATGGTGGCGGCGATGCTGCTCGGCAGCGGGGTGATCTTCGCCCTCGGCCTCGCCGGGCTCGCGCGCTTCGTCCCGGCCGACGGACTGCTCGCCGCCGGGCTGCTGCCGTTCGTCCCCGGGGATCTGATCAAGTCGGTGATCGCGGCCCTGGCCTTCCCCTCGCTGTGGCGCTGGGCGGCCGGGTCCGGCGGCGCGGCCTGAACCGCGGGGCCGATCCGGCCTCGGACGCGGAGTGAGGACATGACGGTGCGGACGGTCGCGGTGCTCGGCGCCGGCATCATGGGGCGTGGGATCGCCTACGTCTCGGCGCTCGGCGGGTTCCAGACCCACCTGCAGGACCTCAGCGAGCAGGCCCTCGAGCAGGCGTCGCAGGAGGTCTCGGCGCTCCTCGAGCGCGGCGTGGCGACGGGCCGGGTGGAGGAGCAGGCCGCGGTCGAGGCGCGGCGCCGCCTGCGCATCGTGCGCGGGCTGGCGGAGGCGGTGCGCGAGGCGGACCTCGTGGTCGAGGCGGTGTCCGAGTCCATGGACCTCAAGATCCAGTTGTTCGCCGAGGTCGACCGTCACGCGCCGCGGGACGCGGTCCTGGCCTCCAACACCTCCTCGCTTTCGATCACCGAGATGGCGGCGGCCACCGAGCGGCCATCGCAGGTGCTGGGAATGCACTTCTTCAACCCCGTTCACCGGATGAAGCTGCTCGAGGTCGTGCGCGCGCTCGAGACCAGCGACGCGACGCTCTCGGCGGCGCTCGCGGCGGGGGCGGCGATGGGGAAGGAGTGCGTGGTGGTGCGCGAATCCCCCGGCTTCGTCACCAGCCGCATCAACGCGATGATCGGCAACGAGGCCTTCTACCTGCTGCAGGAGGGCGTGGCCGGGGCACGCGACATCGACCGCGCGCTCAAGCTCGGCCTCAATCACCCGATGGGCCCCTTCGAGCTCGTGGACCTGGTGGGACTCGACACGCGCCTGTCCATCCTGCGCTACCTTCACCGGACGCTGGGCGAGAAGTTCCGGCCCTGCCCGCTGATGGAGCAGTACGTCGCCGCGGGCCGCCTCGGCCGCAAGACCGGACGCGGCGTGTACGAGTACGGCGAGACATGAGCACGGCGCGGGGACCGAAGCCTGGGCGCGCCGTGCGACCTCGGACCCGGGCCGCCGCCGAGGGTCGCGCGCGCGGCACCGTGGGAAAGGCCGGCGCCGGGAAGACCCGCGCCGGTCGCCGGGACGCCGCGAAGAAGACGGCGGGGCCGGCCAAGCCCGCGCGGCGGCCAGCGGAGGCGAGGCGCGCCCCGTCGCGCCCGGTCGGGCCCCCGGCCTTCCCGCAGCGCGCGGAGGCCACCCGCAAGCAGCTGTTGCTGTTCGATCTGGTGCGCGCGCGCGCGGCGTTTCACGCGGCGATCCAGGGCATGACCGCGGCGACGGCCGACCAGCCGCTGGGCGAGGGCCGATGGAGCACGCGCCAGCACGCGATCCACCTGTGCCACCGGGACCGGCTGTGCGCCCGGTGGGTCCAGGAGGCGGTGCGCGGTGCGCTACCGCCCTGGCACGGGTACACTCTGGAGCAGATCGACCGGATGAACGCCGAGGGCTTGGCGCTCCTCGGGCACCTGACGTGGGACCAGACGCTGCGCGACCTGCAGGGCTCCCGCCAGGCGTTGCTGGCGGCGGTCGAGTCGGTCGACGAGGCCCCGGCGGAGATCTGGCAATCCGCCCATCCGTTCGGGGCCATGCTCGCGGACCTCGGCCGGAACGACCGGCTCAACGCCGAGATCATCAAACGCTGGCGCGCCGAGCGCGGCGCCTAGCGCGACAGGGGGATGGACGATGACCGACATGCTGGCCACGACCCGGCCCGGCAAGCTCATCATCAACGGCGAAGCGGTGGATGCCGCCACGGGCCGGACGTTCAGGACGATGAATCCCGCGACCGAGGAGGCGATCTGCGAAGTGGCGGAAGCCGGCCCCGAAGACGTGGACCGCGCCGTGAAGGCGGCGCGGGCGGCCTTCGACGGCGGACCGTGGGCGCGCATGCGGCCGGCCGAACGGCAGCGCATCCTGTTCCGGCTCGGCGATCTCATCCTCGAGCACGCCGACGAGCTGGGGCGGCTCGAGACCCTCGACAATGGGAAGCCGATCTTCGAGTCGCGCCAGATCGATGCGCCGATGGCCGCCAATTGCTTCCACTACTTCGCCGGCTGGGCCACCAAGCTCGCCGGCGAGACGCTGCCCGTCCAGCCGGCGTTCTTCACCTACACGCTGCGCGAGCCGCTCGGCGTCGTCGGCGCGATCATTCCCTGGAACTTCCCGATGATCATGGTGGGCTGGAAGTGCGCCCCCGCGCTCGCCGCCGGCAACTGCGTGGTGCTCAAGCCGGCCGAACTCACGCCGCTGACCGCGATCCGCATCGGCGAGCTGGCACTCGAGGCCGGTCTGCCGCCCGGCGTGCTCAACGTCCTGCCGGGCAAGGGCTCGGTCGCCGGCGAGGCGATGGTCCGGCATCCGGGCGTCGACAAGATCACGTTCACCGGCTCCACCGAGGTGGGCAAGCACATCATGAAGACCGGGGCCGACACGGTGAAGAAGGTGACGCTCGAGCTGGGCGGCAAGTCGCCGAACATCGTGTTCGCGGACGCCGACCTCGAGGCCGCCGTGCGGGGCGCCACCACCGGCATCTTCTACGGCAAAGGTGAGGTATGCGCCGCGGGCTCGCGCCTGCTGGTGGAATCGAGCGTGCACGACGAGTTCGTGGCGAAGCTCGCCGAGCGCGCGAAGAGGCTCGTCCCCGCCGACCCGCTCGATCCGAAGACCCGCCTCGGAGCGCTCGTCAGCGCGGCGCAGATGGAGAAGGTGCTGGGCTACGTCGACACCGGCGTGAGCGAGGGCGCGAAGCTGGTGGCCGGCGGCAAGCGCCAGCCGGTGGGCGGCAAGGGGTACTTCGTCCAGGCCACGGTGCTCGATCAGGTGGACAACCGCATGCGGGTGGCACAGGAGGAGATCTTCGGCCCGGTGCTCGCCGTCATCCGCTTCGAGGACGTCGAGGACGCGGTGCGCAAGGGCAACGACAGCCCCTACGGACTCGCGGCGGGGGTGTGGACCAGGGACGTCAATAAAGCCCACGCAGTGGCGCGGCGGCTGCAAGCCGGAACCGTATGGGTCAACGCGTACAACTTCTACGATGCGGGCATGCCGTTCGGGGGCTACAAGGCGTCGGGCTTCGGCCGCGACCTCGGGCCCGAGAGCCTGCGCGAGTACACGCAGGTCAAGAGCGTCTGGATCAGCATCGAATAGGGGGCGGCAATGAGCCGGCTGCTCTACACCATCATCCGCACCACGCGACTCGACGAGATGAAGGCGTTCTACGGTGGACGGTTGGGATTGGAAACGGCGGCCTCAGGCCCGGGCGGGGTCGAGTACCGCACGCGCGGGGCGACGCTGGCGCTCCGCGCCGTGACGGATCCGGGCGTGGCCGGCATCGCGCTGCGCTTCGCGACGCCTGATCTCCAGGCGGAGTGCGCCCGCCTCGAGGCGCGTGGCATCCCGGTCGGCGCCGGGATCACGGACCAGCCCGCGGGGCGCCTGGCCGAGTTCCGGGACCCCGAGGACAATCTCGTCGGCCTGCTGCAGCCGCAAGCGCCGCGGGTGGAGACCGAGGGACCCACGCTCGGTGCGGCGATCGTGAACTGCCGCGACTTCGGCCGGGCGGCATCCTTCTACCGCGACAGGCTCGGGCTGCCCGTGGCGGCCGAGGGGCTCCACTGGATGGAGTTCGACACCGGCGAGACGCGGCTCGCGCTGCGCGTCCGCCCGGTCGCCGCGGAAGGTCTGCAGCATGCGTCCCAGCCGATCGCGCTCGCGTTCCACACCGAGGATCTCGACGAGTGGTCCGACCGCCTGCACGCGAACGGGATCCATTTCGCCAGCGCCCCGGTGGAAGCCGACTTCGGCGTCTACGCCGAGGCCGTGGATCCCGACGGCAACGTCATGGTGTTTCGCCAGCCGCTGGGCGAGCCCACGGTCGAGGAGTTGCTCGCCGAGGCCTTCGAGGACGACGAGGTCCCGCAGCACGAGGGCATGCGCAAGCCGCTCAAGAAGGGTTCGAAGGCGGTGAGCCGACTCGCGATCCGCCCCGACCGCGAGGCGCCGAAGAAGCAGACGGCGCGCGGGACCCGCACGGCGCGCTCGACCGCCAAACGAAAACGCGTGGCGTCCCCGCGCGGGACCGGTCCCGCGGGAAGCCGCCGCAAGCCGAAGAGCTCCCACGACACCAAGCGCGCGAAGACCAAGCCGGCGACCGGCCGGCTCAAGAAGGCCGCGCGCGCCGTGTTCGCCGGCAAGAAGCGCGCGGTGGCGCGCGCGAGCAGGTCGAAGCCGGTCAAGCGGGCGTCGGCATCGCGGGGCCGCCGGCGGTGAGCGGGCGCTCCGCGTGAGCGGACCCCGAGTGCTGCTGGCGGGAGGCGTGCGCACCCCGATCGGCAACTTCGGCGGCGCGCTCGCCGGCTCGTCGGCGGCCGAACTCGGCGGGATCGCCGCGCGGGCCGCGATCGAGCGCGCCGGTGCGCCCGCCGCGGTCGTGGACGAGGTGGTCTTCGGACACGCCCGGCAGGCCGGCAACGGTCCCAACCTCGCCCGCCAGGTCGGCCGCCGGGCCGGCCTGCACGACGAGGTCCCCGCCCAGACCATCAACAAGGCCTGCGCCTCGGGGACCCAGGCGATCGTGAGCGCGGCGCAGAGCGTGCGCCTCGGCGACGCCGCGATGGTGCTGGCCGGCGGCGTGGAGCACATGTCGAGCGTTCCGTTCCTCGCCCCCGACCTGCGCTGGGGAAAGAAGCTCGGCGACGAGCCGTTGGTGGACGCCATGTACCGCGACGGCTACCTCTGCCCGCTGTGCGACCAGCTCATGGGCGAGACCAGCGAGACCCTCGCCGACGAGTTCGCGATCTCGCGCCAGGACCAGGACGCGTACGCCCTGGCGAGCCACCGCCGCGCCGCGCGCGCGTGGGACGAGGGCCGATTCTCCCGCGAAGTCGTCCCGGTCGCGGTGGGCGAAGGCCGGCGCGCCGTGCGGCTGGAGCGCGACGAGCACGTACGGACGGACGCGTCGCTCGAGGCCATGGCGAAGCTCAGGCCGGTGTTCCGCAAGGACGGCACCATCACCGCGGGCAACGCCTCGGCGATCACCGACGGCGCCGCCGCGCTGGTGGTGCTCTCCGAGGCGGCGGCGAATCGCCACGGCGTGACACCTCAGGCCGCGCTGCTCGGCCACGTCTCGGTGGGCGTGGATCCCGCGCGCATGGGGATCGCCCCCGTGCCGGCGGTGCGGAGGCTGCTCGAACGGCACCGCATGACGCTCGCGCAGATGGACGTGATCGAGCTCAACGAGGCCTTCGCCTCGCAGGTGCTGGCCTGCGATCACGAGCTGCACCTCGACCGCGAGCGGCTGAACGTCAACGGCGGCGCGATCGCGCTCGGGCACCCCACCGGCTGCAGCGGCGCGCGCATCGTGGTGACGCTGCTCGCCGAGCTGGAGCGCACCCGGGGCCGGTACGGCCTGGCGACGCTGTGCGTCTCGGGCGGACAGGGCATGGCGCTGCTGGTGGAGCGGGTCTAACCCGGCCGCGCCGGCGGCCGGCGAACGCTGCGCCGGCGCCCGGCCACCGGGGTGAGGCTCGGCGGCGCGCCTGGCCAGGCGCCGGCGATTCGCCCGGGCGCTTGCCGGGCTCGGCGACCGCGCCGAGCGCCGCCGCGGCTTGCGAAGATTCTTCTTGACGGCCTTGCGGGTGCAGGTCGCCGCGGTTACGCCGTCGCCCCCGTGATCGCGCCATGACGCGCGCAGGATCGGCGCCGGGGGCCTGTCTCTGCGTGGCGCAGGAAGAATCTCGTCGCGCTCCGCTCGACGCGCCCTGTGCGGCGCTCACGGCGCCGCGATCGGTCGTGCTACAAGAGAAACCGCCCGCGAGCCCGTAGGCCCCCGAAGCCGATACCCGCCCCCGGGAGACTCGGGTCATGATCGCCTATTCGCTCTCCCACTTGAGCGACCATGCATTGCTGCGTGACCTGGCGACGCTGGTTGCTCGGGATCGCGCCACCACCGCCTCGCTGCTCGCTCACATCGCCGAGGTCGACGCGCGGCGGCTGTATCTTCCGGTGGCCCACCCTTCGATGTACTCGTACTGCGTCCACGAGCTGCGCCTCTCCGAGGAGGCGGCTTTCAAGCGGATCCGGGCGGCCCGCACCGCCCGCCAGTTCCCCGCGATCTTCGCCGCGGTGGCCGACGGCCGGCTGCATCTGAGCGCGGTCGTCCTCCTGGCGCCCCACCTGACGCTCGAGAATGCGGACGAGTTGATCGCGGCGGCCTGCCACCAGAGCAAGGCCGGGATCGAGCAGCTCCTGGCCGAGCGCTTCCCGCGGCCGGACGTTCCCGCCTGGATGCAGACGCTTT
>MFFQ01000128.1:0-234 GCA_001780165.1 Candidatus Eisenbacteria bacterium RBG_16_71_46 | reverse complement strand
CGCTTTCTCCCTGGCCGACCCTGGGAGCTGGGGAGCTTTCCCCGGGGAAAGTCGAAGCGCTGAGTCCGGTCTGGTTGTCTCAACTGGCCCCGGGGCCAGTTGACGAAAATGCCTCGGCATCAGGATCGCAACCGTCCCCGTAACGATGAAGACGGGTTGCCCCCTGGCCGCGGTAGGGTCCGCAGCGGACCACGGGGTCATCCATGACGGATGCCCCAAGAAAGCGAGGGCAAC
>MFFQ01000127.1 GCA_001780165.1 Candidatus Eisenbacteria bacterium RBG_16_71_46 | reverse complement strand
GCTTCGCGGGTGCCCCTCGCGGCCGGTGGAACTCCTTGCGGCTGTCGCGCATCTCGCGGTCTCGGCTGGCGGTTCATGAATAGTCCAGGCTAGTCCGAGCGCGTGCGCTCCCGCCGCCGGTAGCGCGAGCCGTCGCTCTCGCGATCCAAGAACCCGAAGTCGAACAGCGCCCGCCGCAGCAGCGCCCAGTCGTCGAAGGTGTGCGCGGCCTGGAGGATCTCGTTCACCTCGCGCTCGGAGTACTCCCGCGCGGGGTCGAAGCGCTCGGCGAGGTGGGCGAGCGCCAGCAATTGGATCTTGCGTCGCGCGGGCCACTGGATCACGCGACGCTCGTCATCCAGGAAGGGCCGCAAGGCAGCGGGGATTTCGATGTGGGTCTCCTTGGCGCGTGTTGACGCCCGTTCGAGCCGGCGGGTAGTGTGCCCGAAGCGGCGATCACCCGCCACCTCCTGCGAACGGACGAAAGGAGCCCGATGCATCGCCTCCGACTCCGGCGCGGCTCCGGCCTGCGGATCGCGACCCTCGCCCTCCTGGCGGGGATCGCGGCGGGGTGCGGCGGGGCGCAGGAGGGGGGTGCGGGAGGTGCCGGCCGCGTCGCGGTGATGCTGCCGCCGGGCGAGCGCCCGTTCTGGATGCCCCTCGCGCGCGACTTCGAGCGCGCCCACCCCGGCGTCACGGTGGACCTGATCGAGGGACCCCAGTCCACCGACCTGCGCGAGAACCTCTACACCGCTTCGCTGCTGGCGCGCGACCCCTCGTTCGACCTGGTCTACATGGACGTGACCTGGACCTCCAAGTTCGCCGCCGCCGGCTGGCTCCGCCCGCTCGAGGGCGCGTTCCCGCCGCAGGAGCGCGACCGCTGGCTCCCCGCGGCGCGCGAGGCGGGCATGTTCCGCGGCCGGCTCTACCGCGTTCCGGTGCGCACCGACGTGGGCCTGCTCTACTATCGCCGCGATTGGCTCGAGGGCGCGGGCTACGCGCCGCCCTCGACCTTCGACGAGTTGGTCCGAGTGGCCCGCGCGCTCGAGGACCCGCCGCGGCGCTGGGGCTTCGTGTGGCAGGGCAAGCAGTACGAAGGGCTGGTGTGCGACTACCTCGAGGTGCTGACCGGTTTCGGCGGCACCTGGGTGGATCCGGCGACGCTCGAGGTGGGCCTCGACCGCCCGCAGGCGGCGGCCGCGCTGGAGTTCCTGGTGCGCTGCCGGTCCGTCGATCCGATCAGCCCGCCCGGTGTCGCGACCTACCAGGAGGAGGAGAGCCGCCGGCTGTTCCAGGATGGGCGCGCCGTCTTCCTGCGGAACTGGCCCTACGTCTGGCGGCTCGCCCAGCGGGAGGACTCGCCGATCCGCGGCAAGATCGGGGCGATGTCGATGGTCCACGCGCCCGGCGGCCGCTCGGCAGGCACCCTCGGCGGCTGGGGGCTCGGCGTGTCCGCCTACAGCCGGCGCCCCGACCTCGCCGTCGCCTTCATTCGCCACGTCACCACGCTCGAGAGCCAGCGCGTGCTATGCGGCGAGACCGGCTATGCCCCGGCCCTGATCGAGGCCTACCGGGACTCCGCGCTCCTCGCGGCCAATCCGTTCCTCGATCGGATCGGGCGCCTGCACGCCAACGCGGTCGCGCGCCCGGGCATCGCCCGCTACGCCCTGGCCTCCGACATCCTGCAGCGTCACCTGAGCGCGGCGCTCGCAGGCGGCGAGCCGGCGGCGCGCGCGCTGCGGGAGGCGGCGCGCGAAACCCGTTTGATGCTGGGACGCGCGGGCGCGGCGGAGGCGCGATGAGGGCGGTGCGGGCGGGGGTCTGGACGCGCGAACGGGCGCTGCTGCTCCTGCCGGCGGCATTGCTGCTCGCGGTGGTGGTGGTGGTGCCGGTGCTGCGGGTGCTGATGCTGAGCGTGAACCGCGTCGAGCTCGAAGACGGGTTCAGGCTCCATCTTGCCGGGATCGAACCGTACCTGCGGTTGTGGCTCGACGGCCGCTGGTGGACCGCGCTGCGCAACACGGCGGTGTTTACGGTCTCATCGGTCGCCCTCGAGATGACGCTCGGCGTGGCCTTCGCGCTGGTGCTCCATCGCGCTTTTCGCGGCCGTGGCCTGGCGCGGGCGTTGGTCATGCTGCCCTGGGCGCTGCCGACGGCGGTCATGGCGCTGGCCTGGGCCTGGATCTTCAACGACTCGTTCGGCGTCGCCAACGACCTGCTGCGCCGCCTCGGGCTGCTCCCGCATCCGATCGCGTGGCTCGGGCAGCCCGTCACGGCCATGCTGGCGATGGTGGTGGCGGACGTGTGGAAGACCACGCCGTTCGTGGCGCTCATCGCGCTCGCCGGGCTCCAGGCGATCCCGGAGCAGGTGCTCGAGGCCGCGCGCCTCGACGGGCTTTCGGCCTGGCAGCGCTTCCGCCGCGTCACGCTGCCGCTGCTACGCCCTGCGCTGCTGGTGGCGGTGGCCTTCCGCGCCGTGCAGGCCTACGGGGCCTTCGACCTGGTCTACGTGATGACCGGCGGCGGACCGGGCGGGTCCACCGAGACGGTGTCGCTCTACGCCTTTCAGAACTACTTCCGGTACCTCGACTTCGGCTACGGCTCGGCGGTCGCGACCACCGGCGTGTTGATCGTGACCGCGCTGGTGCTGGCGCTGGTCCGCCTGGCGCGCCCACGTGCGGAGGCGGCGTGACCGCGCCGCGGGGTGGAGCGCCGCGGCGGACCGGCGGCCCGCGTGATCGCGCCGGGACGGCCACGGCCGGGAGGGGCGTGCCGGCGGCGCGTGTGCTGTGGGGGCTGGCGCTGGCGCTGGTGCTGGCCTGGAGCGTGGGGCCGGCCGCGTGGCAGGCGCTCACCGCGCTCAAGCCCGACGCCCAGATCACCCATGTCCCCACGGTGTACCTGCCCCACCCGGTCACCTGGAAGCACGTCGAGACGCTGTGGAGCCGAAAGCCGTTCGGCACCTACCTGGCGAACAGCGCGTGGGTGGCGACCTGGGCCACGCTGCTGTGCGTGTCATTCGCCGCACTCGCCGCCGCCGGGCTCGCGCGCATGCCCGGCCGCGGGCGCGAGCCGCTGCTGCTCGGACTGCTGTTCCTCTCGCTGTTCCCGCCGATCCTGCTGTTGTTTCCGCTCTACGAGGGCGTGCGCTGGCTGGGCTGGATCAACCATCCGCTCGCGCTCATCCTGCCCTACGCGGCGCTCAACCTGCCGCTCGCGGTGTGGGTGCTGGAGAGCGCGTTCCGCCAGCTGCCGCTCGAGCTCGACGAGGCGGCGCGGCTCGATGGGCTCTCGGCGCTCGCGCGCATCCGCCGCATCCACCTGCCGCTGGCGATGCCCGCGGTCGCCACCGCCGCGATCCTGGTGTTCATCTTCTGCTGGAACGAATTCATGCTCGCGCTCACCTTCATGACGACCGACGCCCGCAAGACCGTCACCGCGGGCATCGCCAGCGTGAGCGGGGCCTCGCTGTACGAAATCCCGTGGGGGCAGCTGTCGGCGGCGATCGTCCTGGCGACGCTTCCGCTGGTGCTGCTGGTGTTGGTGTTCGAGCGCCGCATCGTCTCGGGCCTGACCCGCGGGGCGATCAAGGGGTAGGCATGGCGGATCTCACCGGTCACGACCTGGTCAAGGTGTTCCCCGACGGTACGCGCGCGCTCGACGGCGTCTCGTTCACGGCACGGCCGTCGCGAGTGCTGACGCTGCTCGGTCCCTCGGGGTGCGGCAAGTCCACGCTGCTGCGGGTGATCGCCGGCCTCGAGCGCGCGACCTCGGGGACGCTGCGTTTCGGGGAAGCGCCGTTCGACGAGCTGCCACCCGGCCGGCGTGAGGTCGGATTCGTGTTCCAGAACTACGCGCTCTATCCGCACCTGACGATCGCGGACAATCTCGGGCTCGCGCTCGAGGTGCGGCGCGTGCCGCGTGGGGAGCGCGAGCGACGCGTGCGGGAGACCGCGGAGATGCTCGGCATCGCTCCGTTGCTCGGCCGCCGGCCAGCGCAGCTCTCGGGCGGCCAGCAGCAGCGCGTGGCCCTCGGGCGGGCATTGGTGCGGCGCCCGCGCTTCTACCTGCTGGACGAGCCGCTGTCGAACCTCGATGCGCTGCTGCGCGAAGGCATGCGGGCGGAGCTCAAGTCGCTGTTCGGCCGGGTGGAATCCGCGGTGATCTACGTGACGCACGACCAGGCGGAGGCGATGAGCCTGTCGCACGAGGTGGCCGTCATGCGCGCCGGGCGCATCCTCCAATGCGCGCCGCCATTGGCGCTCTACGCCCGTCCCGCCGACCTGTTCGTCGCGACCTTCGTCGGCAGCCCACGCATGACCGTGTGGCGCGGGCGGCGCGATGGGAGCATGCTGCACACGGAAGGTGCCGCGCTCGCGACTCCCGCCGGGCTCGGGGGAGGGGACCAGCTGGACGTGGGCATCCGTCCCGAGGACGTCGAGGTCTCGGATCGACCGCTGCCGGGGGGCTGGCAGGCCACGCTCGAGGTGAGCGAGCCGCTGGGCGCGCGGACGCTGCTCACCCTGCGGATCGGCGGGGCCACGGCGCGGGCGATGGCCGAGCCGCGGGAGTGGCCCGCGCGGCCTTGGGTCCGATGGCCGGCGGACCGGCTGCACTGGTTCGACGCGTCCGGACGGCGACTCGATCCGGGCGGGCCCGGGGGGAGCGGAAACCGATGACCGACACGACGATTCTGCGCGAGGACGTGCGCCGCCGGCTCGACGAGATCGGCGAGGCGGACGTGCTGATCGGCATTCCCTCCTACAACAATTCGCGCACGATCGGGCACGTCGTACAGGCCGTCACCGCCGGGCTCGCCAAGTACTTCCCCGACCAGCGCTCCGTGCTGGTGAACTCGGACGGCGGCTCGAAGGACGGCACCCCGGACGTGGTGTCGCGGTCGGAGCTGGGCACCACCCGTAGCATCCTGCTCTCGCATCGGGTGCGCCGCGTGCACAAGGTGATCACCGCGTACCAGGGCCTGCCGGGCAAGGGCAGCGCCTTCCGCACCGTGTTCGAGATCGCCCAGCGGCTCGGTGCCCGCGCATGCGCGGTGGTGGACTCGGACCTGCGGAGCATCACGCCGGAGTGGATCGAGCTGCTGCTGGGTCCGGTGCTCCACGAGCAATTCGACTACGTCTGCCCGCTCTACTCGCGCCACAAGTACGACGGAACCATCACCAACTCGATCGTCTATCCGCTGGTCCGAACGCTCTACGGCAAGCGCATCCGCCAGCCGATCGGCGGCGACTTCGGCTTCTCCGGACGGCTCGCCGCCCACTACCTGACGCACAACGTGTGGGACAGCGACGTCGCCCGCTACGGCATCGACATCTGGATGACCACCACCGCGCTGATGGGGGACTTCCGCATCTGCCAGTCGTACCTCGGCGCCAAGCTCCACGACGCCAAGGATCCGGGAGCCGACCTCAGCGCGATGCTGGTCCAGGTCACGGGCTCGCTGTTCCGGCAGATGGAGACGCATGCGGCGCGTTGGCGTGAAATCGCGAGCTCGGAGGCGGTGCCGGAGTTCGGATTCAAGTACGAGGTGGGCCTCGAGCCGATCCCGGTCAACGTCGCCCGCATGGCGCACACGTTCACGCAGGGCGTGCAGGACTTCAAGCCGCTCTATTCCGCCTTCCTGACGCCGCAGACCCGGGCCGAGCTCGAAGCCCTCGGCGCGGGCGAGCCCGAAAAGTTCCACATGCCGGAGGACCTCTGGGTGCGCGTGGTGTACGAGTTCGCCGCCGCCTACCACCACCCACGGCTCAACCCGGATCATTTGTTGAAGAGTCTGACTCCGCTCTACCTCGGTCGTACCACGTCCTGGATCAACCAGGCGGCGGACTACGGGGCACTGGACGTCGAGAACGCGCTCAACGCGCTGAGCGAGCGTTTCGAGGCACTCAAGCCGTACCTCCTCGAGCGCTGGCAGGAAGGGAGGATGCACTCATGATCGTCGCCCTGGTCGCATCGGTGTGGGATCCCCTGACGCGGTTTCTCGAGCGGGGAGTGGGGCTGCTGCCGGTCCTGCTCGCCGTGCTGATCGTCCTGGTCGTAGGCTTGATCCTGGCGTGGGTGATCGACGCCATGATGCGCGCGATGTTGCGACGGATCGGCTTCGACCGCGTGGCGCAGCGTCCCCAGGTGGCCGACACCATGCGCCGCGCCGGACTCTGGCAGTCCCCCTCGGCCCTGGTCGGCCAGGTTACGCGCTGGCTGATCGTGGTGTTCACGCTGATCGGCGCGCTCTCGATCCTGAGCGCCGAGGCCACCGATGCCGTGATCGGGGCGATGGTCAACTACTTGCCGCGGCTGGCGGCGGCGTTGCTCATCTTCGTCGTGGGCTACGCGGTCAGCACCTTCTTCGCCCGCAGCGTCCTACTGTGGGCGGTGAACGCCCGGCTACGCGGCGCCCGCTGGCTCGCGGGGGGCGTGCAGCTGCTGGTCGGCGTGTTCTTCGCCGCGCTCGCGCTCGACAATCTGGGTTTCGGGCGGGAGATCGCGCTGGTGGTCCTGGCGATCCTGCTCGGCGGCGGGGTGCTGGCTGGCGCGCTCGCATTCGGTCTCGCCGGCAAGGACCTCGCCCGCCACACGCTCGAGCGCATGACGCACGAGGCGCGCGACGAGGATCACGATACCCTCTCCCACCTCTGATCCCACGAGGGCACGATGAGTGACTACTTCCAGAACGGCGTCGTGACGACGCTGCACCGGCTCGGGTGCCAGGAACTGGCCGAGATGGAGGCGCGCCTGGTGGAGCACGCCGAATCGAACCGGGTGGCGCTGGTCATCCCCTGCCTGGTGTCGGAGCTCCAGGGACCGGCGCTGGGCGGAATCGTGGCACAACTGGCGCAGGTCTCCTACCTGGAGGAGATCGTCATCGCCCTGGGTCGGGCCGATCGCCGGCAGTTCGAGGACGCGCGGCGCTTCTTCGCGCCGCTCGGCTCGCGCTGTCGGCTGCTGTGGATCGAGGGGCCGCGGATGCAGGAGTTCATCCGGCTCCTGGCCGAGAACGACCTCGAGATCGGCCCACCGGGCAAGGGCCGCGCGAGCTGGCTCGCGATCGGTTACGTGCTCGCGGGGGAGCGCTGCCGCGTCATCGCGCTGCACGACGCCGACATCCTCACCTATGACCGCTCGCTGCTCGGCCGGCTGTGCTATCCGCTGGTGGACTCCAGCCTCGGCTACGAATACGCCAAGGGTTACTACTGTCGCGTCACCGACCGGCTGCACGGCCGCGTCACGCGGCTCTTCGTCACCCCGCTGGTGCGCGCGATGATCCAGCTCGTGGGCGCGGTGCCCTTCCTGCGTTACATCGACAGCTTCCGCTATCCGCTGGCGGGAGAATTCGCGATGCACGACGGCCTCGCGCGCTCGGTGCGCATCCCGGGCGACTGGGGACTCGAGATGGGGATGCTCGCGGAGGTCTACCGCAACACGTCGCTGCGCCGGGTCTGCCAGGTGGACGTCGCCGACAACTACGACCACAAGCACCAGCCGCTGTCGCCGAGCGACGCCTCGACCGGGCTCAACCGCATGGCGCGGGACATCTGCAAGTCGCTGCTGCGCACGCTGGCGATGGAGGGAGTGGTGTTCGGGTCCGGTTTCTACACGACGCTCAAGGTGACCTATCTGCGCACGGCCCAGGACGCGGTGCGCTCGTATCACGATGACGCGGTGATCAACGGCCTCAAGTTCGACCGCCATAGCGAGACCCAGGCGGTGGAGATGTTCACGCGCGCGCTGGCGCATGCGTCGGAGGAGTTCGAGCAGGACCCGCTCGCCTTTCCCGGCCTGCCGAACTGGAACCGGATCACCGCGGCGATTCCCGACGTGCTCGAACGCTACCGCGCGGCGGTGGACGCCGACTCCCGCTAGCGCCGGTCGTGAACGGTGCCACGGCTCGTCGTCTTCAGCGACCTCGACGGAACCCTGCTGGCGCACGCGGACTACGACTGGACGCCGGCGCGCCCGGCACTCGAGGCGCTGGAGCGCCGCCGGGTGCCGCTGGTGCTCGCGAGCAGCAAGACGCGGGCCGAGATCGAGGCCTGGCGCGCCCGGCTCGGGAACCACGACCCGTTCATCAGCGAGAACGGCGGCGCGCTCTACGTGCCCGAGGGCGCGGTGCCAGGACCCCTGACGGACGCAACCGCGGTCGAAGGCTACCGGCGCATCGAGTTCGGTGCGCCCTACGCGCGCCTGCGCGCGACGCTGGGCGAGATCGGCCGGGCCCTGGGTGTGCCGCTACGCGGCTTCGGCGACATGTCGCTCGCCGAGATCGCGCGCCGGACCGGGCTTCCCGAAGCCGATGCGGCGCTGGCCGCGCGGCGTGAGTACGACGAGCCGTTCGTGCCCGCGCGAGCGCTGAGCGAGAACGAACACGCGCGGCTCGACGCGATCGCCGCGGAGATGGGGCTCAGGACCACGCGCGGCGGGCGCTTTCACCACCTGCTGGGCGCCAGCAGCAAGGCGCGCGCCGCGCGCCGGCTGGTGGACGCCTACGCGGCGGGGGGCGAGAGGGTGGTCACCCTGGCGCTCGGTGACGGGGCCAACGACCTCGAGCTGCTGGCCGCCGCCGACCGTGCGGTGGTGGTGGCGCGGCCGGACGGCAGCCACGCGCCCGAGCTGAGTCGCGGGCTGCCGCAGGCGACCTTCACGCGCGCGCCGGGGCCGGCCGGCTTCGCCGAGGCGGTGCTTGGCGCACTCGAGGCCGACGCGTGACCACACGCATGGGCTCCGCCCGCAGACGCTCGAGGGCAAGGCGTCGCGGTCGAGTGACGAGCGGAGTCGTGTCCCCTGGGCCACGTCGGAGCGAGGAGCCGACCGCGCAACGCGGCCATCGAGCGTCTGCGGACGGAGCCTAGGGGTAGACGAGCGCTACCGTCAGGTCGTTGACGTTCGTGCCGCTCGGTCCGGTGACCCACAGGTCGCCGAGCGTACGGAAGAACGGCTCGCAGTCGTTGTCCTCGAGGGTCTGCGCCGGCGACAGGCCGAGAGCGCGGGCGCGCCCGATCGTCTCGCCGGTCACCACTGCGCCGGCGGCATCGGTGGGGCCCTCGATCCCGTCGGTGGCGAAGCTGAAGACGGCGCTCCGCGGGCAGCCCTCGAGCGCGAGCGCGGCGCCGAGCGCGAGTTCCTGGTTGCGCCCACCGCGTCCGCGGCCGCGCACGGTGACCGTGGTCTCCCCACCGAGCAGCAGGCACGCGGGAGGGGCGAGCGGGGAGCCGATCTCGCGCACCGTGCGTGCCATGCCGCCGACCACGCGGCCGGCCTCGCGGGCCTCGCCCTGCAGGTACTCGCTGAGGAGCAGGGTGCGAAACCCAAGCGCGCGCGCCTCGGCCTCGAGCGCCTCGGCCGCGAGGCGGTTGGAGCCCACGATGGCGTGAACGGCGGTCCCGGCCTCCGCGGGCGTGGGCTCGGCAGCCGCGGCGCGCAGCGCCCCCGCCACCGCGGGAAACAGGGCGTCGAGCCCGCGGCGCTCGAGCGCGGCGAGCGCCTCCGCCGGGCCGGTGGGCGAGGGGACGGTCGGACCCGACGCGATCGCCTCCGGGCGGTCGCCCATGACGTCCGAAAGCAGCAGCGCCACCACGCGGGCCGGGTGGGCCAGGCGCGCGAGGCCGCCGCCCTTGAGCCGCGACAGCGCGCGGCGCACGGTGTTGAGTTCGACGATGTCGGCGCCCCCGTGCTGCATGGCGGCGGTCAGGCCCTGCAGGTCGTCGAGCGAGACGCCCGGTCTCAGCGCTTCGAGCAGCGCCGAGCCTCCACCCGAGACCAGCACCAGGACGAGGTCGTCGGGGCGCGTGCCCGCCAACAAATCGAGCACCGCCGCGCCGGCGGCGATGCTCCCCGCGTCGGGGATGGGATGACCGGCGCCGAAGCGGCGCACGGCGGCCGGCCAGTCGTCCCCCGGCTCGGCGCGATGGGGATGCGAGATGACGCCGCCCGCCACGCGGCCGCCGAGGCGCTCGAGTGCGGCGCGGGCCATGCCGGGCGACGCCTTGCCGAACGCCACCAGCCAGACGCGCGCATCCGCCGCCAGCGGGAGCGCATGCTCGGCCGCCCGCAGCGTGCCGCCCTCGAGGACGAGCCGGCGCGACACCGCGGCCGCGGGGTCGGCCGCGGCGAGGGCCGCGCGGTGAAGCGCGGTCAGGTCATCGCGAAGCCGCGGCCACTCGGGTGCGCCCATCCCGGTCCTTCCATGCGAGGTCGCGGCGCTGCCGCGCGCGCGACGCGGTTTCCGACTCGGCGAGGCGGTGCGGCCGCGGCGCCGTGGCGTGGCCGGAGCGGGCGCAGGACGCGTCATGCCGCCTGCCGCGAAGGACAGGCTACCACGGGCCGGCGCGGGCGATCGAGCGGCCGGCGTCGCGGTGCTCCGGGAGGCGCCCGAGCGCTGCAGGCTGAGGTTGTGATCGCCCGCGCCGCCGGCCCCGGGTGACGCCCGCCGCGGTCTGTGATTCACTCCGCGGGCTGCGCCCGTCCCCGGAGGATCGATGGCGTTCCTGCGCGTGCTGACTCTCGGGCTGTTCCTGCTGTGGCTCGTGGTGGACAACGCCATCGTGTTCGGCCGCCGGCGGCAGGCCACCAGCCGGGATAGCCGGGTGTCGCTGGTGGTGATCCTGATCGCCAAATGGATCGGCGTCGGCGCCGCCATCACCTTCGGGATGCTCGGCCTCGGCGGCTTCGGCGCGCTGGCGGTCCCGGCGCAGATCGCGGGACTGGTCGTGTTCTTCGCCGGCGTGGCGATCCGCTCCGCCGCCATCGCCCAACTCGGACGCTTCCACACTCCGGACGTCGCGGTGCAGCCCGGCCAGCGGGTGGTGGAGGTGGGGCTCTATCGGCACGTGCGCCACCCCAGCTACCTGGGCGGGCTGCTGGCCCTGTTCGGCTTCGGCCTCGGACTCGGCAGCTGGCTCGGCGCGCTCGTGCTGCTGGGGGTGGCGCTCGCTGCCTACCTCCACCGCATCGGGGCCGAGGAGCGCGCGCTGCTCGACGCGCTGGGCGCCGAGTACGGGGAGTACTGCAAGCGCACCCGGCGGCTGATTCCGGGAATCTACTGAGCGCGCCGGGCGGGAAGGGGTCGGACCCTCTGGAACGACCGGCTCGCGATCGTCAGGTCGTGCTTCCCGCGGGAGACGCCGACGAGGGCGGGGACGTCGCCGGCTCGATCGCGCGCTAGCGGACGAAGGCCACGCGCCGCGCCGCGGCGAGACTCGTTCCGCGCACCTGAAGGAAGTAGATGCCGGCGGCCCACCGGCCGCCCTCCGCGGGCCCGGCCGCGACGACCTCGAAGGGACCCGAGACCTCGCCGTCGAACAGCCGCGCCACGCGCCGGCCATGCAGGTCGAGCAAGTCCACCACGACGCGCCCGGCGTCTCCGGCGTCGACGCCCACGCGCAGCGGCCCACGCGAAGGGTTGCCCGAGAGCAGGCGGATCGCGGGCGTTGGCGGCGCCGGCAGGGGCGCCACCGCGGTGGTCGCTCGCCCGCCGACGCGGACCCGCTCGCCGGGCTCCACGCTGCCGTTCCCGTCGCCGCAGGGAGCCTGGGTCGCCAGCGCCCCGCCGTCGGGGCTGGCGTAGCCGGCGAAGCACACGTCGAGCGACTCGGGGGCGCTGCCCCAGCGGGCCTGCGCGTCCACGAGTCCCTCGAGCCAGGCGCCGGCCCACTTCTGCACCCCCGCGGTGACCTCGCCCCCCGCGGCGTCGAACCAGCCGGACCAGTTGTTGGAGTCCTCGTTGCCGAGCAGCAGGTCGTAGACCGGCACCGTGCCCGCCTTGGCCCAGGGGGCGGCCCGAGTACCGGTGGTGGTGGGGCGGGCGACGCACACGAAGTGGTCGAGCCCGGCCGTGCCCGCCACCGCGGGCGCGGCGACGTAGAGGTAGCGGCCGTCGTAATCGGCATAGAGTTCCCGGCCGCCGCAGGTGGAGACCGGGACCAGTCCGGCGTCGAGCGCGCCATCGATCACGTGCGGCGGCCCGCCCGCACCCGAGACCGCGACGTGCCAGTCGGCGCCGCCGTTGTTGTCCCAAGTCCCGGCCCCGTCGTTGAACACGAAGTCCACTGCGGTCGCGGTGGAGGCGATGGCGTAGGTGTAGTCCCAGCGCGCCGAGGTGGGGTTCCAGGTCATTTCGGGATCGGGCGCGATCACCTCGGTCCAGCCGCTGTGGCCGATGTGGATGCGGACCGGGTTCGTGGCGTCGGGCAGCGCGCCGGCGACCGCGTCGTAATGGATCGTGAGGCTGCCGCCGGCCACGGGGCTCTCCGGCTCCCAGCTCACCGCGGGGTCGGCGGGAGGGGTTCCGGAGCCCACGTAGACGTGCTGGATCGGGCTCTTGCGCAGGTTGCCGAGCGAGTCCACGGCCTCGACGTAGTAGTCCACCAGCACGTCGGAGAGCCCGCTCACCTGGGCCCAGAACTCGTCGGCGATGTAGGTCGGAGCCACCGAGAAGTCGATCTTGGGGTCGTTGTGGACGTTGCCCTTGGGGAACGCCCGCCGCGTCATCGCCAGGCTCTGCCACGCGCCCACGCCCGGGCCGCCGGCGTAGGTCTCGTTGTCGGTGGTCGCGAGCGGGTTGATCCCGTCGGCGTCGAGCCGGAAGCGCAGCTCGGCGCCCGCCACGCCGCTCACGTCGTGAACGAAAGTCCAGACGTGGAAATCCGACGTCATCGGAGCGCCCGGTCCGCCGGGGTAGCCCCACAGCGCGCCGCCGCCGCGGCCGCCGGGATTCCACGGCAGGCGCTGGGGCAGCCACACCGTGGGGGGCGTGAGGTCGGCGCCCGCGGCCAGCAGCGGGTCGGCGTACTCGACCGCGCGGTTGGCCGCGAGCGTCGGCTTGATCTCGAAATCGAGTGCGGTGCCGTAGTACATGTACCCGCTCTCGAAACCGACCAGCAGGAAGTGCCACGCCTTCTCGAGCGCGCTGGTCCCGGCCTGGGTCGGATCCACGACGCGCGCGATCAGCGGAGCGCCCGTCATCTGCTCGGCGGTCTCGACCCGGTTGACCGCGGCGGTGAGCACCGCCCAGTTGCGCTCGTCCTCGGCCCAGCCGCCGGGAATGTCGAACCCGCCCGCAGCGCCCGCGAGCGGCCAGTTCCAGTTGATGAACTGGGGCGAGCCGAAATCCCCGTCGGCGTTGACCCAGCCGCCGTCCTCGACGTGGACCACGTCGCCCGCGTCCACCGGATGATCGGCCAGGAACTCGGCCACCGTGGTGGGCTCGTAGCCGCGGGCGACCGCGGCGTGCGTGAACTGGGTCACGTTCTGGTTGAAATAGGAGTCGCCGCCCGACCAGGCGTTGTCGCCGTCGTGTGCGAACAGCACCAGCATCGGCTTCGCCGGATCGTTGTGGGCGGCGATGGCGTCGATCTCGCCGGTGCCGTAAGTGCCGTAGCCCTCGTTCCACGACATGGCGTTGGCGGCCGGGACCACCACCAGGCTCGACACCGCGCCGGTCTCGGGATCCACGTGCTGCGCGCGATGCGGGCGCAGGCCGTAGGGCGCCGGCACCTTGGTGGTGACGCCGCGGCTGATGGTCTGCGTGTAGTAGTCGCCCTGGGCCGGGTTCTGCTGGTCGGCGGGATTGGGCGGGTCGCAGTTGTCCTGGTTCGCGGCGTAGGGGTAGTCGGCGCAGGCGCGGGCGATGTGGATGTCGGGCACCACCGCCCACTCGACGCCCTCGGCGACCAGCGCCGGGATGAGCCGCTCGCTGAAGCACATCTCGGCGGGGAAGAAGCCCGTGGAAAGCGCGGGCGAGCCCCACGTCCCGGGCATGATCGCCTTCTGGGTCTGGAGCATGCGGCGGAAGACCAACTGGTCGAGCAGCGGGGCAATCGGATGATGGAAGCCGACCACCACCGGGTCGAGGCGCCGCCGTCCGCCGGAGGTGGTCCAGCCCATCGCCTCGCGGTACGGCTGGCTCCAGTCGGGGGCGTAGCGCCCGCCGTTCCATCCCGAGGCGCCGAGGCTCGAGACGTTCTGGATCAGCGACCCGGCGAACGAGACCTGGGCCCCGGCGTCGGGGACTTCGAGCACCGACTGGAGGGCGACCCGGGGATAGTCCTGGTAATCGTGCACCCGGTCGTCGCTGTTGAAGATCGAGAACACGTCGCTCTGGCTGTGCCCCAGAGCGATGGTCTCGTGGGCGAACTCGACCGCCGCCCCGTTCCAGGTGCTGCGCTCGGGCCAGTAGATCGGCTGGTGCATGTGCCACAGGTAGCTGGTGTGGATCGGGGCCGCCCGGGTCGCGGCGGGGTCCGCGGCGAGCGCCGCGAGCGCGATCCAGGCGAGGGCGCCAGGGCGGCTGAAGGCACGGGATGTGAAGGACGCGGTGCCGCCGAACATGACAAGACTCTAGCATCGGCGTGCGCGGTTGTCATCGCGCGCGGGTCTTGCGCGGCGGACGCGCGCCGTGTTCCGCTCGTCGCGGCGCCCACGCCGCAGTCGGCGCGCCGCGATCCCCACCCCGCGCAGTTTCGGCTGGCGGGCCGTGAAGCGGTCGGGCTAGAGTCGCGGACGTGAGGCGCACCCCCAGAGGATCCGGACCGCAGCTCCTCGCGATCCGCCGCAGCCGCCGGCGCGGCGCCGGCCCCGCGGCGGCGGTGCTGCTGCTGCTCGCCGCCGTCGGCTGCGAGCGGCTGCCCACCGGCCCCGCGGGCGCGACGCTGCCGCCGGTGCGCGGCATCACCTTCGTCGACTGGAGCGGCGACGGCTACGCGGCCCCCGCGGCGGGGCCCGCGCTCGACGCGCTGGCGGCGACCGGGGCCAACACCGTGACGCTGATCGTCACCGCGTACCAGACCAACGCGCGATCGCCGATCCTGAGAGCGAACGACTTCCGCACCCCGACGCCGGCCGCGATGGACCAGGTCCTCCAGGCGGCGCGGGCGCGCGGGCTCGCGCTGGCGCTCAAGCCCCACGTGGATCTGGACGACGGGAGCTGGCGCGGCGGCATCGATCCTCCCCGGCCCGACGCGTGGTTCGAGTCCTACGCCGATTTCATCATGCCCTGGGCCGGGCTCGCGGAGGCGGAGGGGGTGGGCACGTTCGTGGTCGGCACCGAGCTCGCCGGCCTCAGCGGCGATGCCGGACGCTGGCGCGCGCTCATCGCCCGCGTGCGCTCGGTGTTCTCGGGGCGCGTGGTGTACGCGGCGTCCTGGGACGAGGCGCCCCGGGTGACGTTCTGGGACGCGGTGGACGCGGTGGGGGTGGACTACTACTTCCCGGTGGCCACGCGCACGCGTCAGAGCCGCTTCGATCTGCTCGCCGGCTGGCAGCCCTGGCTCGATCGCCTCGAGCGGCTGCACCGGCAGACCGGCCGCCCGATCCTGCTCACCGAGATCGGCTACCGCAGCGTGGACGGCGCCGGCATGCACCCGTATGCGTTCGGTTCCGACGAACCCCTCGATCTCGAGGAGCAGGCCGACCTCTACTGGGCCGCCCTTCAGGCCACCGGGGACAGGTCCTGGTGCGAAGGTCTCTACTGGTGGAACTGGCCGGCCGACGGCTCGGGCGGACCGCTCGACCGTGACTACACCGCGCACGGCAAGCCCGCCGCACGGGTGCTGGCCGACGCCTGGGGGGCGCCGTGAGCGCCCCGCGCGTCCCCCCGGGGCGGGACGGGAGCGCCGTGGGCTCCGGCCTCCGCGGCGCCGGAGCGCGGCCCGCCGCGCGCCGCCGGTGGGGCGCGGCAGGACTGGTCGCGCTCGGCGTGATCCTCGCGGCGGCGGCGCTTCCGCCGGGGGCGGGCGCCGAGGGCCCGCCCGCGGTCCCGCGGCTGCGTCCCGGTGCGATCGCCCTCGGCCTCGACGGCACATGGACCGCCGTGGAGGGCACGAGCCACGCGAGCCTCGGTGTGCGCGGCGACCGCTTCCAGTCGCTGACCCCGGGTTTCCTCGGCCTCGGGCTCGAGGTCGGCTACTCGTCCATCAGTTCGCTCGACATCCTGGACCTCTCGGGGGCCGTCTCGTGGCAGCGCGCCGCCGGGGCCAGCGCGCTCTATCCCTACTTGGCGCTCTACGGTGGCGTGCGCCAGGAGTGGCTCGGCAGCTTCCGCCAGGCCCGCTATCCCCTCGGCGCCGGGATCGGCGCGTTGGCGCTGGTCGCGGATCGCGCCGCCATCCGCGTGGAGTATCGCTTCCGGCGCGTGCTCGACGATCCGGTTGCGGACTTCAACGAGCACGAGCTGCGCACCGGGCTCTCCATCCTGTTCCGCAATCCACGCTGAGCCGCGCGGCGGGAATCCCGCGCCTGTGCCTCGACCTGCCGATGGTCATGGGCACCGTGATGTTCGCGGCGCTGTTCATCGTCGTCGCCAACCTGGTCGTGGATCTGGTGTACATGGTGCTCGATCCGCGGATCAGGGCCGAGGACTGATCCCGCGCGAGCGCGCCGCGCCCGCCGGCGCGCCGGCGGACGCCCGCCGCCGGTCGCTCCAGATCGCGAGCATCAGGCCCGCCAGCACCAGCGAGCAGCCCGCGCCGCTCGCGCCCGTGAGGCGCTCCTGCTTCACCAGCGCGCCCAGGACCAGTGCCACGACCGGCACCAGCACCGAGATGAAGCTGATGCGCGTCACCGGCCAGTGGTTGACGAGCCAGGCGAAGAGCACGAACGCCCCGACCGAGCCCGCGATCGTGAGATAGAGGATCGGCCCCAGCGCGGCCGGGGTGGAGGGAAACGCGTGGCTCTCGCCGGCGAGCAGGCTGCCAACGAGGCACACCGGGAGGCCGGCGAGAGCCCCGACGGCATTGACGCCGAGCGGCGACTGGCGAGGTCCGCGCTTGAGGATGATGCCCGAGTAGGACGCGCAGATGGAGGCGAGCACCAGCGCCGCCAGCGCGAACGGCGGCACCTTCCCGCTCAGCTGGCCGGAGAAGATCACGGCCACGCCCGCGAGCGCCACCAGCGCCCCGGCGATCTTGACCCCGTTCAGCGGCTCGATTCCGTGTGCGCGCGCGAAGAGCGCCGTGCTGAGCGGGATGGTGGCGAAGATCACCGCGCTCAGGCCCGAGGCCACCGCGGTCTCGCCCCAGTAGAGCAGGCAGAAACCGAGGCCGAGGTTGAAGAAGCCGAACCCCGCAGCCGCCCGCAGCGCCGCCCCGCGCGGCAACCGCCGGCCGGTGAGGCGGACCAGCGGGAAGAGGATGATCGCGGCGAAGGCGAGCCGCAGGGTTGCCGCCCACAGCGGCGGAACCGCCTCGTTGCCGATGCGGATGAACAGGAACGTGCTGCCCCAGATGACGCTGCAGCCGGCGAAGGCCCCGAGCGTGGCCCAGGTCCGGGGAGCGGAGGTGGAGGGGGCGGCGGCGGTCACGGGCGGGTCCTGATCGTGGGCTCGAGATGGAGGTGGCCGGGGGTCGGGACGCGGGCGACCCTAGCGCGAAGGGGCCGTGGGGCGCCAGCGCGGCCCGCGTTCGGCGAGGGTCGCGCCCGATGCGGCCCCCGTCCGATGCGGCCCGCGCCGGGCCCGGCCCGCGCCCCGCGCGAGTGGGCCGGCAGTTTGAGGCTGCGGGGTGAGCGCTGCGTCTAGTCATGTTGTGCGTCCGAGCCTCACCGCAATCCGCCTGGGAGGCTCACCATGCCGCGCAGTCGCTCCGGTGCGCTCGCCGCCGCGTCGCTCGTCCTGCTGCTCGCAGGCTGCGCCAAATCGACGACCACCGCCCCCGTCGCCGAAGACCCGTACGAGGCCGCGATCGGGCCCTTCGGTCTCGTGCCGCTCCCGCCGGGGGTGCCGACGCCGCGGGGCCGGGGCCCTTCCTGATGCCCTCGCACGCGTCGAAGGTGGCACTCGCGCGTTAGTCTCCGGCGAAGCGTACAGGCGCGGGCGGTCCGGCGCGATCGGCGCGGCCGCCCGCGCCGTGTTTGACCGGCGCGCGCGGGTTGCCCTAGCCTGCGGCTCTTCCGTCGCCTCCGTCCCACCTCTCTCCGCGAAGCGGACCCCATGCGCGAAGAAGACCTGCTGCGCTTCCAGTGGATCGCCGATCCGCGAATTTCGCCCGACGGGACGCGCATCGCGTTCACGCGCGTCGCGGTGGACGCGGACGCCGACGAGTACCGCACCAGTCTGTGGATGATCGCGACCGATACGGCCGGGGCCGCGCCCCGCCCGCTGACCTTCGGCACGCACGATTCGCAGCCGCGCTGGTCCCCGGACGGCCTCCAGCTCGCGTTCGTGCGCGCCCCCGACGCGGGCAAGCCGGGGCAGCTCCACGTGCTACCGATGGTGGGGGGGGAGGCGCGCGCGCTCACCCGGCTCGAGAAGGGGGCCTCCGCTCCCGCGTGGTCGCCCGACGGCGCCCGGCTCGCGTTTCTGAGCGGCACCCATCCCGAGCTGGACGATCCCGAGCGCAAGAAGCCCAAGCACGAGCCGGGGCGGATCGTGACGCGTCCGGAGTTCCGGATGAACGCCGAGGGGTTCATCGACCTCGACCATCTCGATCACGTCTGGGTGGTGGATCTCGAGCAGGGCGAGCCGCGTCCGCTCACCCGCGGACGCTTCAAGGAGAGCGCTCCGTGCTGGTCGCGCGACGGCCGCTGGATCCTCTTCCTCTCGGATCGACGCGACGAGCCCTGGTTCGGGCCCGAGCACACGGACATCTTCGCGGTGCCCGCGGATCGGGGGGCGCCGACCGACGGCGAGGACCTCGCGCTGGTCGCCGACCTCGGCGGCACGATCGCCGCGTTCGCCGAAGACGCCCACGGGCGAATCGTCGCCGTGGGCGGCTTGCGGCCCGACCCGCCGCGCTCCTACGACCAAGGCGACCTGCTGTTGTTCGAGGGCGATTGGCCAAGGCGCGAGCCGCGAGTTCTCACCGCCGACTTCGACTTCGAGATCGGCGATGGTCTTTCCTCCGATCAGCACCCTCCGCGCGGCGGAGGTGCCATGCCGCTCGGATTCACCGGCGAGGGCCGCGCCGCGCTCACCGTGGTCGGGCGTCACGGCGCGGCGATGCTGGCGCGGGTCGCGCTGGCGGACGGCGCGGTCGAGGAGTTGACCGACGCGCGTCACGAGGTGATCGCGGGCAGCCTCACCCCCGACGGCCGGCGCGCGGCGCTGGTCCTGGGCGACGTCACGCGCCCCGGCGTGCTCCACCTGTACGACGTTGCTTCGGGCACGCTGCGCCGGCTCTGGGATCCGAACGAGGAGCTGTGCGCGGGGGCGGGCCTGGGCGAGGTCGAGGAGCTCTGGTACCCGTCCTTCGACGGCCGGCGCATCCAGGGCTGGATCGTCAAGCCGCCGGATTTCGACCCGGCGCGGAAGTATCCGCTGATCCTCGAGATCCACGGCGGCCCGCACGTCGCCTACGGCGTCGGCTTCTTCCACGAGTTCCGGGTGCTCGCCGCCGCGGGCTACGTGGTGCTCTACACCAATCCCCGCGGCAGCACCACCTACGGGCAGGAGTTCGCCAACATCATCCAGTACCGCTATCCCGGCGACGACTTCCAGGATCTGATGGCGGGAGTGGACGCGGTCATCGCCCGTGGCTACGTGGACGAGGGCCGCCTCGGCGTCACCGGCGGGAGCGGGGGCGGGCTGCTCACCAACTGGGTCATCACCCGCACGCGGCGCTTCGCCGCCGCCATCACCCAGCGCTGCGTCGCCGACTGGGCCGCGATGTACTACTCGGCCGACTTCGCCCTGTTCACCCCGGCCTGGTTTCGCCGGCCCCCGTTCGAGGACGCGCAGGAGTACCTCGAGCGCTCTCCCGCCCACTACGCCGCGCGGGTCGAGACGCCGCTCATGGTCATTCACAGCGAAGACGACTGGCGCACGCCGATCGGGCAGGGGGAGACGATGTTCCGCGCGCTCAAGCAGCAGCGCAAGACCGCGGTCATGTTGCGGTTCCCCGGCGAGAGCCACGAGCTGTCGCGCAGCGGCACCCCGTCGCGCCGGGTGCAGAATCAGCAGCACATTCGCCGCTGGTTCGACCGCTATCTGATGGGGCGCCCGGCCCCGGAGTACGGCTGATCCATCGCCCGGCCACCGCCCCGGGGCGACAGGTTGCACAAAGCCGCTTGACGTCCGCACGCCCAGCCCGCTAGCGTTACCAGTAGTCTGTACCTCGGAGCAGGTGATAGTCGGACCGCCCACGGTTCGGCTCCGACCGCGAGGGGGGGTGCCACGGACGCCGCCCCCGACGTGGAACTGGAGTCGCGTGCGAGTGCGGACGGCCTCTCCGGGATCACCGCGAGGCTTCGCCCGGGTTCCAGGGCGGCGCCCGCCAAGAGGAACAAACGTATGCAGTGCAAAACGTTAGCAGTTGCAGCGGCACTCACCCTGTCCGTGGCGGGGTTGGGCGGCGTGGCCCTGGCCGATACCCACTACCTGCGGGGCAACAGCCCCCTCATCACCGGCGTCGTGGTCAGCGTCAGCCAGCAGTCCCTGGTGATCCGCAACGACCAGGGGGAGGAGATCAAGTTCGTGCTCGACTCGCGTTCGCTGCTGCCGAACAATCTCAAGCCCGGCGCGCGCGAGACGGTCGAGTTCCGTGCCATGGACAACGGCGGCTTCCGCGCGGTGAGGGTGACCCCGGCTGCGACCGGCACCGTGCAGGCCCGCCCGAATGCCCCGACGCCCCGGACCCGGATGGGCTCCACCGGACCGGCGGCCAAGGGCGCGATGGGACAGGCCAAGCCGGCACCGGCTGGCTCCGGCAGCAAGGTCGGGGCAGCGGCGCCGCGCACCACCACCAAGACTTCGAGCGAAGGTCCGGCGGCCTCCGCGGGAGGGCGGGCGCCCGCAGCTGATCACGGCCCCGTCGCCTACGGCTCCGAACCGTGGCAGGAGCTTCCGAAGACGGCCAGCCCCTGGCCTCGTATCGCCCTTGCCGGCCTGATCTTGGTGGCGGCGGCGACCGGGCTGTGGTTGGCGCGGCGGTTGCGCAGGGCCTGATCGCCTCACCCGGAGCCGAAAGGGATTTCGGATTTGATCCGACATGTCGCCGATCGACTACGCCCAATCACCCTTCCGCTCCACCGCCTGCTTTCGCGCCTCGCGCCCCGGCGCGTCGAGGCACTCCTGCTCGCCACCGGCCTCGCGCTCCTGGGCCTGTGGGCGGCACATCAAAACGGCATCCGCGCGTATGAGGTCGGGGCGTCACGCCGCCTCGACCTTTTGACGTACGCGGCGCAGGTCGGCCGCCCAGGAAACGAGCCCGATCCCGCGACCGGTGTCGCGGCCGTGGTCGCGGGTTCGAATCTCATCGGGCGCATCGAGATCCCGCGGCTCGATATCTCCGCGATCATCGCCGAGGGCACCAATCCGGGCACCCTGAAACGCGCGGTCGGCCACATCCGCTCGACCGCCTACCCGGGTGAAGCCGGCAACGTCGGCCTCGCCGGCCATCGCGACACCCACTTCCGCGGCCTCGGCCGGGTGCAGCTCAACGACCTCATCCGTCTCGTGACTCCCGAGGGCACGTTCGACTACCGCGTCGAATGGACCAAGGTCGTCTCGCCGCGGCGGGTCGAAGTGCTGAAGCCGGCGGGCGCTCCGAGCGTGACGCTGGTGACCTGCTATCCGTTCAACTACGTCGGCTCGGCGCCCAAGCGCTTCATCGTCCGCGCCCGGCTGGTGAGCGAGTCCGTCGCGGCACTGAACTTGTGGTCCGTCAGCATTGCTTCAAGGGGTGAGCGCAGGCATTCTCTTCATGGGCGGACGGACCCGCCCAGGCAAGGAGGCCTGCGTGAAGAAGAAATGTGTGGTGACGCTCAGCGGCGAGGAGCGTGCAGCGTTGCAAGCGATGATCGCGTCGGGCAAGGCATCGGCACGGAAGTTGATGCATGCCCGGATCCTGCTCAAGGCCGAGCGTCGCGACAGGCACCGTGAATGGGAAGACACCCGGATCGCAGGGGCACTGGATGTGGCGGTCTCGACCATCGAGAAGGTGCGCCAGCGGTTGGTTGAGGAAGGCCTGGAGGCGGCCCTGGTGCCGCGGCCGCCGCGACGTGAGTACGCGCGCAAACTGGACGGCAAGGAGGAGGCCCATCTGATCGCATTGGCCTGCAGCACTCCGCCGGACGGACACGGGCGGTGGACGCTGCGTCTCTTGGCCGATCGCATGGTGAGGCTGGATCACGTCGACTCGCTGTCCCACGAGACCGTGCGCTAGGTGTTAAAAAAAACGAGATCAAGCCGTGGCTGAAGCGAGAATGGTGCATCCCACCGCAACAGTCCGCCGAGTTCGTCTACCACATGGAAGACGTGCTGGAGGTGTACACCCGGCCGTACGATCCGTGCCGCCCGTTGGTGTGCATGGACGAAACGCCGAAGCAGTTGATTGGCGAGACACGCCAGGCGCTGCCGATGGTAGCGGGGCAGGCCGCGCGCCGCGACTACGAGTACGTCCGCAATGGAGTGGCGAACGTGTTCATGTTTTTCGAGCCGCTGGCTGGCCGGCGGCGGGTGAAAGTCACCCCGCGGCGTACGCGCGTCGAGTGGGCGGAAAGCGTGCGAGAGCTGGTGGATCGTATCCACCCCAAGGCCGAGAAGATCGTGCTGGTGATGGATCAGCTCAACACCCATCATCCCGGATCGCTGTACGAAGCGTTCCCGCCGGCCGAGGCCAAGCGGATCGCCGACCGATTGGAGATTCACTACACCCCCAAGCATGGTTCGTGGCTGAACATGGCCGAGATCGAACTCGCGGTGCTCAGCCGCCAATGTTTGGATCGTCGCATTGCAGACATCCGGGAACTGGATCGGCATGCGACCCGATGGGAAGCGGAGCGCAACATCAAACACCAGAAAGCCCGCTGGCGATTCACCACCGCCGATGCCCGCATCAAGCTGCGCAGACTCTACCCCTTGCTCGACGGCTGACGGACCACTAGGCTCCGCCCGTCACTACTCTCCTGCGCCGCCGACGGAGGCCAGCAGCGAGCGGACCGCGCGCAGGATCGGCCCCATCGGGCCGGGCTCGAGATCCTGGACGCCGGAGCGGTGCACCTCGGCACCCTCGGGTCCGAACAGCAGCACGGTCGCCGACGCCTTGTCGAAGCGGTAGGCCTTGGCCAGCTCGCCCTTCCAGTCGAGCAGGATCCGGTAGGTCGAGTCCCGCGGCATCTTTCCCTTCACCATGCCCTTGATCAGGAAGGGGTCACCCCTCGGGTTGCAAAAAATTGTACGCTAAGGGGTCTTCCTGAGGCCCCGCAGCAGTCGGAGCTGGGGTTGGCGGTCCCGGCTGGCGGCATCCCACACGTAGTCGCCCGTCAGGTTGATGTGCTCCCAGCCCAGCGGTGACAGGTGCTGGAGGAGCTCGTCGAGAATGGCCTGGCCGCGTTTGCGGAGGCCCTGCACCGCGTGCTCCAAGTAGACCGTGTTCCAGAGCACGATCGCCGCGACGACGAGATTGAGGCCGCTGGCCCGGTGGCGCTGGTTCTCGTAGGTCCGGTCGCGCAGTTCCCCGAGGCGATTGAAGAAGACGGCCCGGGCGAGGGCGTTCTTGGCCTCGCCCTTGTTGAGACCGACGTGGATGCGCCGGCGCAACTCGAGGCTCTGCAGCCAGTCGAGGACGAACAGGGTGCGCTCGAGCCGACCCAGCTCGCGGAGCGCGAGCGCCAGCCCGTTCTGGCGCGGGTAGGCCCCGAGCTTCCGCAGCATCAGTGAGGCGGTCACCGTGCCGTGCTTGATCGACGTAGCCAGCCGCAGGATTTCCTCCCAGTGCGTGCTGACCTGCCTCGAGTTGAGAGTCGCGCCGATCAGCCCTTCGAGGGCCGGATACGTGCCCGGCTTCTCGATGGAGTACAGGCGGCGGTCCGCGAGGTCTCGGATGCGTGGCGCGAAGCGAAAGCCGAGCAGATGGCAGAGCGCGAAGACGTGCTCGGTGAACCCGTTGGTGTCGGTGTAGTGCTCTTCAATGCGTAGCTCCGACTCGTGGTAGAGCAGCCCGTCGAGGACGTGCGTGGCATCGCGGACGATGGCGTTGATGAGCTTGGTGTGAAACGGCGCGTACTGGTCCGAGATGTGGGTGTAGAACAGCACGCCCGGCTCGTTGCCGTAGCGCGCATTGACCTGAGCGGCGGCTTCGCCGCGTCCGCCGGCGCGGAAGCGCTGGCCGTCCGAGGACGACGTCGTGCCCTCCCCCCAGTGCATCGCGAACGGCACGTGATGGTGGTAGTTGACGATCTCCGCGAGCGCCTTGCTGTAGCTCTCGTCGCGGATGTGCCAGTCAGCGACCCCGCAGAGACGCGAGAGCGACGTGCCCGGGCAGGCCTCAGCCATCCGCGTGAGACCGAGGTTGATCGCATCCGCCAGGATGGCCGTGAGCAGCAGCGTGCGGTCCTGTGACTCCTCGCCGGTGCGGAGGTGGGTGAAGTGCCGGGTGAACCCGGTCCAGCGGTCCACCTCCACCAGCAGGTCGGTGATCTTGATCCGCGGCAGGATCGCGTAGGCCTGCCGCATCAACGCCTCGGCTTCCGGCGGAACGAGGTTCGTGAGCGGGGTGACCTTGAGCACTCCGTCCACGATCGAGGCATCGGGCAGCTCGCTGCGATCCGCAAGGCGGTTGACCGTCACGAGCGCGTCATGGAGCTGCTCACTGCGTGACTTCAGGTAGGTCGTGCAGTCCGCCTCCACCGCCAGCGGCAGCCCCGAGCACCGCACCGTCGCGAAGGCCTTCACCGGGAGCAGGTATTCCTCGAAGTCCTTGAAGTGGCGGCTCCCGGCTACCGAGAGATCTCCGGAGCGCAGCGCGTTCTAGAGCTCTGCCATCACGCACCACTCGTAGAAGCGGCGCTCGATGCCATCGCCAGCAAAGACCAACGTCTCCCAACGACGGCGGATGAACCCTCGCGGGGCTCCATCGGGGACCTTGCGGGTGTTGTTCGCGTTCAGCTCGCACAGCAGCTCGACCGCCCGCAGCAACTCTTCGCCGGCGGGAGCGGCCCGGAACTCAAACGCGGCGAGGAACTCCGGCGCATAGCGCCGGAGCTGCGCATACCCGTCACCGACCAGGCCGAGGTAGTCGAAATCGTCGGGCTTGGCGAGCCTTGCCGCTTCGTCGACCGAAGCGCAGAACCTCGCCCACGGCAGGAGCGCTTCGATCGCCCCATACGGGTCGCTCGCTGACGCGCGTGCCGCGATAAGTGCGTGACCGATCCGGGCGTAGAGGTTCAGCTTCTCGTTGATCGCCTTGCCGCTCTGCTGGAAGGCTTCCTGGTGCCGACGTTCGGCCTTCCGGAACTGCCGGCCGGTGAAGCGCTCGTGCATCTCGAGCGTTTCGTCGGTGAGCGTGGCGACCGTGTCGAGCACCGTCGCCACCAGGGTCGCGTAGCGGCGGTCCTCGGTGAGCTCGCGCAGGTGTGCCGCATCGGTGTTGGCACCCTCACGAGCGATCTGCAGCAGGCGGTTCTGGTGCACACGGTTCGCCCAGCTCGCGGGGATGCCGACGCTCCGAAGAGAGGTCAGCCGCTCGATGCACTTGAGGATATTCCCGGCACTGGGCACCCCCGCGGGTTGGCGCATCCAGCCGAGATGGGTCTGCGCCGTATCCGGACGCGGTTCCAACAGCGCGTCCAGCAGGATGCGTTGCTCGGCGCTGAGATCGGCAGTGAGGGCCCGGTAGGTTTCGCGACGAGCCCGAGACCGGACTGCCGTGGCCAGCCGTTCCAGCACGGCGAGAACCGGCACGACCACGCGGCGACGGCGCAGCTCGGAGATGAGTGCCTGCACCAGCACGAGTCCGTGATCGGTCGTGCGGGCCAGTCCCACGAGCCACGCCGACAGCTCGCGATAGTCCGCCAGACCAAACGTGCTCCAGCCCAGGGTTCCCAGCAGTTCGCCCAGGTGCTCGCGGCGGGTCTCATCCCGACGTGCGTAGTCCGTCAGGTGCTCCGGCTCGGTTTCGACTTGGTGAGCGATGAACGACACCATCGGCGACGGCAGCTGCTCTTCCGGCGACCACGCACGGCCCGGATGCCGTAGGAAGCAGAGCTGCACGGCAAACCCCAGGCGGTTCGGCTCGCCGCGATGGATGCTCACGAGGTCGAGATCAGCCGCGGAGAGGGCGTAGCACTCGGCGATCTGGCGGGCGTCGCTGGGCAGCGCCAGCACCTGCTGGCGTTGGGCCGGGGTCAGAAGTTCGCGTCGTGGCATCCGTGGGCGAATCCCGAGCGTCGGTGTATGCTATGGGCATAAACTATAGTTTTGGAGCCGTGGGTCAACCCATGCCAGAAAGCCCAAGAAGACCTAGAGTCCTGTAGGAGACCCCCCGGCTTTGCCGGGGAGGCAGTCGCAGTTTGACAGTTCCGGGAGCAAAAAGAGGAACTCCCCCTCGTGAGC
>MFFQ01000126.1 GCA_001780165.1 Candidatus Eisenbacteria bacterium RBG_16_71_46 | reverse complement strand
GGTGCACCGAACTGCGCCGTGCACGCATCGTTCAGATTGGCCAGGCCGGGGCCGAGCGTACAGTCGTTCCAGCCGAGGTTGAGGCCGGTCGCGCCCGCCATCGGCGCCGACAGCGCCAAGAGAACGCCGGTCATTACCAGAAGCTTCTTCATTATTGCCTCCAGGGGACAAACAAACCAGCGAAGGGGATGAGCGGGTGCTCCTGGAAATCAAACGCAATTGCTCGTGGGCCACCACCACCTTTCTTCACGGTCGATGTCTCCGATGCAGTCATGCGGTGCGGCCCGTGGTTCGAATTACGGGCAGCTGCAGAACGGCCCGTTGAAGTACGAAGCCTGGGTGCCGAACTGACCGCTGGCGAAGTTGATGGTGTCCCACAAGGACAGGTCAGCTCCCGAGATGTCCTGCACGCAGAGCACCTTGAAGTCGAGGTCCGAGCGCGCGCGATACGGATCCGACGGGGTGTGAATGACTCCGTAGAGGAAGTAATCGACCTGCAGCACGGACCGGTCGGCACTCGTGATGCCCTCAGCGCCTCCACCCAGCCCGCCGTCGAGGTCGATACAGGCGACCTGCGCCGTGCCGAGCAGCGTGCCGTCGGCGAAAATCCTGGCGCATGCGGCGGGGCTCTGGCCGGTGAGATTACCCGGAGTGACAGTACTGCTCTTGGAAGCGCCGGCAATCGTGAAGCACACGGTTCCCGTCGCATCGGTCAGCGCGCGCACCGTCTTCGTGGCGCAGTCCACCGTCGCCGGAAACACGTTGCAGGCCGGATTGCCGTTCTGCGACTGGGCGATCATGATGTCGTTGCAGCACAGGGCGAAGTCAATGATGACCGTGCTGTTGGCGATGGGCTGGGGAGGACTCTGATCGTCCATCACCACCACGCAGAACTTGCCGACGCAGTCCACCTTCGGGTTGCCCGCGCCGGTCGTGCCGTCGTGGCCCACCAGCACGATGCCGCAGGGAACGGTCGAATTACCGGGGCTGGGGCGCCCCGCGAACGCAGAACCAACCATGAGCAGGCCGCACGCAGCGAAAAGCGTGGCCTTGCGAACCAAACCAGTCATTGTCGCACCTCCAGAGATGGGTCACCCTGTTGCTAAGTCGTAGGCAAGGCTCAGTTGCAAGCAATCAGGTCTGGCTACGAGCCACCTCCTTTCGTCATCTCGATTTCGCAAGTTCTTCGAAGTGCTAGAGGAAGCTTAATTGACGCGCTTACAAGGCCTTCCAAGACGAGAACAAGTCTATGAGCCACGTCCGCGCGATGTCAAGGAGCTTTTTGATCGCCTCCAGCCGCTCCGACTTCCAGTTCGCCGTCGCTATCCGGCCACGGGCACCCATCCCAGGCGGATAACGTCTATGATGACGCGCTTTTAGGCCATTCGCGTCGCACTTTCCACGGTGGTGGGCGAAACAGGGCTCGAACCTGTGACCCCTTGCGTGTAAGGCAAGTGCTCTACCAGCTGAGCTATTCGCCCGATTTGGCGTTCCGGCCGCGGATCAGGAGAGAGGCGGGTATCAGACCGCAGTAGCCGAGCACTAGCAGAACGGGGGCCAGCGTGATGGAGCCCCTGGAAAGCCCCACGTAGCCCGCGACCAGCACCGCCAAGCCCAATCCCAGCAGGAGGCTATTGACGGGCCCCCAGTTGAATCCCAGGTCGGGTTCGGCGGGCCTGCGCAGCCCCCGCTTCACGGTGCTCTTCGCTACGGTCATTGCGCGCTCCTCTCCCCACGGACCGAAAATGCAAATAGCCGATCGCTTCGGGCTAAACGACCTATCCCGAGACCATCGGCAGGGCCTGTGTACAGAGAGGCCCGGGGCACGAACGATCCCAGCGAAGATCGCCTGACTGTGCCGCCGCCTCCGTGGGGCGTGCCCGTATTACCCACGTCCCTCCGGGTGCGGTTCCAGCTTTCTTCAAGTCGCCTGGGCCGGACCGGGCGAATCCAGCCCCGCGTTGAGGCTCCCCGAGCGGAATCCCTCGAGATCGAGCGCGACGACGCGGTATCCGATGTCCTTGAGCCCCGCGACCGCACGCTCCCGCAGCCCCGGCTCCACCAGCCGGGCGAGATCCGCGAGCGGCACCTCGATGCGCGCGGTCTCGCCCAAGTGCCGCACCCGCAGCTCGCGAAATCCGAGCCCGCGCAGCAGCTCCTCGGCCCGCTCCACCATGTCGAGGCTCTGGCGCGTGATCTCGGTCCCGTAGGGGATGCGCGACGCCAGGCAGGGTGCGGCCGGCTTGTCGCGGCTCGCCAGGCCGTAGTGCGCCGCCACCGCGCGCACGTCCGCCTTGGCGAACCCCAGCTCGGCGAGCGGCGAGCGCACCTGGTACTCGGCCGCGGCACGGCGCCCGGGGCGGAAGTCCACGAGATCGTCGGCGATGGTGCCGTCGAGCACCGCCGCGGCGCCGAGCCGCGCCGCCACCTCGCCGAGCCGGCGGTAGAGCTCGCTCTTGCAGTGGTAGCAGCGGTCGGCGGGATTGGAGCGGAAGCGCGGGTCGGACAGCTCGCCGGTAGCGACGACCTCGACCCGCGCGCCGAAGGCCGCGGCCTGGGCCAGCGCCAGCTCCAGCTCGCGCGCGGCGTAGGAATCGGAGCGGCCGATGACGCCCACCGCGCGCTCGCCCAGCACCTCGTGGGCCGCGCGCAGCAGCACGCTCGAATCCACGCCGCCGGAGTAGGCGACCACCACCGAGCCGAGCCGCGCCAGCTCGCCGCGGAGCCGCTCGAGGCGCTCCTGCCAGGCCAGCCCCGGAAGCGGGCGCGCGGCGGGCGGAGCGATCAGGACGTGAAGGGGAGAGGACAAGGGACGACGACTCTAGCACAGCGCCGGGTGACCGGCGAGCACGGCGCTAGAGTCCGCGCGAGACGAGCGTCGTGTCGAGCTCGATCGAGTCGACCTCGGCGCCGGCGCGCGATCGCACGTCGCGGATGTTGGCGAGGTGCTCGGCGTAGGTCCTGGCGAACAGGTGCCGCCCCTCGCCGCGGGCCACGAAGTAGAGCGCCTTCTCGCCCGGCGTGGGGTCGAGCACCGCGCGGATGCTCGCGCGCCCGGGATTGCAGATCGGGCCCGGCGGGAGCCCGTCGTAGAGGTAGGTGTTGAACGGCGAGCTGATCCGCAGATGCCGGAGGTAGAGGCGCGAGCGCGGGCTGCGGCCCATTCCGTAGGCCACGGTCGGGTCGGCCTGCAGCTTCATCCCGAGCTGGAGCCGGTTGAGGTAGACCGCGGCGATGCGCGGGCGCTCGTCGTTCATCTGCGCCTCGGAGTCCACGATCGAGGCGAGCGTGAGCACCTGGTTGAGCGAGAGATCGAGCGGCAGCGAGTCGCGCCCGACCGCGGCCTCGAGCAGGACGCGGCGCTGGCGCGCCACCATGGTGCGAAACGCCACCTCGGGCGAGGTGCCGGGCAGGAACTCGTAGGAGTCGGGGCCGAGGTAGCCCTCGAGCGACGGCGCGGTGATGCCGAGCGAGTCCATGAAGGCGCGGTCGTGGGCGAGCGAATCGAAGGCCGCGACCGGCACGCCGAGATGGTTCGAAAGCAGCAGGCTCACCTCGCCGAGGGTGAGCCCCTCGGGGATCGTGACCAGGTTGAGCCCGCTCATGCCGCGCGCGAAGGCGCGCAGCAGCGCGGGCACCGAGATCCCGAGCCGGAACGCGTATTGGCCGGCCTTGATGTGGCGGTCGAGGTTCATCACCCGCGCCAGCACCTGGAAGCCGAGCACACCGCGCAGCAGGCCCACGCGCTTGAGCTCCCGCGCGACCTGGGCCAGCGACTGGCCGCGCTGCACCAGCACCACGCGCCGCTCGGCCGGCGGAAACGGCCCCGCGGGCAGGAACAGGTCGGCGGCCACCGCCAGGCCGGCGACCAGGAACAGCAGCAGCGCCCAGCGCCGCGGCCGGAACGGACGCCGGCGGGCGGGCGGCTTGCGCGCGGTGGCGGACTTGCGGGGCGCCACCGCTCAGTCCTCCGGAGCGGCGGGCCGCGAGCGGATGCGCAGCAGGTAGGACTCGAGCAGGGCGATCGCCGCGCCCTGGTCCACGCGCCGCTTGGCGTGGCCGGTGCGCACCCCCAGCTCGCGCAGTCGCCGCGCGCTCAGGGCCGACGTCAGCCGCTCGTCGTACATGTCCACCGGCACCTCCGTTCGGGCCGCCAGCGCGTCGGCGAACGCCTGCGCCCGTTGCGCGGCCTCGCCGCGCTCGCCCGACATGAGCAGCGGGAGGCCGACCACGACCGCCTCGGCCTCGTGCTCCCGGATGGCACGCAGGACCCGTGCCACGGCGTCCGCGGCACCGCGCACCTCGAGGGTTTCGAGCCCGGTGGCGACGATGCCCTGCGGGTCGCTGAGCGCCATGCCGATGCGCCGGCCGCCCCAATCCACGGCGAGTATGCGGGGCACGGGCGTGAGGTCAGGCGGAGTTCGCGACCGCCGGCCGGCGTTTGACCAGGTGGCAGATCGTGCCCGACGGGCCGAAGCGGAAATCCACGGTGTCCATGCAGGCTCGCATGATGTAAATCCCGCGTCCGCGCGTTTCGAGCAGGTGCTCGGGCCGGGTGATGTCGCCGTTCACTTCGCTGAGATCGAAACCGGGCCCGATGTCGTGGACGTCGATCTCGATGCGGTCGGGAAAGGTCCTGAAGGTGACGTCCACGTCCTTGGCGGCGTCGCGCCGATGCCCGTGCTGGATGGCGTTGGTCCCCGCCTCGATCACCGACATCGTCACCTGCGAGCAGGCGTCCTCGCCGAACTCCATCCCCTCGCACAGCGTCTGCGCCACGCGGTCGATGACCGGCAGCAGCTCGAGCCGGCTGGGAATCACCACCGTCACGACATCGGCGGGCGGATGGGATTTTGGCATGGCGCGAGTCAACCCCGCTGTTCTCGACGATGAGCCCGGAGCAGCCCGAGCGCGCGGCCGATGTCCTCCGGCAGGGGAGAGGTGAAGCGCAGCGGCACCTCGTCGACCGGGTGCGGAAACCGTAACTCCGACGCGTGCAGCGCCTGCCGGGAAAGGCCATCGAGCACTTCCCGTGCGAGGCTACGCTCCGCCGCACCCGCGCTCAACTGCTTTTTCCCGCGCCCGCCATAGACCGGGTCGCCCACCACCGGCATCCCGGCGCTCGCCAAGTGCACCCGGATCTGGTGCGTGCGCCCGGTGTCGAGGCGCACCTCGAGCCGCGTCGCCGGGCCGAAACGCTCGCGCACCGCCCACAGCGTGCGCGCCGGCTTGCCTCCGCGCCGCACCACCGCCATGCGCTTGCGGTCGCGCGGACTGCGCCCGATGGCGCCCTCGATCTCGCCCGAGTCGGCCGGCGGGTCGCCCCACACCAGCGCCTGGTAGACGCGCCGCACCCGGCGCTCGCGCATCGCCTCGATCAGCGCGCGGTAGGCCCGCGGGGTGCGCGCGACCACCAGCAGGCCCGAGGTGTCGCGGTCGAGCCGGTGGACGATGCCGGGCCGTCCCGCGCCGCCGACTCCCGCGATCGCGGGGTCGCGGTGGAGCAGCGCGTGCACCAGCGTGCCGCTCGGCACCCCGGCGCCGGGATGGACCACCATGCCTGCCGGCTTGTCCACCACCAGGATCGCGGCGTCTTCGTGGATCACGCGCAGCGGCAGGTCCTCGGGCTCGAGCGCGACCACGCGCGGCGGCGGCAGCTCGATCTCGACGCGATCTCCGCCCTGGAGGCGGTGCGAGGCGCGGCGCGGCGCGCCGTTGACCCGCACCCGACCTTCGCGGATCAACGACTGCAGCCGGCTACGCGAGAGGTCCGCTTGCGCCGCCGCCAGGAAGCGATCCAGCCGCTCCCCCGCGCGCGGGGCCGGAACCGAGAGGTTCAGCATGCGGGTCATCCGTTTCCATCGCGTTCCGCGGCGCCGGGGCCGCATCCCCCGCGGCCGAAGCGTGCGGCGCCTCCGCCTCCGAGCCGGCGGCACGCGACCAGGGAAGCACGAACAGCAGCACGCCGATCGTGACCGCCGAATCGGCGACGTTGAACACCGGCCAGTGCCATTGCCGGACGCCGACCTCGATGAAGTCCACCACCTCGCCCGAGGTGACGCGGTCGATGAGGTTGCCGATCGCGCCGCCGAGGATCAGCGCCAGCGAGATCTGGCGCGTCAACGACTGCGCGCGCGCCCGCGAGAACAGATAGAGGATCGCCGCGGCGGCGACGATCGAGAAGACGTAGTAGGGGAAGCGCATGCCCGCGCCGATCCCGAAGGCGACCCCGGAGTTGCGCGTGTAGGTGAAGCGCACGTACTCGCCGATGACCTGGATCGGCGCGCTGTACTGCAGGGTCTGGACCGCCCAGTGCTTGGTCCACAGATCCAGAGCCAGCACCCCGCTCGCGACCGCGAAGAGCAGCAGCCACGAGCGCCTCACTGGCCGCTCCGGCCGGCCCGCTCCTCCTTGGACTTGCACACCACGCACAGCCGCGCGTGCGGCATCGCCTCGAGGCGTCCCCGCCCGATCGGCTGCCCACAGGACTCGCAGACGCCGTACTCGCCGCGGTAGACCCGACGCAGCGCCTCGTTCACCTCCATGAGATTGCGCCCCTCCGCCGAGGCGAAGAGGAACGCCTTCTCGCGCTCCATCGCATCGGTCCCGGCGTCCGCCATGTGGAACGAATAGCCGGACAGGTCGCCCGAGCTGTCGCGCTGGTTGATCTTGAGCACGTTGGTCTCGAGGTGGCCCATCTCCTTGAGGATCCTCTGGCGATCCTGGAGCAGCCGCTGCTCGAACACCTGGATGTCCTCCGGGTCGAGGCGCTCGGCGGCGGGACTCCCGGCGGTCTCCGTGACACCCGCCCCCGCGACGCGCGTGCGGACGACGCCCGACGCCGGCCCCGCCGAGCGGCGCGCGCGGGACTCCGGCGGCAGGACGCCCAGCGGGCGCACCACCGCCGCGGCCGCCGGCTTGCCCGATGCCTTGAGCGGACGCACTCCCTTGACCGCGGGCCGGCCCTTCACCGGCCGGACCTCGGCCACGGGCTTCGCCCCCTTCGCCGCGAGCCCGGCCTTGGGCGTCTTGACTGCGGGCGCCGCCTGGACCGCCTTCACCGCGAGCCCGGCCTTGGGGGTCTTGACCGCGGGCGCGGCCTTGACCGCCTTCACCGCCCTCGCCGGCCGGGATGCCTTCGCCGCCTTCACCGCCCTCGCCGGCCGGGGCGACTTCGCCGCCTTCACCGGGCGCGCGGGCTTGGCCCGCCGGGCCTTCCCGACCGCGACCTTGTGACGCGAACCGGAAGCCCTCGACTTCGCCCCGGAAGCACGCGACGGGCGGGACTTCTTGGCCGGCCGGGCCGGCTTGGCGCGGCGGGAACTGGACTTTCGCTGGGTGGCCATGGGCACTTCTCCTTATCGGCCGGTCCGGCCGTCGGGTTTCGCATCATCGAGCCGGCGCACCGTCTCGGTCACCAGGCGGATCAGGACCGGCGCGGCACGGCCGGCGATCGCCAGGATCTCGGGAATGTCCACCGGGTGAAGATCGTCGGGAAGGCACGCGTCGGTGACGACATTGAGCGCCAGCACCCGCTGGCCGCCGTGCACCGCCGCGATGGTCTCGGGCACCAGCGACATGCCCACCACGTCGGCCCCGATCCAGCGCAGGAAGCGGTACTCGGCGGCGGTCTCGAGATTCGGCCCGGTGACGGCGGCGAACACCGCGCGCTGCAGCGGGACGCGCAGCTCGAGCGCCGCCGCTTCGGCGAGCGCGACCAGCGCGCGCGCGTACGGCTCGCTCATGTCGGGGAAGCGCGGCCCGAGCGCGTCGTCGTTCGCGCCGATCAGCGGATTGTCCGCCATCAGGTTGATGTGGTCGGTGGTGACCACGATCGAGCCCGGCGGCATGTTCGGGTTCATCGCGCCGCAGGCGCTGGTGATGACCAGCGTTCCGCAGCCCAGCGCCGCGAGGACCCGCACCGGGAAGGCGACCTGACGCATCGAGTACCCCTCGTAGTAATGCGCGCGGCCCTTCATCACCGCCACCGGCCGGTCGGCCAGCGTGCCGAGGTGCAGCTCCCCGGCATGGCCCTCGACGGTCGAGGCCGGGAAGCCCGGTATCTCGCCGTAGGGCACGACCGCATCCACGCGCAGCGCGTCGGCGAAGTCGCCGAGCCCGGTGCCGAGGATGATGCCGATCGTCGGCCGCACGCGCGTGCGGCGGCGCACGCCGTCCGCCGCCTGCTCGATCTCGGCCCGCAGATCAGTCACTCGCCCCGCCTTCCTGCTCCCGCAGCGCGACAGCGATCCGCCGCCGCAGCTCGGCGGCCTCGAGGCCGCGCACGTCCACCACCTTGTCGCGCGCCGACGCGCCTCGCACCAGCGTCAACGCGCTCCTCCTCACCCCCAGCACGTCGCTCAACAGCTCCAGCAGCGCGCGGTTCGCGCGGCCCCCCTCGGGCGGCGCGGCCACCGCGATCCTGAGCGCCCCGTCGTCCCTCCAGCCCTGGAGCCCCGCGCGGCGCGCGCCGGGGTGCACGCGCACCGCGATGCGCGCGCTCACCCCAGGCGCAGCGCCATGTCCTGCAGCGTCGCCACCAGGAACCTCTGGGTGAAGTAGATCAACAGCATCGCGATGAACGGCGCGAAATCGATGCCCCCCATGCTGGTGGGGAACAGGCGCCGGATCGGATCACAGACGAAGTCGGACACGCGGTCGAGGAACATCACGATCGGATTGCTGGGATCGGGGCGCACCCAGGACAGCACGGCATTGACCAGGATGATGATGAGCAACAGCTGGAGGACGATCTCGAGCACGCCCGCGATCGCCTGGAGCAGGTTTCCTATCACGAACATCGCGTCCCCCTCCCTAGGCGCGCGGGCCGAACAACGCCGTCCCGACCCGCACCATCGTGCTGCCCTCCTCGATGGCCACTTCGAAATCCCCGCTCATGCCCATCGACAGATGCGGCAACCGCAGGCCGAGCGCGTCCTGCGCCCGGTCGCGCAGCCGGCGCAGGAGATCGAAACCGCTCCGCGCCCGCTCCGGCTCGTCCACCGGTGCTCCCACCGTCATCAGTCCGTCGACCTCGAGACCCGGCAGCGCCGCCGCCGGCTCGAGCAGCCGCAGGAGGTCATCGGGTGCCAGGCCATGCTTGCTGGCCTCGCCGCTGACGTTGACCTCGAGCATCACCGGCAGCCGCCGGGCCGCCGCCACCGCCATGCGCGACAGGCTCTCGGCCAGCTCCATCCGGTCCAGACTGTGAATGCGATCGAACAGCTCGAGAGCCCGGCCGGCCTTGTTGCGCTGCAGATGGCCGACCATGTGCCAACGCGCCGCACGCCGCCCCACCTCTCCGACCTTCACCTGCGCCTCCTGGACCCGGTTCTCTCCCAGGTCCATGAGGCCCAGCGCGACCGCTTCGCGCACCACAGCGGACGGCACGGTCTTGACCACCCCCACCAGCGCGACGGCGGCGGGGTCCCGGCCGGATCGCTCGGCCGCCCGCGACATCCGGGCACGAACCTCGTGCAGACGGTCCCGGAGGGTGGAAAGGGCGGGATTCACGGAACGCGCGAGGTTAGTCACGCGGAACTCGTCCTGCAAGCGGAAAAGCACGCGCGCCGCGCTCGGAGGGCCCCGGCGCCGGGCGAGACCGCCAGCCGGCGGGTGCTCCGGCAACGCCTCCGGCAGGCCAGGGAGGCCCCGGGGCCGGCGAGCCCTGCCGTCCGGCGTGGTCCGCAACCGATCCGCCCCGGCGCGGAGATCCGGGCCGAGGCGGTGGGAAGCCGAACAGCAAATGGTGGAGGCGGCGGGAATCGAACCCGCGTCCGAAAGCCAGTCCCCAGGGAGTCCTACAGGCGTGTCCGGCCTATTGTATCTCGTGCGCCTCCGCTCCGGCCGGCGGGATCAGCGGCGCACCAGCCCGCTTTGGATCTCGTCCGCTGCCCACGGGCGTGGCGTTGGACCAGCCTGCGTTTGTCTGACGCCCGCTCCGGCCCCCACAGGCGGGGTCCGGGCAGCCGTCGCCGCTATTTAAGCGGCGAGAGCCAACTGCTCATTGGCAGTTGAGTTTTTCCCGCTTTTTTGACGAGGACACGGGCCCCCGGCCTGCACTTCCTGGTTTTCGACCTCCGTCGAGACCTTTACGCCCCCTCCTTCCGTCGTACCCCGTTTGGATGCGCGCGCCCCGAAAACGTCGAGGCCGAAAAA
>MFFQ01000125.1 GCA_001780165.1 Candidatus Eisenbacteria bacterium RBG_16_71_46 | reverse complement strand
GCTTTGCCTGTGGATGCAGCCCGGGTACGGCTCTCGAGTCATCGCGAAATCCGGCGGCGCGATCGTCGTTCACGGGTGGCTCAGCGCTCCGTCCCGCGGACATCCGTTCGATCGATCGTGTTCGCGCCGGACTGCACATGGGCTTGTGCCCAAGTGCCTGTTGACTCTCCCGGAGACTCTCGGACGGGGGACCGAGAGTCGAATCGTGATCGCACCGTCCACCGCCCAGCACCAAAGACGTGCATTCGGCCTTGATGTCGTGCAGCCGTGAACCGGTAGGCTGAACTCCAACCCGCGCGTAAGTATGCGACCAGGCGTACGATCGCGTGAATGTGAATCGCCCGCCCGTTTCCGCTCCGGGAGGCGGTCGCCTGAAGGGCAGGGGCTTTGCGGTCTGGCTCTTCACCAGGCTCCTCGGCCTTGATCGCGGCTCCTTCCCATGGGGCCCTTGCGGTGCGGTGGGTTGCGGCGGTGGCCGGGGTCGCGGTGGGCCGGGTGCTATATTGGCTGAGTCCGTGCCGCTCTTTCGTTTAGCCAGCGCAATCAGCCCACCGAGGCGAATTGCGAGGGGCTGCATCGTCGCTTCGGGCCTGCACGCCGTGCCTGAGGCGGCGCGCTTGGCATCCACCGCTCATGGGAGGGCTCTCCAGATGATCCGATACGTACTGCTTCTCGTTCTCATCGCCCAGTCCCACGTGGCGCTCGCCAAGGACCTGCCCGACAGCACGGCGCTGCAGCAGTCCGTGGAGCAGTTGCGGGCCGCCGTCGGGCGATGGGAGGTCGTGACGGAGTACCTGAACGAGGACGGCTCCGTCGCGAAGGCAGTCAGCGGATCGTATGAGTTCTCCTGGATCGTTCCCGATCGGGTGGTTGCCGGGAAGAGCGAGATTCCGGAGTTGAAGCAGACCTCGGGCATCCTCTTCTACATCAACCAAGCGAAGCAGCACATCGAGATGGCGGCGGTCGGCGCCGACGGCAGGCTGTGGATCATGACCGGTCCGCTGGGCGGGGAGGAGCGTCTCTCGCAGGAGTACCAGACGGTCGAGGGCGGTACCGGAAGGCTCCGGTTCACCCGGTACAACGTCTCGCCGGACGCGTTCGAGTCCAGGATGGAATACACGGAAGACGGCTGAAAGACCTGGAATCCCGGCAATCACCAGACGTTTCGTCGCGCGACGCGCGCCACACCCTGACACCGATCGGCCGGTCCCGGTGACGGACGTTCCGGGCCGCAATGGAGGCCCGCGTCCCCCGACGCTCGGAGGGCCACGACGCACATGTATCTTCTGCTCAAGCTGGTTCACGTCGTAGCGGTGATCGCGTTTCTCGGCAACATTGCCACCGGCCTCTTCTGGCACGCCCATGCCGCCCGTACGCGCGACCCCAAGCTTCTCGCGCACACCATGGACGGCATCATCCGGAGCGACCGGTTGTTCACCGTTCCTGGCGTCATTGGCATCATGATCAGCGGCATCGCCGCCGCGATCTTGGGTCACTTCCCCATCCTGAGAACCGGCTGGATCCTCTGGACCCTCGTCTTGTTCGCCGTCTCGGGGCTGATCTTCTTGCTGCGCGTAGCACCCCTTCAGCGGCAGTTGCGCGCCCGGGCGGAAGCCGGGGCGCGATCCGACGCATTCCAGTACGACTCGTACCACGCGCTGGCCGTTCGCTGGGAGATTTGGGGCGCAGCCGCCCTGCTCACCCCGCTCGGAGGGCTCGTGCTCATGGTGCTCAAGCCACACCTGTGAACGTTTGCGGGAGCGGATCCACAGGTCCGGCCGGCTTGCACCGGACCTCGCGGGGCTCACTGGGGTGTTCGTGCGATTCAACGACGCGGCCGAAGAAACCGGCCGCTGTGGATTCACCTATGTGGTGCGCATCGGGGCGGGGACCTGGCAGATAGCCGTGACGGTAGCCCATCCCGTCTCTCTAACCGGCGACGAATGTCCGGCTGCGGAGAATGGCGGTCGTTATCGCCGGTCGTGCCCACCGATAGCCCGAGACGGAGCCGGATGGAAACGCCCGAACAACGGATCCAGCGTGTCGTGCGGGAGGACGTGGCGATCGTGGCCCACGACCCCGCGTGGCCGGAGTCGTTCCGCCGGGAGAAGGAGCACCTGTTGTCCTGCCTGCCCCGCGACATCATCCGGCGGGTGGAGCACTTCGGCAGCACCGCGGTACCCGGGCTCGCGGCCAAGCCGATCGTGGACATGCTGGTGGAGGTGACCGATCTCGAAGCGACCAGGAGCCGGGTGGCGCCGGTGCTCGAAGCGCAGGGCTACGAGTACTTCTGGCGCCCCACGCATGGGGACCACGGCCCACCGTTCTACGCGTGGTTCATCAAGCGGGATCGGCGGACCGGCGCACGCACGCACCACATCCACATGGTCGAGGGCCACTTCACGGACCACTGGGACCGCCTCCTCTTCCGCGACTACTTGATCGAGCATCCCGAGCTGGCCGCGGCGTACGAAGCGCTGAAGCTCCGCCTGGCCGTGGCCTCGCCGCACGACCGGGTGGCGTACACGCGGGGCAAGACGACGTTCATCGTCCGAGTGACCGAGCAGGCGAAGCGGTACCATGGCCGTGCGTAGCGCGGCGATGCGGCGGCCAGGCGTCGCGGGCCGGGTTGCCGGGGCCGTCATCCGAACGACACATGACCGCCCGGGTCGAACGGACACGGCCGGGCATCGACGAGGCGCGAATGGAGGGCTATGCGTTGGTTCGTCACCGAAGTCGCAGTCCCGACGTGACGCCACTGTTGCGGCTCCTGGCGAAGCGGGACGTTCGATACGTTCTAATCGGGTCCGTAGCCGCGGTGGTGTACGGAGTCGAGCTCGAGCCGGCCGATCTCGACATCGTGCCCGACACGGACGAAGCCAACCTCCGCGGCCTGGTGGACGCACTGCGGGAGATGGAGGCGCAGCCCCGTGGGCCGTTTGGAGACTGGATCACGCTCGAGAGCGGGGAGAGGAAATGGATTGCGAGAGCGACGACGGAGCGGGAACTGTCGGAATGGATGCCCGACGTGGCCGATCCTCGGACCCTCGACCATCTGTACGTGACCCGGCTCGGCAACTTCGATGTCGTCCCCGAGATTGCCGGGACGTTCGAGACCCTGAGGCCCCGCGCGTGCCTGCGTTCATGTGAGGGGTGCGAGGTGTGGTTGGCGGAGATCGACGACCTGCTGGACCGCTTGACGGTGCCGCGCCGCGAGAAGGACGTTCCGCGGGTCGCGGCGCTACGCGAGATTCGTTGGCGACTGGCGTGAAACGCGCACGGCAAGCGGGGCCCCGCAGCCGATCGGCGCCGGCGAGCACGTGCGGCAGCGGCCGCCCTTGCAGGAGGCGCAACGTGGACGAGAGGAGGACCGAGACGTGATCCGGCGACCCAGACACGTCATCGCGGTGCAGGACCTCGAACGCTCGGCGCGCTTCTACCGGGACGTATTGGGCTTCGTGGTCAGGGAGGTCGGCGATCCGGGCTGGCGCTTCTTCCTGAAGGACCAATGTTCCGTCATGGCCGGCGAGTGCCCGGACGCGCTGTCGCCCCACGAGCTGGGCGATCACTCCTACTTCGCCTACCTGGAAGTCGACGAGATCGACCAGCTCTACGAGGCCGTGATCGCGAAGGACGCGACGGTGATCAAGACTCTCAGGAACGAGCCGTGGGGCATGAGGGAATTCGGGATTCGGACGGTGGACGGGCACCGCATCATGTTCGGGTGCCCGGCCGAGGCTGCGTAGGGGCAATACTGGCATGGAGGGCGAGCGAATGGCGGGAGCGAGCACGCAAGAACCGGGTCGGGCGGCTTCGAGATCGGCCGCCTCACCCGGGTCGGCGTCTCGCTGCGCGGCCGCGTCTCGCGCTACTCGAGCGACGTCTCGGACAGCCGGCTGATGACGCTCGCGATCGGAGGCACGCCGACGCAGGCCCTGCACGTGCAGCTCTCGAGCGGCTCCCGCACCACCACCGACCGCATCGCCGGGGGCGAGGAGAGCGTGCGCTGGAAGAGTGCCGACTTCGACCTCACGCTGCCCGGTCGCTGGTTCCTCTCGGGCTCCTTCGAGCGCGACCGCAGCGGGCTCGACGACGTCGAGCAGGCCTACGGCTCGCTGAGCTGGAGGTTTTGAGGCGCGAGGCCTTGGCGGCGGCTTCGCGCCCCCATCCGCTCGACCCACACCCGGGAAGTCGCCAGTATCGCCTCCGCTGGCCCGTGGGTCCGCATCCCTCCGGCGACATTCGTGTGGAGACGGTCGTGCGATCACATCGCCTCCCCCTTCGCGTGGCGCTCGCAATCGGTCTGCTGACCCTCGGCGGCGCCGCGACCGCGATCGCTGCGGATCGGTCCGACCTTCACGACGATCCCGCGCTTCGCAAGGCGGTCGAGGACCCGGGGCGGCGCTTCGTCGAGGCGGTCAACTCCGGCGATCCCACGATGCGCCGGCGCACGGCCCACGCGCTGTTCGTGCCGTCCGCGTTCGAGGGCGACGGCGAGGCGAAGCCCCTGCGCCTCTTCGAGTGGCTGCGCGCCGATCTCGGCAAACTCCAGTTCCGTCATGCCGAAGCCAGGTCGGTGGGAGAGAGCGACACCCGTCGCTTCTCGCTCCACGTCTTCCCCAAGAGCGGCTAGGACGGGCACTGGAGCGATCTCCAGTTCCGGCTCGATCCGGCGCACCCGCACCGCATCCAATCGCTGGCCCTCCTCGCCAGCGTGGCGGAACCGATCGCCCTGCCCAACGGCGACGTGACGACGGCCGCGACCCGGGCGTGGCTCGGTAGCTGCGTCGACACGCTCTATCAAGTCCTGCCCGCGCTCGCCGACCACGAAGCCCTCGGGTGGCGGCCGGAAATGAAAGGGGTTAGGCTCGCACCAGCGAAGGAAACTCTCGTGACGTTCGCAGAGGCGGAAACCGCCGTTTCGGCAACGCGCGCGAGTGGCCACTGTCGCTTCTCGACGCCCGGGATCCGCTGGCGCTGGCGCCCGGCTGTCCCCGCAGCGCACCCATGCGCTGGAAGCGCGAACAACCCAGCGTGGCGCTCCGTCGGCGCCGACGAGTCGGACCATCACTGCGACCGACACATTGGTCAGAGGAGCAACCCATGGCAGCGAAACGAAAAGACCCCCTCACGAGCGCGGCCGGCATACCGGTGGCAGACAATCAGAACTCCATCACCGCCGGGCCGCGCGGGCCGGTGCTGGTGCAAGACTGGCAACTGTTCGAAAAGCACGCTCGCTTCAACCGCGAGCGCATCCCCGAGCGCGTGGTCCACGCCAAAGGCTCGGCCGCCTATGGCACGCTGACGGTCACCCACGACATCACGCGGTACACCAGGGCCAAGCTGTTCTCTCAGGTCGGCAAGAAGACCGAGTGTTTCGTGCGCTTCTCCACGGTCGCCGGCGAAAGGGGAGCGGCCGACGCGGAACGGGACGTGCGCGGCTTTGCCGTCAAGTTCTACACCGAAGCAGGCAACTGGGATCTCGTGGGCAACAACACGCCGGTCTTCTTCGTCCGCGACCCGTACAAGTTCCCCGATTTCATCCACACGCAGAAGCGCGACCCCAAGACCAATCTCAGGAGCCCGACCGCCATGTGGGACTTCTGGTCGCTCTCTCCGGAGAGCCTCCACCAGGTGACGATCCTGTTCTCCGACCGGGGCTTACCGAGGAGCTTCCGCCACGTCAACGGCTACGGCTCCCACACCTACAGCTTCTTCAACGCCAGCAACGAGCGCTACTGGGTCAAGTTCCACTTCAAGACCATGCAGGGGATCCAGTGTCTCACCGACGAGGAAGCCGCCAAGATCGTCGCCGATGATCGGGAGAGCAACCAGCGGGACCTCTTCGACTCGATCGAGCGCACGGAGTTTCCGAAATGGAGGCTCCAAGTCCAGGTCATGCCCGAAAAGGACGCTGACAAGACGCCCTACAATCCTTTTGACCTGACCAAGGTCTGGCCGCACAAGGACTACCCGCTGATCGAAGTCGGCGTCATGGAGCTCAACCGCAATCCCGAAAACTACTTCGCCGAAGTCGAGCAATCGGCGTTCGAACCATCCAACGTGGTGCCGGGAATCGGTTTTTCGCCGGACAAGATGCTGCAGTTCAGGATCTTCGCCTACGCTGACGCGCATCGTTACCGGCTTGCCGGCGCCAACTACACCGAACTTCCGGTCAACAAGCCCCGCTGCCCGGTCCATTCGCCGTATGCACGCGACGGGGTGATGCGCGGCGACGGCAACTACGGCGGCGCGGTCAATTACGAGCCCAATAGCTTCGGCGGCCCGGTCGAGGATCCCAGCGTCAAGGAACCACCGCTCAAGATCAGCGGCGACGCCGATCGCTACGATCATCGCAAAGGCAACGACGACTATACCCAGGTCGGGAATCTCTTCCGGCTGATGAGCGCGAATCAGAAGCAGCAGTTGATCGACAACATCGTCAGCGCCATGAAGACCGTGCCCAAGGAGATTCAGGAGCGCCAGGCGGCTCACTTCTTCAAGGCCGATCCCGCCTACGGCGAGGGCGTGGCCAAGGGGTTGGGTTTGCCGATGTCGACACTGTCGTCGTAGCCACCCTGGGGCGCGGGCCGAGACATGATCGCGGTCCGCGCTCGACCTACAGGTACGGCATTTCGGGATGGCCCCAGGCAGCTGAACAGGGCGGCCCCCGCCTCGAGCCCGACCCCAGCGCGCTAGTGCCCCGCGAAAACGGGCGCGGCCAGCATGCAACCTTTCGGGCCTTGCCACCGTCTTAGAGTGACCAGAACATGTTTGTGGTCACTTACCCGGAGGCCGGCTTGCCCCGTACGCCCGATCCCGCCACGCGCTCGCGCATCCTCGATGCCGCCGACCGGCTGCTCATCGGCCACGGCTTCCGCCGGATGACGGTGGGCGACATCGCGGCCACGGCCGGGATCGGGAAGGGCTCGGTCTACCTCCACTTCGCCAGCAAGGAGGATGTCGCGCTGTCGTGCATCGACCGCATGGCGGCGGGCGTCGCGGCGCAGCTCGAGGTCGTCGCCGCCACACCCGCGACGGCGACCGCGCGGCTCCGCGCCATGCTCCGCACGCGCGTCCTCGCGCGCTTCGACTACGCCCGGCGGCACGCGCGCAGTATCGACGAGAAGCTCGCCGTCATGCGTCAGGCCATGCTCGAGCGCCGCACCACGCACTTCGAGCGCGAGGCAGCGCTGCTCGACCGGGTGGTGGCCGAGGGCCGCCGCTCGGGCGAGATCGCGTCCGCTCCGCCGCGCCCGGGCCGGGCGCTCGTCACCGCCACCAACGCCCTGCTGCCCTACAGCCTCAGCGTCCGCGAGCTCGGGCACCGCGCCGGCCTCGCGCGGCGCACGGATGAGGTCGTCGGCCTGCTCCTCGCCGGCCTCGATTCGAAGCGCCGTCCCTCGCCACCCCGAACTCGGAGGAACCCATGACCCGCCGCTTCGCCCTCGCCGCCCTGGTGGCGATCTCGCTGGCCGCACCCGCCCGCGCGCAGTTCGCGCCGGGCTCGCCGGACGAACCCGACACCCCGATCGACGCCCAGACCAAGTCCGCGGTGATCGAGTCGCTCGCCGTCGCCGTCCAGAACCTCTACGTCTTCCCGGACAAGGGTGCCGCCCTCGCCAAGATCCTGCGCCGGCGCCACGCGAAGCACGAGTACGACCGCATCACCAGCTCGAGGGAGTTCGCCGATTCGCTGCTCGCACACATGCAGGTCTACACCCACGACCGCCACATGCGCGTCCACTACCGCTACGAGCCGCTGCCGCTGCCGTCCGGGGACGACGGACACGGGCCCAACGAGGAGGAGCGACGACGCCGGCTCGATGGCGAGCGCCTGCGGAACTTCGGCTTCGAGCGCGTCCAGCGGCTGGCGGGAAACGTCGGCTACCTCGACTTGCGTTTCTTCTCGAGCCTCCCCGAGGCGCAGGCCACGGCGGTCGCGGCCATGAACTTCCTCGCCAACTCGGATGCCGTCATCATCGACGTGCGGCGCAACGGCGGCGGCGACCCGATCCTCCTACAGACCGTTCTCACCTACTTCGTTGCGCCCGGCGACCGTCTCCACATCAACGACTTCTACGAGCGCGAGGGCGACCGCACCGTGCAGTTCTGGAGCGCGGCGCAGGTGCCGGGGTCGCGGCTGGACGGCAAGCCGCTCTACGTGCTGACGAGCGGCAACACCGGCTCGTGCGCCGAGGAGTTCGCCTACGACGTGCAGACCCACAAACTCGGCACGCTCTATGGTGCCACGACCGCGGGTGCCGCGAACCCGGGCGGGATGGTCCGCCTGAGCGACCACCTGGCGGCGTTCATCGCCACCGGGCGTGCGGTCAACCCGGTGACCAAGACGAATTGGGAAGGCGTTGGCGTCAAGCCCGATGTCGCCGTGCCCGCGGGCGACGCGGTGCGCGAGGCCCACGTCGCGGCGCTGAACAAGCTGCTGGATTTGGCGACGGACGATGACCGCAGGGCGCTGCTGGGGCGCGCGCTCGAACTGGCGAAGGCCACGCCGAGCGAGCCCGCGGAGGACTTCACGAGGGCCGGGCGGCGCCGCGCCGGCGGGTGACAGCATAGCTGACGGCCGCGACCGTGGCCGTGAGCAGCGCTCCCCAGGCCATGTCCACGACCGCAACTGCGGACGCGGCTCATCTGCCGCCCTCACGCGCTGCGCGGACTTCGGCGAATGCGATCATGGTTCGTACCTCCTGGGTCCATGGACTTGGCTTCGCCGGATGACACCGCGCGCACCGTGGATTGACCGCCGTCGAAGGCCTCCGTACAGTTCTCGTCGCTTCCAAGGTCGCGAACCCTGTGCGGCAGGGTTCAGGGCCCGACGGTTCTCGAGGAGACCCTCGATGCATCGGATACCGTATTCGACCACCCAGCCTCTGTGGCGCGCCATCGTTTCCGTCACGGTCGCCCTTGTGATCACGCTTGCCGCCGCCTCCGCGAGTGCCACGGAGCGGTTTCGCCTCGAACTCGAAGGCGCCGCGGCCCGGCAGTCGCGCAACGACTTCGCCATTCCCGGGGCCACGGGGACCCGAGTCCGTCTCGACCGCCCGGCCTCGGATCCGGTGGCCGCGGGACGCGTCACGCTCATGATCGGACTCGGCCCACGCTGGGCGGCTCGCGCCCTCGCCGCACCGCTCAGCACCCGGACCACTTTCATCCCCGTCGCGCCGACGGATACCGAATCCTCGATGGCGGGGCGGACGTGGAGCGAGTGTACTCGTTCGCGACTTTCCACTATCCGATCGGAGGGATCGCCGTGCGGCTCTGACCCGGCCCCGGGCGAAGTGGGGGCGGCTCCCGCGTTCGGTTGGGCAGGAGCGGGGGTGCGCACGTGATGGGGAGCGATCGCCATGAGCTGCGAGATCGGGCTACCGGGTCCGCCGCAGCCCGGTTTAGACTCGGGGAGCGCATGAGAACGACGCGGTGCGACACTCGGCGAGGAGAACGGTGAGCGCCACCAGCGAGGATGCTCGTTTCGAAGGGGATACGTCGCGCGACGCGCTCCGTGTCCAATTCGCCGCCTTGCGCCGCATCACACCCTCGCGGCGACTGGCGCTCATGGACGACCTCACCCGACTCGCCCAGTCGATGGCCCGCGAGGGTCTGCGACGGCGTCACCCGGGGCGTACGGAGGCTGAACTCGCCGCGTTGTTCTTCGAGCTCGTCCTCGGCCCGGACCTCGCCGCAAAGGTGCTTCAACACCGGCGGGCGCGCGTCGCACGGCCGGCGCCGTGACCCTGCCGACGGAATTCCTGGTACACGTCGCCGAGCTCCTCGAGCGGCTCGGGATTCCCTATCATGTCGGTGGATCGGTCGCGAGCTCTGCGCATGGCATGTACCGCGCGTCGGCAGACATTGACTTCGTCATTGACCCCACCAGCGATCAGCTGGAGGCACTGGTTCACGCACTGGAACCGGAGTTCTATCTCAGTCACTCGGCGATGGTGGAGGCGCTGGCGCATCGCAGCACCTTCAATGCCATTCACGATGAGACGTCGTTCAAGATCGACTTCTTCATCAAGGGCGCGGCGCCATTCGACGAGGAGGAGCTGCGCCGGTCCATTCGACAGGTCGTCGGCGACGAACCAGGACACACGGTCCTCCTCAAGAGTCCCGAAGACACTATCCTGCGAAAGCTGGAGTGGTTTCGACGCGGGGGGGAGACGTCGGAACGCCAGTGGCAAGATGCTCTCTCGATTCTTGCCGCCGCGCGGGGACGGCTCGATGAGGCGCACCTCGAGCGGTGGTCCCGGGAACTGGGCATTGCCGACCTGCTCGACCGTGCCCGGCAACAAGTCGCGGATCTCTGAGAATCGAAGACGAGGAGACCCACATGAGGACCGTTCTGGTCACGGGCGCGTCCTCCGGCATGGGCAAAGCGACCGCGAAGGAGCTCCTCGAGGAGGGCTACACCGTGTACGTCGCGGCACGCAGGCTTGACAAGATGCGGGACCTGCAGGAGCTCGGCGCCATCCTCCTCAAGCTGGATATTGCCAATGAGGAAGACATCGTCGGTACCGTGAATCGCATCACCGCGGGACACGGCGGCATCGACACTTTGATCAACGACGCGGGCTTCGGGACGTACGGGGCGATGGAGGACACATCCATCGCCGACGCCCGCTACCGGTTCGAGGTCAATCTGTTCGGCTTGGCCCGGCTCACCCAGATGGCGCTGCCGTACATGCGGCAGAGGAAGGCGGGCAAGATCGTCAACATCTCTTCGATGGGCGGCAAGATCTACACGCCCCTCGGCTCCTGGTACCACGCAACCAAGCACGCCCTCGAAGGATGGTCGGATTGCCTGCGTCTCGAACTGGCGCCGTTCGGCATCGACGTCATCATCATCGAGCCGGGAGTCATCCGGACGGAGTTCGGCGATGTCCTGATGGGACCGATGCTGGAGCGTTCGGGCAGCACCGCCTACGCAGAGTTGGCCCACAAGGTCGCCGAAGCCACCCGCGACTCCTACCAGGCTGGAGCCGCCTCGCCGCCGTCGCTCATCGCCAACGCGATCGCGAAGGCATTGAAGGCCAAGCGGCCGCGGACGCGCTACGCCGCCGGCAGATACGCCAAGCCCATGATGGCCGTGCGCAAATGGCTTGGAGACCGCGCCTTCGACAAGGCCCTCATGAGCCGGTTCTGACCTCGAAGCGCCGACACGACGCGTCCGACGTCCTCGCCGCGAGACACAGCGGGGGAGAAGCATCGGGCGCAACGCCGAGACGATCCGCGTCCACGGGGGTTGGGTGGCGCCTCTGGCAACCAGTAGGACGCACCTTGCCAGCGCGACATCGACCCTCTGAACCCAAGCTGCGCAGGCGACTCGCCGAGCTCGTCGAGTCGGCCACGATGGGCGCCGGCCACGACACCGGCGGGCGCCCGTCCTTAGGACTCGCGGATTCCCGCGTCAGCGGATGACCGCCACACGCGAGGACAGGCTGCGGCCCGCTTGACTCAATCGCACGACATACACGCCGGCGGGCAGATCGCCGAGCTTCACCGTGTGGGAACCGGCCCTGCCGGAGCCGACCTCGCGAGAAGCCACCTGACGACCGCCGATGTCATAGACCGCCACCGTCGCCGGTGCCCCGCTCGCGAGGCTGAAGTTCACCGTCAGAGGACCGATCACGGGGTTTGACGTCCGCAGTGCGAAGACCGCCGCGCCGCCGTCCACGCCGGTGGTCGCCGTGATACTGAAGGCATCGCTCACGGCGAACTCGGACTCGGGAATCACGCCAGTCTCGTCCATGGCGTAGGTCACCATGATCGCCAACCGGGCCTGGTCCGTAATGGTGCCGGGGACCATCCAGTTGTAGCTGCCGTTGTTGGGCAGTCCCTCGGCCGCCACCGTCCAGTTCAGGCCGTCGTCGACCGACGAGAGCAGGCTCACCGACTCGACCTGCGGGCCCTCCAGGACATCCCAGGTCACTTCGGTCGTGGTTCCGACCGCGAGCAGGTCCCCGGCCTTCGGCGTGTGCACCTTCGGGGCCTTGACCTCGATGAAGTCCGTGCCGGTGAAATGCTGGCCCGCGATCATCCCGGTGACGATCACCGCCACGTGATCACCGGGAGTCAAGGTCGGCTTCACCTCGGACCTGAGGAACTTCACCTTGAGCTTGGTGTCGTGATCCTCGATCTTGGCGGGGTACTCTGAGGAAACCGCTACCGCACCGTTCAATCGGATCGAGCTCGCGTCGATCTGCGAAGCCAGGTACGGGACCGGCGGCCGCAAGTAGCCCGTGACCCACATGCCCTTCGAGTTCAGGTTCAGATCGTGCGGCTTGAAGTCGAACGCCATCTGCACGATTGGTGCAAACCGATAGACGATCCCTCCGGTTCCGTTCGCCGGGGTGTTGGTGACCAATGCGTACAGTTCTCCGTTGCCGTCCTCGCCAAAGCCGTGCACCGTCAGCCCATTGGGCAACAGGTCATCGAGGAACTGGGGAAGGAGAAACTCCAGGATCTCCCCGCCAGCCAGGTCGGCGTAGAAGATACGGCCGTCCACACGTGGTGGGGCGTTTCGTAACGCCAGGTCTCCGAAGACGTACTTCCCGAACAACTCGGGGATCGCGGTGCCTCGGTAGACGAAACCGCCGGTAACGGCAATGCCATCGGTGTGATCGTACTCCAGTGTCCCTAGTGGACCGGAGAGGGGGTCGATCAGCCCCGCGGGGCTGCCCGGGCTGCGAGCCCCGATGGTCCCGGTGGCGCGGTCGAAGAGAAAGTCGCCCTCCTTGACCGCCCATCCGTAGTTGCCGCCCAGGGTGATGCGGTCGATTTCCTCGATGTTTCTCTGGCCCACATCGGCGAGGATCAGATCGCCGGTGGGGCCGTCGAAGCTGAACCGGTAGGGGTTGCGCAGACCGTAGGCGTAGATCTCAGGCACCTGGCCCGGTCCCTGGAACGGGTTCGTCGCCGGAATGCGGTACTGGCCGTTGCTACTGACCGGGTCGGGGCTGCCCGGCGTCAACGCCGGGTTCACCGGGTCGAACCGCAGCATCTTCCCCAGCGGTGTACTCAGGTTCTGGGCGTTGCCGCCCGGCTCGATATGGCTCGCACCCACGTCGTTCGCGTTGCCGCCGTCTCCCAGTGCGAGGAACAGATAGCCATCCGGACCGAAAGCAACCGTTCCGCCGTTGTGGTTTCCCGCGTTCTTGCCGAACGAGATGACTTCGCGTCGCGAGTTGGGATCCACCTGGTTGGGGTCCGTGGCGCTGATCTTCCACTCGGCGACGACGTTCTTGTAGTTCTGCACGGCCCCATTGGGCGCATCGTAGGTGGGAGTTGTCCCGACCGGGATGAGCTCGCTGTGGTAGGTATAGAGGGTGCCGAATCCGACGCTGCCCGGCGTGTTGAAGCCCGGATGGAACGCCAGCCCGAGCAGACCACGTTCGTCGTTGGCGTTCGCCGGGTTCATGGGCGGCGCGACCCGGGTTTGAATGTCGAGCGCGGGAGTGGGCAGCAGGGTGCCGTTCTCGATCACCAGGAGCAGCCCCTTCTGCTCCAGGACGAACAGGCGGTGGACGTCGCCCGGGGGGCTGATCGCGTAGTCCGGGGCACCCAACCCGGTCACGATGGGCTGCAGATTCACGGCGATGTCGCCCCTCTGGATGTCCGGCAGCGGATCGCTTGGTTGCGCCCGGACCTGCGAACCGAGAGCCAGGGCCAGGGCAACGAGACTGGCGAAGCAGGCCTTCTTCCACATCATGGCGCGAGTCTCCTTTGAGTGATGCACGAGATGATGGTGAACCGTCCTCCGAGGCACCGTGTCTCTTGCTGCGGAATCTGCGTGCAGCGCGACAGCCAAGCCGATTGGGAGATGGAGCGGCTGGCCTGTAAATGGCCTTGGCGCGCCGCCGGGCCTACGGCAGGATCATCGCAAGAGCGGAATCCGCCGTTGATGGGTCGCCTGGTCGACGATCAGGCTCGCGAGATAGACGCCCGGCGCGGCCCGCGTGCCGGAATCGGTGCGCCCGTCCCAGACGGTCGCGTGGGCGCCTGCCGGCTCGGTGACACCAGCCACCAGGCGGCGCACGACGCGGCCCATCGCATCGTGGATCAAGAGCGACACGTGCGCGGCCCGCGGCAGTGTGTAGCTCAGGTTCACCCGTCCGGACGAGGGCGTGGGCCATGGCGCTGCAAACGACACCGCTTCGGCGCGTGGGCCCGTAGGGACATCGGTGGACGCCGGCGTGTAGTCGATCGTGAGCTTGGGGGGCGTGAACCCCTCGCGCGAATAGTACTTCCTCGCGGTGGTCGTCGTGGTCTCGTCGTCCTTCATCAACCAGCCGAAGTTCGAAGCGGGGTTGTCCACCCATGACTGCACGTCGGCGACCAAGCCTGCGCCCGTCCACGCATATGGCCCGATGCCTGCCACCGATTGCGATGCACTCGGTCCGGCGGCGAAATCGCCGCCGGCCGTCGTCCATGTCAGGGTGTTGAAGAAGCGGAACAGCCACGTGGCGTCACCGGGCTGCGCGAGGCCACCCGATCCGGACCCCAACGAACCCGCTTCGCCCCAGTCGGCGCTCAAGCGATGCAGCGTGACGATCCGGGCACTCAGGTCGTTTGACTGGACCATCGCGAGGCTCAGCGTAACCGCGTTGACCGTCGAGCCCGCGGGAATGGACGACAGGTCGAACGCGAGCAGCCCGCGGCGCTTCGTGCCACCCCCAAAGGAACCGACCCTACCGACATAGATCCCGTCGCCCGCGCCGTTGCTGTTGCCGACGGGTGTCTCGATGAGGGTGTTGTCCTTGGACGGCACCAGATCCACCGTGACGGCGGCCGCCAAGCTCGCGAATGTCAGCGATGCAGCGACGGACAATACGGCGAGGACGAGGCCTTCGAGTGAGCGGCGACGGGGCATGGCGAGCCTCCGGGTGAAGGGTGCGCGGCCTCGGTGTACGTGAGTAGTCCCTGAAAAGAGCGAATCGTTACGGACGATCAAGTGCGATTGATGCCGCGACCCGAGCGGGGCATCGACGCGCCTTCCCTACCGTCGTTCAGGTTTGCTACGCTTGAGCGCGTTCGTTCGGTCATGGTCCCAGGGGTGATTCATGTCTGACAGGCTTCACGAATCTGACGAGGCGCTGCTCCTCGGGCTCCGGGTGGGAGACGAGGCGGCCTTCGCGACCCTCGTGGACAGCCTGAATGGACGGCTGCTGGCCCTGGCCCGCACATTCACCTCCTCGCCGGCGCTCGCCGAGGACATCGTCCAAGACACCTGGCTTGGCGTGATTCGAGGCCTGCGAGGCTTCGAGGGTCGCTCCACCCTTCGAACCTGGATCTTCAGCATCCTGGTACGGCGGGCCCGAACGATGGCGGCCCGTGAGGCGCGCCGGCTCTTCCCGAATTCCGAGCCGGCGGAGGCGATCGATGGGTCGAGCGGCGAATGGGTGCCCGGGGCGGGCAGGGTCGGCTTGTGGAACGACACCCCGGTGCCGTGGGGCCTCATGGATCCGGCGGCGGTGTTTCAATCGAAGGAGGCGCTCGAAGTGATCCGCAATGCCGTCGTTGCTCTCCCAGAGAGGCAGCGGCAGGCGCTTCTCCTGCGAGACGTCGAGGACATCAGTGCGAGGGACGTGTGTAACGTTCTCGAGATCAGCGAGACCTACCTAAGGGTACTGCTCCACCGAGGCCGAGCCCGCGTTCGCGAAGCGCTGGATCGATACCTGCGTGACGGTTCGGCACCACCGGTGAAGTCGCGAGCGCGCGCGACCCCGGACGCGAGCCGCCGCTCCGATTCATCCTCGAGCCTCCCGATCCGCGCGAATGGAGATGTGCAATGACCTGTCAGGAAGCCGTCGATTTGATGGGGGAGGCGCTCGAGGGTCAACTCCAGCCCGCCCTTCGCCCGGGCTTCGAAGGACACATGGCCGAGTGCGCGCCCTGCGCCACCTATCTCGAGCACTTGCACGTCACGCGCAACGCGCTGTTGCATCTGCCGCTGGAGGGCGGCACGAGCCCGCGACGCCAGGAACTGATCGAGAAGTTCAAGCGCGAGTTCGGCCGAGGCTAGCGGGGGGGCTCGTGATGTACGGGACCAATCCCACCACCGGTCAAACCGGGACTCTGCTTCTGACGCCCGAGGCGACAACGAGCGTACCGCCTGGCGGCGAACTCGCGAGTCGGCTCGCGCTGACCGTGGAACCGAATCCGTTCCACGCGGTGACGTCGATCCGCTTCTCTCTCGCGTCGCCGGGCCCGGTCGATTTGGCGATTTACGACCCAGCCGGCCGGAGAGTAGCGGCGGTGCTGGCGGGGGCATGGCGGGATCACGGAGTGAGCGAGGCGACATGGGATGGGCGCGACTTCCGGGGTCTGCCCGTCCCCGGCGGCGTTTACTTCGCGTGTCTCCGGGCGGGTGCGCTGATGACCCATCGCCGGCTCGTGGTTCTCAAGTAGCGGCCATCCCCACGATGCCGCGGCGCGGCCGCGCGATCGCGCCGGCCGGAACTCCACTGCAACGCGGACCACTGGTGGCCGGACCAGGAGTCCTCTCGATCGCGTGCCTGCTTGATCCAGTTGTCGAAAGAAGTGCGCTATCTTCTTGCGCCACGGTCCAGTAGCTCAGACGGATAGAGCAGCCGTTTCCTCGCCGATCGCTGGAGAATCGAGCCACCGGATGCCAACCCGCACGTTTGGGGATCCGAGCGAGGAAGCTCAAGACGAACTCGCGCTTCCCCACCCCGGTTACTTCAGCATCAGCACCTTGCGCGCGACCGAGACGTCGCCAGTCTCGAGCTTGAGGAAGAACAGCCCCGCGGGCACCGGCGTCCCGCTCTCGGCGAGGCCATCCCAGGTGACGCGGTGCTCGCCGGCCTCGAGCGACCCATCGAGGAGCGTGCGCACCCGCCGGCCCGACGGATCGTAAACCGCAAGCGTGACCCGGGCCTCGGCGCGCGTGAGCGCGAACACCGCGCTCACGCGGCCCGCTGTGGGATTGGGGCTGGCCGCCAGGGTCAGCCTGCCCGTCGGCGAGGGCCGGTCGCCGACCGCCACCGGCTGCGACGGGTCGTAGGTTACGTAGATCGGCCCGGTCCAGACGTTCTGATTGTCGGCCATCCGAATCCGCAGGTAATAGTGGGCCTCGGTCCCCTGATCGAAGGTCTGGAGTTCCCGCCACTGTAGCGTCGAGCTGCCGGCGTTCCACGCCACCCGCGTCGCGTTCGAGGCCCCGGTCACGCCGCGGTACACGTCGATCTCCGCCACCGCGTCGCCGGGATCGGGATCGGTGACCTCGACCGCGATGCGGATGCCCTGCGCGCTGGTGAACGCCTCGCCCATCGCGTGCCCGTCGGCCGAGAATGCGACGTGCACGTTGTGGTCCTGGGTGGCGTAGTTGCGGCGACCGGCGAGCGCCTCGAAGATCGCGCTCTTGGTCTTGGCGGCCGCCAGCACGGCCGTTCGGCTCTCGCTCGACGCGCCCCAGGTGGCCAGGTGGTTGTCCTGGTCGCCGGTGGGGGAGACGCGGTAGCCCATTCGGAGCGCGTCCTGGAACTCGCCGTCGAAGCCGGTGTTTCCCACGTCCGACTCGTCGGTTGCGGCGGACTGAGCGGGCCCGTTGACCATGCACATCAGATGGACCAGCGCCCTGCCGTCGGTAGTCACGGCAAAGCCGTCGAAGTCGCCGGACGCCGGGTGGCACCACAGGGCGATCGCCGGGTAGCCGCTCGGCGGGTGCGCGAGCGCTGCGGTGTAGAGACTCGCGTAGTCGCCCTCGGCCACGAACACGTCGTAGTTCCCCACGTCCCATCCGAACAGCACCGGCGCTTCGAGGATGATCACGTGGCCGTGCGAGGCAAGGCCCCACTCCTGCCCGTAGATCGCGACGAAGGCACCGTCGCTGTTGGCCGCCGCGGCCTGGGCCAGGCCCTGCGCGTAGTAGGGCAGCGACATCCCGGCGCTGACGTGGTTGTGATCGGTCACGGCCAGGAAGTCGAGCGGCGTCTGCGCGGTATAGCGCGCGTAGTCGTAGGCGTCGGCCGGGGTCTGGACCCCGTCGGAGTAGGCGGTGTGCGAGTGCAGGTTGCCGAAGTAGACCGGAAAGCCGAGGTCGGGATCGAGCCGCGACCCGGCCAAGGGCGCCGAGCTCGGGCTGTTCGAGACGCCGCTGGTGTTCGGGACCTCGTCCTGGGTCTCGAGGGCGAAGTAGTAGGTCGAGTCCGGATCGAGGCCGAAGACGAAGAGCGTCTCGGGAGTGGCTCCGGCCTGCGGCAGCGGCGCGTTGATCCAGCGCTCGATCGGCGCGACGGCATCGAAGTTCCCCGCCGCGATCGGATCGTGCGAGACCCTGATGAGGTACGCGCTCGCGGTTCCGCTCGCTCCGTCGTCCCCGGGGGCGGTCCAGGTGAGACGGATTTCGCCGGGGAATCCGCCAGCCGCGGCGGTGAGGTCGGTGACGGCGTCGGGCGCGACGACATCTCCAAGGCTGCCGTTGGTGGCGCACAGGGTCTGCGTCCGCCAGTCGAAGTTCCGCGAGCCGTTCGGGATCGCTGCCCAGACACTGTCCACCCGCCCACCGGGGCTCAGCTCGGTGCCCGGATACGTGACCTTGTCGATGACGATGGCTGGAAGCACCCGATTGGCCACGACATAGACATCGTCCCCACCGCTGTTGTTGAGCCACGCCGCCGTGGATTGACCCTTGAGGACACGGAACTCGCCGGGGCCGATCACGACGCCGCCCGGGCACATGGCGGTGTCGAAGTCTTCGGGGATGCGGCAGCGGACCGCGGCCTGATCGATGGTCGCGGCGTCGTCGATCGCCCAGCCGGTCATGTCCACGGCCTCGGTGCCGGCGTTGTAGATCTCGAGCCGCTCGGTGCCGACATCATTCCCGGTAGGATTCGGGAGGATCTCGTTGATCAGGATCTGGGCCCCGGTGCTGGTCGGAAAAACCACGACCGCGAATGCCGGGGTGAACGCGGCGAGGAGCAGGAGCAGACGAGTGGATGCGCAGAATCTCGATGGCTGGCCCATCGGGGAGGGCCTCCTGAGAAGTAGGGGCAAACATGCAGGTGAGAAACCGGGTGGAGTATATCAGCTTCCCCGGGGCGTCGCGGTGCGAGGGACTGCGCGGGCATCCTGTGAAGCCGCTTCGGAGCCATCGGGCCCCGAAGACCCCGAGGAGTCGGAGATGCTCGCTGTACGCAGGGCTTGATGGTCCAAGGTCCACCCAACCCCCTCAGACCGATCAGCAGCAATGGGATAGTCTGGATCGCGATACGAGCAAGGGGGACGCAGAGATGGCTTGCAAGCGACACACGGCGGAGGGAATCATTGGCAAGCTGCGTGACGCACTGCTGAACCGGGAGATCTTCTACACCCGGCCGGAGGCTCAGGTGCCGACCGAGGCCTGGCGGGAGGAGTACGAGCGCCGCCGGCCACATGGCTCGCTGGGGTATCGGCCGCCGGCACCGGGGGGGGCAGTCCAAGGTGGACGGCGCGGCGACGCGCGCGGCCTCCCAGCCAGCGAGCCACCTCGCTGACCGCTGTTTGGAGCACCTTTAGCCCTGCGCTATCTTGCTCCACAGTTGGCCCTGTAGCTCAGGCGGATGGAGCAGCGGTTTCCTGAGCGTTGCAGCCCAGAGTGGGCTCGTCGGCCGAAGTCGTCGTCACGCACAGCCCTGCTTGCGGTTACCACCGCAGGCGGGGCTTCTTCTCGTGGGCACGAGAGGCCACGAGGGGACGTGAAGAGGACTTTGAACCGGCGGCCCATCGGCGACCAGAACGCTGACGGCACGCGCCCCCAGGCTCGCGCGGGTCGATCGAGACCGCACGGGGCAGCGGAATCCGAAGGCTCATACAATGCGCGAAGGGGTTGGAACGTCGTATGGGTGTAGCCGAACGAGCGGGAGGCCTGTGCCACGGGATACGGAACTGATCGCGGGCATGATCCGGGGTGAGTCCGGGGCGTTCGCCGATCTCTACCAAAAGTACCGGGCACGCCTGCATCAGTACGCGCTGAGCCTGATCCGCTCACGGTTGGAGGCCGAGGACGTGGTGCACGACGTCTTTATCGGACTGGCGAAGCAGGCGAGCGGGGGACGCATGCCCCGGGAGCTCTCGGCCTATCTCTACGTGTCGGTTCGGAACCGCTGCGTGGATCGCATGCGCCGCAAGCCGGAGCTGCCACTCGATGACGTGGACCTCGACGTGATCGTCGCCCCGCCCGGCGACGAGGAGCGCATCGAGCTCCGACGCCTGCTCAACCGCGCGCTGCTCGCGCTGCCGGCCGAGCAGGCGGAGGTGGTGGTGCTCAGGACCTGGCACGACCTCGAGTTCGCCGCGATCGCCGGCATGCAGCGGACGTCGGTCAACACCGCCCTCTCGCGCTACCAGTACGGTCTCGCGAAGCTGAGAAAGGAGCTCGGAGTCCATGGACGATGATCGCATCGAGCGGCTGCTCAAGGGCTACAGCCTGCCCGCTGTGTCGCCGGATCTCGACCAGCGCGTCTTGAGCGAGGGCGCCGCGATCCTGGGGCGCGCGCGCACCCGGGCGATGGTGGAGGAGGTCGGACGGTCCCTGCTGCAGGGACTCGGGTTCGGCTACCTCGCTTGGGCATTCGACCTGGTCACCACCACCGACGCCGACTACCGCGTCGAGTTCATCTAGAGGAGGCTCACGATGAGTGCCGATTTCGCGACTCGCGACGATGACAGGCGCAGACGCCGCCGCAATCTGATCTGGATCGCCCCGGCCGCGCTGGTCGTGGGCACCGCGGCGTTTTTCGGGATCGGCAAGCTGGTCGAGTGGCTCTGGCGCGTGACGCTGGTGGACATCTTCGCGCTCAAGCCGATCAGCTTCTGGCAGGCGTGGGGACTCATCCTGCTGTCGCAGATCCTGTTCAAGGCGAACCTGCGGCCCACGACGCGCACCGGGCGCCGGTGGCGCCGCGTCCCTGCGGGCGGAAACGCTCCCGAGATGGAACCTGAGCAGCCGGAAGGGAACCGAGAGGGCTGAGGAGGCTGGCCCGGAAGAGGGCCGCGGACTGAGGGGGGCTTGGGCATGGCACTCCACGCGAAGGAAGAGGGCATGAACTCGATCAAGAAACAGGCAAGAACCGCGGGATGGCTGTACCTGTCGCTCGCGCTCACCGCGCCCTTCAGCCTCCTCTACGTGCCGAGCGCCCTGATCGTGTCTGGCGACGCAGCGGCGACGGCCGCCCGCATTCGGGCTTCCGAGATGCTCTTCCGCTTCGGCATCGTGGGCAAGGTCCTCACCGCCACCCTCTTCGCCATCGTGGTCCTGGCGCTGTACCGCCTGCTCAAGCGGGTCAACCAGACGCATGCCGTGCTGATGGTGACGCTGGCGATGATCTCGGTGCCCCTGGCGTTTCTCTATGTGATCAATGACATCGCCGCCCTGGTGCTCTTCAAGGGCGCCGGTTTCCTGTCGGGGTTCGACCAGAGCCAGCTCGAGGCCCTGGGGTATCTGTCCCTGCGTTTGCACAGCCAGGGAACCGTGGTCGCGGAGCTGTTCTGGGGGCTTTGGTTGCTTCCGTTCGGGCTGCTCGTGTTCCGCTCGGGCTTTCTGCCCCGCCTGCTGGGCGTGCTTCTGATCATCAATGGCTTCGCGTATGTGGCCGAGAGCTTGACGGGCCTGCTGTTGCCGCAATACGCGGCCATGGTCTCGCGCATCGCGTTTCCCGCGCTCTTCGGAGAAGTCGCGATCACGTTGTGGCTCGTGATCGTGGGGGCCAAGCCGCACGCATCGGACGCCGCAGCGCCATCTTCGGCGGCGTGACTCGTCTGCTCGGCTGAGGGTGTGGGCTTCTGCGGAGCCCGTCGCGCCGCGCAGCGCAGCTTGAACAACGGCAACGACGCGGGTCCCACTCGAAGCCGCGGTCCGACGGCGCGACAGACGTCTCTACGCGACCGTGCCGAGCCACATCCGCGTGACAGGGGGCGTCGTGCGGGGGAAGGGGTTCGCCGGAAGCGCCGGCGTCACCTGATGCGAACGAGGCGGACGGTCACGACGGCTTTCCCCGCGCGGGCACGCACGAGGTAGACCCCCGGAGAGGCCCGCTCGCCGCCTTCAACCCGCCCGTCCCAGCGCAGCGCATGGCCCCCGGCGGGCAGCGTGCCCCGCCAGGGCACGGCGACGCGGCGGCCGGCGAGGTCGAAGACCTCGACCGACGCCTCCGCCGTCGCGGGCAGAGCGAGCGAGAGCGCGACCGCCCCCGCGGACGGATTCGGCGTGGCGACCAGCGCAAGCGCAGGCGTGGCGGGCGCGTCCGCCACGTCCACCACCGGGAGCAAATCGGGCACGAAGCCCATCGCCGCGAGCGCCGGCGCGACCTCGGGGTTCGACATGAAGGCGTCCCACACCCGACCGCTGCGGTGGTTCTCGATCATGATCACGATCGGCCCCTGGTCGATCGCGATCTGGTCGGTCGCCGTCCAGGCCGCGCCGGGGTTGAAGGCGTCGAGGTAGCCGCGGAAACTCCACAGCGTCGCGCCGTAGACGTCATAGAAATGCCGAGCCGCGGCGAGCGCCTCCACCGGCACGTAGGGCATCGAGCCCAGCGCCGCGGTCGGCGTCAGCGTGCCGTTGTCGTTTGAGAACGGCCAATGGACCCCGTAGCCGCCGGGCTGGTCGCTCGCGGTCAGGCCCCAGCAGGAGGCTCCGTAGCCGGCGTGCCCGTACGGATTCTGGGTGCAGTAGGCGACCTGCACCAGCGCCTGGTTGCGATTGTGCACGTAGTAGTTCGCGTACGCGTCGCGCCGGAAGCGCGGGTCGAGCCCGAGGAACGAGTAGTGGGCGAAGAACATCGGCCCGCCGTAGGCCGGCCCGACGTAGATGCGGTAGCCGTAGTAGGTGTTGGGATTCACCATGGCGCCGTTGCGGGCCCAGCCGGTGGTGTAGAGCGAGGCCGGCACCGGGTGCGTGGGCGAGGCGATCGCGAGCAGGTAGGTCATCAGACCTTCGTGCCAGCCCTCCACCCGGAAGCTGCCGGTGAAGCCCGTGGTCGGGGAGCGGTGCCACCACAGCCCGGGGTCGCCGGCGGGCCGGAACGCGTCCCACTCGACCGCCTCCCACAGCTGCGTTGCCAGCGCGCGGATCTGCGTCTCGTCCGCGCCCGGGCCGTCGAAGTAGGCCCGAACCGTGAGCACGCCCTCCATGAGGAAGGCGGTCTCGACCGCGTCCACCTTGTCGTCAGTCGGGCCCAGGAACGGGATGTGCTGCCCGGTCGCGCCGTGGATCCAGTGCGGCAACGCACCCCAGTGCCGCTCGGCCTGGGTGGCCAGGAAGGTGAGCGTCTGGAGAACGCGGGTCGCCCCCTCGGCGCGGGAGACGAAGCCGCGCTCGACCCCGACCGCGGTCGACATCAGGCCGAACCCGCTGCCGCCGGTGGTGCAGATGTCGCCGGAGGAGGAGCGCTCGCGCGCGAGCCCCGAAACCGGATGCGCGCCCTCCCAGAAGTACCGGAACGCCGCGCGTTGGATCATGTCGAGGAAGTCGTAGTCGGCCAGCGCGCGCGTCGCCGTCGTGAACGCGGGGGACGGCGCGGACTCGC
>MFFQ01000124.1 GCA_001780165.1 Candidatus Eisenbacteria bacterium RBG_16_71_46 | reverse complement strand
CGACGGTTCGATCCCGTTCAGCTCCACCAAACTTCCGCGCACCTAGGTCTCCCCAGGCGCTCGCCGATCCGCGACCGGCGGGCGCCGCGCTTGGCGCGCGGGCCCCCTCGACCCCAACGGTTATCCTTGCCGCGGTGCCCGAGCCGCGACATACTCCGCCCATTCGCCGGAGTCGTCGCCATGGGTCGCACCCCTTTTCAGCTCACGGCTACATCCCGCTCGGAGCGTGGTCCTCCGCCCCGCGGGCACCGCATGCGGCAGGTGTCCTCTTCGTCCCGGCGCTCCGCGTGGCCGCGGCCGGGCGAGCGTCCAGTGAGTTCGAATCTCGATCGCTGTTTTGCAGAAGTCCAGTACGACGGGAGGTACACCTCATGAAGAGGCTCTTGCTACTCGCGGTCCTGCTCGGCACTGCGGTGTTCGTGCTGGGACCCGCCGCTCCGGCATCGGCCCAGCCGGGGATCATCCAGACGCGCTGCGACACGCTCTCCGCGGTTCCCCCGTTGGTCCGGGTCACCTTCGCCGTGCTCAACAACGGACCGGTTCCGGTCTGCTCGGTGCACCTGACGCCGATTCCTTCCGGGATCACCCCGCCCGATTCGTGCAGGATCCTCCAGTGCAGCTCCCCGCCGGGGTGGGTGTGCCAGGTGGATCCGGCCTCCGGGTCGGGATCCTGGCAAACGCTTCCGGGATTCCCCTGCATCGGCTTCGGCCAGAAGACCGAAGGGTTCGACGTCGAGCTCGATCCGCTGTTCTGCTGCTACCGGGCCGAGTTCGACGATCCCAACGGGCAGATCTTCTACGCCACGAACGTGTGCTTCGAGTGCGAGAAGCCGACGCCGAATCGTTCCTCGACCTGGGGCGATCTGAAGCTGCTCTATCGGTGATCCGGAGCGCGACGTCGTCGACAGCGACCACCCTCGCTCGCGGGGGTGGTCGTCGCGTTCCGGGGCCGGCGCGCGGCGTGGAGCGCTGGGCGCGCGGGCCGTCATCCGAATCCGGCGGGGCCCCCGGTTCCGCCAGGAGCGCGCGCAACGTCGCGAGTGTCTCCTCCGCGAGCCAGTCCACCTCGCCCGCCTGCGAGACGGCCACGCGCCCCGCGGCGTCCAGGACGTAGGTGTAGGGCACGCTGGGGCAGGGGAGCGCGCGCCGCAGCTCGCGCTCGCCGTCGAGCAGCACGCATAGACGCAGGCGTCGGCGCGCGATGTAGCGCGCCACCGAAGGAAACGGATCGAAGCACACCAGCACGACGCGCGCGCCCTCGAGGTCGGGGCTGTGCTGGAGCGAATCGAGCGCCGCCGCCTGCGCCGCCGCGTCGCGCTCCCAGGGCGCCCAGTAGTGGATCAGGAGCACCCCCGCGCCGGCTTCGAGCCGGCGCATGCCGATCGGCACGGCGGGCAGTACGACGTCGAGGTCCGTGGGCGTGCGCTCGGCCAGAGCGCGCGCGACCAGGGGCCGCGGGCGCTCGCCGGGGCGGCTGACGGTGAAGAGCTGGGCGCGCCAGACCGCGAACGCGGTGGTCGCGAGCACCGCCGCGACGAGCAACGCGCGCCGGGTCACGCGCGGGGCCGCACAGCGACGGCGGGCGATTGGGCGGGAGTGCCTCGGCCGGCGCTCATATGGAGAGCGGGGCCGCGGCGGCCTCGACCGTGGAGCCGGAGCCCGCGGCGCCGCGGCGCATCTGACGGCCCCAGCGGATCAGGCTGTCCAGCACGACGACGACCAGCATCGCCATGATGACGAGCGTGACGACGCACTGGATGCGCGCCGGGTCGGGCGCGGCGAGGAAGGCCTGCCACAGGGAGCCGGCACCGTCGCGGAGTTGGGGCCGCAGGTAGTTGACGCCGATGTTCATCCACCCCGCGGTGAGGGTGTTGACGCACATGAACGCCAGCGGTACCAGCGTGGTCCACGCGTACCGCGCCTTGCCGGTGTTGATCAGCACCGAGGTCGCGATCGCGAGCGCGAAGGCCGCGAGGAGCTGGTTCGCCACGCCGAGCATCGGCCAGATCGTGCTCACCGTGCCGGTCCAGACGAAATAGCCCCACGCGATCACCGCCAGCGCGCTGAACAAAACGGCCGGGGCGAGCCCGCGCCACTCGCGCAGGCGCGGCAGGGCCATGCCCCCGACCTCCTGCAGCATGTAGCGCGTGACGCGCGTGCCGGTGTCGATCAGGGTGAGCACGAACATCGCCTCGAACATGATCGCGAAGTGGTACCAGAACGACATCAGCCCCTTCATCAGCGGCAGGCCGGAGAAGATCTGCGCCATCCCCACGGCGAGCGACACCGCCCCGCCCGGGCGTCCGGCGAGGGACTCGCCGACCCGGGCTTCGAGCGCGTGCAGGTTCTGCACCGCCAAACCGAGCGAGGCGAAAACGGCCGGCGGCGAGTTGATCGCGAAATAGTCGGCCGGGTGCAGGGCGCAGGCGGCGACCAGCGCGATCACGCCGACGAAGCCCTCGAGCACCATGGCGCCGTAGGAGATGGGCAGGATGTCGCGTTCGCGGTCGATCATCTTGGGCGTGGTGCCCGAGGCGATCAGCGAGTGGAAGCCCGAGATCGCGCCGCAGGCGATGGTGATGAACACGAAGGGGAAGAGCGTCCCCGGGAAGACCGGCCCGCCACCGTGGATGTAAGGGGTGAGCGCCGGCATCTGGAGCCTGGGATTGACCAGGATGACGCCGGCGGCGAGCAGGAGCACGGCCCCGATCTTCATGAACGACGAGAGATAGTCGCGCGGGCAGAGCAGCAGCCACACCGGCAGCACCGAAGCGACGAACCCGTAGACCATGATGGCGAGGGCGATGGTGCGGTCGGGGTGGACGAACAGCGCGCGCAGCGGCGAGTTCTGGATCCAGGCGCCGGCGCCGACCGCGACCAGCAGCAGGATGACCCCCGCCACGGTGGCGGACTTGACCGCACCCGGGCGGACCCGGTAGGTCCACAGGCCCATGCCGAACGCGATCGGCAGCGTGCACAGGATGCTGAACACGCCCCAGGCGCTGTCGCGCAACGAATTGACCACCACCAGCGCCATCGCCGCCAGCGCCACCGTCATCACGAACACGATCGCGATCGCGGTCGCACTCCCGGTGAGCGGGCTCACCTGCTCGCGCGCGATGTTGGCCAGCGAGCGGCCGCCGCTGCGCACCGAGGCGGTGAGAATGACGAGGTCGTGCGTCCCGCCGGCCAGCACCGAGCCGACCAGCAGCCACAGGAAGCCCGGCAGGTAGCCGAACTGCGCCGCGAGCACCGGGCCGATCAGCGGGCCGGCGCCGGCGATCGCGGCGAAGTGGTGGCCGAAGAGCACGAAGCGGTTGGTGGGCACGTAGTCGCGGCCGTCGCGGCGGGTGTGCGCGGGGGTGCGGCGCAGATCGTCGAGCGTGACGACCTTGGCGGCGAGGAACGCGCCGTAGGTCCGGTAGGCGATGATCGCCACCAAGGCCGAGACCACCACCAGGTAGAGCGCGGGCAAGAGCATCGCCTCCGGGAACGATCGGGGATCGCGGAGCCGGAAGTCTAACCGCGGTTTTCTCGGGGTGGCAAGCACCGAGCGCGCGCAGGGCGCACGCCATTCCCGGGCGGGGACGCGTCACGCGACCGACTGGCGGCCGAACGGAAGCGCGTCGCCCGCCCGACCCGCGGCCGTGGGGGAGAGGGTGCGCGCCCGACGGGCGGCCGAGCGCCACGCCCCGACCGGCGGCCGAGCGGGCCGACCGTTCATCCGCCCCGCGCGACCGTTCATCCGGTCCGCCGCTGCGCCCTGCGTCCGGTCCGGGTAGGGTTCCACCACGTCGCGGGTCCGCAATGGCGACCGAACCCGGAGGACCCCCATGATCGTCGAAGCACGACCCATCGCCGCGGGCGCGGCGACGCGAACCGCCCAGCCGGTCCTGCGGGTGGTGGACGCGGCGAAGCGCTTTGGCAGCGTCGAGGCCCTGCGCGGCGCCTCGCTCGAGCTCTACGAGGGCGAGCGACTCGCTCTGCTCGGCCCGAACGGCGCGGGCAAGACCACGCTGCTGCGCGCGATCACCGGCCGCGTGCGGCTCGACCGCGGCGCCGTGGAGCTGTTCGGCCGCGCGGTGCCTGCGGCGGAGCGCCGCCGCGCGCTGGGCGTGGTGCCGCAGGAGGTGGCGCTCTACCCGCTGCTCACCGCGCGCGAGAACCTGGAGGTCTTCGCCCGGTTGCACGGGGTGGCCCCGGCGGCGCTGGCGGACCGCGTGGAATGGGCGCTTGGCTGGAGCGGACTCGCCGAGCGGGCGGGCGAGCTGGTGCGCGGCTTCTCGGGCGGCATGAAGCGCCGGCTCAACATCGCCTGCGGCGTGCTCCACGGTCCGCGCGTGGTGCTGCTCGACGAGCCCACGGTGGGCGTGGACCCGCAGAGCCGCGAGCGGATCTACGAGATGCTCGAGCAGCTCTGCGCTGGCGGGGCCTCGCTGTTGCTCACCACCCACCAGCTCGAGGAGGCCGAGGAGCGCTGCGGGCGCATCGCCGTCCTCGACCACGGCGCGCTGGTCGCGGCCGGCACCCTGGGCGAGCTCATCGCGCGCACGGTGGGCCGCGCCCGCACGGTCGTGCTCACCCTGGCGCGGCCGGCGGCGCACGCGCCGGCGGGGCTCGATCTCGAAGACGGCGGCCGCCGGCTGCGGGCGCGGGTCGCGGACGTCGGCGCCGAGCTGCCGGCGTTGCTCGAATCGGCGCGGCGCCAGGGTCTCGAGATCGAGGACGTCGAGGTGCAGCGTCAGGGCCTCCACGCGGTGTTCATCCATCTCACGGGAAAGGACCTTCGGGAATGATCGCGACACTGCTGCGCATCAGTCGCACCAGCCTGCGCCGCGACCGGGTCGCGCAGGTGATGACCTACGTGCTCCCGGTGGCGTTCTTCTCGATCTTCGCCCTGGTGTTCGGACGCCCGATCGCCGGCGGCCCCGAGAGCATTCGCGTGGCGGTGGCCGACGAGGACCGCTCGTTCGCGAGCCGGGCTCTGGTCGCGGCGCTCGAGACCGATCCGCTCCTGCGGGTCGCCGACTCCACGGTGGCGGGTGCGGCGCCGTCCGTGCCGTTCGACCGCGCGCGGGCCGAGGCCTACGTGCGCGGCGGCGGCGCCCCGGTCGCGGTGGTGCTGCCGGCCGGCTGGGGGGCGACGTTTCCGCGCCTCGACGGCGGGGGGATGCCGGCCGAGGTGCTGGCCGACGTGTCCGACCCGATCGCCTCGCGCCTGGTCGTGGGACTGCTGCAGCGGGCCGCCGCGAAGGTGCTACGCGGTGACGGTCTCGCCGGCGCCGCCGCTCCGGCGGAATCCCCGGCGCTGGTGCCCACCCGCACGGTGGACGTGATGCGGCCGCGCGGCGAGGACAGCCGGATGATCTCCTTCTACGCCGCGGGCATCGCCGTGATGTTCCTGCTGTTCTCGTGCGCCGCGGCGGGGGGCGCGCTGCTCGACGAGCAGGACTCGGGCACGCTCGAGCGTGTGCTCAACACCAGCGCCGGCATGAACGGGCTGCTGCTCGGCAAATGGATCCACATCACGCTGCTCGGCGTGTCGCAGATCGTGGTGATGTTCGTCTGGGGCATGCTGGTCTTCCACCTCGACCTGCTCCACCACCTGCCGGGTTTCCTGGTCATGACGCTGACCACCGCGGCGGCGGCCGCCGCCTTCGGGTTGGTGCTGGCGGCCGCGGCCCGCAGCCGCCAGCAGCTCTCGGGGCTCTCGACCGTGCTGATCCTGACGATGTCCGCCCTCGGCGGCAGCATGTTCCCGCGCTTCCTGATGAGCGAGGGCATGCAGAAGCTGGGGCTGGTCACCTTCAACGCGTGGGCGCTGGACGGCTACATCAAGGTGTTCTGGCGGCAGGCGCCGCTGGTCCAGCTGGCCCCGCAGGTGGGAGTGCTGCTGGCGCTGACGCTGGTGCTGCTGGCGGTGGCGCGGCTGTTCGCCCGCCGCTGGGAAGCGGTGTAGCGCTCAGGCGGCTTCGCTGCCGCCGAGCTCGCTCTCCGCGCCGGCGTTGAGGCGCAGGAACACTTCCACGACCGCGGGGTCGAACTGGCGTCCGCTCTCCTCGGCCACGATGCGCAGCGCCTCGGCGTGCGAGCGGCCCTGGCGATAGGGGCGGTCGGTGACGATGGCATCGTAGGTGTCGGCGACCGCGATGATCCGGGCGCCGAGGGGGATCTCGGGCCCGCGGAGCCCCTTGTATCCGGTACCGTCCCAGCGTTCGTGGTGGTAGGCGACCATCGGGAGGACGTGCTTGAGGATGCCTCCCATCGAGCGCACCAGCTCCTCGCCATGGTCGACGTGCCGCTGCATCTCGCGCGTCTCCTCGACCGACAGATGCGCGGCCTTGCGCAGCACCTCGGTGCTGATGTCCACCTTGCCGATGTCGTGGAGGTGGGCGCCGACTCGGATCTCCTCGACTTCTTCCTCGTCGAGGTCCATCTCGCGGGCGATCCCGACCGCGACGTCGGCCACGCGGCGCGAGTGGTTCTCGGTGTAACGGTCCACCGAGTCGATGAACTTGGACATGATCTCGAGAATGCCCTGGTAGGCCTGGCGGATGTCGCGCAGCTGCGATTCCTTCTGCTCGTAGAGCGAGCCCACGAGCAGGGAGGTGAGCAGCAGGAAACAGCCCCAGGTGCCGAGATCCACCCAACGACCCCACTCGTCGGTAGGGGGATAGCCGAATTGGGACTCGTTCATCAGCGCGATCCCGAAGACGATCGCGCACGACAGCACCGCCGAGTAGACGCCCTTGCGGCGTCCGAGGCTGTAGGCGCCGAAGACCACCGGCAGGTAGTAGAAATTGAGGAAGGCGCGCTGATTGAGAACGAAGAAGTTGATCAGCCCGGTGATGACGACGATGCTGAGCAGCACCAGCAGGCCGCGACCGACCTTGCGCTGCTCGCGGCCCACACGCTTCACGAGGCCTTCCTCTCGGAGTCCTTTCGCCTCAGCGGCACGACGTCCGCGCCGGGGCGCCGCCGGGGCGCCGGGTCGGCCTCGCCGCCGTTCGTGCCTTCCAGTTCCTGCGTATGGCCGCAGAACGGACAGAACGTCCACTCCGGGTTCAGGCGCCGGCGGCAGCTCTCACAGTGCTCGCCGACGAACTCTCCGCACTCGGGGCAGTACTCGAATTCCTGGCTGAGCACCGCCTTGCACCCGGGACAGACCTTCGCCCCCTGCTCGGCGAGGTAGACGACGCGGGTGACCTCCTCGAGCGTCGTGATGCCGTCCATTACCTTCTTGAGGCCGTCCTCGCCGATCGAGCGCATCCCGGCCTCGATCGCCGAGAGGCGGATGGCGGAGTCCGGCGCGCCTCGGATCACGAGCCCGCGGATGGTGTCGTCCACCTCGAGCACTTCGAAGATCCCGGTGCGGCCGTAATAGCCGGTCCCGCGGCAATGGGGGCAGCCGCGCCCTCGATAGAGCGTGAGCGTGCCGGCCTCCTTCGGCATGGCGCCGAGGCGGCTCAGGTTGGCAGCACTGGCCTCGTACGACTCGCGGCAGTGCGGGCACAGGGTGCGCACCAGGCGCATGCTGACCACGCCGATCAGCGAACTGGCCACCATGAACGGCTCGAGGCCGAGATCCACCAGGCGGGTCACCGCACCGGCGGCGTCGTTGGTGTGGACCGTGGTGAGCACGAGATGGCCGGTCACCGAAGCGCGGAAGGCGATATGGGCGGTTTCGTTGTCGCGGACCTCGCCGATCATGATGACGTCGGGGTCCTGGCGCAGGATCGCGCGGAGCGCGTTGGGGAACGTCTTCTTGCCCTTCTCGTCCACCTGGACCTGATTGATGCCCGCCAGGTGATACTCCACCGGGTCTTCGACGGTCACGATGTTCTTGGTCTCGTGCTGGATGTGTCGCAGCGTGGAGTAGAGCAGAGTGGTTTTGCCCGACCCGGTGGGGCCGGTCACCAGGAAAATGCCCTGGGGACGGGCGGCGTAGCGCCGGACCCGAGCCAGGTCGTCGTGCTGCAGCCCGAGCGATTCGATGGCCACCGAGCTGACCATCTGGTCGATCACCCGGATGACGACCTTCTCGCCGTTGGTGATCGGCAGCGTCGAGACGCGCATGTCCACCCGCCGGCCGGAGATCTCGACCATCAGCCGCCCGTCCTGGGGTAGGCGCTTTTCGGCGATGTCGAGGTTGGCGAGCACCTTGATGCGCGAGACGATCGCGCCCTGCGTCCACTTGGGAAGCCGCTGGCGCTCCTGGAGCAGCCCGTCCACCCGGAATCGCACCACCAGGTCGCGGTCCTGGGGCTCGATGTGGATGTCGCTCGCCCGGTCCTCGACCGCCTGGTGCATCAGCCAGTTGGTGAGCCGCACGATCGGCCGGCCTTCGGCCTCCTTGACCAGGTCGTCGATCGCCTGGGCGCGATCCTCCTCGATGATCGTGCTCACCTGCAGGTCGTCTTCGCTGTGGATGATCTTCTTGATCACCTCGTTCATCGAGGTGTCGATGTGATAGTAGCGCTCGATCGCCTCGATGATCTCCGAGTTCCGCGCCAGCACCGGCTTGATGAACATGCCGCTGTGGAAGCGCAGGTCCTCGATCGCCGCCACGTTGAGCGGGTCGGCCATCGCGACCAGGAGCGTGGAGCGGCCCTCGAAGCCGAGCGGGATGGCGGTGTACTTCTTCGCCACGTCCTCGCTCACCAGCGAAATGACCTGCTCCTCGATGACCGCGGTGCCGAGGTCCACGACCGGGAGACCGAGTTGCCGGTGCAGGATCTGGAGCAGCACCTGCTCGCTGATGATCCCGAGCTTGATGAGCGTTCCGCCGAGCAGCTGGCCGGACTTGCGCTGCTCCTTGATCGCAGCGTCGAGGTCGGCCTGGGTGATCAGCTTCTCTTCGAGAAGCAGATCGCCCAGCCGCTTGTGGTCGTTCGCCATCCGTGACTCCCGCAGGATCGAAGCGTGTCGGTGGGGAATGGAGTGTACGGATCGGGTTATCGGCATGTGCGGCCGGGCGTTTAGAGCATTCTTGGCGCCCCCCGCCGGGGGCTGCCGAAGGATGCCGGGAGGGACCCGCGCGCCCTCGTGGGAGCCGCATGGGCCGGGCCGAATTCCCGGCGATCCAGAGGAGGCGGGCGCGGGGTGGGGAAATTCCCCCACCCGGGCACGACTTCGCCGAAGTCGGGCGGAGGCGGAGCGCTCCCGCGGCGTCGTTCGCACCGGCCGGCAAGACCCGGTGCGCGTTCGATATGCAGGCGCGCGCCGATGGCGGGGAAGCGGCCTACTTCCGGCCCCGCCGCGTTGTTCGCCCCGGGAGCCCATGTTAACGTCTGCCGCCCATGTCCGACCCCATCCGTGTGGAAGGCGAGAGCTCCATCGCCGACGCCGACGTCGCCTTGCGCACCATCACCGCCCTCACGGGCGAGACGTCCGAGGCGATCCACGCCTCCAACAACCTCTCCGACCTGCTGCGCGCCGCGAGCCGCCACATCCGCCGCCTGGTGGAGTGCCGCAAGGTCCGCATCTGGGTGGTGCGCCGGGGCGGTCGGCGTCTGGTGGCCTGGGACTACCCCGAGCCGGAGGGTGCCCCGGCGGTCGAGCTGGTGCGCGAGGGGGGAGAAGGGCTCGCCGGGTGGGCCATCGCCCACGAGCAGACCCTGCGGCTCGGCCCGGGCGACGTTCCGCCCTTGCTGATCGGCGCCCATGAGTCCTTCCGGTCGGCCATGGTCATTCCCCTGTTCCGGCGCCGGGACGTCTTTGCCGCCATCGAGTGCCTCGACAAGACGAGCGGGGCATTCACCGACGCCGATTTCGACCGCCTCGACGTCGCCGCCGAGCACGTCGCCTTCGCCCTCGACAACGCTCTGCTCTATCAGCTGACCGAGCGCCGCGCGCTGGAAAAGGAGGTGCTGCTCGAGGTCGCGAACGCGCTCGCGACCCCGCTCGACCTCGAAGACGTGATCCAGGTGATCCTGCGCACGCTGCGGCAGGTCGTGAACTACGAGGCCGCCGCGATCTACCTGCTCGACCCCCAGAGCCAGGCGCTGCGGATGGTCAAGGAGGTCGGCTATCCGAGTGGTTCGGAGGAAGCCTTCGGCTTGCAAGTCGGGCAGGGCATCGTCGGCTGGGTGGCGAAGACCGGCGAGGCGGTGATCGTTCCCGACGTCGCGCACGACGAGCGCTACGTCGCGGCGCGGTCCTCGACGCGCAGCGAGCTCGCGCTTCCGCTCAAGCTCGAGGGCCGCACGATCGGGGTGTTCAATCTCGAGAACGATCACGTCGACGCCTATCACGAGGGCCACCTCGAGCTGGTCTCGGCCTTCGGCGCGCTGGCGGCGACCGCGGTGCAGCGCGCGCAGCTCACGCGCGAGCTGCTCGAGCGCCGCCGGCTCGAGAAGGAGCTGGCGATCGCGCGCGAGATCCAGCTCTCGTTCCTGCCCAAGAGTAATCCGGCCATCCCGGGATTCGAGCTGGCGGGCGCGGCGCTGCCCCACGACGAGGTGGGCGGCGACTACTACGATTTCATCCGGGTGTCGGAGAACCGCATCGGTCTCGCGATCGCGGACGTGTCGGGCAAGGGCATTCCGGCGGCCCTGATCATGGCCGGATTCCGCATGAGCCTGCTGGCGGAGATCCGCAACGAGTTCGCCCTGCGCGCGGTGATGCGGAAGGTCAACTCGCTGCTCTACGAGAGCACGGACCGCGACAAGTTCGTCACCGCCTTCTACGGCGTGCTCGACTTTCGCAACCGCATGCTCATCTTCTCGAACGCCGGGCACAACCCGCCGATCCTGCGGCACGACGACGGGCAGATCGAGTACCTGCCCGAAGGCGGCGTGGCGCTGGGCGTGCTCCCCGATGCCCACTTCGACGAGCGGCCGATCGCGCTCCGGCCGGGAGACGTGCTCGTGATGTACACCGACGGGGTCTCCGAGGCCGAATCCCCGACCGGCGAGCAGCTCGGCACCGAGCGGCTGGAGCAGTGCATCGCCAGGCTCGCGGATCGCAGCGCCGAAGCGATCGTCCAGGGACTGGTGGACGAGGTGAGTCGCTGGGCCGGAGCTCGGGGCCAGACCGACGATCTCACGCTGCTCGTGCTCAAGGTCAAGCCCGAGGGGACTTAGGCCGCGCGCACCAGCGCGCGCGTCACCCGCAGCACCTCGAGCGCGTGACCGCGCAGCTTGACCCGCGACCACACCGCCGCCACCTTGCCGGCTTCGTCGATGAGAAGGGTGGACCGCCTGAAAAACTCGGCACGCCAGCTGCCGATGCCGACGCGGCGGATGATCCCGAACGCCTCGCCCGCCTCGCGACGCTCGTCGGAGAGCAGCGGGAAGGGGAGCTTCAAGCGCTCCGCCCACTGCCGGTTTGCAGCCATCCCGTCGAGCGAGACCCCGGCAACGGTCACCCCGAGGGCCGTGAAATCGTCATGTTGTGCGCGAAACTCGCGCATCTCGCGCAGTCACCCCGGCGTGCCGCCGCGGATGTAGAAGAAGAGCACGAGCGGTCCCTGCCCGACTCGTCCGCGGAGCCGGAACTCGCCGCCGGCCGAGCTGGGCAGGGCGAGATCGGGAACCGCTTGGTCCACCAGGCTCTCGGGACGCGTCTCTTCAACCATGGCGGTACCATAGGTCACCCCTGCGGCTGCGGCAACCGCCCGAAATGCTCCGATTGAGGGGCGGACTTCATGCGCTACGTGAAGGGCGCGATCCTTGACCCCCCTCATTATTCCCGATAGTCTGCGCCGCACCTCTCGTTGCGACCCCCTGGGGGCGACGCCTTCCATGACGTTCGATCCGATCTTCTTCCTGCTGCTGCCGGTGGTGGTGCTGAGCGTGGTGGTGCACGAATGCGCCCACGGCCTCGTCGCGCTGTGGAACGGCGACCCGACGGCGCGCGAGCGGGGGCGCCTGACCCTCCACCCGCTCGCCCACCTCGATCCCGTGGGCTCGCTCCTGGTCCCGGGGCTGCTGTTCGTGCTCCACGCCCCGTTCCTCATCGGCTGGGCCAAGCCGGTGCCGATCGACCGCGCCCGGCTCCGCGACCCGCTGAACGGCACGGTGCGGGTGGCGCTCGCGGGTCCGGCTTCGAACCTGTTGCTGGCGATCCTGTTCGCGGGCCTGGTCGCGGTCGTTCCGGAGCGCGGACGCTTCGGCGTCCTCGGGGAGATGGCGCTGGCCGGCGTGGTCGTGAACTGCGCGCTCGCCTTGTTCAACCTGCTGCCGATCCCGCCGCTCGACGGCTCCTGGGCGCTGATGCGCTTCCTGCCGCTCCGCCACACGATCGCGCTGCATCACTTCCGCCTGATCGGGCTCGCGCTCATCGTGGCGCTGTTCTCGGCGCCCGCGATCTCGCACGCCGTGCTCGGACGACCCATCGCGTACGCGGTGCGCACCTGCCTCGGCCTGTTCGGCGTGCAGCACGGGCCTCCGCTGTGAAGAAGGGCCGGATCCTCTCGGGCATGCGACCCACCGGGCGGCTCCACCTCGGCAACTACGTCGGGGCGCTCGAGAACTGGGTGCGGCTGCAGCAGGAGGGCTGGGAGAACTTCCACATGGTGGCGGACTGGCACATGCTCACCACCGGCCACGAGGACACCTCACGGCTCCAGTCCGACATCTACGAGATGGTGCTCGACTGGCTGGGCGCGGGACTCGATCCGCAGCGCACGGTGATCTTCGTCCAATCCGCCGTGAAGCAGCACGCGGAGCTGCACCTGCTGTTCTCGATGCTGGTGAGCAAGGCGCGCCTGGAGCGCGTCCCGACCCTCAAGGAGCAGATCCGCGACCTCCACCTCGACGAACAGACGATTTCCTACGGTCACCTCGGCTACTCCGTGCTGCAGGCGGCCGACATCCTGCTCTACAAGGCCACGCACGTCCCGGTGGGTGAAGACCAGGTCCCGCACGTCGAGCTGACGCGCGAGATCGCGCGCCGCTTCAATCACCTCTATTGCCAGGACCGCCCGCCGGTATTTCCCGAGCCCGAGGTCCAGCTCACGCATTTTCCGCGGCTGCGTGGGCTCGACGGCAATCGCATGAGCAAGTCGGTGGGCAACACGATCCTGCTCTCCGACTCGCCCGAGGAGATCGCGGCGCGGGTCAAGCAGGCCTACACCGACCCCAAGAAGATCCGGGCCAAGGATCCGGGACGCCCGGAGGCGGACCTGAGCGAGCTCGACGCCGAGGGGCGGCCGCTGCACGCGGGATGCGTGGTGTTCGAGTACCACCGCAAGTTCAATTCCGCCGGCGCGGCCGAGGTGGCGCGCCTGTGCCGCGTGGGCGAGCTGGCCTGCGTGCCCGACAAGTCGCAACTCGCGCGCCTGCTCGCCGACGGGCTGACCCCGTTGCGTGAGCGGCGGGCGCGCTACGCGGCCGATCCCGACCAGGTGCGCGACATCGTGGCCGACGGCAACCGCCGCGCGCGCGCGGTGGCCGAGGCGACGATGGACGAAGTGCGCGCGGCCATGGGCCTCAAGTCCTCGACGGAGCTCGTGAAGTGAAGCGGCGCGGCGCGGCTCCGAACGGACGGCGCGTGGACCAGCCCGCGGTGGATCCGGTGACGCACGATCCCACGACCGCGGCCGCGGCGCCCGGTCCCGAAGCGGACCCCGGTGCCGGCGGACGCGCCTCGGCGGGCGGCGTGGGCGGGGCCCGTCCCTCGGTGACGATCCGGCTCGAGCGCTTCGAGGGCCCGCTCGATCTGCTGCTGCACCTCATTCGGCGCGACGAGATCGACATCTACGACATCCCGATCGCGCGCATCACGCAGCAGTACCTGGCCTACATCGAGCTGATGCGCGCACTCGACCTCGACGTCGCGGGCGAGTTCCTGGTGATGGCGGCCACGCTCATGCGCATCAAGGCCAAGATGCTGCTGCCGCTGCCGGCGGTGGGCGACGAAGAGGACGAAGGTGATCCGCGCGAGGAGCTGGTGCAGCGCCTGGTCGAGTACCGGCAGTTCAAGGAGGCGGCCGGTACTTTGAAGACCCGCGAGGGCGAGCGCCGCCTGCTCTACGAGCGCGGCATGGTGCCCGGGGAGGAAGAGGCCGGTCCGTTGCCGCTCGCCTCCACCACGCTGTTCGATCTGCTCGACGCCCTCAACCGGGTGATGTCGCGCGTGCCCCAGGAGTCGATCTACGAGGTCCAGGCCGAGGCCTACGACGTCGAGGACAAGCTGTCGCTGATCGCGTCGACCGTCGCCGAGCGCGGCGAGATCCTGTTCGAGGAGCTGATGATGCGCTGCCGTGCCCGCGCCGAGATGATCGTGACCTTCATCGCCCTGCTCGAGCTGATCAAGCTCGGGCAGGTGGTGGTGGTCCAGACCGCGAACTACGGCGAGATCAAGATCCTCGCCCGCATGCCGGAAGGAGGAGACACCCATGCCCCCGCCGAATCTCCTGGCCGCGGTTGAGGCGCTGTTGTTCTCGTCCGACCAGCCGCTGACGCTGGCGCTGCTGACCGATGCCCTCGAGGCCCCGGCCGACCAGATCGCCGCGGCGCTGCACCAGCTCGGACGCGACTACGAGGCGCGCGCGGCGGGCGTGGAGCTGCGCGAGATCGCCGGCGGCTGGATGCTGGTGACGACGTCGGAGCAGGCGGAATTCGTCGGCCGCATGCTGCGCGGCAAGCGCCGCATGCGGCTCTCGCGCGCGGCACTCGAAACCATGGCCATCATCGCCTACAAGCAGCCGGTCACCAAGTCCGAGGTCGAGGCGATCCGGGGCGTGGACTCGAGCGCCGTGCTCGCGACCTTGCTCGAGCGCAACCTCGTGACCATCCGCGGGCGCTCCAAGGTGGTCGGGCGGCCGCTGCTCTATGGCACGACGCCGGAGTTCCTCGAGTACTTCGGACTCAAGGACCTCACCGAGCTGCCGCGTCCCGAGGAGCTGCGGGCGCTGGTGGCAGCCCGCGAGCCCGAGCAGCTCGACATGATGGAGCTCGAGGTGGTGTCGCAGGTGGCGATCGACCTCGCCGCCAGCGAGGCCTCGGACGCGGACCCCGCACCGCGCCACGAAATCATCGCGCTGGACGAGGAGGCGGACTTCGACGCGTCGGATGCGGACGCCGAGGAGGAGCCCGCGCACGGCACTCCCGGTGGATCGGCCGGGCGCGACGCCGAGGGCGGTTGACGATCCGGCTCAACAAGCTGCTCGCCACCCGCGGGGTGGCGGCGCGGCGCAAGTGCAACGCCCTGATCGAGTCGGGAGCGGTGCAGGTGAACGGCGAGGTCGTGACCGCCCCCGGCGCGCGCGTGGAGCCCGGCCGCGACCGCATCCTGATCCGCGGGCAGCCTCTGCCCGGTCCCTCGATGCACCGCTACTTCATGCTTCACAAGCCGGTCGGGATGATCACGACGCTGAGCGATCCCGAGGGCCGGTCCACCGTCGCCGACGTGATGCCCCCCGGGCCGCGGCTGTACCCGGTCGGTCGGCTCGACGCCGACACCAGCGGCCTGCTCATTCTCACCAACGACGGCGATCTCGCGCATCACCTCATGCATCCACGCTACGAGGTGGAAAAGTTCTACCGCGTGTGGGTCGAGCGGGCCCCGAGCGACGATCAGATCCGCCAGCTCGCCGCCGGCGTCGAGTTCGAGCCTGGCGTGCACAGCGGGCGCGCGCGGGTGCGGGTGCGCGAGCCGGGACCGCGCGGCGCGGCGATCGAGATCGCGGTGCGCGAGGGACGCCATCACCAGGTGCGACTGATGTGCGAAGCCGTCGGGCTCACGGTGCGCGGCCTGCACCGCTGGGGCTACGGGGCGCTACGCCTCGGAGAGCTCGCGCGCGGGATGTGGCGCGAGCTCGCCGAGCACGAAGTCGCCCGCCTGCGGGCGGTCAGCGCACGGCCGCATCCCCGGCCTCCCCGCGAGCGTTCGTCGCCAGGGCCCCGGCGGCGCCCGTCCCACGCGCCTGGACGGGATCTCTCGCCGCGGTCGTTTGGCACGGCGGGCAATGTGGCCGCGTCGCGCCCGCCCGTCCGACGCGGGCAGAGCGCTGCGACTCCCGAGCCGGGACGTTTCGGCGGCCGGAGCGAGCGGGCACCGGGACGGCGGGGGCGGAGCGCTGCGGCTCCCGAGCCCGGACGGTTCGGCGGTCGCAGCGAACGGGCGCCTGGGCGGCGGGGGCGGAGCGCCGCGGCTCCCGAGCCCGGACGGTTCGGCGGTCGCAGCGAGCGGGCGCCTGGGCGGCGGGGACGGAGCGCCGCGGCTCCCGAGCCCGGACGGTTCGGCGGCCGGAGCGAGCGGGCGCCGGGGCGGCGAGGCGCGGGCGGTGACGAGTTGCGCAAGGCGCCACGGCGAGCGGTGGGGAGGGCGCCGGTGGGGACGAAAGCCCGGCGGCGCGATCAGAGCACGGTGCAGCGAGGCGGCACTCAGCGACCGCCCTCGCGCGGTGGAATTGGGCGCGCTGGCCCAGCGGGCCGGGAAAGGGCGCGCAGTCCGCAGCCCCGGCGCCGCGCCGATCGCGGGCCAGCGCCGCGCGTCACCCGTGGCAAGCGAAGCGGAAGACGTTGAACGTGAATTAATTAGAACGTTAATCTGATGTTGCTTGGGAAGTGAAGAGCGATCTGCGATCGGAGCTCGAGGCAGGAACGATTCCTGCGCCATGGACGCAGTTGAACGGGCGGTCCTCACCGGACCGCTCCGGGCGAACTTCGCCCGCCGTGCCTCCCCGCATGGATGCGACCCGCGAGGCGTGCGTCCGGAATCCATCGCGGAGAGACTCCCTTGCTCCTGCATCTGCTCTCGGCCCCACGGCAGTCGCCGCAAGTTTTTGGAGCCCCCGACGGGTCGCTCGGGGTAGGAACCGACAGTGGCTGCGGCGTCGCTCCGCGTCCGGAGCCCGCATCGCGCATGCGGCGGCGGGGGGGATGGCGTGCGGCGGCGATCATCCTCGCGCTCGCCTTCTGCCTCCTGGGGCAGGGGGAGGAGTGCCGGGTGGATGCCCGGTTCGCCTCGCCCAGTTCGACGCTCGAGACCTATTGGGAGGCGATGCGGGCGAACGACGAGGTCACGCTGCGCGAGTGTCTCAACGAGGGGCGTGAGGACACGCCTTTCCCGGGCATGCTCTGGTTCATGCCGCCGACGCCCCGGCTCTGGCTCGCCGGCTTCCGCTCGCTCCCGGTGACCGCCGGAAGGGTGATCGTCACCTACGATGTGTGTTTCACGATTCCAGGCCTGGTGGAGTCGCAGAGCTTCCATACCGGCAGCGAGCTGGTCCGGGAGCGCGGTGAGTGGCGGATCGTGCGCCCGCTCGGGCGGGCGAGCGTGCCGCAGTGGAATTCGGTCGCGCGGCCCATTGACAGTTGACGGCCGCGCCGCCTAGGCTCCGTCGGCGGGCCGGATGCTGGTTCACCTCGAGGGTTGCATGTCGCGATCGTCTGTGCCGTTGGTCCTCGCCGCTGCCGTGTCGTTGCTCGCCTCCCCGGCCTTCGCCACCAAGTACGCCGCCGAGTTCCTCAAGATCCCGGTCGGGCCGCGCGCGATGGGCATGGGCGGCGCGTTCACGGCGGTGGCCGACGACGCGACCGCGCCCTACTGGAATCCCGCGGGCATGGTGTACCTGCCCTACCGCGAGGTGATCGTCCAGCACTCCGAGCAGTTCGGAAACCTGCTCAATCACGACTACGCGAGCGCGGTGTTCCCGCTGGGCGGACCGGCCGGCCGCGAGGCGGCGCTCGGCATTTCCATCAATCGCCTCGCCACCGACGACATCCCGATCACGCCGCGCCCCGAGGGGCTCCGACCGGCATTCGATTTCCAGGACGACAACGGCAACGGCGTCTGGGACCCGGGCGAGCGGCTGCTGATCAAGGCCGACGACCTCTACCTGGCGAGCGCGAGCGACCTCGCCGGCATGGTGTCCTACGCCCGCCACCACGGTACCCGCTGGACCTTCGGCGGCAACCTCAAGTTCATTCGCCAGAGCATCCCCGACTCGACGCGGGGGGCGCACGTCACCTCCTTCGGCGCGGGAGTGGACGTCGGCGCGACCTACATGCCCAGCGACGCGGTGACGATCGGGGCGATCGTGCGCGACCTCACCACGACCTACATCGCCTGGAGCTACGGCCCCCACGAGATCGTCAGCCCCACGCTCGACACCGGAGCTGCCTTCACGTTCTTCCCGGCCCCGCACCACGCGCTGACCTGGGCAATCGACCTGGCCTGGGGATTCGAGCGGCGGCGCCTGGACAGCCAGATCACCATCGGCGGGCAGACCTGGGACGTGCGTACCGGGCTCGAGTACTGGTACCGGAACCTGGTGGCGCTCCGCGCCGGGGCGGCCGGCAAGGATCTCGACTTCGGCCTCGGCCTGCGTTACAAGCACTTCGGCGCCGACTACGCGGCCTCGCTTCCCCGGTTCTTCGCGGCGGGAGATTCGCAATTCCCTGACGAGCAGAACCTGGACATCACGCATCAGGTGGCGCTGGGCGTGAGCTGGTAGTCCCGCGCCGCCGCCCGGCGGCGCGATGCGGCCGCGGCCGCCGCCCCTCCCTTGACTCGAAGCGGACCGCTTCCTAGTGTGCGATCGCGCGTCTCCCGCTGCGGGGATGCGCTCGCGGAGGGCGTGTGCCGGAGACCATGGTGCTGGTGCTTGCGGGCGGCGGTGGTGAGCGGCTGAGCGTGCTCACCTACGAGCGCGCCGTCAGCGCGCTCCCCTTTGGCGGCAAGTATCGCGTCATCGACTTCGTCCTCAGCAACTGCTCGCACTCCCATCTCACCGTGGTCGGGATCCTCACGCAGCACGCCCCGATCTCGCTCAACGACCACATCGGTGCCGGCAGACCGTGGGATCTCGACCGCCGCGAAGGCGGCGTGCTCATCCTCCAGCCCTTCACCACGCGGACCCACGCGGGCTGGTACCGGGGCACCGCGGATGCGATCGCGCAGAACTGGGACGTGATCGAGGACCATCGTCCCGAGCGGATCCTGGTGCTTTCCGGAGACCAGATCTATCGGATGGACTACCGCTCCTTGATGCACACCCACGAACAGCAGCGTGCGGCGGTCACGCTTGCCGTGACCCGGGTGCCGTCGAGCCAGACGCCGCGCTTCGGCATGACCACGATCGACCGGGACGGGCGGGTCACCGAGCTGATCGAGAAGCCGGAGCGCGCGGCGACGCCCTTCGCGTCGATGGGCATCTACCTGTTCGAGTACGGGGCGCTGGCGGAGGCGATGCGGCCCGGGCCGGTGAATCTGGTGCTCGACGTCCTGCGCCCGCTGGTGGCGGCGGGCGAGCGGGTGATGGCCCACGAGTTCGCGGGTTACTGGGAAGACGTGGGGACCATCGGCTCGTACTACCACTCCAATCTCGAGATGGTGGCGCCGGAGCCGCGGCTGGCGCTCCACGATCCGCGCTGGCCGGTCCTCACCCGCGACGAGGAGCGCCCGCCCGTGCTGCTGGGCGCCGGGGCGGTCGTGGACCGCGCCCTGATCGCCAACGGCTGCCGCATCTCGGGAACGGTGCGGCGCTCGGTCCTGTTCCCCGGCGTGGTGGTGGAGTCGGGGGCCGAGGTGGTGGACTCGGTGGTGATGCAGGATGCCAAGATCGGTCCGGGGGCGCGGCTCGAACGCGCCCTGCTCGACAAGTTCACCCGCATCGGCGAGGGCGCACGGGTGGGCAGTTCCACGCCCGCCGCGCTCCAGGACCACGCCTGGCTCGAGGGGCTGGTATTGATCGGCAAGGACGCGATCGTGGCCGCCCACGGCCGCGTGGAGCCGCCCGCGGTGGTGGGCATCGGCGCCCGCGTCCAACCCGGCAGCGGTGGATACGTTGGCCCCGGCACCCAGGTCCCCAGCCGCGTGTGGTACGAGGACGTGGTGTGAGCGCTCCGCGTTACGCGTTCATCCTCGCCGGCGGCCAGGGCAACCGGCTGTGCCTGCTCTCGGAGCGCCGCGCCAAGCCGGCGGTCCCCTTCGGAGGCAAGTACCGCATCATCGATTTCACCCTGTCGAACTGCGTGAACTCCGGCATCTACGACATCGGAGTGCTCACCCAGTACCGGCCGAGCTCGCTCAACCGCCACGTCGGCACCGGACGACCGTGGGACCTCGACCGCACGCGCGGCGGGATCCAGCTCTTGCAGCCCGCGCTCGGGAGCGCCGACAGCGATTGGTACCAGGGCACCGCGGACGCCATCCTTCGCAATCTCGTGCACCTCCGGCGCCGCCGCGCCGAGCAGGTGCTGGTGCTCTCCGGGGACCACGTCTACAAGATGGACTACAACGTGCTCTACGCGTTCCATGCCCGGGAGCGAGCCTCGGTCACGGTGGCGGTCACCGAGGTGCCGGAGAACGCGGTCAGCGCCTTCGGCATCCTCGAGACCGATGGCTCCGGGCGCGTCATCGGCTTCGAGGAGAAGCCGCGAACGTCACGCTCGCGCCTGGCCTCGATGGGGGTGTACCTGTTCGACCGCGACGCGCTCATCCGCTGGCTGATCGAGGATGCCCGCACCGCCGGCTCGAGCCGGGACTTCGGCAAGGACCTGCTGCCGCGGCTAGTGGCGCGCGGCGAATCGGTCTACGCCTATCCCGTTCGCGATTACTGGCAGGACGTGGGGACCGTCGATTCCTACTACGCCTCGAACCGCGACTTCCTCTCCGACCGACCGCCGCTCGATCTCGACGATCCCGACTGGGTGATCCACACCCAGAGCGCCGACCGTCCGCCGGTGCGCTTCGAGCACGGCGCGCGGGTCGAGCGCAGCATGATCGCGAATGGCTGCGTCGTGGCGGGGGAGGTGGTGCGCTCGGTGCTGTCGCCCGGCGTCACGGTTGCGCCCGGCGCCGTGGTGCACGACAGCATCATCATGCAGGACACCCAGATCGCGCGCGGCGCTCGGCTGCAGCGGGCGATCGTGGACAAGCTGGTGACCATCGGGGCCGGCGCGCGGCTCGGCGAGGGCGACAACTCGGTCCCCAACCGCGCGTGCCCGGAGCACCTGTCGAGCGGCCTGCTGCTGGTGGGCCGGGGCGCGCACCTGCCGGATGGAATACGCGTCGGACCGAACGCGCGGATCGGCGCCCACGTCGCGGCTGCGGGATTCACCGGGGACGTGCCGCCGGGCGGGGTCGTCGACGGCCCGGAGTCGATGCACTGAGCCGCGCCGTGAACCGTGCGTGCCGCCAACGATCGAGGCGACCGCCCGCGGGCGGGGGCTTCGTGCGTCGCAGCCGCGCGCCGCGGCGCGTTCAGACCGGGATCTTGAGCTGCTGGCCCGCGCGGATGCGCGAGGTGCTGAGCCCGTTCACGCGCTTGAGCTTGGTCACCGTGGTGCCGTGGCGCTGGGCGATCTCGCCGAGCGTGTCGCCCGGCTGCACCACCACCGTCGCCCGCACGCGCATGTGCGCGCGGCTCGATCGGCTGATGGACGGCGCGGGGATGCGGGCGATCATCATGCTGTCCCGGCGCGAGGGCTCGAACTCGGCCGCCGACCCGGTGCGGATCTTGAGCCGCGTGCCGCGCCGCACCGTGGTGCTGCTGAGCCGGTTCCACTTCATGATGTCGTCCACCGACACGTCGTAGCGATCGGCAATCATGCTCAGGGTCTCACCGCGGCGCAGCGTGACGGTGAGCCGCCCCTCGGCGCGCGACTCGGCCTTGAGCGTCGTCATCGGCGTGCGCGCGCGCTGCGGAACGTAGGCGGTGGACGCGCGCGGATCCTTGGTGACGATGACCTGCGGCGGCGGCGCCTTGAGACCGGCGGGAATGGTCAGCAGCCCGCCGGCGCGCAGCACGTTCTTGCGCCCGATGCCGTTGGCGAGCGCCAGCTCCCGCGCGCTCACGTGGTACTTCGCGCCGATGCCCGAGAGCGTCTCGCCGCGCCGCACGCGGTGCTTGAGCTCGAGGCTCACCGCCGGCAGCTTGGCCCCGTCCTCGATGCGGTCGATCAGGACTTCGCCCTTGCCGCGCGGGACGCGCAGGGTGGTGACGCCGTCGCGCCCCTGGGCCGCGTTGCGCAGCACCGCAGGATTGAGGTCGCGCAGTTCCTGGACCGAGCAGTCGCTGAGCTTGGCGATCGCGGAGAGGTTCACGGCGCCCCGTAGCGCGACCTCGTCGAACTCCAGCGGATCGTCCAGCTCGACGTCGTCGAAGCCGTACTTCGCCGGGTTGCGCGAGATCGCCAGCACCGCCATGAACTGGGGGACGTAGTCTTCGGTTTGGCGCGGCAGGCGCAAGTCCCAGTAGTTCGTGGTGCCCTGGCGCTTGATCGCCCGGAGCACGGTGCCCTCGCCGGCGTTGTACGACGCCAGGGCGAGCGGCCAGTCACCGAAGATGGAATAGAGGTGCTTGAGATAGCGCGCTGCCGCCACCGTGGACTTCTCGGGGTCCTTGCGCTCGTCTACCCACTGATTCACCGTGAGCCCGAACAGCCGGCCGGTGGAGCGCAGGAACTGCCACGGCCCGACTGCGGCGGCACTCGAGCGCGCGTGCAGGTTGAAGCCGCTCTCCACGAACACCAGGTGAACCAGGTCGGGGGGCAGGCCCTCGTTCTGGAGCACCGAGCGGAAGAGGTCCATGTAGCGGCCCGAGCGCTTGAGCCAGCGCTCGAAGGTCGAGCGGCCGGCGCCGGAAAAGTACTCGATGTGTTTGTAGACGTCGGCGTTCATCTGCGCCTGGATGGCGTCCACGGCGGGGGCGTTGAAGACCTGCTCGTCCGCCTCGTTGCCGGACGCGGCGGCGGCCGAGGCCGCGGTCTCGTCGCGCGCGGCCGCGTCCTTCAAGCCCGACAGGCGGGCTCTGAACTCGGTCAGATCCCGGCGGGAACTGGCGTCGAGGTTCCCGGTCAGCTGGGCGTCGATCTCGGAAACGGCCGCTTCCGCGGTCCGGATGGCGGCCGCGTAGTCGCCCGCCTGACGCTGGGCCCAGGCGGCCTGGTAGGCGTCCCGAGCGCCCGCGACGGGTGAAACCACCACGGCGGACGAGGAATCCGGGGAATCTCCCGCAAGCGGCTGATTGCCCTCGGCCCCGGCTCCGCCGACGCATAGGGCGACCAGCAGGGCCGCCGAGCAGGTCGAAAGCGTCCAATCACGCACCAGCAATAGAGCCTCCTCTCCAAAAGGCTTGGCTAGGGCCGGTCGAAGACTGCCGCAAGCTACACGGACGGCATGCAAGATGCAAGCATCCGGCCCGTCCTGCCCTGGCCAGCCTGATGCCGTCCCTTGATTCTGCGGGAGTTCCTGGCCCAGTCAACCAGGAAGCGGCAAGTCCTATGCCACAAACCCGTCATTTATTGACACTTGCGGTGTACTCCGATAGCTTGCGCCCGGGCTTGCGGGCCCGCGAGCCACAAGGCATAGGCTTCAGGGAGGGAGCCCCGTGATGAACGTGGCTACGGCGACAGCCAGCCAGTGGAAGGTTTCGGCCCGCATCCGCGGCGAGGTTCTGGCCACCCAGGCCGTGGGCCAGGGGCTTTTCCTGGGCCTGCTCGGCGCCCCCGCCGGATTCACCCCCGCCGAAATCGAGGGATGGCTCAACGACCTGATCGGGGTCGCGCGCGAGACCCACCGCGACGACACGGGCGAGCAGCCGATCCCGGTCCTGCTCCACCACGCCCTCACCGGCCTGCTGTTCTCGCACGAGCAGTTGTGGGAGCGCCCCGGCGAGTTGGCTCCGTGCTCCTTCGCGTTCGCCGCGGGCGAAGGCCGGACGGGATTCGGCTGGGTGGGCGAAGCCGCGGTCCGCGTGTGGATGGACGGCGAGCCGATCGAGCCGAGCTGGCTGCTGGTCCGCAACGACGAGGGACGCCAGGCGCGGGCGTGGGTGGCGGAAGGCGCCCGCCGCCTCCAGATTCACCTGCTGTGGTCGGCCTCGGAGCAGCTTGCGTCGGGCGCCGCGGCGGTGATCGAGGCGGAATGGGCGGGCGGCGCGCCGGACGCCGCCGCCCCGCCGGGCGCCGCCGCCGCCACGCCGGACGCCATCCCCCTCGAGCAGCCTGCGCTCGGGGCGTTCAAGGCGCCGGCGGCGGGCGCCCTGCCGGTGCTCGATGCGGAGGATGTCGAAGCCGACGCCGCCGCGGCTGGAAGCGAATCCACGCCCCCGGGTCTCGAGTCGGCCCCTCCGCGACCCGGTCTGCCATCGGCGTCCGGGGAGTGGGAGGTCTTCCCCGTGGCGCGCCGCCCGGCTCTCGCCGGGAGCGAGCGGACCGGGCCTCCGGTGGACGCCCAGCGATCGAGCCCACCGGAGGCGGCGCCGCCGTGCGCCGAACCGGTGTCGACGGTCTCGCCGGCCGGAGTGCCGCCGCAGCCGCCCGGACCCGCCGCGCCGCCGCCCGCTGCCAGGCCGGCCACACCCGCGTGGCGCGACGAGACCGACCCGCGGGTCGCGCGAGCGCATCAGCCCCCCGCGGCGAAGGAGGGGGCCAGCCCGGCGCCGCCCCAGGGGCAGGGGCTGGCGGGCGAGCCGATCGCCGCCGAGGACCGAATCGAGGAGGTCGAGGTCACCGCCGCGTCCGCACTAGTGGAGGATCCGCTGGCGCAGGCGGCGGAGGAAGGACCGGGGGCGGAGGTCGAAGCGGCCGCGGAGCCCCGACAACCGAGCGTGGTGCGGTCCTGGCTCCGGCGCATGATGTTCTGGAGGAACTCCGCGGCCGCGCCGGCCGCGATCGGGTCGTCGAGTCCCGAAGACGAAGTCGTCGCCCCCGAAGCGCTCGAGCCCGAGGCGAACGCGCCGGCCGCCGCGGCTGACCCGCTCGAGGTGGCGGCGCCGAATGCGGAGGAGCACGGAAGGGAGGGTGCGCCCGGCATGACGCCGCCGGCCGCGTCTCAGATGCCGCCGCCCGCGTCCGCGCCGGCGCCCGAAATCGCCGCGGCGCTGGCGCAGGCGATGAGCCCGCCCGTGTCGGAACGCGGGAGCGAGGGAGCGTCCGGAGTGGCTCCGCCGCCCGCGTCCGCGGCGGCGCCCGAAATCGCCGCCGCGCCGGCGCAGGCGATGACCCCACCGGCCGGCGCAGCAGAGCCCGCGCGGCGCGGCCCGACCGCGCAGCAGCCCCGATTGCCGCGATCGCGCGTGGACGAGATCACTCCCGAAGAGGAGATGCGCCCGCTGGCACTGGAGCGGGCGCGGGCCGAGGTCGAGACCCGGCGCGCCGCATTGGAGTCCGTAACCGGCGAGGGCGAAGACGCGACGGCCGGCGCCGCGCGTCAGCCGATCCGCAGGGCGCGCCGCCTCGAGCTGCCGAGCGAGGTGGAGCCCGAGGTGATGCCGGTCTGGAGGCGCCCGTGGGCCTGGGGCGTGGTGGTGGCCGCGCTGTTTTTCGGCGGGTGGTTGGTGGGCAGCTTGCAGGGTGGTGGGACGCCGGGGTCTGCCGCGACCCGCCTGCTGCGGGGCCTCGGCCTCGGCGGCGCGCGCTTCGATGTGACGGTGAACAGCAAACCGCCGGGCGCATGGATCGCGGTGGACGGCCGCGACCTCGCGCGCCGCACCCCCGCGGCGGTGGAGCTCACCCCGGGATCGCACGAGCTGAAGCTTTCGTTCTCGGACCTGGGCGCGGCGACCTTCACGGTGCAGGGCCAGCGCGGGGAGCGGGTGACGCTCGATGCGCCGCTGTGGGGCTCGTTGCGGGTGTACGCATCGGAGAGCGCGCCGCCGGTCACGGTGGCGCTCGATGGCCGGTCGTTGGGGGTCGCGCCGGTGGCGGTGGACGACCTCGCGCCCGGCACGCACCAACTGGATTTCTCGAGCCCCGGGATCGAGCCGTGGGGGCAGACCGTGCAGGTGCGGGTGCGCGAGGCCGAGCAGCTGATCGCGCGCCCCGTGACCTCGCCGGCCACCGGGGTGATCGAGGTGCGGGCCACCTTCACCGCCGACCAGGGAGCCGAGGCGCTCGAGGGAGCGCAGGTGTGGGTGGACGGCCAGCTCCGCGGCCGCACGCCGCTCACGCTCGAGCTGTCGCGCGGGCCTCACAGCATCCGCGTGCGCGGCCGGGGCGAGGATTCACCGGTGCAGGTCATCGACCTGCCGGGTGGCAACCAGCGCTTCGCCACGTTCGATCTCGGCGTCACCCCCGATCCCCTGAACCTGGTGTCGCTGGTGCCGCCGCTCGCGGTGCCGCTCGACCGGCCGGCGCTGTTCGCGGCCTCGCTCGAGAACGCCAGCGCGGGGGAGGTGCGCGAGATGTGGCTCCACGTCCGTGGCGCCGAAGGCGCGTGGCGCCGCTACCAGATGGCGATGTTGAAGGCACCGGGCGGCGTGGCGGGGGTCGCGATCTTCCCGGTGGCGTCGTTCGACCCCGACGGCCGCAGCCGCTACTACATGAGCGCGCTGACCCAGACCGGGGACGAGTACTTCACCGAGATCGCCATCGCCGAAGCCGTCCGCGCCGCGCCGAGCCGCGCCGCGCGCTGAGCGTCGACGTCCGCTGCGGGCCCGTCCACACCGTGGACGGGCGCGTGGCGCGTGACGGGTGTGATCGCGTTGCGCCGCCGGCGCAGCGGCGCTGGCACGTCTCTTCCGGGTCGGTGCCGGCATGGGCGGTCGGTGCGCGGTGGCGGCGGCGGTAGCGGTGTGGCTCGGGTTGCTGCCCGGCGGCGGCGGCGCGGCGGCCGCCACCGTCGCGCTGCTGCTCGCGTGCGCGTTCGGGTTCGTGGCCTGGCGCGGACCCGATCGCGTCGGGACCGTGGCACTCCTCGCCGCGCTGCTCCTCGCGGGCTTCGCGCGCGGGGCCGCGGGCCGCGCGGCGCTGGAACGCGAGCGCGCCCGCTTCGTCGCCCACGACGGGCTCTACGCGGTCGCTGCGCGCGTCGTCGAGCCGCCGCGACGCGAGGCCGGGGAGCCGGTGGCCGTGGTGCGGATCGATGCGGCGCGCCCGCCGCTGCTCGCGGGGACTCGGGCGCGGCTACGGTTGCCGGCGGGCTCGGACGCCGAGTGGGGGGACGGTCTCGAGGCCCTGGCCCGGCTCGAGGTGCCACCGTCGCGCCGCAATCCCGGCGGTGGGGATGCGCGGGCGGCGGCGGCGGCCGCGGGACTCGCCGCCGGCGGCCGCGCGTTCCACACGACGGTTCGCCCCGGGCGCGGACTCGACGCCCTGCCGCGCGCCACGCTCGCGCGCTGGCGGCGCGCGCTGGAGCGCTGCTACGCGACCGGTCTCGAGCCCGCCGCGCGCGAGCTGGTGGTGCCGCTGATCCTCGGCGACCGCAGCGGCGTCTCGCCCGATCTCGGGGCGCACCTGCGCGCGTCGGGCCTGGTGCACCTGCTGGCGCTCTCGGGGCTGCACGTGGCCTGGCTCGCCGCCCTGGCCCGGGGCCTCGCCGCGGCGGCGGGCGGCGGGGTGCGCGCCCGCGCGCTCGCCGGTGCGACCTGCGCCGCACTCTACCTCGGGATCGCGGGGCCACTGCCCTCGCTGGCGCGCGCCGCGGCGACCGAGCTGTTCGGCGCGGGGGCGCGACTGCTGGGGCGCGCCCTCGATCCGCTTCAGGCGCTGGCGCTGGGGGCGGTGACGCTGCTCGCGCTCGAGCCCGGCTGGGCGCGAGACCTCGGCTTCCAGCTCTCCTGCGCCGCCACGCTCGGCCTGGTCACGGCGGGACCGTGGCTCGCTACCGCCGCCCGCGGCGCGCGCCTGGCGATGCCGCTGGTCGCGACCGCCTCGGCCCAGCTCACGGCGCTGCCGTTGTTGCTCGCGCGCTTCCACGCCGTGGCCTGGGCGGTGCCGATCACGAATCTCGTCGCGGTGCCGATCGCCGGGCTGCTGGTGAGCGGAGCGTGGCTCGGGGCGATCGTCGAGCTGGCGCTGCCCGGGGCGGGACGGCCGCTCTTCGCCGCCTGCGAGCTGCTCGCCGCCCTGCTGCGGGCGGTGGCCGAAGCCGGCGCCGCGCTGCCCGCGGCCCTGATCGGGACCGGCGGCGATCCGCTGCTGCCGGCGGTGGCCGGGGCCGGAGCCACGATGCTGGCCCTGGGGCTGGCACCCGCGCGCGACCTCGCCTCGCGCGGGCGGCCGGCATCGTGCGCGCGAGTGGCCGCCCGCGTCCTCGGCGGCGCCCTGCTGGCCACGGCACTCGGGGCGGCGCTCGGCGCTCAGCCGTTGCGCCCGCCGCCGGGGCGCTACTGGCTGGTGGTGCTCGATGTGGGACAGGGCGACGCCACCGCGCTCGGATTCGCCGACGGCTGGTGGCTGGTGGACGCCGGGCCGCGCTCGCCGCGCTTCGACGCGGGCGAGGGCATCGTGCTCCCGTTCCTGCGCTGGGCGGGCGTGCGCCGGCTCGCGGCACTGGCGCTCACCCACGACGACGGGGATCACACCGGGGGGGTGGAGGCGGTGCGACGCGGCGTCGGCATCAGTCGCATCCTCGCGCCGCCGGCCCTGCCCGGGGCGCCCGGTCCCGGCGCGCGCTTCGGCGCCGCTACCGCCCGTCGCGGCGACACGCTGAGGCGCGACCCCGAGCTCCGCGTGCTGTGGCCGCCGCCGTCGCTGGCGCCGCGGGGCGACAACGCCGCCTCGCTGGTGCTCGAGCTGGGCGCCGGCCCGGCCCGCTCACTGCTCGCTGCGGACGCCGACAGCATGGTCGAGGACTCGCTGGAGGTGACGCCCGGCGCCGCCGTGCTCAAGGTCGCGCATCACGGCTCCGCGACCTCGAGCGGGGCGCGCTTCCTGGCCCGCCTCGCGCCGCGGGTCGCCGCGATCTCGTGCGGGCGCCGCAACCCGTTCGGGCATCCCGACCGCGGCGTCCTCGCGCGCCTCGCGGCCGCCGGGTGCGAGGTGCGGCGCACCGATCTCGGCGGCGCGCTGTGGTTCGAGATCGGGCCCGACGGCGCACGCGCGCTGGACTGGCGGCGGGGCCCCCCGCGCGAGCCGGCGGCCGGTCCCGGCGCGCGCTCCGCGACACTTGCCGCTCCCAGACCGCGTTGGTAGATTGCGGCGTGCCCGTTCCATTCATGCGTACGCTCGCGGTGCTCGCGTCCGGCAACGGCACCAACTTCGAAGCGCTGGCGCTCGCAGCGCGGCGCGGCGAATTGGGTGGCCGCGTGGCGCTGCTGCTGTGCGACCGGCCCGAGGCCCCGGTGATCGAGCGCGCACGGCGCCTGGAGATCGAGTGCGTCCAACCGCCCACCGGGCGGTTCCGCACCCGGATCGAGGATGAGGCGCCGTGGCTCGAGGAGCTGCGCAGGCGCGGCATCGAGGTGCTGCTGCTGGCCGGCTTCATGCGCCGCCTGCACCAGACCCTCCTGGGTGCCTACCCCGACGCCATCCTCAACATCCATCCCTCGCTGCTGCCGGCGTTCCCGGGGCTCGACGCCGTCGCCCAGGCGCTCGCGCACGGGGTGCGCGTCACCGGCTGCACCGTGCACCTGGTGGATGCCGACCTGGATGCCGGCCCGATCGTGGCCCAGGAGGCGGTGGAGGTGCGCGACGGTGACAGCGAGTCCGCGCTCGCGGCGCGCATCCACGAGGTCGAGCGCCGCCTCTACCCGCGCGCGGTGCGGCGCTTCCTCACCGAGCCGTGGCGCCGCGAGGGCCGGCGCATCGTGTTCGGCGCGTCGCGGATCGAGGCCGGTCATGCCTGAGCGGGCGGCGCTCGACGCGGTGGTGTTCGACATCGGCGGGACGCTGGTGCGGCTCGACTTCGAATGGATGAGCGAGGCGCTCGCGGCGCTGGGACACGCGGTGGATGCGGCGGGGCTGCGCCGCGCGGAGGTCGAGGGGCGACGCCATTACGACCGCAGCCACGGCCGGCACCTCACCCCGGGCGAGCGCCATCCGCCGCTCGGCACCCACGGCGACGTCCACGCCTACTTCGGCGGCATGCTCGAGGCCGCCGGCGTGCCGCCGGAGCTGCGCGCGCCGGCGCAGGAGCGCTTCCTCGCGCGCCAGCGAGAGACCACGGGGCTGTGGGCGCGCCCGATGGAGGGCGCGCGCGGGACGCTCGATGCACTCGGGGCGATGGGGCTCAGGCGCGCCGCGGTCTCCAACTCGGACGGCCGCGCCGAGGCGCACCTGGTGTCGTGCGGTGTGCGCGACGGAATCGAGTTCGTCGTGGACTCGCAGTTGGTGGGGGTGGAGAAGCCCGACCCGGGCATCTTTCGCATCGCCCTCGAGCGGCTCGGCCTGCCCCCGGAGCGCACGCTTTACGTCGGCGACATCCGCTCGGTGGACGAAGCGGGCTCGCACGCCGCGGGCATGCACTTCGTGCTGCTCGATCCGCACGGCGATTACGCCGGACCCGAGACCCCGGCGATTCCCGACATCGCCACACTGCCCGACTGGGTGCGTGGTCGCTTCCGCCTTCCCGAGGCGGCCGCCCGGCGCCCCGGCGGGGGGGGCGCGCGGTGACGGCGAGCGCGGGTGTCGTCCACGAAATCCGGATCCCGGGTGTCGAGCCCTGGCGCCGCGGCAAGGTGCGCGCGGTGTACGAATCCGGCTCCGCGCACCTGGTGATCGTCGCCAGCGACCGACTCTCGGCCTACGACAGCGTGCTGCCGACGCCGATCCCCGACAAGGGCCGCGTGCTCACCGGCCTCTCGCATTTCTGGATGCGCTCGCTCAAGAGTGCGGCGCCCCATCACCTGGTGAGCGACGAGCCGGCCGAATACCCGGCGCCGTTCGACCACCATGTGGAGCTGCTGCGCGGGCGCAGCGAGCTGGTGCGCCGCGCGCGCCGCGTGGACATCGAATGCGTGGTGCGCGGCCACCTCACCGGCTCGGGGTGGCGCGAGTACCGGCGGGAGGGCGCGGTCTGCGGCATCCGACTCCCCGCCGGGCTCGCCGACGGCGCGCGGCTCGATCCGCCGATCTTCACACCCGCGACCAAGGAGGACGCCGGACACGACCAGAACATCTCCTTCGATCGGATGGTGGCGCTCGCCGGCGGCGAGACCGCCGAGACGCTGCGCGCCCGGAGCCTCGCCCTCTACGACGAAGCGCGCGCGGTCGCCTGGTCGCGCGGCCTGGTGCTGGCGGACACCAAGTTCGAGTTCGGCTGGATCGACCAGCGTCTCGCCCTGATCGACGAGGCGCTCTCGCCCGACTCGTCGCGCTACTGGGACCGCGGGGCCTACGAGGCCGGAGAGCTGCTGTCGTTCGACAAGCAGTACGTGCGCGACTGGCTCGACGCCTCGGGCTGGAACCACGAGCCGCCGGCGCCGGCGCTGCCCGACGACGTCGTTCGCAAGACCCGCGAGCGCTACCTCGAGGCCCTGCGCCGGCTCACGGGATCGGCGCCGTGAGCTGGCCGCAGACGGCGCTGTTCTCGCTCTCGGACAAGCGCGGGGCCGAGTCGTTCGCGCGCGCCCTCGCCGGGCGCGGCACCCGGATCCTGGCCTCGGGCGGCACCGCCAAGCACCTCGCCGCGGCCGGCGTCGAGGTGACCGCGGTGGAGAAGTGGACCGGGTTCGCCGATCTGCTCGGCGGGCGGGTGAAGACGCTGCACCCGCACGTCCACGCGCCGATCCTGGCCCGCCGCGCGGTGCCCGCCGACATGACCGCGCTCGCCGAGCGCGATCTCGCGCCGATCGACCTGGTGGCGGTGACGCTCTATCCCTTCGAGCAGCGGGCGTCGGAGCTCGAGCAACCGGCCGCGGTGGAGGAGATCGACGTGGGCGGCGTGGCACTGCTGCGCGCGGCGGCCAAGAACTTCGCCGACGTCATCGTGGTGCACGACCCGGAGCAGTATCCCGAGGTGCTGGCGGCGCTCGAGTCGGGCGCGGACACCGCCGAGCGGCGGCGCTCGTGGGCCACCGCCGCCTTCGCCCGCACGGCGCGCTACGACGCCGCGATCGCCGCCGACCTCGCGCGCCGCGGCGCCGAGGAGGAGGCCGCGGCGCGCGGCGAGCGCGGCGCCGGCGTCGAGGCGCCGCCGGCGTTCCACGTCCTGGCGCTCGAGCGGGTGCGGGGATTGCGCTACGGCGAGAATCCCCACCAGCCGGCCGCGCTCTACGCGCGGGCAGGGGAGGCCGCCGCACTCGAGACCTGGCAGGAGGGGAAGGAGCTTTCCTACAACAACCTGCTCGATCTCGAGGCGGCGGTGGCCCTGGTCGGGCGCTTCGAGCCGCCGGCGTGCGTGATCGTCAAGCACAACCAGCCCTGCGGCGCGGCCTGCGCGCCGGCGCTGACGGAGGCCTACGAGGCCGCGCTGCGCTGCGACGAGCTGTCGGCCTATGGCGGCATCGTGGCCTTCAACCGGCCGCTCGACGGCGCCACCGCGGAGCGGCTGGCGCAGCAGTTCGTGGAGTGCGTGGCGGCGCCCGAGTTCGCCGCCGCCGCCATCGCCGCCTTCAAGTCGAAGAAGAAGCTACGGGTGTTAAAGCTTCAGCCGCAGGACGTTGCGCCGAGCGACCCGTGGAGTCTCCGGCTGGTCGGTCGCTGGGCGCTGCTGCAGCGCGAGCCCCTGGACGCGGCCCCCGCATGGAACGGCGTCACGCGCCACTCGCCGAGCGCGGAGGAGATGGCCGCGCTGCGCTTCGCCTGGGAGGTGGTGGCCGCGGCGCGCTCGAATGCGGTGGCCCTCGCGCGCGGCACCGCGCTGATCGGGCTCGGCTCCGGGCAGACCAGCCGGGTGGACGCGGTGGACGTGGCGGTGATGAAGGCGAAGCGCGCGGGCCACGACCTCCGCGGCGCGGTGCTGGCGTCCGACGGCTTCTTCCCCTTCGCCGACAACATCGAGCACGCCGCCACGGCGGGCGTGACCGCGATCGTCCAGCCGGGCGGCTCGATGCGCGACGCCGAGGTGATCGAAGCCTGCGACCGGCACGGCGTGGCGATGGTGTTCACCGGCCGACGCACGTTCCGGCACTAGTGTTCCGTACCGGAAGTCATGCACCCGTCCCGCGGGCCCTCGCGGTCGCCCGCTGCGTTGCTCCTCGTCGACGTATCTTCCGATACGACTTGGTCGTCGCGCCTTGCGGGCGACCGCGATGCCTCCGCGGCACGCGCACATGACTTCCGGTACGGAACACTAGCGGCCATGCCCCGCGAACGGGTCCTGATCCTCGACTTCGGCTCGCAGTACACGCAGCTCATCGCCCGTCGCGTGCGCGAGCTGGGGGTGTTCTCGGAGATCGTCTCCGGAACCACGCCGCTCGTAGAGATCAAGCGGCGCCGCCCGAGCGCGCTCATCCTCTCGGGCTCGCCCGCGAGCGGCTACCGCTCCGAGGCGCCGCTGCCCGATCCGGGCATCTACGCGCTCGGGAAGCCGCTGCTCGGCATCTGCTATGGCTTCCAGGTGACCCAGCAGCTGATGGGGGGGACGGTGGCGAAGGCGCCGCGCGCGGAGTACGGCAGCGCGATCTTCGCGCTCGATCGGCCCTCGCCACTGTTCCGCGGGGTGCCGAGGCGCTTCCGCGCGTGGATGAGCCACGGCGACGAGGTGCGCGCACTCGGCCCGGGATGGGAGCGCGTCGCCCACACCACGAACTGCCGCTTCGCCGCCGCGCGCCACGCGACGCTGCCCTACCACCTGATCCAGTTCCACCCCGAGGTCGCGCACTCCCCGTTCGGCAAGAAGGTGCTCTCGAACTTCCTGTTCGGCGTGGCGAAGCTCGCCGGCGACTGGACGATGAAAGGCTTCCTGCGCCAGGCCGTGGCCGGGATCCGGCGCGAGGTCGGCGAGGGCCACCTGTTGTGCGCGCTGTCGGGCGGCGTGGACAGCACCGTGGTGGCGACACTCTGCCATCGCGCGCTGGGCAAGCGCCTCACCTGCGTGCTCGTGGACCACGGCCTGATGCGCGAGGGCGAGATCGAGGAGGTGCGCGGCGAGCTGGGCGAGAAGCGCGGCCTGCGCCTGGTGGTGGTGGACGCGCGCCAGCGCTTCCTCTCCAAGCTCGAGTCGGTCATCGATCCCGAGCGCAAGCGCAAGATCATCGGCAGCGAGTTCATCGCGGTGTTCGAGGAGCAGGCGCAGGAGATCGGGCCGGTGGAGTTCCTCGCCCAGGGCACCCTGTATCCCGACGTCATCGAGAGCGCCTCGGCCGGCTGGGGGGCGCAGGTGATCAAGACCCACCACAACGTCGGCGGGCTGCCGGAGCGCATGCGCCTCAAGCTGGTCGAGCCGCTGCGCTGGCTGTTCAAGGACGAGGTGCGCGTGCTGGGACGCGAGCTGGGGCTGCCCGCGCACCTGGTGGACCGCCACCCGTTTCCCGGTCCCGGCCTCGCCGTGCGCACCCTGGGAGCCGTCAATTCCGCCGACCTCGAGATCCTGCGCCGCGCCGACGCGATCTTCATCGAGGAGCTGCGCCGCGCGCGCTGGTACCACCGCACCTGGCAGGCGTTCGCCGTGCTGCTGCCGATCCAGACCGTCGGGGTCAAGGGCGACGAGCGCTCCTACGAGCGCGTCATCGCGTTGCGCGCGGTCGACAGCACCGACGGCATGACCGCCGACTGGACCCGGCTGCCCGACGCCGTGCTCGCGCGCGCGGCGAGCCGCATCGCCAACGAGGTGCGCGGAGTGAATCGCGTGGTTTTCGACTGCACCAGCAAGCCCCCGGCGACGATAGAGTGGGAGTGAGACGATTCGCGGCTTCGCGCGACGCCCGGGCGACCGGGCGCCAAGCGCCGGCGCCGCCCGCGCAGCGCGCGGCGCCGGCGGGGGCGGCGTGCCGCGCCGTGCGCGGCGCCGCGCGTGCGATCGTTCCGCCACACGCCCTGGCGGCGCTCGCGGCGCGCGCCGGCGCCGCGCTGCTCCTGGCGTTCGCCGCCGGCGGCACGCCGGCCCGGGCGGCCGAGGACCCGCCGATGCTGGCGCGCGACTCGTCGGGGACGATGCGCTGGAACCTGGCCGCGCCCCCGCAGTGGCCGCCCACCGCGATCGGCCTGGTGGCGCGGCAGGCGGTGCTGCGCGCGGGGGCGGCGGACACCGCGGGCCTCGTCGCCGGCCTGCGCGTGCTCGCCGGCCACGCCGCGTTGCGGCCGTACGCGCTCCGCCGCCTGGGTGCGATCGCGCTCGCCCGCGGCGACACCGCCCGCGCCGACTCCTGCTGGCGCGCGGTGGACGCGGTCCCGGGGATGTGGCAGTGGGACCTGGTGCGCGCACGGGTGGACCTGGCGCGCGCCCGAGGCGAGCTCGCGCGCGCCGAGTCCCTGCTCGCCCGGCCCGGGCGCGAGGAGTGGCTCGACGCCGATCGCGCCGAGTCCATGGCCTATCACGCGGACCTGCGCCTGGCGAGGGCGGACACCGCCGGGGCCATCGCGCTCGCGCGCCAGGCCCTCGAGGCCTATCCGGGGGCGCCCGCGTCACCGCCGCTCGCCGAGCGGCTCGACGCCTGGCTCGCGGCGCGCGGCGAGGCGAGCACCGTGCGCGACGAGCAGAACGCCGCCCTGGTGGTCCGGCTCGCGCCCGACCGGCCGGCCGCGGTCGAGCGGCACCGCCTGGCGCTCGACCGCCTGCCCGCCGGCGATGCGCGGGCCGCGCTCGCGCTCCAGCTCGGCGAGCTGCTGCGCCGGCTCCGGCGCTACCGTGACGCGCGCGAGCTGCTGCGGCCGCTCGCGGCACCGCCCGCGGACGGCGCGCGGCGCGCCGCGGCACTGGTCGCCCTGGCGCGGATCGAGCGCGACGCCGGGCAGCGGCTCGAAGCCTACAACCTCTATGCGCGCGCCGCCCGCATCGCGCCGCCGGGGCATGCGCTGCGCGAGACGGCGTGGTGGGAGCGGGCGCGCGAGGAGGAGGAGAGCGGCGAGTGGCGAGCCGCGCGCCGCGACTACGGGCGGGCGTGGGCGCTGGGCGGGAGTCGCAACCGCGAACTCGCGTTCCGCGCCGGGCTGCTGTGGTTCGCGGCCGGGGACAACGACAGCGCGCGCACCTGGTGGAGCCGCGCCGACGGCGAGGGCGCGGAGTTCTGGCTCGCGCTGGCCTCGCGGCGCCTCGCGCCGCCGGTGGGGGACAGCCTGCTCGGGATCCTCGGGGCGCGCCCGAGCTACTCCTTTTATGTGTCCGCTGCCCGCGACACCCTCGGCGCGCCGCCGCCGGTGGGCCGGGCGGCGGAGACAGTCACTGCCGCGTTCCCGCCCGTGGCACTCCGGCTCGCCACCGTGCTGATCGAGATCGGCTGGCGCGACGAGGCCCGCGAGGTGCTCGAGCGCTACGCCGCGCGCGACCCGGCGGCCTCCGGCCGCGGCGGCCCGCGGCGCGAGACGCCCGAGATCCTCAAAGCGAGCCGGCTCGCCTACTGTGCCGGGGCGATGCCGCTCGGCATTCGCTTCGCGGGCCGGGCGTTCGAGCGCGCGCCGGAGGAGGAGGGGGCGTGGTCGCGGCTCAGGGTCGCGCCCTGGCGCTATCCGCCGGCGTTCGATTCGCTGTTCGCGACCTGGCCCGAGCGCGCTCCGCCGGGCGGCGCCGATCGCGCGCTGCTGCGGGCGGTGGCCTGGCAGGAGTCGCACTTCGACCCCGCCGCCCGATCGCGCGCGGGAGCGGTGGGGCTGCTGCAGTTGATGCCGGCGACCGCCGCGCGGCTGGCACGGACGCTGGGCGAGCCGCGGCCCGCCGAAGCCACGCTGCGCGACCCGGTGCTGAGCCTGCGCTACGGCGGCCACCTGCTCGAGCGCCTGCTCGCGCGCTTCGGCGGGCGCGTGCCCGCCGCACTCGCCGCCTACAACGCCGGGCCCGATCCCGCGACGCGCTGGAGCGATCTCGCGGCCCGCGGCGGCGACGCGCTGCTCTGCGAGCTGATCGCCTACTCGGAGACCCGCGGCTACGTCAAGAACATCCTCGCGGTGCGCAGCGCCTACGAGGCGTTCAAGCCGGTGGACAGCGGGCGCTAAGGGGGCGGCGCGGCGCCGAAGTCCTTGCGGCGGCCCCACGCGCGAGCGTAACATTCTCGGTCACCGGTTCCGTCTTCCTCGCGGGATGACCGGCCGCGCTGTTCCACACGTGGGGGAGGGTCACCATGGTCGTCCGTCTCTGGTTTTCTGCGCTCGTGCTCACGGCGCTCGGCGCGGGGCTGCCCGCGAAGGCTGGCGCCCAATCGAACCTGCTGGTCAATCCGGGCTTCGAGAGCGGCTCGAGCGGCTGGCAGAGCAGCGAGTTCCCGACCTTCCTCCAACAGAACTGGCACCCGCATGGGGGCCAGTACGCGGCGAGCGTGACCGCCTACTACGACTGTTGCAATCCCTACTTCTACGCCAACAGCGTCTGGCAAAACGTCGCGGCGACTCCCGGACTGCTCTACACCGCGCAGCTTTGGACCTATCTCGAGGACGCCTCGAGCGCGGGTGACGTGCGGCTCGACTTCCTGAACGCCCAGTCCAGCACGCTCCCGGGCAGCGTCTATCTGTACCTCAACGATCCACCGTACGCGTGGGCGTCGCACACGCTCGCCGCGACCGCGCCGGCCGCCACCGCGTTCTGCAGGATCATGCTGACCGCGGAATGGCAGACCACCAACCAGGTGGCCCGCGCGTGGATCGACGACGCGTCCCTGACCGCGGGCGTGGTGGGCGTCGAGCCGGGGGTGCCCCCCGCGCGCCTGGAGCTCGCGCAGAGCTTCCCGAACCCCGCGGGTGCCGAACTGCGGATCGGCTTCGCGCTGCCCGCGGCCGCCTGGGTCCGCTTGCGGGTCTACGATCCCGCGGGACGCGTGGTCGCGACGCTCGCGGATGGTCCTGCGTCCCCCGGCGAGCACGCGGTGCGCTGGGATCGACGCACGGCCGACGGCAGGGTGGCCCCGGCCGGCCTCTATCTCTACGAGCTGACCGCGGGCGCCGAGCGCCGCGCGGGGCGGATGCTGCTCCTCGAGTAGCGACCGGCGCCCCGCGACCGCCTCCAGGTCGCGCCGCCGGCGGGGCGCCGGTTCGCGCGGCGGAGCGCGCCTCGCCTAAGATGGGGCGGTGATCCCGCCGCCCGCGTCCGACCCGCTCGAGCCGCTGCGCTCCCCGGGATTCATCGCCGAGCTGCGCCGCAAGGCGCTGCACCTGACGTTCATCGTGCTGCCGCTCGAGCTGCTCTACGAGCTGCTGCCCTGGCCGCGCGGCAAGGGCGAGTTCCGCGTCCTGTTCGTGCTGCTCACCGTGACGGCGATCGGGCTCGATGTCCTGCGCATCCACGAACGGCGCGTGCGCCGCTTCTTCCGCACGTTCTTCGCCGGGATGATCCGCGAGCACGAGCAGTTCGGACTGCTGGGCTCCACCTACCTGCTGCTGGCGGCACTGCTGGCGATCGAGATCTTCCCGCGACCGGTGGCGGCCGCGGCGATCGGATTCACCGTGATCGGCGACGCGTTCGCCGCGATCGTCGGCCGGGCCTATGGCCGCCACACGCTGTTCAAGAAGTCGGTCGAGGGGATGCTGGGGGGTCTCGCGGCGTGCCTGGCGTGGGCGGCCTTCCTCGCCCTGGGCGGGCACCTGCCGTGGGGGGTGGCGCTGGCCGGAGCGATGGTCGCAAGTCTGATCGAGCTGCTGCCGATACCTCTGGATGACAACCTCGGCATCACCCTGTTCGCCGGCTACACGATGAAGCTCCTCTGGATGCCCGCATGAGTTCGAACCTGCCCGCCGTGCCGCCCCCCGATTTCGAGCCGCTGGTCGAGCTGGCCCGCAACGGCCGGCACGCGGAGGCGGTCTCGCAGGTCGAGCGCACGCTGCGGGCCGACCGCAGCCATGGCGCGATCGGCGCCGCCGCCGCGGCGCTGGCGCGAGTCGCCCGGCTGGCCGAAGCGGCCGGCAACCTCGACGACGCGATCGCGGCCCTCGACGTGGCGGTGCGCGCCGCGCCCACGTATGCCGACCTCCATTTCCAGCGCGCCGGCCTGCTGCTCGCCGCCGGCCGCCGCCACGAGGGGCGGCAAGCGCTCGAGGCCGCGCTCCGCATCAACCCCCAGTACTTCGCCGCGCGCCTCGACCTGGCGCTGCTCGACGCGCGCGAGGGCCGGCTGGGCGAGGCGCTCGACACCTTGCGCGGGCTGGCGCGCGATCGCCACGTGCGCGAGCCCCGTGCCTACCAGCAGGCGCTCCACAGCCTCGGGCAGGCCGACTGGGACCAAGCCGACGCGCGCATCAAGCAGGCGGTCCGGCTCGCCGACCCGGTTCTCGACGGCGCGCTCGATCGCGCCCGGGCGCTGCTGCACGAGGGCGACGCGGCCCAGGCGGCGGAGCTGCTGCGCGGAGCGCTGGCGCGCTACCCGCGCTACCCGGACCTGCATTTTCTGCTCGGAACCTTGGAGCTCCATCAGGGCTCGCTCGACGACGCGGTGGCGTCGTTCGCGCGCGCGCTCGAGCTCAACCCCGACTTTCACGCCGCCCGCATCCGGCTGGCGCGCGCCCTCGAGTCGCTGGGCCAGCTCGCCCAGGCGGCCGACCAGGTGAGCCTGGTGCTGGAGTATGCCCCCGACGAGCCCCAGGCACTCGAGATGCAGCAGCGCTGGAGCGGACGACGCGGCGCGCGCCGCGCCCAATCGGCCCCGCGCAAAGGGACTTGACCGCCGGCGGCCGGAGTCGCAACCTAGGGGCAGCTCCGGGCGCCTTTGGGGAACTTGGCCATGCAGGGAGGACCACCCATGGCGCGTGGCACCGTCAAGTGGTTCAACGATTCGAAGGGCTACGGCTTCATCACGGCGGAGGGGCAACAGGAGGTGTTCGTCCACCACTCCGCCATCGAGGGAAATGGATTCCGAACTCTCCACGAGGGTGAGCGCGTGGAGTTCGAGATCAGGAACGGCGAGCGGGGCACTGAGGCTGCCCACGTAAGCAGGCTCTGCTGAGCACTTTCCGGCCCGGGGTACGCGCGGCCCGATGCCTTGCATCGGGCCGCGTCTTTTGAGGTCCCGGGGCATCCGGAGGGGCCCGGCGCGGGGCGCCCCGGAAGCCCTCCGGAGGCGGCGTCCCTTGACAGGACGACTATTCTGAGGCCCATGTTCGAGAATCTCCTGAGATCGGTCTTCGGCTCCAAGCACGAACGCGACCTCAAGCGCGTGCGGCCGTTGGTGGACGAGATCAACCGCCTGGCGGACCAGTACCAGGCCCTGCCCGACGAGGCATTGCAGGCCAAGACCCTCGAGTTCAAGGCCCGCCTGGCCGAGGGCGAGACCCTCGATGACCTGCTGCCCGAGGCGTTCGCGGCGGTCAAGGACACTTGCCGGCGGCTGCTCGGACGCGGCTGGGAGATGGTGGGCATCCCGATCACCTGGGACATGGTGCCCTACGACGTCCAGCTCGTCGGCGGCATCATGCTTCACGAGGGCCGGATCGCCGAGATGGCGACCGGCGAGGGCAAGACCCTGGTCGCCACCATGCCCTTGTACCTCAACGCCCTGACCGGCCGGGGCGCCCACCTCGTCACGGTCAACGACTACCTCGCGCGGCGCGACAGCGAATGGATGGGGGAGATCTACAAGTTCCTCGGCCTGACGGTGGGTTGCATCCAGAACGGCATGGATCCGCCGGCGCGGCGCCAGCAGTACGAGTGCGACATCACCTACGGCACCAACAACGAGTTCGGCTTCGACTACCTGCGCGACAACATGGCGGTGCGGCCCGAGCATCGGGTGCAGCGCGGGTTCATCTACGCGATCGTGGACGAGGTGGACTCGGTGCTGATCGACGAGGCCCGCACCCCGCTCATCATCTCCGGCCCGGTCGAGCACAGCGACCAGGCGTTCGACGAGCTCAAGCCGTTGGTCGAGCGCGTGGTGAAGGCCCAGATGCAGTGGGTCTCGCAGACCCTGGCCGAGGGCGAGGCGCTGCTCAAGGATTCCGAGAACGACCACGACGCCGGGGTCAAGATGCTGCAGGTCCAGCGCGCCGCCCCTCGGCAGAAGCGCTTCACCAAGCTGCTCTCCGACCAGCCCGCGCTCAAGAAGCTCATCACCCGGGTCGAGCTCGAGTACCTGCGCGACAAGCGGCTCCACGAGGTGGACGACGAGCTGTTCTACGCGATCGACGAGAAGGCGCGCAACGTGGACCTGCTGGAAAAGGGTCGCGCCCTGATGTCGCCCGAGGACCCCGACCGCTTCGTGGTGCCCGACCTCGCCGCCCAGCTCTCCGAGCTCGAGGGGCGCGAGGATCTCGCGGCCGAGGAGCGCATCAGGCTGCGCGACGAGATCTACAAGGCCTACGCGGCGAAGAACGAGCGCATCCACAACATCCAGGCGCTGCTCAAGGCCTACTCGCTCTACGAGAAGGACGTCGAGTACGTGGTCCAGGAGGGCAAGGTCCTGATCGTCGACGAGTTCACCGGGCGGCTGATGCCGGGCCGGCGCTACTCGGACGGCCTGCACCAGGCGATCGAGGCCAAGGAAGGAGTGCGCGTCGAGGGGGAGACCCAGACCCTCGCCACCATCACGCTCCAGAACTTCTTCCGCATGTACGAGAAGCTCTCCGGAATGACGGGCACCGCCGAGACCGAGGCCGGCGAGTTCTGGGAGATCTACAAGCTCGACGTCGCGGTGGTTCCGACCAACCAGCCGATCGACCGCACGGACCACGAGGACGTCGTCTACCGCACCAAGCGCGAGAAGTTCAACGCCGTGATCGAGGAGATCGTGGACTGCCACCAGCGGGGGCAGCCGGTGCTGGTGGGCACCATCAGCGTCGAGGTCAGCGAGTTGCTGGGCCGCATGCTCAAGCGCCGCGGGATCAAGCACAGCGTGCTCAACGCCAAGTACCACCAGAAGGAGGCGGAGATCGTCTCCCTGGCGGGACAGCACGGCGCGGTGACGATCGCCACCAACATGGCGGGCCGCGGCACCGACATCAAGCTTGGCGCCGGAGTGGTGGACCTCGGCGGCCTGCACATCCTCGGCACCGAGCGCCACGAGTCGCGGCGCATCGACCGCCAGCTGCGCGGGCGCGCCGGCCGCCAGGGCGATCCCGGCAGCTCGCGCTTCTATCTGTCGCTCGAGGACGACCTGATGCGCTTGTTCCTCAGCGAGCGCGTCGCCGGTCTGATGCAGCGCCTGGGGGTGAAGGAGGGCGAGGTCATCGAGCATCGCATGGTGACCAATGCCATCGGGCGCGCGCAGAAGCGGGTGGAGGCCTACAACTTCGACATCCGCAAGCACCTGCTCGAGTACGACAACGTGATGAACCAGCAGCGCACCCTGGTCTACGACCTGCGCAACAAGGCCCTGCTCAGCACGGATATGAGCGAGACGGTGCTCGAGTGGGTGGAGGAGGCCGCGCTGGAGCGGGCGGGGAAGTTCGCCGGCCGGCAGATCCACCGCGAGGAGTGGAACCTCCGCGGGCTCGCGGACGAGCTGTCGCTGCTCTTCATGCGACCGGTGACTCCGGTCGAGCTCGAGACCGATGACTACGATGCGCTCGAGGAGAAGGTCGCCGAGCTGGGCGATCGCACCTACCGGGCGCGCGAGGAGGAGTTCGGCGCGCCGCTGCTGCGCGAGGTCGAGCGCCACCTCTACCTCTATACGGCGGACGAGCACTGGCGCGACCACCTCTACGAACTCGACCACCTCAAGGGGGGCATCGGCCTGCGCGCGTACGGCCAGCGCGATCCGCTGATCGAGTACAAGAAGGAGGCCTATTCGCTGTTCGAGACCCTGATGCACGACGTGCGGGAGGATTTCGTGCAGCGGCTGTTCCGGGTACAGGTGGCGCCCGAGGCGGTGCGCGGCATCCAGCGCCGGCCGCCCCCGCGGCAGATGGTCGCCCAGCATGCCGAGGCCCACGCCTTCGGCGCCGGCGTGCAGCCGCCCGGCGTCGCGGCCGCCCCGCCCGGCCCCGGCGAGGCCCCGCCGCGGAGCGCGCCGGTGCGCAGCGGCCCGCGCGTGGGGCGCAACGACCCCTGCCCGTGCGGCAGCGGGAAGAAGTACAAGAAGTGCCACATGCTCGTCGACGAAGGCGTGGAAACCCCCTCATGAGAGACGACGATTCGAACGAAGGCGTGTTGCGGGCGCTGCGCCTGATCGCCGAGCACCTCGAGCAATTCCTGGACGGCGATGAGATGGCGTTCGAGACCCTGGGCGAGGTGCTCGACGAGGGTCGCCTGACCGCGGAGGACCTGCAGTCGGCGGCACTGGTGTTGCGCAGCCTGGGCGGCGAATCGCCGGGCGACGGAGCTTCCGCGCACTACGCCCCGGGCAAGCACGCCCTGCGGGTGCCGAGCGCCGAGGAACGGGACTCGCTGAGCCCCGAGGCCTGGGGCTATCTGCTCGACCTGCGCCGCCGGGACGCCCTCGACGCCGAGCAGTTCGAGCGCGTGCTCGACCTGCTGATGCGCTCCGGCGTGCGTCCGGTCGGGATCGATCTGGCGCGCGAGACGGCGGCGCGCGTCGCCCTCGACGTGCGAGGCGGGGAGGATGGAGGGGAGAGCCGGCATGGCGAATTCGATCTCGCGAACTAGCGGAAGGAAGAAGGCTGCCGCACGCAGCGCCCGCCGCTCCGAGTCGGCCGCGACGCCGGCGAAGGGCGCCGCGGCCAAGCCCCGCAAGCGCGCGCCGGCCGTGAAGGAGGATGCGGTCGGATCCCCCGCCGCGGGTCGGGCGCGCACGCGTGGCGCCGGGCGCAAGGCCGCGAAGCGCGCGACCCCGGGCGCGGCCCGGTCCACCTCGGCGCGCTCCACGCGGCGGGCGCCGCTGGATGCCACCGGGCGCTCCCTGGTCATCGTCGAGTCCCCCACCAAGTCGCGCACGCTCACCAAGTTCCTCGGCCGCGGATTCACGGTCCTGGCCTCGAATGGTCACATCATGGACCTGCCGAAGAGCAAGCTCGGCGTGGACATCGACAACGACTTCGAACCCGAGTACGCGCCGATCCGGGGCAAGACCCAGGCGCTCGCCCGGATCAAGCTGGCCGCCGCGACCGCCGATCGCATCTACCTGGCCCCCGATCCCGATCGCGAAGGGGAGGCGATCGCCTGGCATCTGGCCGGCGCGCTCAAGTCGGTCCGCCGTCCGATCCGGCGCCTCACGTTCAACGAGATCACCGAGCGCGCGGTCAAGCAGGCGCTGGAGCAGCCGCGCGACCTCGACATGAACCTCGTCAACGCCCAGCAGGCGCGCCGGGTGCTCGACCGCCTGGTGGGCTACAAGGTGAGCCCGTTCGTCTGGCGCACCGTGCGCTACGGCCTCTCCGCCGGCCGGGTGCAGAGCGTGGCGCTGCGCATGATCTGCGAGCGCGAGGAGGCGATTCGCGCCTTCGTGCCCGAGGAATACTGGACCGTCGAGGCCGACTTCGAAACACCGCTCGGCGAGCGCTTCACCGCCCGGCTGGTGCGCGTGGGGCTCGACGATCTCGAGCAGGGGCAGCTGCGCGGGCCGGATGCCGGCCGCCGCGCGCGGGAGCTGGCCGAGGAGCTGGCCCGCGGGGAGGCCCGCGTTGCGGGGGTGGAGACCTCGCCGCGCCAGGTCCACCCGCGCGCCCCCTTCATCACCAGCACGTTGCAGCAAACCGCCTACAACCGGCTCGGCTTCACCAGCCAGCGCACGATGAAGATCGCCCAGCAGCTCTACGAGGGCGTGGTGCTGGGCGACCAGGGCAGCGTCGGCCTCATCACCTACATGCGCACCGACGCCCCGCGCTTGGCCGGGGAGGCGATCGCCGAGATCCGCGCCTGGCTGGCCGCGCGGCTCGGGGCCGAGTACGTGCCCGAATCCCCCCGCCAGTACAAAGCCCGCAAGTCGGCGCAGGAGGCGCACGAGGCCATCCGTCCAACCTCGGTCGAGCGCACCCCGGAGGCGCTGAAGCGCTACCTCACCGAGGAGCAGTTCAGGCTCTACGACCTGATCTGGAAGCGCGCGGCCGCGTCGCAGGCGGCGTCGGCCGAGTACCTCGCGACCACGGTCAACGTCGAGTCCGGCCGGCTCGGGCTGCGCGCCACCGGGAGGGTGCTCAAGTTCGCCGGTTTCCAGAAGCTCTATGGCCTCGACGAGGAGGACGACGCATCGGAATCCCGGCTCCCCGAGATCGCGGCCGGCACGGCGCTCGCGGTCGCGGCGCTGCCGCTCGGCGAGGCGGCCGAAGCGGTGCGGTCCGAGCAGCACTTCACCCAGCCCCCGCCCCGCTTCACCGAGGCCTCCCTGGTCAAGGCGCTGGAAGAGGAGAACATCGGACGGCCGAGCACCTACGCGACCATCGTCGGCACCATCACCGGGCGGGCGTACGTGGCCCGCGACCAGGGGCGCCTGGTGCCGACCGATCTCGGCATGGCGGTCAGCCGCCTGCTGGTCATGAGCTTCCCCGACGTGTTCAACGTCAACTTCACCGCCGCGATGGAGGAGGAGCTGGACGAGATCGAGGAGGGGAAGAAGGAGTGGCACCGCGTGATCCACGACTTCTGGGGCCCGTTCCACACCGACCTCCAGCAGGCGGAGAAGTCGCGCGACGAGCACCGCAAGCGGCTGGAAGAGCCGAGCGACATCGCCTGCTCCAACTGCGGGCGCATGCTGGTGAAGAAGTTCGGTCGCAGCGGCCCGTTTCTCGCCTGTCCCGGCTATCCCGAGTGCAAGTTCACGCGGCCGGTGGACGACGCCGAGCTGCCGACGCCGGTGGAGGGCATCTGTCCCGACTGCGGCTCCTCGCTGGTCGCGCGCAACGGACCCCACGGACGCTACATCTCGTGCGCGCGCCGGCCGGGCTGCAAGTTCACCAAGCCCCTGACGCTCGGGATCAAGTGCCCGGAATGCGGCAAGGGCGAGATCGCCGAGCGCCGCACCCGCCGGGGCAGCACCTTCTACGGCTGCACCAACTTCCCCGAGTGCAAGTTCGCGACTTCGGGCCGGCCGCGCCTCACGCCCTGCCCGAGCTGCGGCGCCCCGTACCTGGTCGAGCGCGAGACCAAGAGGGGCCTCGTGCTCCGCTGCACCCGCTGCCGGACCTCGTTCCCGGCGGGAAGCCTCGGTGCGTGACGCGCTCGAGCAGTTCCTGACCGAATTCGCGGCGCAGCGCCGCGGCTCGCCGCACACGATCGTCGCCTACCGCCGCGACATCACCCGGGTGCTCGACCGGGCGGCAGGCGCGGGGCGGGCGGTGGCTCCGGCGGCGTGGACCCGCGAGCTGCTCGAAGGCGCGCTGCGCGACCTCTACCGCAGCGGGCATGCCGCGGCGAGCGCCGCCCGGGCGCTGGCGGCGTGGCGCAGCTTCTCGCGCTTCTGCCGGCGGCGCGGCGTCATCGCCGACGACCCGGCGCGGGCGCTGGCGTTTCCGCGCTTGCCGCGCCGGCTGCCGCGCACGCTGCCGGCGCTCGATCTCGGTGCGGCGCTCGACCGGCTCGGGGACGCCGACCCCGCGGCGCGGCGCGACCGCGCGTTGCTCGAGCTGGCGTACTCCTCCGGGCTGCGGTTGTCCGAGCTCACCGGGCTCAATCGCGGCGACGTGGATCGTGCGGGCGGCCTGCTGCGGGTGCGGGGCAAGGGAAGGCGCGAGCGCATCGTTCCGGTCGGGGACCGGGCGCTGCGGGCGCTCGCGGCCTACCTCGCGGGGGAGGGGCGGGCCGCGAGCCCCGGGGATGCCCCGGTGTTCCTTGGGGCCCGGGGCGGGCGGCTGTCGGGGCGCACGGTCCAGCGCGCGGTGCGGCGCCGGCTCCTGGACGTGGCGCGCGGACTGCGGGTCACGCCTCATGCGCTGCGCCATTCGTTCGCGAGCCACCTGCTCGACCGCGGCGCGGATCTGCGCGCGATCCAGGAGCTGCTCGGGCACCGTTCGCTGGCGAGTACTCAGGTCTATACCCACGTCACGCGCAGCCGCCTGCGCAAGGCTTATCAGCAGGCGCACCCGCGGGCGTGAGCGCGGGCCGGTGGGGCGCATGATCGCGCGGAGTGGCCCGGGTCGCAGGCTCCGGCGACGCGTGGGTCCCGCTTCCCCCGCGCGGCGGCGCGCCCGGCGCCCGGCGCGCGTGGGTGCGGCGCTGGCCCTGGCGCTGGTCGCGGTCTCCTGCGCCAAGAAGGGTCCGCCCTCGGGCGGACCGCCGGACCTCGTCCCACCTACCGTGGTCGCCACCAGTCCCGACTCCGGCGCGGCCCGCGTGCCGCGCGTGGCGCCTCTCAGCATCACGTTCAGCGAGAGCATGGAGCCGCGCTCGACCGAATCCGCGATCGCGCTCGCGCCGCGCGTCGACGTGCGCCAGCTCCGGTGGAAGGGCCCGACCGTCACCGTGGTCCTGGCGGAGACCCTGCGCGCACGCCAGTCGTACACGCTGTTCGTCGGGGCCGGCGCGCGCGACCGCCACGGCAATGCGCTGCAGCAGGGAGTGGCGGTCACGTTCAGCACCGGCGATAGCTTCCCGCCGGGGACGATCGAGGGGACGGTGCGGGCGCGGGGCTTCAGCGTGGCCGGCACCTACTTGTGGTGCTACGACCAGGCGCGCCACGAGCAGCCGGACTCGACCGCGCGAGACTTCGATGCGCTCGGGGTCGCGGACGCCGAGGGCCGGTTTCACGTGATCGGCCTGCCGGTGCCGGGACGCTACCGGGTGTGGGCGTTCGCGGACCTCAATGGCAATCGCTCCTTCGAGCCGGCGGTGGACATCCTCGCCCCGGCCGAGACGACCTTCGCCCTGACCTCCGGGGAGCCCGCCGCGGCCGGGGTCGACCTCGAGGTGGTGAACCCGCGCGCGCCCGCGAAGCTGGCGGGGGCTGTGCTAGACTCCCTCGGCGACAGTCTCGGCGTGGTGCGGGTGGTCGCGGTGTCGGTCGAGGACTCCACGCGGCGCTTCGTGGTGGAGCCCGGGGAGGGCGGGGGTTTCGAGATTCCGCTCGCCGCGGGGAAGTGGCGGGTCCAGGCGTTCCGCGATCTCAATCGTAACCGGGTCTGGGAGGTTTCCGAGGCCGGGAGCGACGTCCAGAGCTTCACCTTGGAACCGGCCGGCGAGGTCAAGGACCTGGTCTTCATCCTGCGCCGGCCCGCCGCGGCGCCCGGAGGACCATGAGGATCGCCTTCCTCAAGATGCACGGCGCCGCCAATGACTTCGTGGTCATCGACCACCGGCGCCCGTTTCTCCCCGAGCCCCATGACGCCCTGGTGCGACGCCTGTGCGACCGCCGCCGCGGCGTGGGCGCCGACGGCGTGCTGCTGCTCGAGGGCGATGCCGAGCTCGACTTCGCCATGCGCTACTACAATGCCGACGGGCGCCCGGCGGACTACTGCGGCAACGGCGCGCGCTGCGTGGCGCGTCTGGCGCTCGATCTCGGGCTGGGCCACGATGACGAGGTGCGCTTCCGCACCGCCGTCGGGCCGCAGTCCGCGCGTCGCGGAGCGGGGGGCCGCGGCATCGATCTGCACTTCGGCCGCGTCGTCGGCGAGCCCGAGCCGCTGTCGGTGGAGGCTCAGGGACGCCGGTTCGACGGGCACTTCGTGCGCGCCGGCGTGCCCCACTTCGTGGTCGCGGTCGAGCGCGTCGAGTGGACTCCGGTTCCGGAGTGGGGTGCCGCGTTGCGCCAGCACCCGCGCTTCGCCCCGGCCGGCGCCAACGTGGACTTCGTCGCGGCACTCGGCCCCGGCCGGATCGCGATGCGCACCTACGAGCGCGGCGTGGAGGCCGAGACCCTGGCCTGCGGCAGCGGTGCCATCGCTTCGGCGCTCGTCGCCGAGGCACGCGGAGAGCGCTCCCCGGTGACGGTGGTGACGGCGGGAGGAGATGAGTTGGTGGTGGCGTTCCGAGAGGTCGAAGGCGGCCGCGACGTCCGACTCGGAGGACCGGCGGAAATCGCGTTCCGAGGCGAATGGATGGAACCCGCGGCGGTCGGCGCCGGTAGGGAATAAGACGAGGCTCGCGCGAAGGAGGATCCCGTGTTCGACGGACTGACGGTTGCGATGGTGACGCCGTTCCAGGGCGGAGCGCTCGATCTCGAGGCCACCGCCCGGCTGGTGGATGGCCTGCTCGAGGGCGGGGTGGAGGGCCTGGTGGTGTCGGGCTCGACCGGCGAGGCGGCGACCTGCACGCTCGACGAGCGCCGCACGCTGTGGCGCTTCGTGCGCGAGCGCGTGGCGGGCCGGGTCCCGGTGGTGGCCGGAACCGGCACCAACTCGACCGCCGAATCGATCACGATCACGCGCTTGGCGGAGGAGATCGGGCTCGACGGCGCGATGGTGGTCACGCCCTTCTACAACAAGCCCACGCCGCGCGGCCAGGTCGCGCACTTCACCGCGGTGGCCAAGAGCACGCGGCTGCCGATCATCCTCTACAACGTGCCCGGGCGCACCGGCACCAACACCCTGCCCGAGACGCTGGCGCAGGTGCAGGACCTGCCGAACATCGTGGCGGTGAAGGAGGCCTCGGGGAGCCTGGACCAGGCGAGCGCGGTGCGGGCGCGCACCGGGCTCACGCTGCTGTCGGGCGACGATTCGCTCACCCTGCCCATGATCGCGGTGGGTGCGACCGGGGTGGTCTCGGTGGCGGGGAACGCCGCGCCGCGGCAGATGCGCGCGCTGTGCGACCACGCGCGCGCCGGCCGCATGCGCGAGGCCGAGGCCGAGCATCGCCGGCTGATGCCGCTGTTCAAGGCGCTGTTCGTCGAATCCAACCCCGGACCGGTGAAGTACCTGCTCTCGGCGATGGGCATCCTCCGCAACGAGCTGCGCCTGCCGCTGGTGCCGGTCGAGCCCGCGACCGAGCAGGCGGTCCTGGCCGCCGCCCGCGCGGTCGGGCTGCCGCTCGCCCCCGAGGCGCAGCCGGCGGCGCGCGCGTGATCCGCCTGGTGCTGGTGGGCGCCGCCGGACGCATGGGGCGCGCGGTGGAACAGGCGGCCGGCGAGGCCGACGGCTTCGAGCTCAAGGCGCGCGTCGTGGCCGCCGGCGACCCGCTGGGAAGCGAGCCGGGCTGGAGCCGCTCGATCGCCGACAGCGTGTCCGCCGGGGACGTCGTGATCGAGTTCAGCAGCCCGGCGGCGGCACGCGAGACCGCGGAGATCTGCGCGGAGCGGCGCGCCGCGCTGGTCTCCGGCACCACCGGGCTCTCGCCCGAGGAGGACGCCGCGATCCAGCGGGCGGCACGCCGCACGGCGGTGCTGCGCGCCGCGAATTTCAGCCTGGGGGTTCTGGCCCTGAGGCGGGCGCTGGCGGCGGCACTGCTGGCGCTGCCGCGGGACTGGGACGTCGAGATCGTCGAGCGCCATCACCGGCGTAAGCTCGACAGCCCCTCGGGCACGGCGATGGCGCTGGCCCGCGAGGCGGCGGCGCTGCGCGAGCTTCCGGCCGAGGCCCTGCGCCACGGGCGGCAGGGCCGCGCCGGACCGCGGCCCGCGGCCGAGATCGGCGTGCACGCCGTGCGCGGCGGCAGCTGGGTCGGGGACCACCTCGTGCTGCTCGCCGGCGAGGGGGAGTGGCTCGAGCTGCGGCACGTCGCCCAGGACCGGGGTGCTTTCGCCCAGGGCGCACTGGCGGCCGCACAATTTGTCGCCACGGCGTCTCCGGGCCTCTATACTCTTGAGCAGGTGCTGACCACCCAGGGCCGCACCCACTAGTCACCTTCCTCGCTTCGGAGTCCCGATGTTCCACCCGCGGTCGGCGATCGCGATCCTCATCGCCGCCCTTCTGCTCGCAGCCACCCCCGCCTCCGCCCAGTGGTTCGGCAAGAACAAGGTCCAGTACGAGGTCCTCGACTGGGCAGTGCTCGAGACGCCGCACCTGCGCCTGCACTACTACGCGGAGGAGGAGAGCCTGGCGCGACACCTCGTGGTGTTCGCCGAGAGCGTGTGCGTCGAATTCGACGGCCGCTTCCGGGTCACGCCGCGCAACCGGGTGCCGTTCCTGCTGTTCTCCGTGCACCACCTGTTCCAGCAGAGCAACGCCACGCCGGGGCTGGTCTCGGAGGGCACCGGCGGCCTCACCGAGCTGATCAAGGGTCGGGTGATGCTGCCGCACACCGGATCGTGGGACCGGCTGCGCTGGGTGACCCGCCACGAGCTCGCCCATGCGTACATGCTCGAGAAGCTCACCCAGGTCATGCGCGAGCACCGCCGCAGCCAGGGCTACCTGCCGCCGCTGTGGTTCATCGAGGGACTGGCCGAGTACTGCGGCACGGACTGGGACGCCGACGCCGAGGGTCTGCTGCGCGATGCCGTGATCTCGGGTGAGGCCCTGCCGCTCACCCGCAGCGACAGGATCCTGGGCACGGTGCTGATGTACAAGGAGGGCCAGTCGTTCCTGCTGTTCCTGGCCGAGCGCTTCGGGCGCGACAAGGTGTTCGACCTGTTCGACAACTGGTACCGGGCCGAGGACTTCGAGACCGCGTTCCGGCTCACCTTCGGCCAGACGGTCCGCGCGCTCGACGAGGACTGGTTCGCGGAGCTCAAACGCCGCTACTACCCGGCGGTGGCCGTGGACCGGTCGGCGAAGGAGACCGGCCGCCGGCTCACGATGCGCGGGCACTACAACCTCGGGCCGCGCGTGCTCCCGGCGCGCGACCACGCCGACACCTCGCTGCGCTTCTGCTACTTCTCCGCCGGCGAGAACGGCATCCACCTGGTCATCAACGAGCCCGGCCCGGGCGGCCGCCGTCGTGACCGCCGGGTGCTGCGGGGCGGGCAGTCGCCGCAGTTCGAGTCGTTCCACCTGTTCCAGAACCGACCCGACGCGTCACCGACCGGCACCATCGTCGTCAGCTCGAAGCGCGGGGGGCGCGACGCCCTCTACCTGCTCGACGCTCGGCGGGGGCGCGTCCGGCGCCGGCTCGAGTTTCCGAACCTGGTCGCGATCAACGACCCGAGCGTGCTGCCCGGCGACAGCGCCGTGGTGTTCTCGGGGCAGGACTACGGCGGGCGCAGCGACCTCTACCGCGCGCGCTGGAGCGCGCACGCCGTCACCCTCGAGCGGCTCACGAACGACGACTTCGACGACGTCGAGCCGCATGCCTCGCCGGATGGGCGCTGGGTGGCATTCGCCTCGGATCGCTGCGACCGCGGCGGCCGGTATTCCCTCTTCCGCCTGGCGCTCGACGACGGGACGCTGGAGACGCTGAGCGACCCGGTGAGCGGAGACGACCGCCAGCCGGTGTACTCCCCGGACGGACGCTGGATCGCGTTCCGTTCGACCCGCGGGGGGACCAGCGACCTCTACCTGCGCCCGGCGGCGCCGTCGCGCGAGGTGCGTCGCGTGACCCGCCTCCTCGGACCGGCGTCGGACCCCGACTGGCTCCCCGGCGGAGGCGGGCTGCTGTTCACCGCCCAGGAGCAGATCGAATTCCAGACCTATCGCGTGGACTTCGATCCGGACACGCTCGAGTACGAGATCGAGCAGCCTCCCGACCGCGCCCCGGTGCTGCCACGCGTCGCCTTCGACGGCACCCCGCAGCGCTACCAGCGCCGGCTCGGGCTCGACCTGGTGCAGAACGCGGTCGCCTACGACCCCGGCCTCGGCGCGACCGGCGGCGGGGGCCAGATCGCGCTCAGTGACGTGCTCGGCAACGAGCAGGTCTTCATCTTCCTCGCCAACGACTCGGACCGCTTCGGAAATTTCTGGGACGGATTCGAGGGCGGACTCACCTACGTCAACCAGGCCCGGCGCCTCAACTACGGGCTGGGCGTCTTCCGCCTGACCCAGGTCTACGACGCCGACCTCGATCTCATCCGGCGCGAGCGGCGAGTGGGCATGGTCGGGCTCACGAGCTACCCGTTCAGCAAGTTCACGCGGCTCGAGGGCTCGGTGCTGGTCCGGCACGCGAGCGACCACCTGCTGCGCCGCGGCGATTTCCAGGACGTGGACCTGGTGTCCAACTTCCTCACCCTGGTCCACGACAACTCCGGCTGGACGATGCTCGGGCCCTCGAGCGGCTCGCGCTTCTTCGTCGCGGCCGGCTTCACGCGCGATCTGTCGTCGGGGGCCGGCGATTTCGGCACGGTGATCGGCGAGTATCGCCACTACGGGCAGTGGGCGCCGCAGCTGGTCTCGGCCACGCGCGGCCAGGGTCAGGTGAGCCTGGGGCGCGACGCGCAGCGCTTCTACCTCGGCGGGCGGGGTTCGCTGCGCGGCTACGATCGCCGCGAGCTGGCCGGGCTCGAGACCGTGCTGCTCCAGCAGGAGATACGCTTTCCGCTCCTGCGCGGCCTGACGCTGGCGGTGCCGGCGCCCTGGGTGTTCCCGACCCTCAATGCCGCCGCCTTCGCCGACCTGGCGTGGGCCTGGGAAGGGGGAGTGGAGCGGCGCCGCGGCAGCGTGGGCACCGGAGTCTACGTCGGCGGCGGCTACTTCCCGGCGATCCGCTGGGACTTCGTGTGGGCGACGCCCGACTTCCGCGAGTACTCCAGGCGCCCGCGCACGCAGTTCACCATCGGCTTCAACTTCTAGGCAGGCTAGCGTCCCGTCGCCTCCGGGCTCGGGGCATGGGCGGCCCGGTGGGGTGAGCCGCCTCGCGGTCGGAGCGGCGGTTTCGCGCCGGACCTCAGCGCCCGGGGTCGAGCGCGATGCCGTCGGGGAGGGAAAGGCCGCCGGCCTGCCAGCGCCGGGTGCCGTCGGCCGTCACCCGGACCACCGCCTTCGCCCCGGGCACGGTCGCCCAGACGTCGCCGGAGGCGGGATCTACCGCCACCTCGCGCACCTCGGAGAGACCGCTCACGCGCAGCACCACCGCGCCGCCGCGGGTCAGTGCCACCAGCTCGCCTGCCCTCGCGTCCGCCACCCAGATGCGCCCGCGCCGCGCGTCCACCGCGACGCCGATCGGACCGTCGAATCCGCCGACGCTGTCGAGCGCCACGCCCGCGGCCGACAGCCGCACCACGCGCCCGAGATCGAACGACGTGACCCACAGCTCGAGGGTGCTGCTGTCCACCGCCACCCGCGAGGGGGCCGGAAGCGGGACCCCCCACAGCGGCGTGCCGTCGCTGGCGAAACGCCGCAGCCGGTTCCCCCCGCGCTCGCACACCACGACCGAGCGGTCGGAAGGCAGCCGCGCGATGCCGATCGGCCGGTCGATGAGCCCGATGGTTGGCGAGGCCTCGAGGCCGCCGTCGTTGAAGTGGAACAGGCGGCCCTGCTCGGGTTCGCACGCCCACGCCGTGTGGTCGACGGAGTCGGTTACCACCGCCCCGGGCTGGCCGGAGACGTAGATGGAGAGCGGCTGGGATGTGCCGGAGGGGTCGTAGAGGATGAGCGAGCCGCCGCCGGTGTCGGTGAACCAGACCTTGCGCGTCGCGGCATCCACCGCCACGCCGGATGGGGAGTCGAATCCGCGCACCCGCGACAGCACGTGGCGGCCGTCGGCGGTGATACGGGCGAGGACGCCGGCGCCGAAATCGGCCACCCACGGCCGCAGCGGACCCGGCGTGGCGATGGCCTCGGCCGGTGCCGAGCCCTCGCCGGAGCGGAAGACGAAGACCAGGCGATAGGCGTGGTCCACTCCGTTGGCGAGCCCGCGGTCGGTGAAGGAGGACGTGAGGGAGCTGAGCACGCCGGTGATGGAGACGAACGGCCCGATGCCACCCAATTGCCGGTAGACCTGGAAGCCGGCGAGATCCGAGCCGGTTTCCGGCTGCCACTCCAGTCGCACCTGGGCGTCGTCGGCCAGCGCGACGAAGCCCTCGGGCCTGCCCCGCGTGTAGGGGTTGCGCAGATCGAACGGATTGAGCCGCTCGCGCGAGCTGCAGCCCGCGACCAGGACGAGGGCTGCTAGAAGCGCAAGGCGAGCGCGCATCGACTGGGGGTCAGCGTGAGCAGGACCCGGGAGGGGGCGGGGGCGCGGATGAAGCGCAGGTAGAGCCCCGCCGCCAGCAGCACTTCCCCGGTGATCAGGGCACTTCCCGCCAGGTGGTCGAAGCGGACCGTCTCGTCGTAGAGCTGGTCGATCCGGTCCGGATCGGTCTCGCGCAGGTAGGCTTCGTAGGTGCGATTGGCGTGGTTGGTCAGGGGGAACGAGGCCGCGACCAGACCCGCCCCGGCCGCGAGCGCGGCATAGGCCCAAGCGTGCGAGTGGCGGGGCGGCGGTGGAATCGGCACCGGCTCGAACGGCGAGGCCGTCCGCGCGGGCGCGCAGGCGGCCGGATCGACGCTGGTGATCAGGAACAGGACCGCGGCTAACGCGGTCGCGGAACGCCTCATGGCGAGCCGACGATCAGGCCGGCAGCCTCTGCGCGAACAAGGCCAGCCGCGCCTTCTGCCGGTTGGCGGCTTCCTTCTTGATGACCCCCTTGGCGACGGTGCGGTCGAGCACCGAGGTGGCGGTCCGGTAGGCAGCCAGGGCGTCCGTCCGGTTCGCCGCTTGACGCACCGCTTTGATCGCCGAGCGCAACCGCGACCGGTTCGCGATGTTGCGCCGCTGGGCCTTGGCGTTGGTAATGATGCGCTTGGCAGCGGACTTGTGGGTCGGCATTCACTTCCTCCTTCGGGGGCGACGCTGGCGAAAAAGCCCACGGACAGTATGCCGGACCGCGGCGCTCTGTCAAGACGCGTCCGCTTCGGGGATTGCCGGGCCGCCTCGGCCGGGTGTACTGTTTTCGCTCCGAGTATCCCCCGTGGTGGGTGGAGGCTCCGATGAGCGCACTGAGCGAAAAGGTGCTGAATCTGCCGCCGTCCCCCGGGGTTTACCTGTTCAAGGACCCCCTGGGGCGGGTGCTCTACGTGGGCAAGGCCAAGAGCCTGTCCCACCGCGTCCGCAGCTACCTGACCGGCGATAACGGCCATCTCCGGCTGGCCGGGCTGATGGCCCAGGCGGCGGACCTGGACACCATCCTCACCGATACCGAGGCGGAGTCCCTGCTGCTCGAGGCCACCCTCATCCGCCAGCACAAGCCCCATTTCAACACCCTGCTCAAGGACGACAAGTCCTTTCCGTACGTCCGGATCAGCGTGCAGGAGGACTTCCCCCGCCTCTCGGTCACCCGCCAAGTGCGTGAGGACGGGGCGCGCTACCTGGGCCCCTACACCGACGTGAAGAACCTGCGCCGCACGCTGCGCGAGATCCGGCGGATCTTCCCGGTGCGCACCTGCCGCAACTTCGAAGACTACCGGCGGGCCGACCGGCCGTGCCTCTACTTCCATATCAAACGTTGCGCCGGGCCGTGTTACAGCCGCGCCCGGGTGGATCGGGACGAGTACCGCGCGTTGGTGGACGGGCTGCTCCTCTTCCTGTCGGGACGGGACCAGGAGCTGCTCGTCCGCCTGCGGGCCGAGATGGAGGAGGCATCCACCGGCCTCCGCTACGAGGCGGCCGCGCGGCGGCGCGACCAGATCGCGCTGCTCGAGACCGCCCGCGTGCCCCAGAAGGTGGTGGGTGGCGGGGGGGGCGACCGCGACATCCTGGGCGTGGCGCGCCACGGTCGCCGCGCCGCCGTCGCCCTGCTGCTGCTGCGGGAGGGCCGGGTGGTGGGGAAGGAGAGCCGCATCCTCGACCACCTCGATACCCTCGACGAGGCCCGGGTGCTGCAGGCCTTCGTCGGCCAGCACTACCTGGGGGGAGCGCCGATCCCGCGTCGGCTGATCGCGGGGCTGGAGCCGGCCGATGCGGAGGCCCTGCTCGAAGCGCTGGGTGAGCGCGCCGGGCGGCGCGTGGAGCTGACGGTGCCCGCGCGCGGACGCGAACGGCGCCTGGTGGCCTCCGCGGAGCGCAACGCCGCGCTCGCCCTCGAGGATCTCGAGGCGCGCGCCGCCGGACGCCGCGCCCGCTTCTCTCCGGAGGTGCTGGAGCTGCAGAAGGCGCTCGACCTGCCGGTGCCGCCGCATCGCCTGGTGTGCTTCGACATCTCGAATCTCGGCGCCGAAGGGGCGGTGGCGGCGGTGGTGGCGAGCGAGAACGGGCAGGCGCGCAAGTCGCTCTACCGCCGCATGCGGATCCGGCACCCCGGTCCCGACGACGTCGCGATGATCGCCGAGGCGGTGGAGCGCTACTGGGCGCGGGTCGAGTCCGGCGAGTTGCCGCGGCCCGACCTGGTGGTGGTGGACGGAGGCGCGGGCCAGGTGGCGGCGGCGCGCGCGGCGCTCGACGGCGTGAGCACGCGGCCGGTGTCGTTGATCGGGCTCGCCAAGCGCGAGGAGACGGTGGTGCGCGAGCGCGCGGCGCCGCTGCACCTGCCGCGGCGCAGCGGCGCGCTGCGCGCCATCCAACGCCTGCGCGACGAAGCTCACCGCTTCGGGCTCGCCTACCATCGGGTGCTGCGCGGGCGCGTGCGGATCGCCAGCGCCCTGGACCAGGTGCCGGGGGTGGGCCCGGCGCGGCGCGCGGCACTGCTGCGCGCCTTCGGATCGGCGTCGTCGCTGCGCGCGGCCGGCCCCGAGGAGATCGCGAGCCGGGCGCACGTTCCGCTGGCGCTGGCGCGGCGCATCGCCGAACGGCTCGGCGCCGCGCCCACGCCGGGGACCGCGGGAGCCACGGTCGTGGCCGAGCGGAAGCGCGCGTGAGGGCCCCCGGTGCGGCCGCACCCGAGCAGGCGCTGCGGGGCGGTCTCGAGGCGTTTCTGGACGAGTTGCGCACCGGCCGGAGGCTCAGCCCGAACACGCTGGACGCCTACGCGCGCGACCTCGCCGACTATCTGGCCTTCGCCCGCCGCCACCGGCTGACCGGCTGGCACGAGGCCACGCCGGTGTTCGTCGACGCCTATTTTGCCCGGCTCATGCGCCGCGGCCTCGCCGGCGCGACCGTGGCGCGGCGCCGCTCGTCGCTGCGCGGGTTTCACGCCTTTCTCGCGCGCCAGGGCGCGCAGGAGGTCGATCCGCTCGCCCAGCTGCCGCCTCCGCGCCGGGAGCGACGCCTGCCCCACGCGCTGCCGGTGGCGGACGTCGAGCGGCTACTGGCCCAGCCCCAGGGAGAGGATCCGCTCCGGTTGCGCGACCGCGCGCTCCTCGAGCTGGCCTACGCCAGCGGCCTCCGGGTCTCCGAGCTGTGCGGGCTCGACCGCTCGCGGCTCGATCTCGCCGAGCGGTCGGTGTCGGTCGCGGGCAAAGGCGGGCGCGAGCGCACGGTGCCGTTCGGACGCGCCGCCGCGCGCGCGCTGCGCGAATACCTCGATCGCGGACGCGCGCCGCTCGCCCCGCGAGCGCGCCACGACGCGGTGTTCGTGAACGCTCGCGGCGGGCGGCTCGGCCGCATGGGCTTCTGGAAGATCCTGCGCGGCTGGGCGCGCGCCGCGGGGATCTCCGGCCGCGTGCATCCGCACGTGATGCGGCATTCGTTTGCCACGCACCTGCTCCAGGGAGGCGCCGACCTGCGCGTGGTGCAAGAGCTGCTGGGCCACGCGTCGGTGGCGACGACCGCCATCTACACCCATCTCGACCGGGGTTACCTGCGGGAGGTGCACCGCACCTTCCACCCTCGACCCTGAGGGACACCGAACCAGGAAGGAGTCACCGATGATGTGGAGCCGTCGGAGGTGGTGCATGGCGGGGGCCGTGGTCGGGCTCGCGCTCGCGGCCGGGTTCGCGGGGCGGGCGGACGCGAAGACGGTGGTGGTGCTGCCGCGTCCCGGGCAGGTCGGCATCGGGATGCAGGGGCAGTTCGGCACGCTGCTGGACGGCGCGAAGCTGGGATCGGAATTCGCGGCCGGTCCCGGGTTGACGGTGCGGCTGCGCTACCGCATGCGCTACGAGCGCGCGATCGGCTTCTCGTTCGAGAGCCAGACCTTCGATGCGCGCAACCCGCAGCCGCCGGACAGCCTCTTCGCCCCGGAGCGGCTCACCTTCATCACGTCGGGTGTGGAGTTCTACAAGCTGTACGGCACCCGCACGCGGACCACCCGCATGCTGAGCCTCGGCCTCGGCCTGGCACAGGTGTCGGAGCGCCTCCGGGACGGCGAGACCTTCTACCCCAACGACGGGCTCTACCTCAGCGCGGGTGCCGGGGTCGAGCGCTTCTTCTGGAACAGCTGGGCCTGGGACCTGAGCGCGCGTTACATGACCGTGTTCCAGAACGGCGAAACCAACCACGACCTCCAGGCCTCGCTCGGCCTGATCTTCTACGCGAGCTACTGATGTCCGAGCCGCTCGCCATCGCGTTCCAAGGGGCCGCGCGCACGGTGACGGGGTCGCGTCACCGGGTGCGCCTCGGCGCGCGATCCTGGCTGTTCGACTGTGGCCTCTCCCAGGGGCATCGGGACGAGGCCGAGGCGATCAACCGCACGTTCGCCTTCGAGCCCGCGGAACTGACGGACGTCGTCGTGTCGCACGCGCACCTCGACCACACCGGCAGTCTCCCGACGCTGGTCGCCCGCGGCTACCCGGGACGCATCCACGCCACCGGGGCCACCACCGACCTGGCCGCAGTCCTGCTGCAGGACAGCGCCTTCCTGATGGAGCGCGATGTCGAGCACGTCAACCGCCGCCGCCGACCTCATCAGCCGCCTCGGCGCCCGCTCTACACGCGGGCGGACGTCGCGAGGACGGTCGAGCGTTTCGTCGAGCACGACTATCACGCGCCGTGGCGCCTGCACCCGGAGATCGACGTGACCTTTTTCGACGCCGGACACATCCTGGGCTCGGCGCTCACCGTGTTCGAGATCTCGAGTGGGGGGCGGCGGTTCCGGCTCGGGATGAGCGGCGACCTCGGGCGGCGCGACCGTCCGATCCTGCGCGATCCGGAGACGCCCCCGGGAGTGGACGCGCTGGTGCTCGAGAGCACTTACGGCGACCGTCTCCACCCCGACCCCGAGGACAACGAACGCCGGCTGACCGAGGTGATCGAGCGCACCGCGGCGCGGGGCGGTCGCCTGCTGGTGCCGGCCTTCGCGGTCGGGCGCACGCAGGAACTGGTCGCCACGATCCACACCCTGTGCGAGCAGAAGCGGCTGTGCGACCTGCCGATCTTCGTGGATAGCCCGATGGCGCGCCAGGCCACCGAGGTCTTCCGCCGCCACCCGGAGTGCTTCGACGCCGAGACCCACCGCCGGTTCGAGAGCGAGGACGGCGCGCCGTTCGGCTTCCGGCGCCTGCGCTACGTCGCCTCGGTCGAGGAGTCCAAGTCGCTCAACGACCGGCGCGAGCCCTGCATCATCATCTCCGCCTCGGGCATGTGCGAGGGGGGGCGCATCCTGCACCACCTCCAGAACGGGCTCGGTGACGCGCGCAACACCGTGCTGTTCGTTGGATTTCAGGCCGAGCACACCCTGGGCCGGCGCCTGGTCGAGGGGGCCGAGACCGTCAGCATCTTCGGCGAGCCGGTGCGCCGGCGGGCGGAGATCGTGGCGCTCGAGGGCTTCAGCGCCCACGCCGACCAGCGCGACCTGGTGCAGTGGGCGGCCGGGCTCGAGCCCTCGCCGCGCGCGATCTTCCTGGTGCACGGCGAGTTGGCGCCGGCCGAGACCCTTCAGGCCCGGCTGCGCGAACGGATCGATGCCGCCGTCCACATCCCCCGCCCCGGAGAGGAGTTCGCGCTATGGAACTGACCGGAACCCGCTACCAGGTCGGCCAGCGGCTGCGCCATCCTCAGTTCGGCGAGGGTCTGATCGTCGAGGTGCACACCGACCGCGGGCGCGAGGTGCTCGAAGTGGTCTTCGAGGGCCGGCTCAAGCGACTCTCGGCCCAGCGCGAGTGGGAGGTGGTGGACGGGCGCATGCCGGTGGCGGCGACCGCCCCATTGCATGCGGCGAGCCGGCACTGGAACGCGCTCGGCGACCGCCTGGTCGAGGGCTGGAGCGCCGAGTCGTACGCGCCGCCGGCCTCCTTCGATCTGCGCGCCGAGGCCGAGCGCTGGGCGGGCTGGGCCGGCACCGCTCGCCTGATCTCGCTCGATTCGCTGCGCGGCGTCGAGCGCTTCCCGCACCAGATCAAGGCCTGCCTCAAGGTGATGCGCGACCTCAATGGGCGCGCGATCTTGGCCGACGAGGTCGGACTCGGCAAGACCATCGAGGCCGGCATCGTGCTCAAGGAATACCTGCTGCGCGGCGCCGTGCGCACCATCCTGGTCCTGGTGCCGGCGTCGCTGTGCGAGCAATGGCGGGCCGAGCTGTGGGAGAAGTTCGAGCTCGATTTCGTCGTGTCGCGGGGTCCGGCCGGGCAGTGGGGCCGGCATCCGCTGGTCATCTCCTCGCTCGAGACCGCCCGCCACGAGCGCCACCGCCGCCGGGTCCGCGGAGCCAACTACGACCTGGTGGTGGTGGACGAGGCGCACCGCCTGCGCAACCACCTCACGCTAGGATGGAAGTTCATCAACGACCTCAACCCGCGCTACCTGCTGCTGCTCACCGCCACTCCGGTGCAGAACGACATGCGCGAATTGTACAACCTGTCCACCCTGGTCCGTCCCGGCACGGTCGGCACCTTCTCGCAGTTCCGGCGGGACTTCCTCAGCGGACACGACAAGCGCAGCCCGCGCAACACGCCGCGCCTGCGTACCCTGCTGGAGTCCGTCATGATCCGCACCCGGCGCGCCGACACCGACCTCACCTTCGCGCCGCGCAAGGTCGAGACGCTGTGGGTCTCGCAGAGCCCGGCCGAGCGCCTGCTCTACCAGCAGGTGAGCGACTTCGTGGCCGAGTCGGTGCGCGCCGACAGCGGCGGGCCCGGGCGCCCGCACTACTTCACGCTCATGGTGCTGCAGAAGGAGATGGGCTCCTCGTGGGCCGCCGCCCGCTCGACCATGGAGCGGCTCGCGCAGCACCCCGACGGGCTCGAAACGCGGCGGCTCAAGGCGCTCACCGCGCGCGCCGCGGAAGTCAGTCGCAGCCCGAGCAAGATCCGCTCGTTGCTGCGGAGCGTGGCGGGGATGGGCGGCGAGAAGTGCATCATCTTCACCCAGTTTCGCGCGACCCAGGACACGATCGTCGAGGCCCTGCGCGAGTCCGGGATCGAGCCGGCCGTGTTCCACGGCGAAATGGGCTGGCGCGAGAAGGAGGAGTCGCTCGAGAACTTCCGCGCGGGCCTGCAGGTGCTGGTGAGCACCGAGGCGGGCGGGGAGGGACGCAACCTCCAGTTCTGCCGCATCGTGGTGAACTACGATCTGCCCTGGAATCCGATGCGCATCGAGCAGCGGATCGGTCGCGTCCATCGGCTCGGCCAGGAGCACCCGGTGAGGGTCATCAATCTCGCCGCGCGCGGGACGATCGAGGCCTACGTGCTCGAGATCCTCGACCGCAAGATCCGGATGTTCGAGCTGGTGGTGGGGGAGATGGAGGAGATCCTCGGCACGTGGCAGCAGCACGGCTCCTTCGAGGACGAGGTGTTCCGGCGCTGGGTCGAGTCCTCCGGTCCGCGGATGCGCAAGCGCCGTTTCGCCGAGCTGGCCCAGCACCTGGTGGTGGCGCGGCGCCTCTACCAGAAGCAGAAGGAGCGACAGAACTGGCTGTTCCCCGTGGTGCCGAAGGAGGATAAGGCGTGATCGCGAGTGCCGCCACCCAGCGCCGGCGCGCGCGAGCGGCGGCGGCGGCGGTGCGCGCGGCCGCGCCGGCGGCCGCGCCCGTCCTGCACCCGGAGTGGCGCGCGTTCGTCGGGCGCTGGCTCGAAGCCGCCGGTTGCACGGTGCGCGACGCGGCGCGCGGCGACTGGGAGGTGGAGCTCTCGCCGGCGCTGCGGCGGCGCTGGCGGCGCCAGCGCGTGCGGCTGGTGTTCGATCCCTCGCGCCCGACCCTGCCGCGCGGGGCGTGGTTCACCGCCCCGGGCAGCGGCGGCGGACGCAAGATCCTCGAGGCGGCACTCGAGGAGCCGCTGGTGACGCGGCGCACCGCGCTGGCCCAGGTGCCGGGAGCGCCGGCGGAGGGACTCGCCCCGGTGTGTCGCGTGCGCGGCCTGGCCTGGGCCGCGCCGCGCCTCGGTCCGGTGCGTTACGAGCGACGCTTCGCATTCCACGGCGTGGTGACGCGCTGGGGCGGGCTGCCCGCCCAGGAGTCGTGGGTGATCCTGCTCGATGCGGACGGCGGCCTGCTCGAAACCGCGATCGGCTCGGCCCTTCCCGAGGTGCGTCCCCGCGAGGGGCTCTATCAGATCGCCGATGCGCTCGATCCCGACGGGCGCGCGCGGATGACCGCGGCGGCGCGGGAGCACTTCGCGCGGCTGCTCGACGAGCGCGAGCGCGAATGGGAACGCGCGGTGTCCCGGCTGCGCGACGACGAGCTGGGGCGGCTGGGGGCGTTCTTCTCGGCCCGCATCGAAGAGGAAGAGGAGCGCCTGCGCCGCCGCAGCTCGAACGGCGAGGAGGGGGATCTCGAGCAGGGGGATGCCACCTCCCTCAAGCTGGAGTGGGAGCGGCGCGCGGCCGAGGTGCAGCAGCGCTGGGCGCTGCGCACCGAGCTGCGCGTCTGGGGCATCGAGGAGTGGTCGTGGCCGGTCGCGGACCTCGAGCAGGAGCTCAAGGCCGGCGCGGTGCGCGTGCGCGTCGCGAGCCGGGTGGACGTGGCACGCGGGCGGCCCGCGCTGCCGGGGTGCCCGAGCTGCGGCGCTCCGGCCGAGATGCTGGTGCGCTCGCGCGGGGCCGTCGCGTGCGTGCGCTGCGCGCCGGAGTGACTCCCGGTCGGGAACGGGGTGGCGCCGGCGCGGGCCCGAAAGAACGGGCCGGAATGCCGGGCGGTCGCGCGGGACGTCGCCCACACGCGGGCGGAGCGCGGACGCCCGCGCTTGACGGACCGCGAGCGAGCGGATACGTTTCGTGCGCTCGAAGCTGGCGCGGCCTCGTTTTGAACTTTAATGCAAGATCGTAATCGGAGGTAGAACTTGACGTTACAGTCGCTGAAACGCGGCGGGTTGGAGGATCCTGGCCACGACCTGCTGGACCGGGTGACCGGCTTCTGGGGCCGCTTCGGCCGGGTGGTGCTGATCGGCGTCGGCGCGCTCGCCGTGGCGGGGGTGCTCGCATTCTTCACCCTGCGCGCCCGGGCCGCGGCCGAAGACGCGGCGGCGGGCCGGCTCGCCGAAGCGTCGGTGCTGTTCTGGCAGGGCAGCTACGACCGCTCGCTCGAGACCGCGAAGCAGATCATCCAGCAGTACGGCAGCACGCCGAGCGGCATCGACGCCTCCCGGCTGGCGGGCGACGACGCGTTCTGGAGCGGCGACTTCAAAGGCGCGATCGGGCACTACCGCGATTACCTCAAGAAGAACCGCCGCGGCATCCTCGCCAACGCGGTGCGCCGCAGCCTCGCCTATGCCCTGGAGAGCGACGGAGTGTACCCGGAGGCCGCGACCACCTATGCGGGGCTGGTGGGCGTGTTCGACCGCGAGTCCTCGGCGGAATTCCTGATGGCGGCCGCGCGCTGCTACCGGGCGATGGGTCAGCCGGCCGAGGCCGTCAAGTCGCTGCAGCGCCTGGTGGACGACTTCGGCGAGACCTCGTACGCGACGCTCGCCCGCGAGAAGCTCGCCGAGGCCCAGGCCGCGAGCCGCTGACCGCGGGTCCCAAGCGGCGGCCGCGGCTCGCCGGGGAATCACGTTGAGCGAGACACCTGCCGTCGACCTGATCTTCCTCTGGCATCACCACCAGCCGGACTATCGCGGCCCGCATGATGGGCGGGGCCTGCTGCCCTGGGTGCGCCTCCACGCCACCAAGGACTACCTCGACATGGCGCTGCGGCTCGAGCGCCACCCCGGGCTCCGCGCCACGTTCAACTTCGTCCCCACGCTGCTCGACCAGCTCGAGAGCGGCCTCACCACGGCGGACGCGCTCATGGAGCTCATCGCGCGTCCGGTGGGCGGGCTCGCGCCGGCGGAGCGCGCCGAGCTCGCGGCGCGCTGCGTGCTGGCGCCGCGGCATGCGCTTCAGCGCTGGCCGCGCTTCCGGGCACTGTGCGATCGGGCGAACGCGACGCGCCACGATCCGTCCGCGCCGGCGCTCAGCGACGCGGAGCTGGCGGCGCTCGAAGCCTGGTTCCTGCTCGCCTGGATCGATCCGATGTTCCACGACGAGCCCGAGGCGCGGCAGGCGCTCGACGAGCCGGGTCCGCTGACCGAGGCGCACGGCGACGCGCTGCTCCTCCTGCAGGCGCGGCTGGCGGCGCGAGTGATCCCGGCCTACCGCGCGCTCGCCGAGCGGGGACAGATCGAGCTGTCGGAGTCCGCCTACTGCCACCCGATCCTGCCCCTGCTCGTGGACGTCGCGAGCGCGCGCCGGGCGAAGCCCGACCTGCGGCTGCCCGCGCTGCCGTTCGCCTGCCCCGAGGATGCCACGCGCCAGATCGAGCGGGCGATCGCGCGCCACGCGCAGGTCTTCGGCTCCCGGCCCCAGGGCATGTGGCCGCCGGAGGGCAGCGTGAGTCCCGAAGTCGCCGAGATCGCGGCCCGCCTGGGGCTGCGCTGGCTGGCGAGCGACGAGAGCGTCCTCGCGCGCTCGCGGCCGGCGCAGCCCCCGCGCGGTGACCCGCGCTACCGCCCGTGGGCGGTGTCCACGCCCGCCGGGGACGTGGCGCTCTTCTTCCGCGATCACGAGCTGTCGGATCGCATCGGGTTCGTCTACCAGCGCTGGAGCGTCGAGGAGGCGGTGTCGGATTTCCTCGCGCGCCTGCGCCGCATCGGCCGCGAGCAGCGCGGCGACGGCCCCCCGGTGGTGAGCGTCATCCTCGACGGGGAGAACTGCTGGGAGTACTACGCGAACGACGGTGGTCCCTTCCTCGACGCGCTCTACGCCGCGCTCGAGGCCGCGCCCGACATCCGCACGCGCACGCCGTCGCAGGTGCTGGCCGAACGGGGGACGCTGCCGCGGCTCGAAGCGCTCCACACCGGCTCGTGGATCGACGCCGACTTCCACATCTGGATCGGCCACCCGGAGAAGAACCGCGCCTGGGATCTGCTGGCGCGCTCGCGGCGGGTGCTGGTCGAGGCGGGCGTGACCGCGGCATCGCATCCCGAGGCCTGGCACGCGATCGATGCCGCCGAGGGCTCGGATTGGTTCTGGTGGCTGGGGGAGGACCACTACACCTCCGACAAGGCGCTGTTCGAGCGCATCTTCCGCGAGCACCTGCAGGCCGCCTTCGAGCGCAGCGGCCACCCGGTGCCGGGGTGGCTCCAGGTGCCGATCCTCGGCGTGCGCGGCCCGCGCGAAGTGTGGGAGCAGCCGCTGGGCTTCCTGCATCCGCAGATCGACGGGCGCCTGTCGGACTTCTACGAGTGGTACGCCGCGGGCCGGCACCGGGTGGACAGCGGCAGCGCGACGCATCGCAGCCGGCGGTGGGTGAGCGAGGTCCACTTCGGCTTCGACGCCACCGCCCTCTATCTCCGACTCGACTTTACCGCCCACCGGCCGCCCGAGCCGGGGCTCGACCTGGTGCTGGAGCTGCTCGCCCCGAACTCGCGCCGGCTCGCCGTGCGCGGCCTCGCCCGGGGGCGGCGCGCGGTGACCTGGGACATGGACGGCCGCGCCGGCGCCCCGGTCGAGGGTGCCGAGTGCGCCCTCGGGAGCGTGCTCGAGCTCGGGGTGCCGTTCGTAGCGCTGGGGCTGGCCCCGGGCGAAGCCGTGGAGCTGGTGCTGGTGCTCCTGCGCGGGGGCGAGCCGGTGGAGAGCATTCCCGGTGACGACGCGGTGCGCTTCACCGTGCCCGATGCCGGCTACGAAGCGTCGATGTGGAGCGCGTGAGCGGCGCGGCTCAGCCCACCCAGACGGTTTTCACGTTGACGAACTCGCGGATCCCCTCGCGCGCCAGCTCGCGCCCGTAGCCCGAGCGCTTGATGCCGCCGAAGGGCAGCCGTGGGTCGGACTTGACGATGCCGTTGACGAACACCGCCCCGGCCTCGATCTCGGCGGCCAGCGACTCGCCGCGCGCCGGGTCGCCGGTCCACAGGCTGGCGCCGAGCCCGAAACGCGAGCGGTTGGCGAGCTCGACGGCGTGGGCCGCGTCGCGCGCCCGCGCGATCGCCGCCACCGGTCCGAAGGTCTCCTCGTCGAACGCCGGCATCCCCGGCACGACCCGCGTCAGGACCGTCGCGGGGTAGAAGAAGCCCGGTCCCTCCGGCACGGCGCCGCCGGCCAACAGCCTCGCTCCGGCGCGCACCGAGCGCCGCACCTGCTGGTGCAGCTCGTCGCGCAGGTCGGCGCGCGCCAGCGGCCCGAGCTGCACGGCGCGGTCCAGCGGGTCGCCGAGCCGGAGCGCGCGCATGCGCTCCACCATCGCCGCCTCGAACGCCTCGGCCACCGGCTCCTCGACGATGAAGCGCTTGGCGGCGATGCAGCTCTGCCCGTTGTTGATGGTGCGCGCCGCCACCGCCTGCTCCGCGACCCGCGAGGGATCGGCGTCGGCGAGCACCACGAACGGGTCCGATCCGCCCAGCTCGAGCACGGTCTTCTTGATCTCGCGTCCCGCCTCGGCGGCGACCGCCGCACCCGCCGCCTCGCTGCCGGTGAGCGAGACCGCGGCCACCGCGGGATGCCGGATCAGCGCGGCGACGCCCGGCGACGGCACCAACAAGGTGGTGAAGCCGCCCGGCGGGAAGCCCGCCTCGCGAAACACCTTCTCGATGGCGAGTGCCGATCCGGGCACGTTGGCGGCGTGCTTGAGCGCCACCACGTTGCCCGCCATCAGCGCCGGCGCCGCACAGCGGAACAGCTGCCAGAACGGGAAATTCCACGGCATCACGGCGAGCACCACGCCCAGCGGGTCGTAGCGCACGAAGCTGCGCCTCGCGTCGCTCGAGACCGGCGTGGGGGAGAGGAACTCGGCGGCATGCTCGGCGAAGTACTCGCAGACCCAGGCGCACTTCTCGACCTCGGCCTCCGCGGCGGCGATCGGCTTGCCCATCTCGAGCGTCATGGTGCGGGCGAACCCGGCACTGCCCGAGCGCAGCAGCTGGGCGGCGCGCCCGAGCAGGACCGCGCGCTGGGCGAGCGGCGCGCGGCGCCAGGAGATGAACGCCTCGCCGGCCGTCTCGAGCATCCGCGCCGCGGTCGCGGCATCGTGCTCGGGGTAGTGGGCCAGCGGCTCCCCGGTGGCGGGATTGATCGCTTGCACGCGCGGAGCATAGCGCATGGCCGGGGGTGCCACGCAGCGGGCGGTGCGAGCCGGTGTCCCGGATCTGGGCGAAGGGTGCGGCAGGTGGGCTCGGGTGGGGACGCGAGCAGGTCGGGTGTCGCTCACGACTCGCGCCGGTCCCGGCCCCGCGCCCGCGCACCGTGTATGCTGGCGACGCTCGGGGGTGAGCCGCGACGCGCGCCGTCCGGGACGCGCGGCCGCGGGTCTCGCGCGGGCGGGGGATCAGGAGGCGGCGATGGGAGAGATCGCACGGATCGTGGACCAGTTGGACCGGGCGTGGCAGGGCCCTGCGTGGCACGGCCCGGAGGTGCGTCTGGCGCTCGCGGGGGTGACGGCGTCGCAGGCGGCGGCGCGGCCGATCCGCGCGGCGCACTCGATCTGGGAGTTGGTGCACCACCTCTACCACGCGGGCCAGATCGTGCTGCTGCGCAAGGACGCGCCGGGGTGAGCGAGGCGGGGGCGGGGGATATCGCGCGCGCGGTCGAGGAGGACGACGCGGTCGTCCTGCTCGACTACGTGCGGACCATGGGCCGGCTCGGCTTCGCACCCCAGGCCGAGGCGATCGCGGTCGCCGGCGGGTGGGCGATCTTCACCGGCCCGGGCGACCCGCTCAACCGCACCGCGGGACTCGGGCTCGCCGGGCCGACGCGTCCCGCGGACCTCGATCGGGTCGAGGCGTTCTACCGCCGCCTCGGGTCGCCGCCGCGCGTCGAGGCGTGCGACCCGACCGATCCCGGACTTCGCGCGATGCTCGAAGCTCGCGGGTACAGCCTCCAGCACGCCTTGCGGGTCTACGCGCTCGAGATCGAGCCGTCAGCCGGCCCTGCCGCGGCCGATCCGGCGCCGGGCGTCGAGGTGGCGCGGGTCGGGCCGCAGGACTACGAGCGCTGGGCGCGGACGGTCACGCACGGCTTCACCGGGGCCGAGGCCGGTCCCGAGTTCGAGCGGGGCCTGCGCCTGGGGCGGACCGCCTGCCGGCGCGACGGCGTGCTGTGCTACCTCGCGCGGGTGGAGGGGGAGGATGCCGGGGGCGGGGCGCTCGACGCCTCGCGCACCCGCGGGCACCTGTTCTCGATGGTCACGCTGCCCGTGTTCCGCCGGCGTGGGGTGCAGAGCGCGGTGCTGCGGGCCCGCGTGGACGCCGCGCGCACGCTCGGCTGCGCGCAGGTCGTGGTCAAGGTCAACGCCGACTCGGACTCGGAGCGCAACGTGCGCCGCGCGGGGTTTCAGCTGGCATACTCCAAGGTGTGCATGACCCTAGACAACACTTGAAGACACCGTCCTGACCGATGGCGCGGCAACGACTCACCGAGCGGGCACGACGGTGATGTCGCGGAACGACACCCCGCCCGCGCGGCCCTGGAGCATGATCGGTCCTGCCGCGCCCTCGTCGCTGTCGAGCGCGTCGCCGGTGATGCCCGGAATCTCCTGGTCGTCGATCACCGTGACGCCGTTCATCACCACCGTCACGCGGCGGCCGATCAAGGTGGCGTCGCAGGTCTGCCATTCGCCCGCGGGGCGGCGCGCGTCGCTCGCCGGGGCGATGAAGCCGTAGAGGCCGGCGTGCCACCCCTCGGCCGGATCCATGCGGTTGTCGTCCCTGAGCTGGATCTCGTAGCGACCGCGCAGGTGGATACCGCTGTCGGCGCCCTCGGCGAGCCGGAACTCGACGTGCAGCCTGAAGTCGCGGAAGCGCCGGCGGCTCACCAGGTCCACGCACGGCGCCTGGCTCGAGAGCACGCCGTCCTCGACGCCCCAGCACGCCTCGCCGCCCTCGTGGCGGCGGCACCAGCCGTCGAGGTCGCGGCCGTCGAACAGCGCGATGGGCTCGCCCCAGCGCGGGCGCGGCCTCGGGGCCAGCCCGGGTGATCGCACCGCCGTCCAGCGGAAGGCCGGGCCGCCGCCGAGCGAGCCCTCGCCCTCGAGCCACGCACCGTTGAAGCGGCCGGTGAAGGTGAGCGTCCCGCCCGGCCGCTCGAACTGTGTGGGCAGGCTGAAGCGGATCTGGCGGTCGGAATACTCGAGCCGGGACACCGGGCGCGCGCCGCCGACCCAGCCGACGTAGCGCATGCCCAGCGTGCCGCCCTGGTCCGCGATTTCGAACCAGGCCGGCAGCGCGCGGTGCGCGGTGTGGAGCGTCAGGTCCCAGCGACCGAGGATGCCGCGACCTTCGGCCCGGGCGACGCCGGAGATCAGGGCGGGCAGGACGAGCAAGCCGAGCGCGAGGACGAGGCCGAGGCTCGAAGCCGGTGGTCGCATGGCGTGGTCTTTCGAGGGAATCGAGCGTTTGTCAGGCGCGAGCGGGAAGCGGGCCCAGTGTAGCGCACCGGCCACCGCCGCCGGATCCGTCCCAGGACGCCCAATCAGCGTGTCGCATAATATCTATTATGTAAACCTGGAGCCTTGGACCGATTCGGATCCGCGGCCCGATTCGGCCGTCGGCACAGCGTCTCGGGCATTCCCTCTCCCGCTGTTGGAACGGTGGGGACGAACGAAGGAGCCCGGCGGCACAATGGCTGGCCGCCGGGCCCAGCGCGAACGAGACGGGCTTACACCGCCCCGAGCCTGGCCTGGCGCGCGCGACGGGCGCGCGCGAAGGCTGACCCCTCTTGGCGAGCCTTCTGCGTGGCCGGCCCGCGCGAGCGGCTCTCGGGCCCCTACTGGCCGCAGTTCACGCAGTCTCCGAGGTAGATTCTCTTCATCGCGATCGTCAGGTCGAGCGCGGCGGTGTTGCCAGGGGAAATGCTGTCGATCAGGAGCAGGAGCATCGTCCGCGCCCCGGTCCTGTTCGTGACGTGCTCGTAGATCAGTGTGCCTGGACCGGTGCCTCTGAGAATCTGAAGTGACAGAGAGGCTCCCGGGACGGTTCCAAACCCGTAGAACTCCGAGTAGGACCCGAGGCGATTGATGAAGTCATTCCACTCCGTGTTCGAGAGGGTCAGCGTCACGTTGGAGTTGTCGTCGTACTTTTCGGGAGGAAGCGCGCACGGCTCGAAGTCCGCGAAGTTGAAGGTCCGCGAAACCCCGTTGAGGCCGAACGTGGGTTTGGATTTCGCCTCCCCGATCCAGCAGAACCGCATCTCGTAGTCCGCGTACTCCGTGGGGCTTCCGGCCACGATGGATGGGTACGAGACGCATGTCGCTGCCTGCAAGCTGCGCGGCAGACCCGAAATCAGGATGAGCGCGAGCATCACTGCCAGTCCGACCGCTCGCCGCCGGCCGAGCACCAACAGCCCCCCTGCAAGTAGAAGACCGGCCAGCAGCGCGTAACCCAACGGTCCGAGGGCCGGGAGGACCTCGTAGGTGATGATGTAGCCGGGATCCTCCCCGTTGCCGGGGGGAGGGATGAGGATCGGATCGACGTCCACGGTTTTCCCTCCCTCGCGGTTCTTCTTGGCGTCCGCCGCCACTTTCTCCGGGCAGATGGGATTGCCGTCCTTGGTGTGAGTGTCCTTGAACTTGGTGACCGCGGTTCCAAAGGTCGCCGAGGGATCCGCCGGAGGATTGCCGCCTGCGCCCCCGGTCACCGTGATCTTCTCGGCGCCGCCACTCGTGTTCTCGTACTTCCACGTCATGCAGCCCAGGACCGTGCCGTCGTCGGCGCAGATGGCGCAGGTCTCGAATTCCGCCGTGAACTTGTCCTTGCCGTTCTTGGGCACGTTGGCGTGCGGTTTGTCCCGCAGCTTCGCGTCGACCACGGTCGCACCCGCCTTGCTTCCCTGCTGATTGCCCTTCAGGTTGTCCTGAGGATTGTCGTCGCCGTTGTAGTAGTGATCCTTCTCGCAGAAGTTGTGATCGATACTGGTATTGCCGGCCACGGTCGTGATGTCGTTGATTGCGTATGCGTCCCAGTCCTTGAATGGACAGTCGACGGCATTGGATCCATCCGCGTCGCTCAGCGTCGGTTTGACGGTCTGGCTCAGGAGGACCTTGGCGCAATTCACCGCGGGCGTGTAGGTGATGTCGATTCTCGGCGGGGAGACCGTGTTGTCGACTGTCGTGGTGAATGTCCCGCTTGCGGCACGCACGGGAGTTAATGCCGATCCGGACAACAGCAGCGTGCCGATGAGCGCGGAGATAATCGTGGCGGGTGTCGGGAGGTGGCGGCCCATAAAACTCTCCTTTCCGTGCAGGTGCGAATCTCACCGTGAAGTGAGTCTACTGCCGTCGCGGGGGCATCAAGAGTGAAATCGATCCGCCGCTCACTTTCGGTTCACTTCTTGTGCAAACGGTTGGCGGGGACGCCGGGGGCGGGATGGGGTCCCTCATGGCGTGCTGCATTCTGCGGCACTTCGTGGCGGAGTCCGACGGCCCGGCGGCCGCGCACCGGGAGCGGGGGGTGGCGCCCCGCGTAGGTCGCGTGCCGGGTCCCCCGGCCGAGTCCGACGCCCGGCCCTCGTCCAGGTCGCGCCGGCGTCCAGGAGCGCCGGATACGCGAGACGCCGATCGGCAGCGGCCGCCGGAGCCGTGCCCGGCCTCCACGCCAGGGCGAGATGCGGGGCCGCCAGGAGACCGGGGACCAGCGCGAGGCGTCGGCCGGCCTTCCACCAGACCATCGCGAGTCTCCCCCGCGGTGCTCGAGCGGGTCCGCCCGCCCTCCCGCCCCGCCCTGCGCCGCGGCGAACGCCACGCGGCGCCAGCGCCTACTTGCCGGCGCTCAGCGCGCGCCCAGCACCAGGTTGACGAGCTTGTCCGGGACGAAGATCACCTTGCGCACCTCGGCGCCGTCCACGAAGCGCCGGACGCGCTCATCGGCGAGCGCCGCCGCCCGGGCGTCGGCCTCGGCCACGCCGCGCGGCAGCTCGAGCGTGGCGCGCAGCTTGCCGTTGACCTGGACGGCGACCGTGACGCTGTCCTCGACGACGAGCGCCGGGTCGAAGGCAGGCCACGCCGCGTAGGCCAAGCTCTCGCGGTGGCCGAGGTGCCGCCACAGCTCCTCGGCCAGGTGCGGGGCGAAGGGCGCCAGCAGCAGCACGAACGGCTCGAGCAGCGGGCGCGGCCGGGCCTCGAGACGCGTCGCCTCGTTGACGAACACCATCATCTGGGCGATGGCGGTGTTGAACTTGAGCGCCTCGAGGTCCTCGGTGACCTTCTGGATGGTGCGGTGGAGCACGCGCAGCGCCGCGGCCGGCGGCTCGGACTCGTCCACGTGAAGGCGGTCATCCTCGCCGACGTAGAGCCGCCACACGCGGTCGAGGAAGCGCGTGATCCCCTCGACGCTGTTGGTGTTCCATGGCTTCGACGCCTCGAGCGGCCCCAGGAACATCTCGTAGAGCCGCACCGCGTCGGCGCCGAAGGCGTCCACCACCTCGTCGGGGCCCACGACGTTGCCGACCGACTTGGACATCTTCTGGCTGTCCTCCCCCAGGATGGTGCCCTGGTGGACGAGCTTCATGAACGGCTCGGGCGTGCTCACGACGCCGATGTCGAACAGCACCTTGTGCCAGAACCGCGCGTAGAGCAGGTGGAGCACCGCGTGCTCCGCGCCGCCGACGTAGAGGTCCACGGGCATCCAGTAACGCTCGGACTCGGGATCCACGATCCGGTCGGGATTCTCGGGATCGAGGAAGCGCAGGTAGTACCAGCACGAGCCGGCCCATTGCGGCATGGTGTTGGTCTCGCGCCGTGCCGCTCTCCCGCTCCTGGGGTCGGTGGTCTCCACCCACTCGCGCAGTGCGGCGAGCGGTCCCTCGGGCTTCTCCCCCGTGCCGGCCGGGCGGAACTGGTCGGTCTCGGGAAGCCGCACCGGAAGCAGCTCCTCGGGCAGTGCGACGGGCTCGCCGTCCACCCACACGATCGGGAACGGCTCGCCCCAGTAGCGCTGGCGCGAGAACAGCCAGTCGCGCAGCCGGTAGTTGACCGCACGCCGGCCCTGGCCGCGCGAGGCGAGCCACTCGGTGATCTTGGGAATCGCGCGCGCGGCCTCGAGGCCATCGATCGAGAAGCTGCGGTCGGGCGCGGTCGAGTTCACCGCCACCCCGCGCTCGAGGTCCACGTACGCCGCCTCGTCCACGTTCCCGCCGGTGACTACCTCGCGGATCGGCAGATGGAAGGCGCGCGCGAACTCCCAGTCGCGCTGGTCGTGGCCGGGCACCGCCATGATCGCCCCGGTGCCGTAGCTCATCAGCACGTAGTCGGCGATCCAGACCGGGAGCTTCTCGCCGTTCGCCGGATTGATCGCGTGGCCGCCGGTGAAGACCCCGCTCTTCTCTTTGGTCAGCTCGGCGCGCTGGAGGTCGCTCTTGCGCGTCGCGGCCTCGCCATAGGCCGTGACCGCGGCGCGCTGCGCGGGCGTGGTCACCACGTCCACCAGCGGATGCTCGGGCGCCAGCACCATGTAGGTGGCGCCGAACAGCGTGTCGGGGCGGGTGGTGAAGATGCGCACGTGGCCGGGATGCCCGTCGAGGGCAAAGTCCACGTCGGCCCCGACCGAGCGCCCGATCCAGTTGCGCTGCATCTCGAGGGTGCTCTCCGGCCAGTCCACGAGCTTCAAGTCCTCAAGGAGGCGATCGGCGTAAGCCGTTATCTTGAGAACCCATTGGCGCATCGGCCGGCGCACGACATCGAACCCCCCCACCTCGCTCTTCCCGTCCACGATCTCCTCGTTCGCCAGCACCGTCCCGAGCTGGGGGCACCAGTTCACCGGGACCTCGGCGACGTAGGCCAGCCCGCGCTCGAAGAGCTTGAGGAAGATCCACTGCGTCCAGCGGTAGTAGGCGGGGTCGGTGGTGTTCACCTCGCGGTCCCAATCGTAGGAGAGCCCGAGGCGCTTCATCTGGCGGCGGAAGTTGGCGATGTTGTCCGCCGTGGTCTTCGCCGGATGCACCCCGGTGCGCACCGCGTATTGCTCCGCCGGCAGGCCGAAGGCGTCCCAACCGGTGGGATGCATGACGTTGAACCCGCGCATGCGCTTGTAGCGGCTCACGATGTCGGTCGCGGTGTAGCCCTCGATGTGCCCGACGTGGAGCCCCGCGGCCGAGGGGTAGGGGTACATGTCGAGGCAGTAGTACTTGGGCTTGTCCGAGCGGTCGGGCGTGCGGAAGACGCGGCGCTCCTCCCAGAAGCGCTGCCAGCGCGGCTCGACATCGGCGAACGGGTATCGGCTCACGGATGGTCCTGTGATGGTTCGGGGGGCGCGAACGCTATCACCGGCGCCGAGCCCGCGGCAAGCGCGTGCTGCCACCGGCCTCAGCCCTGGCCCGAGACCGCCCTCGTCACCTGCTCCAGCACCGCGATCGAATCGGCGCGCCCGCCCTTCCACGCCGCCTCGGCGCGGAACAGGGCGTCCATCGCCCGCGACAACCCCGGGGGCGGCACCCGGCGGGCGAGGGCGAAGCTGAGGTCGCGCCAGCGCGCCCATCCCCCGAGGGCGCCCCCCACCAGGTTCGAGAGAGCGAAGAGCACCGTGCCCTCCCCCACGCCGCTCGCGAGCAGCCGCCCGAGGCGCTGGGCCGCGAGCCGCGGCTGCCCCAGCGCCACCGCGCCGAGGTACGCGGGCAGGTCGGCGCCGACCGTGGGGCGCAGCAGTGCGGCGACGTCGGCGGGCGCGATGCGGCGCGGCCCGGAGCCGCCGGCGAGCGTGCACAGCTTGTCGAGCTCGTTGAAGAACGCCAGGGTGTCGCCCTCGCACGCGTCCACCAGCGCCTCGATCACCCCGGGCTCCGCCCCCACGCCTTCCTGCGCGAGGCGGCGCTCGCCCCAGCGCGCGAGCGCGCGCCGATCCGCGGGCCACGCCACCCAGCGCGCGGCGCTGGCGGCGCGCAGCGGCTCCAGCGTCTTGCGCGGGCTGTCGGCTTCGGACTCGACCAGCACCAGGCACGAGGCGCCCGCGGGGTGCGCGAGTCCGGCGGCAAGGGCAGCGACCTTCTTCTCGCTGCGGCCCAGGTCCTCGATCTCGAGCACGATGTGGAGGTTGCGCGGGCTGAACAGCGAGGCGCTCTGGTGCGCGGCGAGGATCTCCTCCACCCCGCTCTCGGCGGTGCGGAACACGCGCCCGATCGGCGCCTCGGGGCACGCCTCCGCCCACGCGCGGCGCCACGCGGCGAGGAACGCCGCCTTCAGCGGCTCGCTCGGGCCCTCCAGGTAGAGCGACGGCGGGAACTCGCCGCGATCGGCGCGGGTCAGCAACTCGAATCCGTCGGCGGTCGCGGGCCGCGCCGGAGCACCCTTGCGCGCCGGCCGGCGCGCCGCGGCGCCGGCGCCCTGGCTACCAGCCTTCGATGCTGCGGCTGAGGATTTCGTCGGCGATCTTGTCGATCGCTTCTTTGCGTCCATCGAGCTCCGTCTTCGCGGTCTGGCCCGGCACGTCCTGCACGTAGTAGTTGGCGGTCTTGAGCAGGTTGGGCTCGTTCCAGATCTCGCGGTTCTTCACCTGGTCCTTGAACACCGCCGAGACCCCGATGCTCACGCGGTACTCCTGCGCCCCGGTCTGGGCGGTGAAGCCGAACACCGAGTTCTGGTAGCTGACGATCCGTCCGCGGATCACCGCGTCCGCCGAGCGCTCGTCCACCACGCGCAGGTGGTTGTCGGCCACGAAGCGCGCGATCACCGCGTTCGTGACGTCCTGCTCCAGGGTGTACTCGGTGGTGGCGTTCTCGAACACCGGGATCGCCACGGTCTTGATGTGGGGAGGCAGCAGCGCGCTGGTGGTGGTGTAGGCGCACGAGCCGCACGTCGCGGCCGCGCACAACACCCACAGGCCCAGGGTCGACGTGCCGATTCTCACCACGTGCGGGCGCCTATTCGGTCGGGGTCGTCGCCTCGCTCTCCGGCTGGATCTCGTAGAGCTTCATCCGGTAACGGAGCTTGTCGCGCTTGAGGTTGAGCAGCTCCGCGGTGCGACTCTGGTTCCACTTGGTAGCATACGAGGCGCGCAGAATCAAGGCTCGCTCCAGCTCCTCGATCACGGCCTCGAACGGGATGCCGCTTTCGGCAAGGGCCCCGCTGAGGTACTCGTCGACGCGTTGACCGAGGGTGACCTCGACGCCGGGCCGGGTGCGCGGCGCGAGCTTGAGGTGCCGGGGCTCGAGCACCTCGCCCACCTCGAGCAGCACCGTGCGCTCGAACAGGTTCTTGAGCTCACGGATGTTGCCCGGCCAGGGATAGTCGGTGAGCATGCGCTCGGCGCCCGGCGAGATCTCGCGGAACGGCTTCTTGAACTGCTTGGCAAACCGCTCCATGAACAGTCGCGACAGCGGCACGATGTCGTCCTTGCGCTCGCGCAGCGGCGGGACGTAGAGCGGCACCACCTTGAGGCGGTAGTAGAGGTCCTCGCGGAAGCCCCCCTCCCGCACCCGCTTCTCGAGGTCCTGATTGGTGGCCGACATGATGCGCACGTCCACGGTGATGTCCTTGGTGCCGCCGACGCGCTTGAAGTTCCGGCGCTCGAGCACCCGCAGCAGCTTGACCTGGAGCATCGGGTTCATCTCCCCGATCTCGTCGAGGAACAGGGTGCCGCCGCTCGCCAGCTCCATCAATCCCTGCTTCTGCGCGCGGGCGTCGGTGAAGGCGCCCTTCTCGTGCCCGAACAGCTCGCTTTCGAGCAACTCGCTGGGGATGGCGGCGCAATTGATTTCGACGAACGGATGGGCGTGTCGCGCACTCATGCGGTGGATGAGGTTGGCGAAGTACTCCTTCCCGGTCCCGCTCTCGCCCTCGATGAGCACGCTGGTGGTGTCGCCGCGCGCCACCTGCTCGGCGATCGCGTAGGCCTCCTGCATGCTCGGACTCGACGAATGGAGGTAGTCCTCGTCGGCAAAGGCGCCGTGCCTCAGCCGCTTGATCTCGAGCCACAGTTTGTGGGCTTCGAGCGCGCGCGCCACCAGGGCCAGCAGCTCCTCGTTCTGGAACGGCTTCTTGACGAACCAGAAGGCCCCGGCGCTCATCGCCTCGACGGCGGTTTCCAGGTCGCCGAAGGCGGTCATGAGGATCACCGGCAGCTCCGGCTGGGCCCGCTTGATCTCGCGCAGCATCTCGATGCCGTTCCCGTCCGGAAGCTTGAGGTCGAGCACGACCAGGTCCGGGAGGTCGCTGCCCAGCGCCTCGCGGGTCTCGCGGATCGAGCCGGTGGAGCGGACCTCGAAGCCCTCGTCCTCGAGGGCCTTTCGGACGAAGTGCCGGATCGACTCCTGGTCGTCGACCAGCAGGATGTTCGCCTTGCTCATGTGCTGCCTCCGTTGATTTCGGGCGGAAGTTCCACGACGAAAGTGGTGCCGCGTCCCGACTCACTGTGGACGCTGAGCGTCCCACCGTGACGCTTGACGATGTCGTAGCTGACGTAGAGGCCGAGCCCGGTGCCACCGGGCTTGGTGGTGAAGAACGGCTCGAAGACGTTCTGCAGCTGATCGGGACCGATGCCCGCGCCCTGGTCGGTGATGCGCACCACGACGCCGGGGGCGCCGAGCGGGCGCGCCCGGCGCCCGCGGGGCGTCGCGGGCGCCGGCGCCGCGGGAGCGATCGAGACCTCGATCGCACCGCCCTGGACGGAGGCCTCGACCGCGTTCTTGAGCAGGTTGATGAACACCTGCTCGAGCTGGTCGGCATCCTGCGCCACCGGCGGCGTGCGCGGGGAGACGGTGAGGCGGGCCTCGACCTGCCGCTCGGCGATCTGGGCCCCGAGCACCTGGAGGGCGCGGCGCACCGTGTCCTCGACCGGCGCGGTGCGCGCCTGCAGGCCGCGCGGATGCGTGATGTCGAAGAGGTTCTGGACGATGCGATCGAGGCGCTCGATCTCGGCGCGGATGAAGTCCAGGTTCTCGCGCTGCGGCCCGTCCTGGGCCAGGGCGCGCGCCAGGTACTGCACCCCCGCCCCGATCCCGGTGAGCGGGTTGCGGATCTCGTGGGCCACGCTCGAGGTGAAGCGGCCGAGCGCGGCGAGGCGGTCGAGCCGGCGCGCGTGCTCCTCCGCCCGCTTGAGCGGCGTGAGGTCCGCGAAGGTGGCGATCGCGCCGTAGACGTTGCGCTTTTCGTTCCGCAGCAGCGAGGTCGTGAGGCTCACCGGCAGCGGCGAGCCGTCGCGGGTGCGCAGCAGGATCTCCTCGCGCAGCGACTCGCGCCCCTGCTCGAGGGTGGCCTGGAGCGCCTGCTCGCCCTCGGTGCCGAACAGGGCGCCGAACGGCTGCCCCAGCACCTCCGCCTCGGAGTGGCCGAGCAGGTTCTCGGCGGCGCGGTTGAAAGTGAGAATCTCGCCCTGCATGTTCACCGCCACCAGGGCGCTGGCCATGCTGTCGAGGACGTGTTCGCGGAAGCGTTCGCTCTTGCGCAGGTCCTGGTAGAGCCGGGCGTTCTCGACCACCGGGGCCACCGAGAGCGCGATGGACTCGAGCAGGGTCACGTCCACGCTCGCCAGCGGCGGCGTCCCGGTGCGGCGGGCGATGCCGATCACGCCCAGCGGGGGCAGCAGCTCGCAGCCCAGACAATGGCGCTGGCGCTCGTCGCGGTCCGCGGCCCACGCGGCGGCATCCGCCCCCGGCGGCGGCACCATGAGGTCCATCTCCCCCACGATGCAGCGCGCCCCGCACACCTCGTGGGGTGCTCCGGCGCCGGTGAGGGCGTGGCTGCGCTGGAGCGGCACGCACACGGTGGCGCCGAGCTCGGCCAGGGCGTCCTGCAGCTCGTGCCCGTCGGGCAGCACCGCCGGCGGGTGCTCCCGCGGCGCGTGGTGCACGGTGGTTCGGTTCAGCCACAGCGCGCGCGCGATGGCTCCGTGGTCGCCGAGCAGCGGCAGCTCGACCTCGACGCTGCGCTCGCGCTCACCGCGGTGCCAGGTCCAGGTGCCCTCGAGCTGGCGCGCATCGCGGTTGACCAGCAGCAGGAACACGTCCGGGAAGCCGAAGGCCCGGCACAGGTAACGCGTCACCGTGCGCGCCGTCTCCGCCGCGTCGAGCGCGGAGACCATTCCGCTCGTGACCTCGCGCAGCGACACCAGCTGGACGTTGGTCTCGATCAGCCGGCGGTGGCTGCGCTCGAGTTCCTCGACCAGCTCCCCGAGGGTGCGGATGAGCGAGGGGCCGTCCTCGAGTTCGAGCGCGGACGGCGGGTCCGGCCAGCCCGAAAGCCCGCGGACCTCGTCGACCCGACGCAGCAGGTCGCGCAGTGCATCTCGATGCGAAACGGGCATGCTCCTCGTGCCCGAGCGGCGGCGCAGGGGCGGGCCGTCGCTGGAGTATTCGGAAATCGCCGGCGCGCCCACCTGAGGGCGGGGAGGCGCGACGCGCCGGGGGATGGTGCGGGCTACGAGTCGGTGAAGTCGCGCACGGTGGCGGCGACGTAGCGGATCTGGTCCTCCGTCAGTTCGGGGTAGATCGGGAGCGCGAGCGTCTCCTGCGCCGCGGCCTCGGCATTCGGCATGTCCCCCGGCTTGTATCCCAGCATGGCGAAGCACTTCTGCACGTGGAGCGGCACCGGGTAGTAGATCTCGGAACCGATGCCGCGGTCGGCGAGATGCTGCCGGACCTCGTCGCGCTTCTGCAGCCGGACCACGTACTGGTTGTAGATGTGCCGGGTGCGCGGATCGTGAAACGGGCGGCCGACGCGCGAGCCCTCGAACAGCTGGTTGTAGAGCGCGGCATTGCGGGCCCGCGCCTCGCTCCAGCGGTCGAGGTGGCGCAGCTTCACCCTCAGGATCGCGGCCTGCAGGGCGTCGAGCCGGGAGTTGGTGCCGACCAGCGTGTGGTGGTACTTGGGGCGGGCGCCGTGCTCGCGCAGCAGGCGCGCGCGGTCGGCGCGCTCGGGGTCCTGCGAGACGATCATGCCGCCATCGCCCGCGCCGCCGAGGTTCTTGGACGGGAAGAACGAGAAACAGCCGAAGTCGGCGATCGAGCCGGCGCGCTTCCCCTCCCACTCCGAGCCGATCGCCTGCGCCGCGTCCTCGATCAGCCAGACGTGGTGCTTGTCGCAGACACTGCGCACCGCGGCGAGGTCGCAGCACTGGCCGTAGAGATCCACCGCGATCACCGCCTTGGTGCGCGGCGTGACGGCCGCCTCGAGGCGGTGGGGGTCGAGGTTGTAGGTCCGCGGGTCGATGTCCACGAACACCGGAGTCGCGCCGACGTTGGCGACGACCCCGGCGCTGGCGAAGAACGAGTAGGCGCTGGTGACGACCTCGTCGCCGGGTCCGACGCCGAGCGCGCGCAGCGACAGCAGCAGGGCATCCGTGCCGGAGGCGCAGCCCACGCCGTGCGCGCACTGCGAGTAGCGGGCGACCTCCTCCTCGAGGGCCGCCACTTCGGGTCCGCCGATGAAGCGCGCGCTCTCCATCACGCGCCGCACGGCGTCGTCCACGTCGCGCCGGATGTCGGCGTACTGCGCCTTGAGGTCGAGCAGCGGCACGGTCATCGCCGCGCGGGTCGGCATCGCGCACATGGTGTCAGGTCCTTTCCATGGGTCAGGAATCCACCCAGCCCTGGTTTTCGAGCCACTGTTCGACCGGCACGTCGCGCCAGCGCTTGGCCGGCGCGCCCATCACGATGGTGCGCGGCGCGACGTCGCGAGTCACGACCGAGCCGGCGGCCACCAGGCCGTCCTCGCCGATCGTGACCCCGGGCAGCACCACGGCGCCGGCACCGACGCGACCGCCGCGGCGCACGGTGACGCCCTTGAAGTGCTTGAAGCGCTCGGCGGTGCGGCCGACGTAGTTGTCGTTGGAGGTGACCACGCCGGGTGCGACGAACACGCGGTCCTCGAGCGCGGAGTAGGCGGTGATGTAGCACTCGCTCTCGAGCTTGCAGAACCGGCCGATGGTGCAGAAGTTCTCCACCGTCACCCCGCGGCCGACGATCGTGCCGCGGCCGATCGAGACGTTCTCGCGCACCGTGGCGAGATCGGCAATCAGCACCTTGCCCTCGATCGTGGCGCCGCGGTACAGCACCACGCCGGTGCCGACGATCGCCAGGTCGCCGAGCGTCAGCGGCGGCAGGGCCTGCTCCTTGGTGGTCGCCGAGTTGGCGGCGCGCATCGGCAACTTGCCGAGGCTGGCGTGGTCGTCGATCCGCACGTCGTTCCCGACCACGGTGTCGGCGTGGATGACGACGTGGTGTCCGATGCGGCAGCCGGAGCCGATCCGCGCCTGGGCGCCGATGACGCAGTACTCGCCGAAGGTGGCGTCGGCGGCGACCGTCGCGCTCGGATGGATCATGCCGGTCACGCGACCTCCTGGGTCGCGGGAGCGATCGCCACCGGTGTTCCGCCCGCGTCGAGCGAGGCCTGGGCCGCCGCCAGCACCTTGACGACCCGCAGGCCATCGGCGCCGTCGGTGAGCGGGGTGCGACGGTCGCGGACGCACTCGAGGAAGTGCCGGCACTCGAGGGTGAGCGGCTCCTGCAGCGAGATGCGCGGGATGAGGATGTCGCCGCTGCGCACCGTGAGCGAGTCGCCGTAGGAGACCACCTCTCCTCCGCGGTCCACGCCCTTGTCGTAGATCTTGATCTTCTCGCTGGCCTCCATGTCGTCGAACACCACCATCTTCCGCGAGCCGACGACCGTGAACTTGCGCAGCTTGTGGGGATCGAGCCACGAAACGTGGACGTGGGCGATCCGTCCGCCCGGGAAGCGCAGGTCCACGAAGACCACGTCCTCGACCTTGCCCTGGAGGAACGCCGAGCCGCGCGCCACGACGTCGAGCGGCTCGACCTCGAGCAGGTGCAGGATCACCGAGAGGTCGTGCGGGGCGAAGCTCCACAACGCGTTCTCGTCCCGGCGCACCTTGCCCAGGTTCACCCGCTGGGAGTAGATGTAGAGGACGTCGCCCAGGTCGCCGCTCCGCACCAGCTCCTTGAGGTAGCGCACGCCCGGGTGATAGAGGAGCAGGTGCCCGACCATCAGCACGCGCTCGCGCTCGCGCGCGAGCCGGACCAGCGCCTCGGCCTGGTCCACCTGGAGGGCGAGCGGTTTCTCGACGAAGACGTCCTTGCCCGCCTCGATCATCGCCCGGGCGACGGGATAGTGGCTCACCGCCGAGGCGGAGACCACGACCGCCCGCACCGCGGGATCACCCGCGATCTCGGCGACGTCGGCAACCGCACGCGCGCCGGGGTACCGGGCGGCGGTACGCGCGAGGTGCTTGGGGTCGGTGTCGCACAGGGCGACCAGACGCGCCTCGGGCAGGCTGGCGAAGTTGCGCACGAGATTCGCGCCCCAGTCGCCGGTGCCCACCACCCCGATGCCGATCGGATCCGCCACCGTTTCGCCTCTCCTTCCGCCCACAGCACGATGCCGGACGCCCATCCCGGCGTTCGGCGGCGCGCGAGTCTAACAGCGGTTCCGGCGGAGGGTCAACGCAACCGAGCGGCGAGCGTCGCTCTGGACCGGCCGGCGCCGCTCCACGCGGGCCGCGCGCGGCGGCCGTCGCATCAGGCGGCCCGGTCCATGGTCGTCGCCACCCGGTTCCGCCCCGCCTTCTTCGCCCGGTAGAGGGCGCGGTCCGCGGCCTGGATCAGCCCGTGGGCGTCCGCCGCGTCGTGCGGATAGGTCGCCACGCCGAGGCTGATGGTGATCTTCCCGGCCTCGGCGAGCGGAAAGCCATGGTTGGCGATGGACTCGCGCATGCGCTCGGCCACGATCCGCGCTCCCTCGCGTTCGGTCTGCGGCAGGATCAGCGTGAACTCGTCGCCGCCGTACTTGGCGATGATGTCGAACGAGCGCACCTGCGCCAAGAAACGCGCGGCGATCTCCTTGAGCAGGGAGCTGCCGCGCAGGTGCCCGAACCGGTCGTTGTAGCCCTTGAGGTTGTCCACATCGATCATGACCAGCGAGAGGTCCTGCCGGTAGCGGCCGGCGCGCTTGATCTCGCGGCGCAGCGCGCTCTTGAGGTAGCGGAAGTTGTACACCTGGGTGAGGTCGTCGGTCACGGCGAGCCGCTCGAGGCTCTCGGAGAGACGCAGGTTCTCGAACGCCAGCGACGTCCAGGCGGCGAGCAGCGAGACCAGGCCGATGTCCTTGGGGCCGAACGGACGCTCCCCGCGTCCGCGATAGACCGCGAGGCTGCCCCAGAGCTGCTCGCGCTGGCGCAGCGGCACGAACAGCGCCGGCCCTCCCGCCACCCCGGGGCAGCGGTCCTCGGCGGTGAGGTGGCCGTCCTTTTCGACGTCGGCGACCATCACCGGAGCGCCGCCGCGGCCCAGGAGACGCAGGAACTCGGTGCCGCCGGGCGGATCCTCGATGGCCTCGACCTCGCGCATGCCGCGCCGCAGCCAGTAGCGCTCGATCCGGCGTCCGCGCGTCGCCTGGACCACCGCGCCGCGGCCCTCCACCATCAGCAGGGCGGTCTCGAGCACGCGCTGGATGAGCGCGGGACGCGTGCGCGCGGCGGGACGGCCGCCGTGCTCGGTCAGTGCCTGGAGAACCCGTTGCGGACTCGGCATGCGCGTCGCGTCCTTGCTTGAGTGAACAAAGGAGGAGGTGCACTTCGGATACGCAACGCCTATGCCAACGAAAATCAGGGTTTACGCCCGCGGGGGAGGTCCGAGAAAGCGAACCAGCAGGACCAGCGCGCGGGCCCCGAACACCAGCGCCCCGCCAGCCAGCAGCCACCCCATCCCGGTCCGCTGCCAGGGCTCCAACGGCAACTGGTCCTGGTAGTTGACGAATACCCACAGGCCGTAAGCCAGGGCGATGAACAGTGCGGCGGATACCAGCGCCTGGGCACCGGACCAGAGCCTCCACTCCCCCTCGCGCCCGGAGGCGGCCTGGGGCATTTCGCGCCGTCCGGCCCCCCACCCGCTCGCATTTTGCACGTCTCCCGCCGGGACGAACCTAGTCTCGCCGGCGGCCGCCCGGCGACGGGTCACCCACAGGCGGGTGGCCCCGAGCAGGAAGCGGGTGCTCGCCCCCCGCCCGAACCCCGCCTCCAGGAGATCGCGCTCGAATTCGTCGCCAGAGCCGAACTCGAAAATCGAGCGGCCGAGGTAGACGTAAGCGCTGGGGTCGGGCGAGAGCCGGCCGAGCGCGGCCACGACGCGCCGCAGGAAGAACGCGTGCAGCGGGCGCAGCATCCCCGGTGCCGGCGCGGTGGCCTCGAGCACCGCCAGCGTGCCCCCCGGCCGGATCACCCGCGCCAGCTCGGCGAGCGCCGCGCGGCGCGGGCGCAGGTTGCGCATGCCGAACGCCAGCGTCACCGCGTCGAGCGCGGCATCGCGCAGCGGCAGGTGGAACGCGTCGGCGCAGGCGAGCCGCGGCGCCCACCCCGGCCCGGCGTGGCCCGCCGCCGCGCGCGCGAGCATGCCGAGGCTCGCGTCCATGCCGAGCACCAGCCGCCCCGGGCGCCTGAGTCCGGAGAGCGAGGCGCCGCCGCCGGTGCACAGGTCGAGCACCAGGCGCGCCTCCGCGGGAACCGCGCGGGCGAGGGCCGCGCGCCACGCCCGGTCCTGGCCCAGGCTCATGAGCCGATTGAGCAGGTCGTAGCTCGGGGAGACGTCGTCGAACATCCCCGCCAGCTCGCGCACGGCGTGGGGACGGAAGCGATCGTGGGCGTCAGGTGGATGCATGTCGCCGCCGGGGGCAGCCGCCCGAGAACGGCCCGGCGCGGGCCCGAAGGCGCCGGGCCGCCACGATCGGCGCGCGGGACGGGAAACCGGGGGTAGGAGCGGTCACGAGGTGGTGCGCCCGACAGGAATCGAACCTGTAACCTTTAGCTCCGGAGGCTAACGCTCTATCCAATTGAGCTACGGGCGCGCGACCAGCGTTTATAGCACAGGAACGACGCCGCGGTCACGGCCGCGTCCTCGTTCACGGGCGCCCGGCCGGCGGCGAACCGCCCGGCGCCGCGGGGTCGCGGGCCGCCAGCACCCGCAGCACCTCGCTGACGTCCTTGTCGCCGCGGCCGGAGAGGTTGACCACCGCCCGGGTCGTGGCGCCGAGACCGCGCCCCTCGCGCAGCACCCAGGCCAGCGCGTGCGCGGTCTCGAGCGCGGGCAGGATGCCCTCGAGCCTCGACAGCGTCTCGAACGCCGCGAGCGCCTCCTCGTCGGTGGCGTGGGCGTACTCGACCAGGCCCTGCTGCGCGAGCCAGGCGTGCTCCGGGCCGATCGCCGGGTAGTCGAGCCCGGCGGAGACCGAGTGGGTCTCGCGGATCATCCCGCGCTCGTCCTGGAGCAGCAGGGTGCGCGTGCCGTGCAGCACGCCGACGCTCTTCTCCACCATGCGCGCGGCGTGGAGGCCCGAAGCGATGCCGTGGCCGCCGGCCTCCACCCCCACCTTGTGCACCGCGCGGTCGTCGAGGAACTCGTGGAACAGCCCGATGGCGTTGCTCCCCCCGCCCACGCACGCCACCAGCAGGTCGGGCAGGCCGCCGGCGGCGGCCGCGAACTGCGCGCGGGTCTCAATCCCGATGACGCGATGAAAGTCGCGCACCAGCATCGGAAACGGATGCGGCCCCAGCACCGAGCCCAGCACGTAGTGGGTGTCCTCGACACGGGTGACCCAGTCGCGCAGCGCCTCGTTGATCGCGTCCTTGAGCGTGCGGCTGCCGGAGTCCACCTCACGCACCTCGGCGCCGAGCAGCTTCATGCGCTCGACGTTGAGATGCTGGCGACGCGCGTCCTCGGTCCCCATGTAGACGACGCATTCGAGCCCGAAGCGCGCCGCGGCCGCGGCGGTCGCCACGCCGTGCTGGCCGGCGCCGGTCTCGGCGATCACCCGCGGCTTGCCCATGCGGCGGGCGAGCAGGCACTGGCCGATGGTGTTGTTGATCTTGTGCGCGCCGGTGTGGAGCAGGTCCTCGCGCTTGAGGAACACCTCGCAGCCGGCGGCCTCCGAGAAGCGCGACGCCCGCAGCAACGGCGTCGGTCTCCCGGCGAAGTCGCGCAGGGCGGACTCCAGCTCCGCCGCGAACCCGCGGTCCTCGCGCGCGCGCCGGTACTCGGCCTCGAGCTGGTCGAGGGCGTGGATGAGAGTCTCGGGCACGTAGCGCCCGCCGAAGGGGCCGAAGTGCCCGGTGGCGTCAGGCGTGCTGGTCGATGCGGGCATCGAAGGCCCTCACGGCGGCGACGAAGCGCCGCACCCGATCGTGGTCCTTGACTCCGGGCTCGCGCTCGAGGCGCGAGGACGCATCCACGCCGAACGGGCGCACCCGCTCGAGCGCCAGGGCGACGTTGTCACCGTCGAGACCGCCCGCGAGCAGCAGGCGGCGGGTCCGCGCCAGGTCCGCGGCCAGCGACCAGTCGAAGCTCTCGCCGGTGCCGCCGGCGAGCGTGGGGTGCGCGGCGTCGAGCAGCAGGAGGTGGCGCTCGTGGGGCAGCGCCGCCGCCGGCCCCTCGTGCCCCACCGGCAAGGCGAACACCACCGGGAGCGGGAAGTCGTCGGGCCAGGACGCGGCCTCCACGCGGTGGAGCTGGACCCGCGCCGCTCCCGCGCGCCGCGCGAGGTCCAGCGCCTCGTCCGGCCGTGGCGCCACCATCACCGCCACCCCGTGGGCGCCGGGGAGTGCGGCGAGGATCTCCCCCGCGCGCGCGGCGTCGATGCGGCGCGGGCTCTCGCCCGCGACCACGAAGCCGAGCCAGTCGGCTCCCGCCTCGAGCGCGGCGCGAGCGTCCTCCAGCCGCGACAGCCCGCACACCTTGACCACGGTGCGCCGCGCCGCGCCGCCTGCGGTCATGAGCCGCGCGCCGCGGCGGCCAGCGTGGAGAGCGTCTTCGCCGGATCCGGGCTGGTCATGAACACCTCGCCCATCAGCACCGCGTCGCAGCGCGTCGCGCGCAGGCGCGCCAGGTCCTCGGGGGTCGAGAGCCCGCTCTCGACGACCGCCGTCACCAGCGTCGGGACCAGCGGCAGCAAGGCGAGCGAGGTCCCGAGATCCACCTCGAAGGTGCGCAGGTCGCGGTTGTTGATCCCGACCAGAGTGGCGCCCGCGCGCAGGACGCGGATCAGCTCCTGGCCGTCGTGCACTTCGACCAGCGCATCCAGCCCCAGCATCCGCCCTTCGCCGATCAGGCGCTGGAGCTGCACGTCCGAGAGCAGTGCGGCGAGCAGCAACACGCCGTCGGCGCCGCGCACCGCGGCATCCAGGAGCTGGTAGGAGTCGATCACGAAGTCCTTGGCCAGGATCGGCAGAGTCACCGCCGGCCGCACCGCGTCGATCCAGGCCGGGTCGCCGTGGAAGTGATCGGGCTCGGTCACCAATGACACCGCCGCCGCTCCCCCCTTCTCGTAGAGCCGCGCCATCGCCACCGGATCGACGTCCGCGCGCAGGACCCCGCGGGCCGGCGAGGTGTGCTTGACCTCGCACAGCAGCCGCAGCGGCTCGCGCGGCGTCCCGCGCCGCAGCGCGCGCTCCAGCCGGCCGGCGGGTGGCGCCGGGCCCAGTCGCTCGCGCAACGCGTGACCCGGCACGCGCTGCATGGCCTGCTCGACGCGGCGCCGGCGGTCGTCGGCGATACGGGTCAGAAAGTCAGAGGGTGTGGCGGACATGGGCTCTCCTGGGTGAGGTGCGCCGGTGCTCAGCCGCGGAAGGCGGCGAGGTCGGCGAGCTTGGCTGCGGCCTTGCCGGATTCGAGCGCCAGGGTCGCGCGCTCGACCCCCTCCTCGACGCTCTCGACGACACCCGCCACCCACAGCGCGGCCGCGGTGTTGAGCACCACGATGTCGCGTGCCGGTCCGCGCGCGCCCTCCAGGACCGAGCGGATCTTGGCGGCGTTCTCCGCCGGGGTGCCGCCGGCGATCGCGGAGCGGTCGGTGTCGGCGAGCCCAAGGGAGGCCGGATCGAGCTCGAACTCGCGGATCTTGCCGTCCAGCAGCTCGGCGACGTGGCTCCGGGCGAACACCGTCAGCTCGTCGAGGCCGTCGCGGCCGTGGACCACCCAGGCGCGCTCGCTGCCGAGCCCGCGCAGCACCTCGGCCACCGGGCGCACCAGGGTGTCGGCGAACACGCCGAGCAGCTGGCGCGTGGCGCCCGCCGGGTTGGTGAGCGGACCGAGCAGGTTGAACACGGTGCGCACGCCGATCTCGCGCCGCGGCGCCGCCGCGTAGCGCAGCGCGGTGTGGTAGTTGGGGGCGAAGAGGAAGGTGATGCCCAGGAAGTCGAGCGAGCGGCCCGCCGCCTCGGGGGTCAGGTCGATGCGCACCCCGAGCGACTCCAGCACGTCGGCGCTCCCGGTGCGGCTCGACACCGCGCGGTTGCCGTGCTTGGCGACCGCCACCCCGCAGCTCGCGGTGACGATCGCCACGGTGGTGGAGATGTTGAAGGTGCCGGCGTTGTCGCCGCCGGTGCCGCAGGTGTCGATCAGCGGGCTCCGGCGCGTGCGCAGCGGGGGGACCCGCCGGCGCATCGCCTCGGCCATGCCGGCAATCTCCTCGGGCGTCTCCCCCTTCATGCGCAGCGCGATGGCCAAGCCGGCGATCTGCGCCGCGGTGGCCTCGCCGTTGAGGACCTGCTCCATGCACTCGCGCGAGGCCTCGCGGGTGAGGTTCTCGCGCAGGACGGACTTGCCGATGCACGTCTGGATCAACGGGGCGCACTCCTTTGCTGGCGGCAGAGGGTGAGGAAGTTCTCGATCAGTTTGAGTCCGGGCTGGGTGAGGACCGACTCGGGGTGGAACTGCACGCCCCAGGTCTCGTGGGCGCGGTGCTTGAGGCCCATGATCTCGCCTTCCGGCGTCCAGGCCACGAGCTCGAGACGGTCGGGGAGCGAGTCGCGCTCGACGATCAGCGAATGGTAACGCGTGGCCTCGAACGGGTTGTCGAGCCCGGCGAACAGCCCGCGCCCGCGGTGCATGATCGGGCTGGTCTTGCCGTGCATCAGGCGCCCGGCGCGCACCACCCGCCCGCCGTAGACCTCGGCCAGCCCCTGGTGCCCGAGGCACACGCCGAGCACCGGGACGCGGCCCGCCAGCGCGCGGATCGCGTCCTCGGAGATGCCCGCGTCGCGGGGCTCCCCCGGACCCGGCGAGACCACCAGTCCCTCGATCGGCCGGGCGGCCAGCGCCTCCACGGTGATCGCGTCGTTGCGAAAGACCTCGATCTCGGCCCCGAGCGTGCCCAGGTACTGCACCAGGTTGTAGGTGAACGAGTCGTAGTTGTCGATGACCGCGATCACGCGCTTCCCCGCTCGGCGCGCTGCACCGCCAGCCACAGCGCGCGCCCCTTGTTGAGCGTCTCCTCCCACTCGTGATCGGGCTCCGAATCGGCGACGATGCCGGCGCCCGCGCCCCAGTGCGCCTGGCCGTCGGCATACACCAACGTGCGGATCGCGATCGCCAGATCGAGGTTGCCATGGTAGTCGAAGTGACCGACCGCGCCCGCGTAGACGCCGCGTCGCACCGGCTCGAGGTCCTCGATGATCTCCATCGCCCGCACCTTGGGGGCGCCCGAGACCGTCCCCGCGGGGAAGCAGGCGCGCACGATGTCGAGCGGCCCCAGGTCCGGGCGCGCGCGCCCGCGCACGTTCGACACCAGGTGCATGACCTGGGAATAGCGCTCCACCGCCATGTACTCGTTGGTCTCCACGGTGCCGAATTGCGACACCCGGCCGATGTCGTTGCGCCCGAGGTCCACCAGCATGACGTGCTCCGCGCACTCCTTCTCGCTCGCGCGCAGCTCGTCCTCCATCCGGCGGTCCTCTTCGGGACCTCGCCCGCGCGGGCGCGTGCCGGCGATCGGCCGCACCTCGACCGTGGCGTCGGTCCGCCGCACCAGCACCTCGGGCGAGGAGCCTACCAGCGAGAAGCCGTCGAGGTGGAGAAAGTACATGTAGGGCGAGGGATTGGTCACGCGCAGCGCGCGGTAGCCCTCGAAGGCGGGCTGCGAGACGCGGGCGCTCATGCGGTGGCTCAAGACCACCTGGAAGATGTCGCCCGCCCGGATGTGCTCCTTCGCGGTCTCGACCGCGCGGCGGAACTCGTCGCGGGTGGCCGAGGAGCGCGGCTCGGCCGGGGCTTCCCCCGCCGGCGGCTCGGTCCAGGCCAGCGGGCGCTTGAGCCGCTCGACCTCGGCCTCGAGGCGGGACACGGCCGCCCGGTAGGCCCCGTCCGGGTCGCGGTCCCCACGGGCGTGGGTGACCACCTTCATGGTGTGCGTGAGGTTGTCGAACACGCTCACCACGTCGCCGAACATGAACACCGCGTCGGGCAGCCGGAGATCATCGCGCGTCCGCGAGGGGATGCGCTCGAACCAGCGCACCGCGTCGTAGCTCAGATAACCGACCGCGCCGCCGCAGAAGCGCGGCAGCCCCGGGAGCGCTACGGCCTGATGGCGCGCGAGCAGGGCCGCCAACTCCTCCACCGGGTGGCGCGTGCAGGGCGTCACGCGGCCGTCCTCGTGGATCTCGCAACGGTCGCCGTGCGCGACGAACACCAGCGAAGGACGGCTGCCGAGCAGGGAATAGCGACCCCACTTCTCCCCGCCCTCGACGCTCTCGAGCAGGAAGCCGTACGGACCGTCGTCGATCTTGCGGAAGGCCGACACCGGGGTGTCGTGGTCCGCGAATACCTCGCGGTACACCGGCACCAGCCTGCCGCCCTTCGCCAGGGCGCGGAACTCGGACGAGGTGGGGACGATCATCGCGGGGCCGCCTTGAGTGGGACGTCGCCGAGCAGCTCCCGTGCCTGGCGCCGCGTCGTCTCGGTGATCCGGTCGCCCGCCAGCATGCGCGACAGCTCCTCCACGCGCGGCTCGCCCGCGACCGGTTCGATCCGCGTCACGGTACGGCCCGCGGCGCGGTGCTTGGTGACCCTCAGGTGGTGGGTCCCGAGTGCGGCGATCATCGGCAGGTGCGTCACGCAAATGAGTTGGCGGTGCTGCGACAGCCGCCGGAGGCGCTCTCCGACCGCCCGAGCCACCGCACCGCCGATTCCGGAATCTACTTCATCAAAAAGCAGAACGTCAACGCGGTCTTGGGCTTCCAGCGCTGTCTTGAGAGCCAGCATGACCCGCGAGAGCTCTCCGCCCGAGGCGATCTTCTGCAGCGGTCGCGGCGGCTCGCCGGGGTTGGCGGTGAAGCGCATCTCCACCTCGTCCAGGCCCTGGGCGCCGAAGCCGGCCGAGCCGGGATCGAGCCGCGTGACCGAGAACTCCAATTGGGCGTGGTCGAAGCCCAGCGGCTTGAGCTCTCGCGTGAGGCGCGTGGTCCAATCCGCCGCCGCGGCACGTCGCGCCTGCGACAGCGCGTCGCCCGCCGCGGCGCACTCGGCCGCGGCGCGCCGCACCGCCTCGTGCGCCCGCGCCCGGGCGCCCTCGGCGTCCTCGCCGGTGGCCAGCTCGCGCGCGATCTCCTCGCGCCAGGCGATGAGCCCCGGCAGGTCGCGCCGGTAGCGCCGCTTCAGGCGTGCCAGGGCCTCGCGGCGCGACTCGACCGACTCCAGCGCCGCGGGGTCGGCCTCGAGGGACGCCGCGTAACCGGCCAGGGTGCGCGCCACCTCGCCCGCCGCGATCCGTGCCTCGTCGAGGGCGGGGGCCACCTCGTCCAAGCCGGGATCGAGGGCTCGCGCCTGTTCCAGGGCGCGCGCCGCGGCGTTCAGCCCATCGAGCGCCGCGCCATCGCCGTCGCTCAACCGGGCCAGCGCCTCGCCCGCCAGCTCGCGCAGCCGGTCGGTGTGGGCGAGGCGCCCCGCCTCGCGCGCCAGCTCCTCCTCCTCTCCCGCGACCGGTCGCGTCTCGTCGAGATCGCGGGCGGCCTGGATCAGGTGGTCGCGGCGCTCCGCGTAGTCGGCGAGCGAGGCCTCGAGCACGTCCAGCTCCGCCGTCGCCTGGCGCCAGCCGGCGAGCGCCGCGGCGTAACGCGCCGCCGGTGCCCCGAGTCCGCCGAGCCGATCGAGCGTCTCGACCCCGGCGCCCGGGCGCAGCAGGCTCTGGTGCTCGTGCTGGCCGTGGAGGTCCACCAGGATCTCGCCCAGGCGCCGGAGCGCGGCCTGGGTGACCGGCGACTGGTTGACGCCGGCGCGGCTGCGGCCGGCGGCCTGGATCTCGCGGCGCAGGATCACCGTCTCGCCCTCGGGCTCGAGACCCCACTCGCCCAGCAGCTCCGCGACCCGCGGCGCCAGATCCGGGCCGGGACGGAATTCGCCCTCGACCGTGGCCGCGGTCGCGCCCTCGCGCACCGCGTCCGCATCCGCGCGCCCGCCGAGGAGCAGGCTCACCGCCTGGACGACCAGGGACTTGCCGGCCCCGGTCTCGCCGGTGAGCACGTTGAGGCCGGAGCCGAAGCGGACTTCGGCGCGGTCCACCAGCGCGAGGTCGCGGATGACGAGGCGCTCGAGCACGGACTACAGGCTCCGCTGCTCGCTCCCCTGCCAGCCGAGCTTGGTCTGGAGCGAGCGCATGAAGGGGCGGGCGGGATTCTGATACACGCGCACCACCATCCGGTCCAGGCGCATCCGCACCTGGTCGCCGGTCTCGAGGTCGGCGGCGTCCTGGCCGTCGAACAACACCAGGCAATGATCGCTCGAACCCAGCAGTCGCACCTCGACCTCCGCCCCCGCCGGGAGCACCAGCGAACGGCTGCCGAGGGAGTGCGGGCAGGCCGGCGTGAGCACCAGGGCGTCGAGGTCGGGGGCCAGGACCGGGCCACCGGCGGAGAGCGAGTAGGCGGTCGAGCCCGCGGCGCTGGCCGCGATCAGGCCGTCGGCGACCAGATGCCCGACGTCGCTGCCGAGCGCGCTCACCTCGAGATGCAGCGCGGCGTAGCCGCCCGCGCCCTTGATCACCACGTCGTTCATGGCCACGCCGGTGCGCACCTGGCGGCCGCGGCGGCGGATTGCCGCCGTCACCACGCGGCGTCGCGCCACCGGCCACCGCCCCGCGAGCACGGCATTCACCGCGGCGGCAAGCCCGCGGCCATCCGCCACGGTGAGAAAGCCGAGTCCGCCGAGGTTGACCGGGAGCAGTGCGCCGCGCTTTCCGGCGAGGGCGCGCGCGCCGGAGAGCACGGTGCCGTCGCCGCCGAGCGTGACCAGCAGCTCGCACCACGAGGCCAGCGCCCCGAGGGAGTGTCCCTCCACGCCCAGGGCGGTGGCGAGCGCCTCCTCGATCCGCACCTCGATCCGCCGCCGCGCGAGCCGTGCGCGCAAGGCCGCCGCCGCGCGCCGCACCCCTGGTCTGCGCCTGTGGCCCAGGATCGCGACGCGGCGGATGCGACCGCTCATGTGTACTGGCGCTGGGTGGAGCGGATCCAGTCGGAGGCGCGCCGCGCGATGCCGGCCGCGTCGAGGCCGATCCGTTCGAGCAGGCGATCGCGCGGGCCGTGGAGCACCCACTCGTCGGGAATCCCGATCCGCAGCTGCGGGGTGCCCGAGAGCCCGTGCCGGTCGAGGCATTCGCTCACCGCGCTGCCGAAGCCGCCGGCCACGACATTCTCCTCCACGGTGACGATCCGGCCGACCGAGCGGGCGAGCCCGGTGATCGCGCGCTCGTCGAGCGGTGAGACGAAGCGGGCGTTGACCACCGTGGCCGAGATTCCCCCGGCGGCGAGCGTCTCCGCGGCCTCGAGCGCCGGATCCACCATGGTGCCGAGCGCCAGGATCGCCACGTCGCCCCCGGCGCGCAATTGCTCCGAGACGCCGAGCGGCAGCAGCCGCGGCTCGCCCGTGGGGAGGTCGGCCTCGGGGATGTTGGCGCGCGGATATCGCACCGCCGCCACGCCGCGCTCGAGCTTGGCCGCCGTCCACAGCATGTCGCGCAGTTCGGCGCCGCCCCGCGGCTGCATCAGAATCATGCCGGGGATCATCCGCAGGTAGCCGACGTCGAACGCCCCGTGTTGCGGCGCGCCGTCCTCCCCCACCAGCCCCGCGCGGTCCACGCACAGCACCATGCGCAAGTCCTGCACCGCCACGTCGTGGATGATCTGGTCGAAGGCGCGCTGGAGGAACGTGGAATAGATGGCGGTGAGCGGCAGCAACCCCCCCGCGGCGAGGCCGGCCGAGAAGGTCACGGCGTGCTCCTCGGCCATGCCGACGTCGAAGAACCGGTCGGGGAAGCGCTGCGAGAAGGGCGTGAGGCCGGTGTTGTCGGTCATCGCCGCGGTGACCGCCACCACTTCCGGCAGGCGCTCGGCGATCTCGATCGCGGTGGCGCCGAAGACGTGCGTGTAGGTCTTCTTCCCCCCCTTGGCCGCGGTGCCGGTGTCGGGGTCGAAGGTGCCGATGCCGTGGAAGGTGCGGGCGTCGCCTTCGGCGGGCCCGTAGCCCCGTCCCTTGCGCGTGACGACGTGGAGCAGCACCGGAACCTCGAAGCGCCGCAGGTCGCTGAGCGTCTCCACCAGCACGTCGAAGTCGTGGCCGTCGATCGGGCCGAAGTACTTGAAACCCAGCTCCTCGAACAGCACGCCCGGCACCACCAGGTTGTGCAGCCCCTCCTTGATCCGGCGCGCCGCCTCCTGGGCCTGCCGCCCGAGGCGCGGGAGCTTGCCGAGCAGCTCGAAGACGTCGCGCTCGAACGCGCGGTACATCCGGCTGGTCGTCAGCTTGGTGAGGTAACGGTGGATCGCCCCGATGTTGGGCGAGATGCTCATCTCGTTGTCGTTGAGGATGACGATCAGCCGCCGGCCCAGCTCGCCGGCGTTGTTGAGCCCCTCGAACGCCATGCCCCCGGTGAGCGCCCCGTCCCCGATGACGGCGATGACGTGATGGTCCTCGTGGTGGAGGTCGCGCGCCACGGCGAGGCCGAGCGCGGCGGAGATCGAGGTGCTGCCGTGGCAGGTGCCGAACGGATCGTGCTCGCTCTCGGCGCGTCGCGGGTAGCCGGAGATGCCGTCGAGGCTGCGCAGGGTGTCGAAGCCCTCGGCGCGCCCGGTGAGCAGCTTGTGCGGGTAGGACTGGTGGCCCACGTCCCAGATGATCTTGTCGCGGGGCGAGTCGTAGACGCGGTGCAGGGCGAGCGCCAGCTCGACCACGCCCAGATTCGGGGCGAGGTGCCCGGCGCGCCGCGCCACGGTCTGGATGATCACGTGGCGCATCTCGACGGCGAGCTGGTCGATCTCGGCACGGGTGAGCGTCTTGACGTCGGCGGGGGACTTGATGCGATCGAGGAGGCTCATGTCAGGTCATCCAGTGCCAGAGCGTGGCGGTCGCGGCTCCGAGCAGCGCCCCGACCAGCACCTCGAACGGCGTGTGCCCCAGGAGCTCGAACAGCCGCTGGGCGTCCTCCTCCGGATGCTTGAAGTGTTCGTCGATCAGGCGGTTGAGGACCATCGCCTGGCGGCCCGCGGCGCGCCGCAGACCGGCTGCATCATACATGACGATCAGGCTGAAAAACAGCGTGGCGCCGAACAGGCTGGAGCCGAAACCCTCGCGCAGGCCGACCCCGGTGGAGAGCGCGGCCACCGAGGCGGCGTGCGAGCTGGGCATGCCGCCGGTCTCGACGAAACGCCGCAAGTTCCAGCGACCGGTCGTGAAGAACGTGCGGAAACCCTTGTAGCCCTGCACGACGAACCCGATTCCCAGGGCCAGCCAGAATGGTTCCGTGGCGCTCACCTCGTTGCTGGGGTGGGACTCCTCTTCGATGTTGGTCGGTCAACCATACGGACCGGGTGGTGCCGGCGGCAAGCCGGCCGTCAGCTCTGCCGTTCCGCCACGGCGATGATGAGGTGGCCAAGGTTGTAGGCGCGCGGCCCCAGCCGCTCGACCCTCCGCAGCGCGCGCAGGTAGAGGTGTGCCGCCTCGGCGCGTGCCCGTTCCTCCCCCACCGCGCGCGGAAACGTGGCCTTCTTGCGCGCGTCGTCGGTTCCGGTGCGCTTGCCCAGCCGGCGCAGCGAGGACCGCCGATTGAGGAGGTCGTCGTGGATCTGGAAGGCCAGCCCGAGATCGCGCCCCATGCGCTCGAGTGCGGCAAGGGTCGTGGGCCGGGCGCCGCCCGCGAACCCGCCCAGCATCAGTGAGGCGCTGATCAACGCGCCGGTCTTGCGCAGGTGGATGTCGCGCACCGCCGCGCCGTTCGCGCGGCGGCCCTCGGCCGCGAGGTCGAGCGCCTGCCCTCCCACCAGCTCGCGGCTGCCGCTCGCCCGCGCCAGCACCCGGAGCGCGCGCACCACGCGCTTCGCCGGCAGGCCGCGCTCCTCGAGGCCCGCGAGCTGCTCGAAGGCGAGCGCCAGCAGGGCGTCGCCGGCGAGCAGCGCCAGCGCCTCGCCGTGGCGGCGGTGGGTGGTCGGCCGGCCGCGGCGGAAGTCGTCGTCGTCCATCGCCGGCAGGTCGTCGTGGATCAGCGAGAAGGCGTGCACGCACTCGACCGCCACGGCGGCGGGCAGCGCGCGCCGCCAGTCGCCGCCCACCGCCTCGCAGCCGGCGAGCACCAGCAGCGGGCGCAGCCGCTTGCCGGGCGAGAGCGCGCCGTAGCGCATCGCGGCGTGCAGCCGCCGCGGGGCCAGGCGGGCGTCGGGGAGGCAGGCGGCGAAGGCGCGCTCGAAGGCGCGGCTCCACGCGCCGAGCGCGCGGGAGGCGCCTTCGCCGAGCGCGTGGCCGGCGGGGGGCGCGGGGCGCGAGACGCGGCGCGTCAAAACGGCAGCTCGGCCGGTCCGCTCTCGGCCGGTCCGCGACCGCCCCCCTCGGGGTCGGGAGGCTCGAGGTCGGCCGGGCGCGTGGTGGGTGACTCGCCGGGCGAGGCACCCTCTTCCAGACGCTCGATCCGCTTCTCCGCCTCGTCGAGGGTCTGCGACAGGCGGCGCGAGAGCGTGACGCCCTCCTCGTAGCGGGCGATCGCGTCCTCGAGCGAGAGCTGCCCGCTCTCGAGCTGCTCGACGATGGTCTCGAGGCGTTCGAGCGCCTCCTCGAAGCGCGGTTCGGTCCCGGCGTCCGCGGGCGGATCGCCGGCCGGGGCGGGAGTCTTCCTAGGAGCCATCGTCCTCTCCGGTTCGAATGGATTCGACGCGCGCAGCGGCCTCGCCGCGCGCGAACTCGAGCGTGAGCAGCTCGCCGACCGCCAGCGCATTGGCGGTCCGTAGCAGCGTACCGTCCGGGCCGCGCGCGAGGCAATAGCCGCGTTCGAGCACCCGGCGCGGCGACAGCGCCCGCAGGCGGTCCGCGGCGGCCGCCAGCCGCCCGCGGCGCTCGAGCACCGCCTGGACCGCCGCGGCACCCAGCCGGCGCCGCGTCTCCGCGAGCGTGTCGCGGTACTCGACGATGCGCCGCGGCCACTGGCGCAACCCGTAGCGCAGTCCCAGCGCGCGCAGGCGCTCGCCCGCCGCCCGCAGCCGGGCGCGAGCTGCCGCCCGCATGCGCTCGAGCAGGTCGTCGATGCGCTGCTGCATCAGGCCGAAGGCGTCACGCTGGCGCTTGAATCCGTACTTCTCGATCAGCGCGGCCAGCCTCCGCCGTCGCTCGACCAGCCCCTGGCGCGCGGCCCGCGCCGCGCGCGCGGTGAGCGTCGCCACCCGCTCGCGCACCTCGGTGCGGTCGCGCACCGCGAGCTCGCCCGCGTTGGACGGGGTGGCGGCGCGCACGTCGGCGGCCAGATCGGCCAGCGTCCAGTCCACTTCGTGGCCGACCGCCGCGATCACCGGGATCCGCGAGCCGGCGATCGCGCGCGCCACCGGCTCCTCGTTGAACGCCCACAGATCCTCGATCGAGCCGCCGCCGCGCCCGACGATCAGCACCTCCACGCCGCCGTAGCGGTTGAAGCGGTCGATCGCCGCCGCGATCTCCGCCGCCGCGCCCTCACCCTGCACCCGCACCGCCGCCAGCACCAGCCGGATCGAGGGCCAGCGGGCGCGCAGCACCTTCACCATGTCGCGCACCGCGGCGCCGCTCGGGGAGGTGACGAGCCCGATCGCGCGCGGGAAGCGCGGCAGCGCCCGCTTGCGCGCGGGGTCGAACAGGCCCTCGGCCTGCAGACGGCGCTTGAGCTCCTCGAGCTGGAGCAGCAGCGCGCCGAGGCCGCCCGGGCGCATCTCCTCGACCACGAGTTGGTAGCGGCCCCGCGGCTCGTACACGGTGATGCTGCCGAAGGCCTCGACCTCGGTGCCGTCGCGCGGCTCGAAGCCGAGCCGCGAGGCCACCCCCTTCCAGATCACACAATCGAGCACCGCGGCGGTGCCCTCCTTGAGGGAGAAATAGAGGTGGCCGCGGTCGGAGCGCTTGAAGCCCGAGAGCTCCCCCTTGACCCACACCGCTGGGAAACTGCCCTGCAGCGTGTCCTTGATCAGCCGGGTGAGGGCCGAGACGCTGAGGATGGGCTCGGTGGCCGGTGACAGGGCCATCGTCCGCGTCAGACCTTCACGCGCTCGCGGGCGCGCTGCGCGGCGAGCACCGTGCCGGCGACCACCATCGCCACCGTCATCGGGCCGACACCGCCCGGCACCGGCGTGAGGGCCCCGGCCACCGCGGCGACCGACGCGGCATGCACGTCGCCGGTGAGTCGCGTGGCGCCGCGGGGTTCGGCCGCCGGCACCCGGTGGATGCCGACGTCCACCACCGTCGCGCCGGGCTTGACCCAGTCCGCGTCCACCATCTCGGCGCGCCCGACGGCGGCGACCAGCAGATCCGCCTGGCGCGCCAGTTCGCGCAGGGCCGGGCCGCTCGCGCTGTGCCCGAGCGTCACCGTGGCGTCGATCCCGCGCCGCGAGAGCAGCTGGGAGAGCGGGCGGCCGACGATGGAGCTGCGGCCCAGGACCACCGCGTGGGTGCCGGCGATCGGCACCTGGTAGTAGCGCAGCAGCTCGAGAATCCCGAGTGCCGTCGCCGGCACGAATCCCGGAAGCCCCAAGCTCAGGCGCCCGGCGTTCTCGGGGTGAAAGCCGTCCACGTCCTTGTCCGGCGGAACCGCCTCGAGCACCGCCTGGGGGTCCGCCGGCGGCGCGAGCGGAAGCTGCACCAGGATGCCGTGCACCGTCGTGTCACCGCCCAGGGTGCGCACCCGCTCGATCACCGCCGCGGTGTCGATGCCGGCCGGCAGCCCGACGCGGCGCACCTCGATGCCGGCCTCGGCGCAGGCCTCGCTCTTGCGGCGCAGGTAGATCGCCGAGGCGGGGTCGTCTCCCACCGAGACCAGCGCGAGGGTGGGGACCACGCCGAGCCCCCGCAACCGCTCGACCTCGATCCGCGCCGCCCGCCGCACCGCCGCCGCTGGCTCGTCGCCGGCGAGCAACCGGGCCGCGCCGCGCGTGCTACCCGCACGATACGGAACCTGGAGGCGGCGGATGAACGACGCCCGGCCGGTCGCCGGGTCCACCCCCACCAGGATCGCGTTCAGCCGCAGGTCGCCCTCCGCCGGGGTGAGGCGCGCGGGCATCAGGGTGAGGAACCGGCTGAGGGCCTTGACGCGGTCCATGCCGATCACCGAGTCGAAGCCGCCGGTCATGCCGGCGTCGCAGACGAACGCGGTGCCGCCGGGCAGCACGCGGTCGTCGGCGGTCTGGACGTGCGTGTGCGTGCCGATCACCGCACTCGCGCGCCCGTCGAGGTGCCAGCCAAGGGCCACCTTCTCGGCGGTGGTCTCGGCGTGGATGTCCACCAGCACCACGCGGGACCTCGATTCGAGCGTGGCCAGCGCGGCGTCGGCGGCGCGGAACGGGCAGTCGGCCTCCTTCATGAACACCCGCCCGAGGAGGTTGACGATTCCGACGCGGGTGCCGTCCGCGGCCTCGACCACGGCCCAGCCCTGTCCCGGGGTGCCGGGCGGCAGGTTGGCGGGGCGCACCAGCCGCGCCTCGCCCGCGAGGTAGTCGAGGGACTCCTTCCGATCCCACAGGTGGTTGCCGCCGGTCAGCACGTCCACCCCGGCCGCGAACAGATCGCGCGCGGACTCGCGCGTGAGCCCGAATCCGCCGGCGGAGTTCTCGCCGTTGCACACCACCAGGCCCACGTCGTGGCGCCGGCGCAGCTCGGGCAGGAGCGCGCGCACGACCTCGCGGCCGGGCGAACCGATGACGTCGGCGATGAACAGGAGGTTCAGCATCGGCGCGGGTCCGCGTCGCTACTTGGCATAGTCCACGGCCCGGGTCTCGCGGATGACGGTGACGCGGATCTGGCCCGGATACTGCAGCTCCTTCTCGATCCGTCGGGCGATCTCGCCCGCGAGATTCTGGGCGCGGGCGTCGTCCACGCGGTGGTGCTCGACCATGATGCGTACCTCGCGCCCGGCTTGGATGGCATAGGACTTTTCCACCCCGGGGAACGCGTTGGCGATCTTCTCCAACGCCTCGAGTCGCTTGATGTAGATCTCGAGGCTCTCGCGGCGCGCGCCGGGCCGCGCCCCGGAGATGGCGTCGGCCGCCGCGACCAGCACCGGCCACAGGCTGCCCCCGGCATAGTCGTCGTGGTGATAGCCGATCGCCTCGAGCACCCCCTGCGGCTCGCCGAAGCGCGTGGCCACCTCCATGCCGAGCACCGGGTGGGTGCCCTCCTGGTCGTGGTCGATGGCCTTGCCGATGTCGTGCATCAAACCGGCCCGCTTGGCCAGCTTCTGGTCCATACCGAGCTCAGCCGCCATCATGCCGGTGAGGTGGGCGACCTCGATCGAGTGCCGCAGGATGTTCTGCCCGTACGAGGTGCGGTAATGGAGACGTCCGAGCAGGCGCTGGAGCTCGGTGTGGATCCCGTGGACGTCGAGCTCGAGGCACGCGTTTTCGCCCAGCTCCTGGATCTTGTTCTCGATCTCGACCTTGACCTTGGCCACGACCTCCTCGATGCGGGCGGGATGGATGCGCCCGTCGGCCACCAGGCGCTCGAGCGCGAGGCGCGCGATCTCGCGCCGCACCGGATCGAAGCCCGAGAGGATGACCGCCTCCGGGGTGTCGTCGATGATGACGTCCACGCCGGTGATGATCTCGAACGACCGGATGTTGCGCCCCTCCCGCCCGATGATCCGCCCCTTCATCTCGTCGCTCGGCAGGTGGACGACCGAGACCGACGACTCGGAGACGTGGTCGGCGGCGTATCGCTGGATGGCGAGCGCGATGATCTTGCGGGCCTCGCGCTCCGCGTTGCGCTGGGCGGCGTCGCGCACCTCGGTGACCAGCTTCGAGGCCTCGGCGCGCGCCTCGTTCTCGATCGAGGCCACGAGCTGGGCGCGCGCGTCCTCGGCGCTGAGATTGGCGATGCGCTCGAGCCGCGCGGTCTGCTCGGCCAGCAGGCGGTCGAGCTCGGCCGCGCGCACCTTCACCGACTGCTGGCGCTCGTTCAGCTCGGTTTCGGCGCGCCGGAGTTCGCGGTCCTTCTTCTCGATCAGCTCGACGCGGCGGTTGAACGCGACTTCCTTCTCCTGGAAGGCGCGCTCCGCGGCGAGCTGCGCGTTGCGCGCCTCGGCCAGCTCGCGCTCGCCGTGCTGCTTGAGCCGCAGCGCCTCCTCGCGTCCCTCGAGCAGGACGTCGCGCTTGAGCGCGTCCGCCTCGTGCTTCGCCTGCTCGAGCAGGGTCTTGCCCCGCTGCTCGGCACTGCGCAGCCCCATCGCGCCGATGCGCAGGCGCAGCAGGTAGCCGAGCACAAACGACACGACGGCACCGAGAGCGATGCCGCCGAACAACTGCCACTGGTTCATGTGATACCCCCCGGGACCCGCCGCCGCCCGCGAGTGCGGGCGGCCGCGTGCGGTCGGGCCTCAGGCAGGAAAGAATCCCCGCCGAATTGCCGTGTGCACGATAGTTCTTGAGACCTGGCGATCCAGGTGGGCGCTCCTGTCGACCGGGTCGGTGCTCCATCGGCCCTCGCGGGCCGATGGCATGACGTCGCCGGCCACCGGAACACCCGTTTTCACGACTGTTGGTTCAAGAACTGCGTTGCATCACCTGCACGGCAGGGAAATCGAGTCAAACCCGGGACGAGCACCCCTGTCATCGCGTCGGACCCTCCTGGAACAGCTGGTCCAGGACCTCGTTGAGCCGCGCGGCACGGGAGTCCAGCAGATGTGACTGGGCCTCGCGCTGCGCGCGCTCCTTGAAGAGTTCATCGGCGATGTTGAGTGAGGCGAGGATGGCTACCTTCGACAGCGAGGCCACCGGGAGCTTCTCGGTGATCTCCTGCATCTTGCGGTCGACATAGGCCGCCACGCCCATGATGTATTCCCGATCGGCTTCGCCGCGGATCGTATAGCTGTGTCCGAAGATCTGGACCTGAACGACGTTCTTAGGGTCCACCTCGCCCCCGCTTCGCCGCGATTCCCTGCGTGTGTTCTCCAGCTTCATCCCGCGGACCGCCGCCGGCGCGGCTGGCGCCGGCGAGTCGCGGCCTAGGCTTCGAGGCGCTCGAGCTTCTTGACCAACGCCTCGATCCGCGATGCGACTTCGCGTCGCTCTCCCTGCCACTCCCGTTGTTCGCGGCGCAGCGTGGTCAGCTCCGTCGTGATCGCGGCCGGATCCTGCCCCTGGAGCCTCTGCTCCAGGGCCTCGAGGCGGCCCGCGATCTCGTCGCGTTCTTTCGCCAGCCGGTCGCGCTCGCCGCGCAGGTTCTGCACCAGCGCCGCGGCCTTCTCGACGCGCTCGGCCAACCGGTCCAGGTCCGTCTGCATCATCGTTTGGTCGCTCATCGCTCTCTCAATCGGCCGCCACAGTCCTTCGCGACCGCCGCTACCATTTGGTCCTGAATGGCCTGGACCTCGGACTCCGTCAGCGTGCGCTCCGGATGCTGGAACTGGAGCGCGAACGCCAGGCTCTTCATGCCCTGCGGCGTTCCGGGGCCAGCGTACACATCGAACAACTCGATCGAGCTCAGCCACGTGCCGGCCGCCCCGGCAAGGGTGCGCTCGAGCTGCCGGTGGGTCGTCGACTCAGGCACGAAGAATGCCAGATCCCGGCGCGCCGGCGGGAATCGACCCGGGAGGACGAGCGCGGAAGGCGCCGCGGGGGCGGACAACGCGTCGAGGAGCACCACGAAGAGGTGAACCGGGACCTCGATGTCCCACGCCCCGAGCAACGGCTGGCCCAGCGTGCCGGCCCATCCAATGCGCGAAGTAGTTGCTGCAACTTCCGCACTGGCACCGGGTTTCCATCCGGCGCCAGAATAGGCCCGCCACTCGGGGGTGTCAACGTTCATCTCCAGCAGCCAGGCGTCCCACAGTCCGCGCGCATCGGCGAAGTCCACCTCCTGCTGCGCGGCGTCGTGAGCATGCGCGTAGCGTGGGCCCGCCACCAGCGCGGCGAGCATCGCCGTTTCTTCGGGGAGGTCGTCCCCGCGGGCCAGGAAGCCGGTTCCGATCTCGAACAGGCGCACCGCGCCTTGGCCCAGGCGCAGATTGTGCGCGCAGGCGCGCAGCAGCCCGGCCACCGGGTTCGGCCGCAGCACCTCGCCCTCGCGGCTCATCGGATTGCGCAGGCGCACCAAACGGGTCTCGTCCTGGCCCAGCAGGCGCGCCGCGTCGCCCGCCTCGCGCCCGGACAGCAGGCTGCTGGTCCAGGCCTCGCTCAATCCCCGGGCCCGCATCGCCTCGCGCGCGCGGGCGAGGAGCCGCTCGCCCTCCCCGCGCACCGCGTAGACCCCGCGGGTCTCGAGGGGTGCGTCCGGGATGCGGTCGTAGCCGTGGGCGCGTGCCACCTCCTCCACCAAGTCATCCTCGAGGGTGACGTCCACCCGCCACGACGGCACCGTGACCTCGAGCGTCTCGCCCTCCGCCACCTCGAATTCGAATTCCCGCAGGTGCGCGGCCGCCACCGCCGGCTCGAACGGCAGGCCGATCAGCCGCGTGCAACGCGCGGGCCTGAGCCGCAGCCTGCGCGGGGCCGCGTCGCCGTCTCGCGATCCCGCGCCGCGCCGCGGCGGATCCCGGGGGCGATCGCCGCCAGCACCTCGAGGAACCGCGCCGCCGCCGCCGGCCCCAGCCCCGGGTCCACGCCGCGCTCGTAGCGCTTGGAGGCTTCGGTCGAAAGCCCGAGCGCCTTCGCGCCGCGCCGGATGCGCACCGGGTCGAACCCGGCGCACTCGAGCAGCAGCCGGGTGGTGCCCGCGCCGACCTCGGACCCGGCGCCGCCCATCACCCCGGCAACCGCCACCGGGCGCGCGCGGTCGGCGATCACCAACACCTCGGGGTCGAGCGCTCGCTCGCGGTCATCGAGGGTCACGATCTTCTCCCCCGCGCGCGCGCGCCGCACGCGGATCGCCGGCCCCTCGATCCGGTCGAGGTCGAAGGCGTGCAGCGGCTGGCCGAGCTCGAACAGCACCAGGTTGGTGGCATCCACGACGTTGTTGATCGGGCGCTGGCCCACGGCCTCGATGCGGCGGCGCAGCCACAGCGGCGACGGCGCGATCGCGAGCCCTTCGACCGCCTGGGCGATGTAGCGCGGGCAGCCCTCGCGATCCTCGATCTCGAGATCGAAGTCGTCGCCACCGCTCCAGCGCGCGGCGAGGCGCCGGGAGCCGGCCGCGGTCCAGCGGCCGCCGAGTGCGGCCCGCACCTCGCGCGCCAGTCCGACCACGCCCAGGCCGTCGGGCCGGTTGAAGGGGATCTCGACCTCGAGCACGGTCTCCGGCGGACCCAGCACCTCGTCGAGCGGACGCCCGAGCGTGAAGCCGGCGTCGCCGTCGAGGAAGCGCTCGAGGTCCACGATCCCCTCGTGGTCGTCCGCCAGCTCCAGCTCGCGGGCCGAGCACAGCATGCCCTGGCTCTCCTCGCCGCGGATCTTGCTCGCGCGGATGACCGTGCCGCCCGGGAGGGTCGCGCCCACCGTGGCGAGCGGCACGATCATCCCCGCGCGCACGTTGGGCGCGCCGCACACGACGCGCAGCTCGCCGGCGCCGCCGTCGACGCGACAGAGCGAGAGGCGGTCGGCGTTGGGATGGCGCGCGACCTCGAGCACCCGCGCCACCACCACCCCCGGGAACGCGCGCCCGTGGGTCTCGATGCCCTCGACGTAGAAGCCGCGCCAAGTGAGCGCCTCGGCCACCCGCTCGGGTGTGGCGTCGAACTCGATCCACTCGCGCAGCCAGGAGATCGGCAGCTTCATCGCGTCCTCAGAACTGGCTCAGGAACCGCATGTCGTTTTCGAGGAACAGCCGGATCTCGGGGATGCCGTGACGCACCATCGCGATGCGCTCGAGCCCCATGCCGAAGGCGAAGCCGGTGACCTCCTCGGGGTCGTAGCCCACGGCGCGGAATACGTTCGGATGCACCATGCCCGCGCCGAGCAGCTCGAGCCAGCCCGAACCCTTGCACACCGCGCAGCGGCGCTCGCCGTCGGGCCCCCGCGTCCGCCCCTCCCCCGCGCAGTTCACGCACGAGGCGTCGAGCTGGGCGCCGGGTTCGACGAACGGAAAGTAGATCGGAATCATCCGCGTGCGCACTCCCGCGCCGAGGATCGAGCGCGCGAAGGTGTTGAGCGTGCCCTTGAGGTCCGCCATGCTGACGTCTCGCGCCACGAACAGGCCGTCCACCTGGTGGAACTGGTCCATATGCGAGGCGTCCACCTGCTCGGCGCGGTAGACGCGCCCCGGGAACACCAGGCGCAGCGGCGGGCGGCGCTCCTCCATCGCCCGCACCCAGCCCGGCGAGGTGTGGGTGCGCAGCAGCCGCGTGTCGCTCACGAAGTAGGTGTCGTGCGCGTCGCGCGCCGGGTGATCGGGCGGGAAGTTGAGCTTGCCGAAGTTGTAGGCCTCGTGCTCGACCTCGGGACTGGTGTAGACCGAGTAGCCCAGTCCGTGGAACAGGTCGAGGAGCTCCTCGCGGATCTGCGCCAGCACGTGGCGGTGGCCGACCCACGGTCGCCGGCCCGGGAGCGTGACATCGAGCATCCCGGCGCCGCGGGCTTCGCGTTCTTGCTCGAGCGCGCGGCGCTGGGCCGCCTCGAGCTCGCCGAGCCAGCGCTTCGCCAGGTTGTAGGCCCGCCCGAGCCGCTTGCGCTCCTCGAGCGGCACGTGCGGCAGGTCGCCGAGCGCGAGCGTGACGTGGCCGCGCTCGCGACCGAGCAACGTGGTATGGCGCTCGTCCAACTCCGGGAGGTCGGCGGCTGCCGCGAGCCCGTTGGCCGCCCGGGCGAAGAACGCGGCGAGGTCGGCGCCGGCGCGCTGCAGCTCCCCGACGTGGGCCGCGTGCTCGGGCGCCAGGCGCCCGGGATCGGGGGTGCCCTCGTCCCAGTTCGCGGGCAGCAGCCCCGCCGCGAGCGGATGCGGCTGCCGGTCCGCGGTCACGCGACCGCCGACTTCGCCACCTCCGCGATCTTCGCGAACGCCGCGGCATCGCGGACCGCCATGTCGGCGAGCAGCTTGCGGTTCACGTCCACGTTCGCCTTCTTGAGGCCCGAGATCAGCGTGCTGTAGGACATGCCGTTGATGCGGGCGGCGGCGTTGATGCGGGTGATCCACAGGCGGCGGAAGTCCCGCTTGCGGGTCCGCCGGTGCTCGTAGGCGAACTGACCGGCCCGCTGCACGGTCTGGATGGCGGTCTTGTACAGCTTGCGGCGGCCGCTGAAGCCGCCCTTGGCGGCCTTGAGGACTTTGCGCCGCCGGGCACGTCCCGGAACGACGGTCTTTGCGCGTGGCATGGGGCTCTACCTCCTGCTCCGCGGTCGTTGCGGCCGGGGGCCGCGGGCGGAGCGTTGCGTGGTCGTTCGGGTCAACGCTTTCCGAGCAGTCGCAGGACCCGCGGCGCGTCGACGTCGGCCACCAGGACCGTGCCGGTGAGGTGACGCTTGCGATCGCGGGGCTTGCCGATCATGCCGTGGCGCACGCCGGAGCGCGCGCGCTTGGGCTTGCCGGTGCCGGTGAGCGTGAAGCGCTTGGCCGCGGCACGATTGGTCTTCTGCTTGGGCATGAGTGGCTACTCCTTGCTGCCGGCTTGCGCCTGCGCGCCGGGCTGAGGGGCCGGCGAATCCGCGCCGGGCTGGGAGGCCGACGGCTTCGCGCCGGACTTGGGGGCCGGCGACTTGGCGCCGGACTTGGGGGCCGGCGACTTCGCGCCGGAGGATCCTGCGCTCTCTCGATGCTCGCTCTTGCCGCCCGGCTTGGGCGGCTTCGGCATCAGCACGGCGTTGAGGGTGCGTCCCTCGGAGCGCGGCGACGATTCCACGGTCGAGACGTCGGCGAGATCGGCGATCACCTTCTGGATGAGCCGATGGCCGATGTCCTGGTGCGCCATCTCGCGCCCGCGGAACGTCACCGTGATCTTCACCTTGTCGCGCGAGGTCAGGAAGTCGCGCGCGTGCTGGACCTTGAAGCCGTAGTCGTGCCCTTCGATCTTGGGTCGCAGCTTGATCTCCTTGAGCTGCATCTGATGCTGCTTCTTCTTGGCTTTGCGATTGCGTCGGTTCTGCTCGTACTTGAACTTTCCGTAGTCCATGATCCGGCACACGGGGGGGCGCGCCGTGGGCGAAACCTCGACCAAGTCGAGCGCCTTCGACTGCGCCATCGCGAGGGCCTCGCGCACCGGCAGCACCCCGATCTGCGATCCGTCATCGCCGATCACCCGGACCTGCGGGACGCGAATACGATCGTTCACACGGACTTCCGGCTGCTTGATAGGGGGAATAGGGATGTCCTCCTTTCGCGGTGCCGTGACGCAACGGCCCGACCCGAACGCAGGAACGCCGGGCGGGATCTCGTGAGGCAGAGGCCCCGCCCGGCGTTTGGCCGGTCGCGCGCCGTCCGGGATCGCGACGGCGGTCGCAGTCTAAACCCTTGAGCGGGGCCCCTGTGGCCCGCGGGGGTGAGAAGCGCGGGGCTTCTGCTTGATGTGACGCGCGGCAGTCTAACCGCCCCTGCCGGAACGCGCAAGGGCGATTCTCGCCGGGCGGGCTGCGGGCGCCGGGTCGCTCGCGGGCTACCCGGCGAGCGGCTCGCGGCTGCCCGGTGGCCCGCAAGCGCCGGGCGGCTCGCGGGCGCCGGGACCGGTCCGGGCCGTACCTGGAACCGCCGCGCGCCCCCCTCCTCCCGGGGCCGTTGAGACTGTTGACAAGGGCGACCGTAGTTCCTAGTCTGCCTCGCCTCGTCCGATCGACGGCGACAGCAAACTTACGGAGAGAGCCATGCGTGCAGCAACGATGATGCTTGTGGCGCTGGCGGCCCTTGCCGCCCTACCCACGCCCTCGGCGGCCGAGAAGGGGACCTCGCGCCTGGCGGTCGGCATCGGCCAGGGGGTCGGGGACTTCGTGAATCCGCGGCCGGGCACCGGCGCCTTGACCGTGGACACGGGTGACGATCCGAGCCAGACCGAGGCGTTCGCCGAGTTCTCATTCGAGTTCGCTCCGGACTGGGCCCTCGCGCTGCGCGGCGCCTACGGCTTTTTCAGCGCCAGCCAGGAGCCCGATGCCGCGGGGAGCCCGACGCTGGATTACACGTCATCGTCGTTCGGCGTGCGCGCGGGCGTGGACCGGCTGGGGCGGGTCTCCGATCGCCTGACGGTGTTCCTGGGGCCGGGGCTCGAGTACTGGTCGGGCCGGACGGAGTTCAAGAACATCTACGGCACCACCCCGCCCGACGACGACGTGAAGAGTGCCACAACCTCTCGCATCAGCATCTCCGGGCGGGTCGGCGGCATCCTAGCGCTCTCGAGCGCCGTGGGGGTGGTGGGCCAAGTCGGCCACCAACTGGGGTACGCCACGGCCGAGGAAAACGGCGCCAAGGCCACCTGGTGGCCGAGTCACTTCAATGCTGCACTGGGTCTGGTATTCGAGTTTGGCGGGGGGCAGTGAGGTCCTCAGCCCGTTTCGGCCACGTGGGGCCGTCCACTGAACACACAGAGGGAGGAACATCGACATGAAGAAGTCGCTGCTGCTACTCGCTGCGTTGCTCATGGTGACATTGGTTTCCGGAGCGTCGGCCATGGAGAAGGGCACGACGATCTTCGCGATCGAGCTGGGACAGGGAACGGCCGATCTGACCAATCCGGTCCCTTCCACCGCAACGCCAAGCTACATCAATGGATTCGCGGAACCCGAGATCAGTGGCCAGATCGAGGTCTGGCACATGTTCTCGGAGGACTACGCTTTCAACATCTCGGGCGGCGTCGGCTTCTTCAGCGCCAAGCAGGAGCCGGATGATCCGGCCGCCGACACCGAGGACACGTTCAGCCACACCTCCTTCCGGGTGCGGGTCGGCGGCGATCGCGTCGGGCAGGTGGGCGATCGGCTCACGGTGTTCATCGGACCGGGCCTCGAGTTCTTCACCGGCAAGGCCAAGGAGAAGTTCGAGGGCGGCGGCGGTCCGACCGTCGAGAACGAGAGCTCGAGCACGACGCGCTTCGGGGTCTCCGGCCGCGTCGGAGGAATGATGAAGATCTCCGACAACGTCAGCATCGTCGGCCGTGTGGGGCACAACCTCGGCTACGCGACCTCGAGCGCGGACAAGGGCAATGCCAAGATCACCTGGTGGCCGAGCAGCTTCGATGCCGCCTGGGGGCTGGCCTTCGCCTTCGGCAGCCAGTAAGCGCTCGATCAGACGATAAGAGTTTCAAGTTCCGGGCGGCGCGTCTCCATGCGCCGCCCGGATCGTTGGTGGGAAGACGCCGCCGCTCGTGATTCGGCCCCGCCGCCGCCAGGCGACGGGGCCGAGTGGGTCGGGGGTCGCCGCCGCTCAGCCGCTCCGCTCCCGCGTCTCGCGCTGCACCCGCTCGAGGAATGCCTGGCGGGTCATGGGCTCGAGCTGGCCCGCGCCCTTGCGCCGCGGGGCCACGGTGCCGGCCTCGGCCTCGCGCGGTCCCACCACCAGCATGTAGGGGATCTTCTCGAGCTCGGCGTCGCGGATCTTGGCGCCCATCTTCTCGTCGCGCAGGTCCACCTCGACCCGCACCCCTCCCGCCTCGAGCAGCGCCGCGGTCGCGCCCGCGTAGTCGAGCGCCTTGGGGTTCGCCGGGATCACCATCACCTGGACCGGCGCCACCCACACCGGGAACTCCCCGCCGCAATGCTCGATGTAGATGCCGACGAAGCGCTCGAGCGAGCCGTAGAGCGCGCGGTGGACCATCACCACCTCGTGATCCTGCCCGTCGGTGCCGGTGTAGGCGACGTTGAAGCGCTTGGGCAGGTTGAGGTCCACCTGGATGGTCGGGCACTGCCACTCGCGACCCAGCGCGTCGCGCAGCTTGACGTCGATCTTGGGCGCGTAGAACGCCCCGCCGCCCTCGTCCACCTGGTAGGGCAGGCCGCGGCGGTCGAGCGCCTGGCGCAGCGCCTCGGTGGCGAAGCTCCACTCCTCGTCGCTGCCGAGGTACTTCTCCTTCGGCCGGGTGGCGAGGTAGCAGGTGTACTGGTAGCCGAAGGTGCGCAGCAGGAAGTCCATCAGGTCGAGCACGCCCGCGACCTCGTCGGCGAGCTGCTCGCGGGTGCAGAAGATGTGCGAGTCGTCCTGGGTGAAGCCGCGCACGCGCTCCATGCCGTGCAGCACGCCCGAGCGCTCGTAGCGGTACACGGTCCCCAGCTCGGCGTAGCGCAGCGGCAGGTCGCGGTACGAGCGCTTGCCACTCCGGTAGATCATGATGTGCCCGGGGCAGTTCATCGGTTTCACCCGGTAGGGCTGGCCGTCGATGTCCATCGGCGCGTACATCAGATCCGCGTAGTTCTCGAGGTGTCCCGAGATCTCGTAGAGCTTCTCGCTCGCGATGTGCGGGGTGTAGACGAGCTGGTAGCCGCGGCGGAGGTGCTCGTCCTTCCACAGCTGCTCGATGAGGTGGCGCACCATCGCCCCCTTCGGGTGCCAATGGATCAGCCCCGCTCCCACCTCCTCGTGCACCGAGTAGAGGTCCAGCTCGCGCCCCAGCCGGCGGTGGTCGCGGCGCAGCGCCTCCTCGACGTTCTTGAGGTGGAGATCCAGCGCCTCCTGGGTGGGGAACGCGGTGCCGTAGATGCGCTGGAGCATCTCGTTGCGCTCGTTGCCGAGCCAATAGGCGCCCGCCACGTGGGTGAGCTTGAACGCCAGGATCTTCCCGGTGCTCGCCAGGTGCGGCCCGCGGCAGAGGTCGAGAAACGGACCGTTGCGGTAGTAGGTGACCTTGGCCCCCTCCGGAATCTGCGAGAGGAAGTGGAGCTTGTACTTCTCCGCCTCGGCCTCGAAGTGCTGGCGCGCCAGCGCGCGGGTCGCCTCCTGGTACTCGAAGGGCTGGTCCGCGGCGATGATCTCGCGCATGCGCGCCTCGATGCGCACCAGGTCCTCGGGGGTGAACGGCTGTTCGCGCGCGAAGTCATAGTAGAAGCCGTTCTCGATCGGCGGCCCGCCGGCGACCTTGACGTCGGGGAACAGCTCGGTGACCGCGGTCGCGAGCACGTGGGCGGCCGAATGCCGCAGGCGGTAGAGCTCCTCGCCCCCGGGGTAATGCGACACGTCGGGGCCCGAGGCGGGCGCCGAAGCCATGGACATCGCGGAGTTCCTTCCGGCGAACGCGGGGCGGCGCGCCGGACCCTCGCCCGGGCCCTGCGGCGTGCACGCCCCGCCAAGATGGTGGGCGATACTGGACTTGAACCAGTGACCCCTTGCTTGTCGAGCAAGTGCTCTACCAGCTGAGCTAATCGCCCACGGAACCAACGATTAAGCCGCACGGCGCACGGAGTGTCAAGGCGCGCGGGCTCGGCAGACGCGCAGGAGCCAGGGAGAGGGCGGGCGCGCCGAGGACAAGCGCGAGCCAGCGGGCCAGAGCGGGCGGGGACCGGAGCGCGGGCTCCGCAGACGCGCAGGAGCCAGGGACGGCGGGCGCGGCGAGGAACCGCGCACGCCAAGCGGACCGCAGCGGACGGGGACCGGAGCGCGGGCTCCGCAGACGCGCAGGAGCCAGGATGGCGGGCGCGTCGAGGATAAGCGAGGCGGAGCCAGGATGGCGGAGCCGAGCGGCCCGCGCGCAGGTCCCCGCCCGCGGAGGCCCGCCGGGCACAGAGCCGGATCGAGCGGCCCGCGCGCAGGTCCCCGCCCGCGGAGGACCGCCAAGCACGGCGCCCGATGGAAGCGAACCCCGCGACACCTTGCCCGCGGGCGTTTGCGAACGGAGTCTACAGCGTGCGCCCCAGTACCTTGGCGATCGTCCGGATCTGCTGCACCAGCTCGGCGTATTGCTCGGGGAAGAGCGACTGCGGGCCGTCCGAGAGCGCGTGGTCGGGGTCGTGGTGCACCTCGATGATGAGGCCGTCGGCGCCGGCGGCGATCGCGGCGCGGGCCATCGGCGCCACCTTGTTGCGGATGCCGGTGCCGTGCGAGGGATCCACGATCACCGGCAGGTGGGAGAGCTCCTTCACCACCGGGATGGCGTTCAGGTCGAGGGTGTTGCGGGTGTAGGTCTCGAAGGTGCGGATGCCGCGCTCGCAGAGCACCACCTGGCTGTTGCCCTGCGAGACGATGTGCTCGGCGCTCATCAGCCACTCCTCGATGGTCGAGGCCAGGCCGCGCTTGAGCAGCACCGGCTTCTCGGCGTGCCCGACCTCGCGCAGCAGCGAGTAGTTCTGCATGTTGCGCGCGCCGACCTGGAGTATGTCGGCGTAGCGCGCCACCAGCGGCACCTGCTGGGAGTCCATCACCTCGCTCACCACCGCGAGGCCGTGGGCGTCGGCGGCGCGCCGGAGGATCTTGAGTCCCTCCTCCCCCAGGCCCTGGAAGGAATAGGGCGAGGTGCGCGGCTTGTACGCCCCACCGCGCATGATGGTGGCGCCGGCGCTCGCCACCGCCTCGGCGATGCGGAACGCCTGCTCCTCCCCCTCGATCGCACACGGCCCGGCCATGAGCGCGAGCTGACCGCTCCCGATCGCGCAGCGTCCCACGGAGATGATCGTGTCGTGAGGATGGAACGCGCGGCTCACCAGCTTGAAGGGGACCGGGATGCGGCGCAGCTCGGCCACCCCGTCCCAGGCGCCGACGGCGTCCCAGTCCACCTGCGCGGCGTCGCCGATGGCGCCGAGCCGCACCTGGCCGTCGTGGTCGGTGCGGTGGACCGCGAGGCCGAACATGCGCAGCCGCTCCGCGACGTCGCCGGCGACGGTCTCGGGCACGCCCTTTCGCAGCAGCACCAGCATCGGCCGGGACTCTCCTCTCCTGCGCCTAACGATCAGGCCCACGCCATGGCGGCGTGGGCCGGGAGTGTGCGTTGCGCTGCGGAGCTTCAGCGGGCCAGCGCGGACTCCCGGCTGCGCCAAGCGTAGCCGTACCCGGGCCGGAACCAGAGCCGAAGATTGGACGACACGTCGCCCCTCCTGTGAGAACGGCAAGCAGCGTAGCACGCGGGAGCGACCGCGACAATCCGTTGCGCCGCAACAGGACCGCCCTGTCAGTTCGAGTAACACGGGAGTTCAACGGTCGCGTCCGCGCAGGGCCCGCTGCCGCAGCCAGGCGTCGGCGAGCGTGATCGCGGCCATCGCCTCCGCCACCGGCACGACGCGCGGACAGATGCAGGGGTCGTGGCGCCCGCCGATCTCGATGGTGGTGGTGCCGCCCGCGGCGGTCGCGGCGGTCTGCGGTTTGCCGATCGAGGTCGCGGGGCGCACCGCGATCCGGACCACGATCTCGGCTCCGTTGGAGATCCCGCCGGCGATGCCGCCCGAGAAGTTGCTCGAGTACTTCTCGCCGTCGAACACGTCGTTGGTCTCGGAGCCGTGCTTGGCGCACATCGCGAAGCCGCCGCCGATCTCGACCCCCTTGGTCGCCGGGATCGAGAGCATCGCCGCTCCGAGCAGCGCATCGAGCTTGGCCATGGTGGGATCGCCCCAGCCCGGCGGCACGCCCTGTGCCACGACCTCGACCACGCCGCCGATCGAATCCTTGCGATCGCGCACCGCGGCGATCACCTCGGCCATGCGCACGGCGGCACCGGCGTCGGGGCAGCGCACCGGGTTGCGCTCGGTCTCGTCCCAGTCGCGCCGCGCGGCGCGCTCCTCGCCCACCTGCACCGTGCCCCCGGCGATGCGCACGCCGACGCCGGCGAGCGCCGCGCGCGCGAGTGCCCCCGCCGCCACCCGCCCCACCGTCTCGCGGCCCGAGGAGCGCCCTCCCCCGCGGTGGTCGCGCACCCCGTACTTCTGCTGGTAGGCGTAGTCCGCATGGCCCGGGCGGAAGACCTCGCGCAGCTTCTCGTAGTCCTCGGAGCGCGCGTCGGTGTTGCGCACCAGCATGGCGATCGGGGTGCCGAGCGACACGCCTTCGAACACCCCCGAGAGCACCTCGACCCGGTCGGCCTCCTGGCGCTGCGTGGTGAGGGCGCTCTGGCCCGGCCGCCGGCGGTCGAGCTCGCGCTGGATCTCGGCCGGGTCCACGCCGATCCCGGGGGGCATGCCGTCCACCACGACGCCCACCGCCGGGCCGTGCGACTCCCCGAAGGTGGTGACGCGGAAGAGCTGGCCGAAGGAGGAGGACACGCTCAGCGCCGGCGTACGCGGGTACGACCCGGGCGCGCGGTGCGCGCACCCGCCTGGAACGCGGCGGCGCTGCGTGCGCGGAACGCGAGGTGCGCCGCGACCATGCGCTCGAGCTGGTAGAGGTACGTGGGACGCACGTCCACCCGGGCCTCGGCGATCCAGCCCGTGCAGCGCTCCCAGGTGACGATGTCCTCGCCGGTGTGGTCGAAGAAAAGCTCCGCATGGAGCACGCCGCGATTGACCAGCGTCGCCACCATTTCCCAGTACGAGATCGTCATGCGGAAGTGGCGGTCCTCGTCGCTGTGGGAGAGATAGCGCGCCTTGATCTCGCCCCAGCCCGAGGGCCGGAAGTCGGTCAGGAACCACTTGCGCGCCCGCCGCAATTCGGGCTCGCGCCGGACGTCATAGAGGTGGAGCAGCAGCTCGGCATCGGCGTGGCTGGGCTTGCGCATGCGGGGCCTCTCGGGGTGGAGGAGCGGCAACGGACGCCGCGCACTCTAG
>MFFQ01000123.1 GCA_001780165.1 Candidatus Eisenbacteria bacterium RBG_16_71_46 | reverse complement strand
AGCACATCGAGCGACGGCGAAAGGTCCTGCACGTGCACCGTCGTGCCGCAGCCGTAGTTCATTTCCTCCATCGCGTTCGGGATCGTCAGCCCGGGGAGCTGGAAGCGCGGCCCCGTCGTGCAGCAGAGCGACTTCTGGACGCTGGCGGCCGCGTCGCGATAGACGCGATGAGCGGTGTCGAGATAGCTCAAGAGATGATCCTTTCTGCAAGTGCGAACGTGACGGCTCCGAGTGCAGCCGCGAGTGGCAGTGTCAGGACCCACGACAGCGCGATCGTGCGCAGTGTATCCCAGCGCGCCTGGCCGGTGGACCAGCCCAGTCCGCCCAGCCAAGCCACTCCAACATGGGTGATCGAAACGGGCACGAAGTCCGACATAGGACCCCGGTCGGGCACCGAGGACGCCCAGAGCGCGACCGTCGCCGAGGCCGGCAGCCATGAGAATTCGTTGTGACTCAGCGTCCAGCCGCCCGCCCCGCGACCGTACCCGATGACCAACTCCACTGGAAGTTGAACCCCCCGAGCCGTCCCTCCACGTCGAGCATCTCGCCGCACAGGTACACGCCCCGCGCCTTGCGCGACTCGAGGGTGCTCGGGTCCACCTCGGCGAGCGTCACGCCGCCGGCGGTGACCTCGGCCTTCTCGTAGCCCAGCGTCCCGCTCACGTGCAGGTCGCGCGCGGTCAGGGCGTCGAGCAGGCGGCGGCGCACCTCGCGCGGCACCTGGCTCGACAGGCCGTCGCGCGCCACTCCGACCTGGGCGCAGAGCAGGTCGCCGATGCGCGAGGGCACCAGCTCGTTGAGCCACTGCCCGACGCGCGCGTGCCGGTCGCGGACGGCCGAATCGACCCACGCGCGGTCGAGCTTCTCGCGCCGCCAGTCGGGAGCGAAGTTGGCGACGACATGTCGGGCGCTTCCCTCCCACCGGTGCCAGTGCCGCGACAGGTCGAGCGCTGCGGGGCCGGTGTAGCCGAAGTGCGCGAACAGCAGCGAGCCGCGCACCTGCGCCACCCGCTCCCCGGCGGCGCGCAGCGTCAACTCGGCCTCGAGCGTCACGCCCTGCGCGCGGGCGCAGAGGGGATCGTCGGACATGAGCGGAGTGAGCGCGGGCACGGGCGGCACCAGGGTGTGGCCGAGCGCCAGCGCCATCGCGTAGCCGGTGCCGTCGCTCCCGGTGCGCGGGAACGAGAGTCCACCGCTCGCGAGCACCACGGCGTCGGCCTCGAGCCACTCGTCGGGCTCGCGCGGCGGCAGCGGCCACTCGGTGCGCCCGGGTGCCGCGACCGCGGCTCCGAGTGCGGCGCTGTCGCGGATGTGCTCGATGCCGAGCCGCCAGCGCGGGGCTAGGTCCGTGCGTCCGCCAGCGGTCGCGGCGCCCGCGGCCCCGGCGCCGCGGCCCGCGCCACCGCCCCCGCCGCGCGCACCCCTGCCTCTGCCGCCCGCACCCCCGCCGCCCGCGGGTTCCGCCTCAGCACATGCGCACCGCTCCAGCCGCACCACCCGCCGCCCCGCCTGGAACTCCACGCCCGCCCGCTCGCACGTGCCCAGCAGCGCGTCGAGCACCGTCTGCGCATCATCGGTCACCGGGAAATACTTGCCGGTCTCCTCGAGCTTGAGCTCGACGCCGAGGTCGGCGAACCAGCGCAGCGTCTGTTCCGGCGTGAACGCGGCGAGGATGCGCCGCACCACGGCGCGCGATCCGCCGTGGAAGTCGCGCTCGCTGACCTGGCGGTGGGTGACGTTGCAGCGGGTGCCGCCGGACATGAGGATCTTGAGCCCGATCCTAGGGTGCGCATTGAGCAGCGTGACGCGCGCACCACCCTCCGCGGCGCGCAGCGCGGCGGTGAGTCCGGCGGCGCCGGCGCCGACCACGGCGACGTATCTGACGCTCATGAGCGGCAGCCTACCGCCCGCGTGGGCCCGGCGCGAACCGCCTCCGCTCCTGCCGCCCTCACCCGACTGAAATGCACGCCCCGGCGGCAAGCGCCGCGACCAGCCCCCAGCGCTGGGGCACGCTCCAGCGCTCGCCGAGCCACAGGCGCCCGAGCAGCACGGTGGTCGCGGGCGCGAGCGAGACGATCGCCGACACCAGCGCCATGGGCGCCTGCTGCACGGCGACGAAGTAGGCGACGTTGGCCGCGGAGTCGAGCGCTCCGGCCGAGGACGCCATCAGGCGCGTGCCGGCGGGCATGCGCGGCGGCACCCGCAACGCGAGCAGCACGACGGACAGGACGACGATCGCCACGCCGCGCGCGAGCGCCAGCGGCACGAGCCCGGCCCCGGGCCCGATGCGCGCGACGAACACCAGGAACCAGCCGATGACGAGCCCGGTGCCGATCGAGACGATCACGGTCCGGCGCACGTGGGCGGGCGAATGGGGCCCGGCCGAGTCGGTCCACGAGATCAGCGGGATCGCGAGTGCCGCGAGCGCCACGCCGAACCACGCGAGCGCCGAGGGCCGCTCGCCGAAGGCGAAGCCGACCACGACCGGCACGCTCAGGCCCACCAGCGCGAAGGTCGGCGACGCCACGCTCACGGGCCCGAGTGCCAGCGAATAATAGATGAGCGTCGCCCCCGCGGCTCCGCAGGCGCCGGCGGCCGCACCCCAGGCGTAGTCGGTGGGCGTGGGCGTGCCGGGCGCGAACGGGATCGCGACCAGCATCACGGCGAGCCCGGCGAAGCCGGAGAACCAGGTGACGAGGGGCGCGAATCCGCGCCGCGCGGCGAGCCCGCCCGCGAAGTCGCCGGAGCCGTAGAGCACCGAGGACAGGGCGGCGATCAGGTACGCGGGGTGGATCACGTCGATCGCCGCCGGCACACGATCGCTCGCGCGCCCGGCGGCGGGCCACTGCGCGGGAGCACGACGTGCCCGGACCGCGCGCCCGATCCAGGACCCGTCGTGCTCCCGTCGCTCATGGCTCGATCCCGATTCGGCTTCCGGTCGCGCGTCAGTGGAATCCCGCACGACCGGTCCGCCGGGATCCCGGCGCAGCATCCTCCACGGGCGGCTATCGAACCAGCGCGAACTTTCGGCTCCCGGCGAATCCGGGCAGGCTGAGCCGGATGAGATAGACGCCGGGCGCGGCCCGGACGCCGCGCATCGTCTTCCCGTTCCACGACACGTCGTACGCGCCCGGATCGAACGTCCGGTCGGCGATGACGGCGACGACCCGGCCCGCGACGTCCAGCACCTCGGCGCGCATCCGCCCCCGTTCCCGGATCCCGAAGCGGAAACTGATCCCGGCGGCACTCGGGTTGGGCGACGGATTGCCCACGAACCCGGGACGGAACGGCAGGCCCGAGGCGGGATCCACCGCGACCGGCTGCCCGGTGGCGTAGATCCCGAGCAGGAAATCGGCCTTCGGGTTGCCGCCGAACGTGTAGTACTCGCCGGGGGGGCTCATGTAGAAGTAGTCGTCGGTCGCCCCCGGCCACGCCGGACCGGCGGCGACGAGCCCGGCGTCGGCGGTGCTGAAGGAAACGCCGAGCCAGACGTCCTGCGTCAACGAGGACGCCGGCACCTCGACATGGAATCCGTTCTCACCGCTCGGCAGGCCCGTCAACTGGAAGGAGGCCAGGGTCGATCCCGGCGGATCGTCGCCCGGGTTGTTGGCGTAGAAGGCCACCGTCGCGTCGGTGGTACCGGGCCCTTGCTTGAAGTAGCCGATGTCGAACGCACACAGCCCGGCCACCACCAGCGGACCGAGGTGCAGGTCGTCGAGCACCTCGACGCCCGCACCCGCGGGAAAGTGAATGCCGCGCGAGACGCCGGTGTTGATGAACAATTCGCTGCATGAAGGATCGTGAGTGGCGTTCTCCGTCGTAGCCGGGCGCTGCGCGGGCCCCGGACCGATCGGCGTGACGTCGCGACGCGCCTGCGCCGCGGCATCCGCCGCCACGCCGGCGGCGAGCGCGAGCGAGACTACCAGCGCACGGATGGGCATGGCGCCTCCTCGAAGAGAGAACCGCAAGTCCAGGGAGCCGGACCGCGCCGGCCGGCGCCCACGAGCGTCTGCCTCGGGGCGTTCATTGCCGAATCGGGATCGGCTGGACCTCGACCACCGAGATGCTGATGCCTCCGTCGAGCGAGCCGACGAAGAGCTCATTCCGGATGATCTCTTCGCACTCGAGCATGGCGCCGAAGCCCATGTCGGGGTACTGGACCGTGACGCCGCCGACGAAGGGCAGCGGCACGCTGGGCGGCAGGTCGGCCCCGGTGACGGTGGTGAAGCCGTTGGGCTGGAGGAATTTCGGGAAGCTCGTCACGACCCCGGTCTTCGACACGATCGAGACGTTCGCATTGACCGAGTTGTTGCTCATGTTGGCGATCGAGACGGTGGTCTCGTGGCGGACCGTGTCGCCGACCGCGGTGACTTGGTCGCCCACCATGAAGGTGGCGGAGTGCCGGACGGAGCCGGCGATCACGAAGGCGGGTGAGCTCTTCTTGGCCAGCGAGACGCTGGCGGCGCGACCGGGGGATCTGGAGTACGCCTTGTATTGCGCGACCACCTTCACCTGCTGCGTGCAGGAGATCTCCACGAAGCCGCGGAAGTACCCGCCGCAGATCGGAGGGCAACCGGGAAGGTAGAACGTATCGCAGTCGAGATTCAGGCCCTGATTCGGCGCGAGCGTCACGTCGTAGGGTCCGATCGCGACCAAGTCAAACGGGTAATCCACGATCCACTTGATCGTGACGGTCACGGGGACGGTGTGCGGATTGTGAACCTCGACCACGGTCTCCTCGAGCGGGCTGGGCTCGGCTGGGCTCGGACGGGGGACGCCCCCGCAGGAGAACTTCGCCGAATAGGCGAGGCGGGTGACGGGAAGGGGCGTCTGCGCCGACGCCACGAGGGGCACCGCGAGCAGCAGGGCCATCAGGATGCCCGCCGCGATCGCCAGGTGCGAGGTGCGTCCGGAAACGGGATGCGTCGTCATCGTTGCATCTCCTGGTCGCGTATGCGGCCGGTTGAAATCGGAGTTCGATCAGGGGAGGCGGGCCGACCGGTTCCTCACCCGCGCGGGGACTCGCGCTCGGGGCGACGCAGGGAGAAAGACGGATCGGATGGACTCGGCGGCGCAACGCGCGGCGGAGGGCGCCCGGCAAAGCGGCGGCCGGGGGAGTGCATGATCGGCCTGCGCCTTGGTGGCG
>MFFQ01000122.1 GCA_001780165.1 Candidatus Eisenbacteria bacterium RBG_16_71_46 | reverse complement strand
GGGCGAGGCCGGCGACAGCGGCGGCGCGCGACTGAGCTGGCTGGTACTCACGCCCGGTCGCGAGGCCGTGGGACTGGAGGCGTCGGGCACGCTCGAGCTTCACGGCCGCGTGCCCTTCGAGGTGTCGCTGCTGTACAGCCGCGGCGACCGGCTCGCCGGCGGCGCACGGTTCGGCGTGCCCGACGCCGAGCGCGGAGGCATCGACACGCTGCGGGTGGCGGTGGACGGCCGCATCGTGCAGGACCGCCGCGCGGGGGAGCTGCGCGTCTCCGATTCCACGCGGGTGACGATCGGGCGCCTGCCGTTCACGGTGTCCGGCTCACTGAGCCGCGCCGGGCCGGGCTGCCGCGTCATGCTGGCGGCCGACGGCCTCACCGCGGCGATGTGGCGCGAGAGCCTGCCCGGCCCCCTGCTCGGCCCGCTGCGCGACCTCGCGGTCCACGGCTCGTTCGACTACCGGCTCGCGCTCGACCTCGATCTCGGCCGTCCCGACAGCGTGGGCTTCACCGCCGACGTGGTGCCCCACGGCTTGTTCCTGGCGCCCTCGGGCCTGGGAGCCGAGTTGCTGGCGCTCGCGGATCCGTTCACGGCCTCGATCCACCTGCCGCACGGCCGCATCGTCCACCGCGAGCTGTCGCCGGCCAACCCGCGCTTTCGGACACTCGATACGATCGACTCCACGCTGGTCCACGCCGTGCTGGCCAGCGAGGACGGCGCATTCTTCGGCCACCGCGGGTTCAATCTCGAGGCGGTGCGCGAGGCCATCGCCGAGAACGTCCGCAGCGGGAGCCTCCGCCGCGGCGCCGGGACCATCACCATGCAGCTCGCGCGAAATCTGTTCCTCGGGCACGAGCGCACGCTCTCGCGCAAGGCCCAGGAGGTCGTCCTGGCGTGGACGCTCGAGCACCTGACGGGCCTCACCAAGCGGCGCCTGCTCGAGATCTACCTCAACATCGTGGAATGGGGCCCCGGCGTCCAGGGCGCCGATGAGGCCGCGCGTTTCTATTACGGCTGCGATGCCTCGCGACTGACCGCGCCCCAGGCGTTGTTCCTCGCCATCCTCCTGCCCGCGCCCGCCCGCTGGACTCAGCGCCTCGATGGCAGCGGGGAGCTGCGCCCGTTCGCGCGGGCGCAGATGCACTTCGTCGGCCGCGCGATGACGGTCAAGGGCTGGCTCGACCCCGAGGCGCTGCCACCGACCGACTCGCTGCGCGTGGAGCTGCTCGGCCCGGCGCGCGATGCGCTGTTCGCGGCCCTGGACTCGCTGCGCGGCCCGCCGGCGAGCGCGGCGGCTTCCGCGGGGACGGGAACGGAGCCGGCCGGCGCCGCGCCCGATTCGTCGGCGGACGGCCCCGCCGCCCCCGACCGCGCACCGGCGGACTCGCGCGACGGCGCGCCGCGTTCGCGCGACCCGGGGTAGCGCGTGCCCGCCGGCGCACCGGGCTCGCCCGGCGCATCGGCGACGGAGGAGTATCATCTGGAGACCACACCGCATTCCCCGGTGCGGCAGGGATCGCGTGCCGCCCGTTTCACGAGTCATCGGATGCCGATCGAAAGGAACCCATCATGCTGAGAGGCAAGCGTCTCGTCGTTCTTCTGGCGCTCGCGCTGGTCGCCGCGGTCGCGGTGCAGGCGGCCCTTCGTCTTCGCCCCGGCGACGCGACCGCCGCGGCCACTGGCGCGCTGTCCTTCGGCGACAACTTCTGGAGGCTGTGGGGCGACGGCCGCGCGGAGCTGGCGGGCTACGACCTGGAGTTTCCGCGTTACGGCCGGCCGCGCAAGGGCACGGCGGTGACGATCTTCGTCACCGAGACGTTCTCGAATTCGCTGCGGGTGAAGGCCGACCCCGGCAAGCACCCGGCTTCCGATGAGTTTCCGGTGATGAAGCTCAACCTGGTGCAGGATTTTCCGACCGGTATCTACGACTACAACCTCATGACCAGCGCGTTCGTGGCGCTGCGCCCGGTGAACGGCCGGCCGGCGGGCAGCGCGACCAAGGTGTCCTTCTCCGCGCAGGAGTGGTGCGGCCAGGTCTACAGTCAGATCCTGTTCGACCACGCGGTGGCGCGGCTCGTCTCCCACAGCTACTTCGACGGCGAGGCCGACCGCGAAGAACGCCTCCAGATCCCCGACGGCGCGCTCGCGGAGGACGCGTTGCTGCTGTGGGCGCGGGGATTCGCCGCGCCGGCGCTGGCGCCGGGAGAGAGCCGCCAGGTGGACCTGGTGCGCTCGCTGCGCTTCGCGCGGCTCCAGCACCAGCCGCTGAGCGTGACCAAGGCGACGCTGACCCGCCGCAAGGCCGCCGGACGGATCACGGTGCCCGCGGGCACGTTCGACGCCGAGGTGCGCACGGTGGCGATCTCGGGCGGTCCGACCTGGACCTTCGACGTCGAAGCCGCCGCACCGCACCGCATCCTGCGCTGGGCATCGAGCGAGGGCCAGCAGGCGCAGCTGCTGGCGAGCGATCGACTCAAGTACTGGGAGATGAATGCCCCCCGGTATGTTTCGGAGCTGGCGAAGCTCGGCCTCCAGCCGCGCCGGGCGCGCATGCCGTAGGTTCTGTCCGAGAACGCCCGAGGCTCAAGTTGCGCGGTCGGCTCCTCGCTCCAACGTGGCCGGGCACCGCGCGCAGCGTGGTCGGCCACGATTCCGCTCGTCGCTCGACCGCGACGCCTTGCCCTCGGGCATTCTCGGACAGAACCGGGCCGCGCCGGGGTCCGCCCGGTTGAACCGCGCCGTGTCTCGCCGCTAGACTCGCCCGCGATCGCGCACGGCACCCACCGCATCGGAAGCGATTGCTGGCCCCGATGCGCTCACCGGAGGCCCGATGTCTTCCTTCCAGTGGCCGCTGTTCTTCAGACTGCTCCACCTTCTGTTCGCGTTCTACTTCGTCGGCAGTCTGATCGTCGCCGAGTGGAACGGGCGCGCCGCGCGGCTCACCCGCGACTGGGGGCAGCGCGCGGCCCTGTACAACACCATCTACGTCTCCACGACAATCGTCGGACTGGGCTCGCTCATTCTGCTCGGCGTGGTCGGAAACGTCCTCGCCGTCATGCTCGGCTACCGGATGGGCGCGGACTCGTGGCTCCAGTGGGTGAACGGACTCTGGCTGGTGACGCTGCTGGTCTTCGGGCTGGTCAATCTCCCCGGCGCCGCGCGGCTGGCGCGCCTCGCGATCCAGGCCGCGGAGGGCAAGAGCGCCGACGGGTTCGATCCTCTGGTCGCGCGTTGGCGGATCGGCAACATGGTGGTCACCGGGCTCTTCCTCGCCCTGCTGATCCTGATGGTCTTCCACTGGCGCTCCTGAGCGGCGCCGGAGGAGCCCGGCGGATTCCCCGGCATGAGCCCATGGCGCTGGAGCCGGGCACCGAAGCTGCCGATAGCCCAGGCGGCGATGGACCCGCAGGCATCGCCCCCGCCGCTTGGCCCGCGGTGGGTCTCGATGAGAGACTCCCCGGGCGGTTCGATCCGGCCGGGCTCCGTCGTCCACGTCTTCGGGGCCCGGGGCCCGTTCCGATGGGACCCTCGATGGTTTTGCAGTCCCCCGGGCCCCGGCCCGGATCGTCATCAACCGGAGGCACGATCCCCATGACCCGCGACCGCCTCGCCCGACGGGCGCGCACCGCCGCCGCGCTGCTGCTGGCACTGAACGTTTCCGGACCGGGACACGCGGCGCCCGCCGCGGCCCGTCCCCCGGCGCCGGTCCATCCGCTCAAGCAGGTCCAGCGCGACGCGCTCATGCAGAAGGCGCGCGAGCGCTTCGAGCGCATCCGCAAGGGTGAGCCCGAGGCCGAGGGCGAGGTGCGTGTCCCGCGCGACGAGCCCGGCCTGCGGTCGGCCTCGGCGCCGCCACTGCCGCGACCGCAGTGGCTGTCCGCGACGCGCTCGGCGGCCCTGCCCACCAACGTGCGGGTCAACAACACCGCGGGCGATGCGGCGAACTCCGCGCAGTCGGAACAGTTTCTCGGGGTCGCGGGGAGCAACATCCTGGTCGCCTGGAACGACGGACAGGGCTTCGTGTCCGGCCCCGACATCCAGGGCTACGGCTATTCGACCGACGGCGGCCAGACCTTCACCGACGGCGGCGCTCCGCCCAAGCCGGCGGGGGCCGTGTGGACCAGCGACCCGTCGGTGACCGTCAAGGAGAACACGGGCGAGTTCTACTACGCCGGCCTGATCGACCCCACCGTCACCACCAACGGCATCGGCGTGGTGCGGGCGACGTTCTCGGGGTCGTCCGTCGTCTGGGACACGCCGCACATCGCGATCTCGCGCGACAAATCCACGAACTTCATCGACAAGGAGTGGCTGACGGTCGATCCGTCCAGCGGCAACCTCTACCTGACCTACACCAATTTCGACGCGGGGGGCGACGACATCGAGTTCATGCGCTCGACCGACAAGGGGGTCACCTGGAGCGCGCCCCTGGTCATCAACCTGCCCACCGCGTACGGCCTCGTCCAGGGCTCGCGTACGGCGGTGGGGCCGGGCGGCGAGGTCTACGTCGTGTGGAACGAAATCGGCCTCGTGGACCAGGACTTCATGATGATCCGCAAGTCCACCGACAGCGGCCAGAGCTTCGCCGCCGAGGTCCAGGCCGCGGCCTTCTACAACAACTACGGCTGCGGCGCTCCCGGTTTCAACCGCGAGCGCGGGATCGCGTTTCCCTCGATCGCCGTCGACCGCTCCGGGGGCCCGCGTAACGGGCGCGTCTACCTCGCCTGGAACGAGTCCGTCAACTTCTACGACGACGCGCTCGGGCTGGGAGGAAACAAGAGCGAGGTGGAGTCCAACGACACCCCGGCGACCGCCACGTCCTTCACGGTCGGACAGACCCTGCGCGGATCGCTGGAGAGCACCTCGGCGCAGGACTACTTCTCCTTCGCCGCCAACCAGGGCAAGACCTACATCTTCTACTGCGACTCGCTCAACAGCAGCCTGCTCTACACGTTTCGGGTGTTCTGCACCGACGGGAGCCAGCGGCTCGCGTTTGCAGGGCACACCAGCGGCGCGCCCGGACAGAAATCGCTCATCGTGTGGACCGCTCCCACCACCGGCACCTACTACGTGCGCATGGCCGGCATCGGCACGGGCAGTGGCGGGTATCGCTTCCGGACCGGCGTCCACCTCACCGGCTCCGAGCGTGGGCGGGACCAGCGGGATGTGTTCGTGAACCACTCGGACAACGGCACCGCCTGGAGCGCCCCGACCCGGGTCAACAACGACCCGCCCTACTACGACGACTGGCTACCCGAGGTGGCGGTGGGGGGCAACGGCATTCCCTACGTCATCTGGTACGACTGGCGCGACTCGCCGCCGGCCGTGTGCGGCGGCTGGTCGCACGTCTACTTCGCGCGCTCGGACGACGGCGGGACCAGCTGGAGCGAGATCGGGCCGGTGACCGACACGCAGACCGATTGGACCAACACCCTGTCCAACATCGCCCCCAACCAGGGCGATTACCTCGGGCTTTACGCCAACGCCACGGCGGTTTATCCGTGCTGGGCCGACGGCCGCGGGGGGAACGTGGACGTCTACCTCGCGGTCTGGCCGCTCGCGATCACCCCGGTCGAGATCTCGCTGGTCGCCGCCGATGCGCTTCCCGATCGCGTGAGCCTCGAGTGGCGCGACGTCTCGGGCGAGGCGCTGTCGGCGACCGTCTACCGGCGCAGCGGCGAGGATGACTGGACGGCGCTCGGGACGATCGAGCCCGATGGACTCGGCAGGCTCCGCTTCGAGGACCGGCAGGTGATCGCGGGGACGCGTTACGGCTACCGGCTCGGGGTGATGGAGCACGGCAGCGAGCGGCTGGTGGGCGAGGTGTGGGTGGACGTGCCGGTGGCCGCGCGACTGGCGCTGCATGGCGTGCGCCCCAATCCGGCGCGCCACGAGGCCTGGGTGTCGTTCTCGCTCCCGGACGCAGCGCCGGCGACGCTCTCGGTCTACGACGTCTCCGGACGCCTGGTGCGCACGCGCGCGCTCGCCGGCTTCGGCGCCGGCAGCCACGTGGTGAATCTCGCCGCGCAGGGCGAGCTTCCGGTCGGGGTTTACATCGTCCGCCTCGCGCGCGGCGGTGAAGCGATGAGCGCGCGCGTGACCGTCGTGCGTTGACGGGAGCGGCGCCGCGCGGGCAAGCCTCCGCGTGCCGCGGCGCCGCGCGCGGGCGGCCCGAATCCGGCGCCCGCGCCCGCTGCCGCCTCGCGACGCCGGCCGGCTTCCGCCGGCCGGCGTTTCGCATCTCGCGCCGGCCGGTCGTCGCGATCTCGGGTGGCCGCGGGCGCCGATCGTGCGGAATGCGCGATCGGCACTCCCGCCCGGGGCGCTGAAACGCTTTCGACTGGCCAGGCCCCTTCCCCCGGGGCTAGAATCGATGCCCTCAGCGACGCGTTCCCCCTCGTTCAGGTCTTCTTGCCGCTGCTTCTCAGGAGGAGCACCCATGTTCACGCAATCGCGATTCCGCGCCCGGCCGTGGCGCCCGGCCCCGGCGCGCGCATCCCTCGCCCTGCTGGCGATCCTGGCCGTGGCGCCGGCCCCCGGCTTCGCGTCACCCGACGCCCCGACGCAGGCCGAGCAGCTCGCCCGCATCAAGGCGATCAAGCGCGCTCAGGTCGAGATGAACCTCGACACCTCCACCCGCAAGCTGGCCGCGGGCAAGGCCTACGAGAAGGCGCTCAAGCGCGCCCAGCGCAAGGGATTACCGCTCCCGAAGAAAGCCAACCGCGCGCGGCGCGTGAATCCGGACGACGACCCCTCCCAGTTCATCCCGGCACCGCGTGAGGCGAAGCCGCTGTCGGCCGAGGCCGCGCTCGTCATCCCCACGAACGTGCGGGCCAACAACCCCACCGGCGACGACCCCAGCGCCGGTCAGGCCGAATCCGCCATCGCCGCCTGGGGCCCGTACGCGCTGGTGGCCTGGAACGACGGTCAGGGCTTCGTCTCCGGCCCCGACATCCAGGGCTACGGCTATTCCACCGACGGCGGCGCCACCTTCACCGACGGCGGCGCGCCGCCCAAACCGGTGGGAGCCGCCTGGACCAGCGATCCGTCGGTCACGGTCAACGATGCCACGGGAGACTTCTACTACTGCGGACTGATCAACCCCAACGGCTCCACCAACGGCATCGGGGTGGCGCGCCTCACGTTTCCGGGAGGCGTGCTGACCTGGGACACGCCGCACATCGCGATCTCGCGCAGCAACTCCACCAATTTCATCGACAAGGAATGGCTGGTGGCCGACGCGGTCACCGGAAACCTCTACCTGACCTACACCAACTTCTTCGTCGGCGGAGACCAGATCGAGTTCACCAGGTCTACGGACCAGGGTGCGACCTGGAGCGTGCCGAGCGTGATCAGCTCGCCGGCCGCGACCGGCTACGTGCAGGGTTCACGTCCCGTCGTCGGACCGGATGGCGAGCTCTACGTGGTCTGGAAGGAGATCGGCACCGGAGCGCAGGACTACATGAAGATCCGCAAGTCGACGAACCTGGGCGTGACCTTCGGAAGCGAGGCGGTCGCCGCGTCGCTCTACGACAACTTCGGCACCGGCGCGCCGGGCTTCAACCGCGAGCGCGGTGTCACCTTCCCCTCGATCGCGGTGGACCGCACCACGGGGGCCCAGCGCGGCCGCGTCTACGTGAGCTGGCACGAGACGGTGAACTGGTACGACGACCTGCTGGGGGGCGCGGGCAGCAAGAGCGAGGTCGAGAGCAACGGCTCGTTCGGGACCGCGACGCCGTTCGTGCCCGGACAGCAGCTCCGCGGCACCCTGACCACCAGCGACTTCGACTACTGGTCGTTCTCCGCCTCGCAGGGCACGACCTACATCTTCTGGTGCGATTCGATCCCGCGGCCGCTCTACACCATGCGCGTCTATTGCAGCGATCAGTACACGCGGCTCGCCTACGCCGGCGACCTCAACTCGCCCGCGGGCGGCAACAGCTTCATCGTCTGGACCGCCCCCTCTACCGCCACCTACTACCTGCGCATGTCCTACGTTTCGGGCGCCTTGACCGGCGGCTACCACATCTACACCGGCACCAACGGCGGCGGTCCCGAGCCGGGACGCGACACCCGGGACGTGTTCGTCACCCACTCCGACAACGGCACGGCGTGGAGCGCACCCAGCCGCGTGAACGATGACCAGCCCTATCTCGACGACTGGCTCCCCGAAGTGATCGTCGGTGCCGACGGCTGTCCGTACGTCACGTGGTTCGATTGGCGGGACACGCCCACCAGCTGCGGCGGAGGGTCGAACATCTACCTGTCGCGTTCGGACGACGGAGGCACGACCTGGCTCGCGAGCCAGCGTGTGAGCGACGTGACCTCGAACTGGACCGACGGCTTCACCAACATCGCACCCAACCAGGGCGACTACAGCCACATGCATGGTGCCGCCGACCGGGTGCGCTGGACCTGGGCCGACAACCGCAGCCTGAACGCGGACACCTACGTCGCCGGGCTCGATCCGCGCTTCGCCCTCACCACCTGCCCGGCCGACACGGTGATCACCGCCGGAGATTCACGCGACGTGCTCTACGCGATCGCGAACCTGAACCTGCTGTTCGGGAACACCTACAGCTACAGCTTCACCGACCAGCGCGGCTGGCTGCTGCCCGCATCCGGTCCGATCAACGTCGGGGCGAACCAGAGCGCCCCGCTCACGGCGATCCTCCAGGTGCCGGATTCCGCCGCCTCGGGCGCCAACCGCGTGTGCGTGCGCGTGGTGAACGCCAAAGGCGCGCTGGTGGACTCCTGCTGCTTCACGTTCCAGGTCATCGCCACCACCGGAGTCGGTGACGGGCCGCTCGCCTTCGGCCTGCGGCGGGCCTTCCCCAACCCGGCGGCGGGCGACAGCCGTATCGACTTCACCTTGCCCCGCAGCGGGCCCGTCCGCCTGCGGGTCTACGGCCTCCGCGGGGAGCTGATCCGCACCCTGGTCGATGGCGAGCGCGGGGCGGGTCTGAACTCGGTGGTGTGGGACGGACGCGACGCGAGGGGCCGGCGGGTCGCGGCCGGCGCCTACTTCGTCCAGCTCCAGGGCTTCGGCCTGCAGGCGGTGCAGCGCCTGACCCGTATCCCGTAGCCCCCCGGGCCGGCGGCAGCCCCTGCCGCGCGGCGCCCCGGCGCGCGATCGGAGCCCGGCACCCCGGTGCCGGGCTCCTCTGCGTTCCGAGCCCCACGACTCCCACCGCGATCCGCAGCCCGGGGCGCGCCGGGGCCCCGCCGAGAGGATCGCGATCCGGGCACACCCGGCCCCGGCCCGGCGATTTTTCCTTTGACCCGCCCTCCCGCATGTGTTTTTATGCACACTCTTACATATTTATTCAATCCGACCGGAGGTCATCCGTGTTGCGTTCCCGTCGTCTCGCGCTGCTCGCCCAGCTTCTCGGCGAGCACCGCTATTCGAGCCAGGAGGAACTCGTCCGCGCGCTCGCCCGCACCGGCGCGGCCGTGACCCAGGCCACGCTCTCGCGCGATCTGCGCAGCCTCGGCGTCGGCAAGCGTCCCGACGCCTCCGGCCACCCGGTCTACGAGCTGCCGGGGCCCGCCATCGAGTCGCTCGATCGCGAGCGCCAGATGCTCGATCTCAAGACCTTCGTCAACGAGGTGCGCGTGGCGCAGAACCTGGTCGTGGTGAAGACCCCGCCCGGACACGGCAGCGCCGTCGCCCGCGCGATCGATCTCATGGACTTCACGGGCGCCGTCGGCTCCGTGGCGGGCGACGACACCGTCCTGGTCGTGACCGAGGATCTCTCCGCCGCCCGGCGCTTCAGGCGCCGTCTCGACGGGATCGCCGGCAGCCTCGCGGGGAGCGCCAAGTGAGCGCGCCGCACACGCCGGGAGGGCCGCGCCCGAGCGAGGCCACCGCACCGACGGGGACCGAACGCCTCGCGAGCGGCGTGGCACCGACGATCGCGGTGGCGGGGCGCGCCCCCGGCGGCCGCCTCGCGCCCGCTGCCGCGGGGCCTGCGGCACCGCCGCTCGCGGCCTCCGCACCGGCGACGACGCTCGCCGAGCCGCAAGCCGCCGCGGCCGCGGTGCGCCCCGACGGCGCGCGGCGCCACGCGCGCATCGCCGTGCTCGGGGCGAGCGGCTATACCGGGCAAGAGTTCGCGCGGCTGGCGCTCGCGCATCCCGGGCTCGAGCTGACCGTCTTGAGCTCCCGCGAGCACGCCGGCCGGCCGGCGGCCGAGCTGCTCCCCGGGCTCGACCCGCGCATCCACACCCTGCCCGCGGTGACCGACCCGGCCGCGCTTCCCGGGCTGCTCGAGCAGGGAGCCTTCGACACGCTGGTCTGCTGCCTGCCGCACGGCGCCTGGCGCGCGCTCGCGGCCGAGGTGCCCGCGCTGGCCCGCCTGCCCCAGCGCATCGTCGACCTCTCCTCGGATCACCGTGACGGCAGCGGCGGCTACGTCTACGGTCTGCCCGAGGCCTTTCGCGCCGAGATCGCCGACGCGGCGCGCGTCGCCAATCCCGGTTGCTACCCCACTGCCGCCGCACTGGCGATGCTTCCGGCCGCGGAGCACGGATGGATCGGGGGACCGGCGATGGTGAGCGCCCTCTCGGGAGTGAGCGGTGCCGGGCGCTCGCCGGCGCTGCGCACCTCCTTCGTCGAGCTGGACGGCGGCGCGGCGTTCTACCGCGTGGGCGTCGAGCACGCGCACGTGGCCGAGATGGAACGCAGCCTGGCGCGGCTCGCGGGAAGCGCGGTGGAGGTCGCCTTCGCCCCGCAGCTCGCGCCGATGGCGCGCGGCATCCTGCTCACCGCCACGCTCCCGCTCGCCTCGGCGCTCACCCCGCTGGAGGTCCAGGCCGCCTACCGCGAGCGCTACGCCGGCGAGCCGTTCGTGCGCATGCTCGACCCCGGGCAGTGGCCGGAGACCCGCGTGGTGCGAGCCTCCAATCGCTGCGACCTCGCGGTCACCACGGTGCACGGCGGCCGCACCCTGGTGGCCACCGCCGCCCTCGACAACCTGGTCAAGGGCGCGGCGGGCCAGGCGGTGCAGAACCTGAACCTCATGCTGGGCTGGCCCGAGAACTGGGGACTGCCGGCGCACGGCACCCCGTGGTGAACGGACCGGGGCCGGAGCGCGGCCCGGCCCGGGCGGGCGTCCGGGGGGAGCGCGTCGTGCGAAAGCTGAACCGCGCCGCGCGCGGCTCCGCGCCCATCACCGGCACGGGCGCCGCGGTCGTGGTCAAGATCGGCGGGCGGGCGCTCGAGGGAACCCACGCCCCGGCGGAGCTGGCGGCGGAGCTGGCGCGTCCCGGGGGCGTGGTGCTCGTCCACGGCGGCGGCATCGAGGTGAGCGCCTGGTGCGCTCGCATGGGGATCGCCCCGGCCTTCGCCGACGGCCTGCGCGTCACCGACGCCCAGACGCTCGAGGTGGTGACCGCGGTGCTCGCCGGGCTCGCCAACAGCCGCCTGGTCGCGCAGCTGCGGGCGCGCGGCGTGGACGCCGTAGGGCTGAGCGCGCTCGACGGCGGCTTGACCACGCTGGATCCGCACCCGGACGCCGCGCGCCTCGGCGCCGTCGGCCGGGTGCGCGGCGTCGATCCCTCGCTGCTCGACACCCTGCTCGCGCAGGGTCGCGTCCCGGTGCTCGCCAGCATCGGCGCGATCGCGGGCGAGCTGGTCAACCTCAATGCCGACGATTTCGCCGCGGCCCTCGCCCCGGCCTTGGGCGCGCGTGACCTCGTGCTTCTCAGCGACGCGCCGGGGCTCCTGCTCGATGGCGCCGTCGTGCCCTGGCTCCCGCCCGGGGCGCTCGCGCGGACCCTGGCGCGCCCCGAGGTGCGGGACGGGATGCGGCCCAAGCTCGTGGCCGCGCGCGCGGCGCTCGAGGGCGGCGTCGAGCGGGTCCACATCGCGTCCTGGACCGGGCCCGGCACGCTCACCCGGCTGCTCGCCGGAGAGGGCGCGGGCACCACGCTGATCGCCGCCGCGCCGCAGGCCGCCCATGGCTGAGGCCGTGCGCGCCGGAGCCGGCGCGGGCCCCGTGGCGCCGCAGGCGGCGCCCAAGGCCGGAGCCGGAGCGGTCGCCACCGGCCCGGGAGTCGGCGGCGTGGCGAAGCCCGCGGCGGCTCCCCCGGCCACCGCCACCCCGGTGGGCACCGGCGCCTTGCCCGCGGCCTTCGCCGCCGAGGAGGTCGGCCGTTTTGCCCCGCTCTACCCGCTCCCGCGGCTCGAGCTGGCGAGCGGGCGCGGCACCCGGGTGCGCGACGCCGCCGGTCGCGAGTACCTCGACTTCGTGAGCGGGATCGCGGTCAATGCCCTCGGCCACGCGCCGCCCGGGCTGGCGCGCGCGGTGGCGGCCCAGATGCGCGTGCTCACGCACTGCTCCAACCTCTTCGCCAACCGCCCCGCGATCGGGCTCGCGAACGCCCTGCTCGAGGCGACCGGCTACGACCGCGTGTTCTTCTGCAACAGCGGCGCCGAGGGCATCGAAGCCGCGCTCAAGTTCGCGCGGGTGCGCGCGCGGGCGCGCGGCCTGGCGGGGCGCGACGTGCTGGCGTTCCGGGACGGCTTCCACGGGCGCACCGCCTTCGCCCTGTCGGTGACCTGGAACCCGTCCTACCGCGAGCCGTTCGAGCCCCTGATGCCGGGCATTCGCTTTGCCGATTACAACCGCCTCGAGGCGCTCGACGCCGCGCTGGACGGCAGCGTCGCGGCGGTGGTGGTGGAGCCGGTGCAGGGCGAGAGCGGGGCGATCCCGGCCACGCGCGAGTTCCTCGACGCGCTGCGCGCGCGCACCACGGCGCTCGGCGCCGCCCTGGTCTTCGACGAGGTGCAGTGCGGCATGGGGCGCAGCGGCCGCCTGTTGGCCGCGGAACACTACGGCGTGCGTGCCGACTTCACGGTGCTGAGCAAAGCCCTGGGCGGCGGCCTGCCGCTCGCCGCGGTGCTGATGACCGAGGGCGCGTCCGCTGGGCTTGCGCCCGGACAACACGGCTGCACCTTCGGCGGCGGCCCCGCGGCGGCCGCGGCCGGCGCCTTCGTGCTCGCGCGGGTGCGGCGGCCGGGGTTCCTCGCGCGGGTGCGGCGGCGGGCGCGCGAGCTGGAGGCGGGGCTCGCGGGGCTGGTCGAGCGCCACGGGTCGCTGGCCGCGGCGCGCGGGCTCGGTCTGCTGCGCGCGGTCGAGGTGGCGGCGGACGCCCCCTACGACGCGCCGGCCCTGGTGGCCGCGGCGCGCGAATCGGGATTGCTGCTGGTGCGTGGCGGGGAGCGGGCGGTGCGGCTGCTGCCGCCGTTGACGGTGGGCGCCGACGAAATCGTCGAAGCCCTGGAGAAGCTCGAGGCCGCGATCGCGCGCCTCGAACTCACGGGAGGTACACGATCATGACCGTGTCGAAGCGCCCGGTCGGGCGGGCGGTGCTGGCGTACTCCGGGGGACTGGACACCAGCATCATCGTGCCCTGGTTGCGCGAGCACTACGGCTGCGAGGTGGTGTGCTACTGCGCCGACGTCGGCCAGGGCGGCGAGCTCGAAGGGCTCGAGGCCCGCGCGCGCGCGCTCGGCGCGAGCGACGTCGTGGTCGAGGACCTCCGGGTGCCGTTCCTGCGCGACTTCGCCTTCCCGGCGTTGCGCGCGGGCGCGGTGTACGAGGGGCGCTACCTGCTCGGCACCGCGCTCGCCCGTCCGCTGATCGCCTCGCGCCAGGTCTGGTGCGCGCGGCGCGTGGGAGCGGACGCGCTGGTCCACGGTTGCACCGGCAAGGGCAACGACCAGGTGCGCTTCGAGTTGGCGTTCCTGGCGCTGGCGCCCGAGCTGACGGTCATCGCGCCCTGGCGCGAGTGGGACATCGTGTCCCGCGAGGACGCGCTGGCGTACGCCGAGCGCAAGGGCATCCCGGTGCTCCAGACCCGCGCCGACCTGTTCTCGCGCGACGGGAACCTCTGGCACCTGAGTCACGAGGGCGGGCCGCTCGAGGATCCGACCGCGTCGCCTCCGGAGTCCATGTATCGCCTCACGGCGGCACCCGACCAGCGGCCCGCGCTGCCCGAGACGGTGACGGTGGGATTCGCCGGTGGCCGCCCGGTGCGCCTCGACGGCCACGACCTCGGCCCCGTCACCCTGGTCGAGCGGCTGAACGCGCTCGCCTCCCGCCACGGCGTGGGCCGCGCGGACCTGGTGGAGAGCCGCCTGGTGGGGATGAAATCGCGCGGCGTCTACGAGACCCCGGCGGGCACGGTCCTGCACGAGGCGCTCGAGGACCTGTGCCGGCTCACCCTGCCCCACGACCTGCTGCGCACCCGGGCCGAGCTGGCGCCGCGCATGGCCGATCTGATCTACGCCGGCCTGTGGTTCACGCCGCTCAGGCGCGCCCTGCAGGCGTTCGTGGACGTGGCGCTCGAGGCGGCGACCGGCGAGGTGACGATCGAGCTGTTCCAGGGCCAGGCCCGCGCCGTGGCGCGGACCAGCCCGCAATCGCTCTACCGTCCCGACCTCGCCTCGTTCGACATGACCGGCTACGACGCGCGCCACGCCGAGGGTTTCATCCGCCTCTTCGGTCTGCCGCTGGTGGCGCTCGCCCAACGCGGCCGTAACGGCGAGAACGGAACGGTCGCCCCCGCCAGCGAGGCCGCCACCCCCGCGGCGGGGAGCGGCGCCGACGCCGCCCGGATCCTCGAGGTGCCGGGCGCGCCTCCCACGCTCGAGGTGGACCGTGTCGGCTGAGCGGCCCGCCCCCGAGGTCTGGCGCGGTCGCCTCGCGGCGCCGCTCGACCCGCGCGCGCGCGTCCTCAACGACTCGCTGCCGGTGGACCGGCGGCTGTGGCCGGAGGAGCTGGCGCTGAGCCGCGCCTACGCCCGTACCCTCGCCGAGTGCGCGGTGCTCGACGAGGCGGGGCTCGGCGCGCTGCTCGGGGCCTGCGACGCGCTCGAGGAGGGCCTGCTCGCCGGCGCCACCGTGCTCGCCGGGGAGGACGTCCACTCCGCGGTCGAGGCCGAACTGGTGCGGCGCGCCGGGGACGCCGCCCGGCGCCTGCACACCGGCCGCAGCCGCAACGACCAGGTCGCCACCCTGCTGCGCATGCGCGCGATGGGCCTCTGCGAACAGGCCGTCGAGCACGTGCGCGAGCTGGAGCGCGCACTGGCGAGGCAGGCGCGCGCCGCGGGCGACATCGCCGTGCCCGCGTTCACCCACCTCCAGCCCGCCCAGCCCGTGCTGCTCGCGCACGTGTGGCTCGCGCACGTGGCCGCGTTCGAGCGCGACGAGGAGCGCTTTCTCGCCGCGCGCGAGGCGGCCGACCTCATGCCGCTCGGCGCCTCGGCGGTGGCCGGCACGCCGCTGCGCTACGATCGCGTCGCCCTCGCCACGCGCCTCGGGTTCAGCCGCCTCGCAACGAACAGCCTCGATGCGGTCGGCGATCGCGACTTCGCGATCGACTACCTGAATGCCGCCGCCGCGCTCGGGATCCACCTGTCGCGCCTGGCGGAGGACTTGGTGTTGTGGTGTTCGCCCGCCTTCGGCTGGTTCATCGCCCCCGACGGCTTCTCGACCGGATCGAGCCTGCTGCCGCAGAAGCGCAACCCCGACATCTTCGAGCTGGCGCGGGCCAAGTCCGCGCGCTTGATCGCCAACGCGCAGCGCCTGCACCTGCTGCTCAAGGGCCTCCCGTCCTCGTACCAGAAGGACCTGCAGGAGGACAAGGAAGCGGTGTTCGACACCGCCGACACCCTGGATGCGCTGCTCGACGCCCTGCCGCCGGCCATCGCCGCGCTCGAGCCCGAGGCCGCGCGCATGCGGGACAGCCTCACGCCCGACCTGCTCGCCGTCGAGCTGGCCGATGCCCTGGTCGCCGAGGGCGTACCATTCCGCGACGCCCACGCCGCCGTCTCCCGCTTGTGGGCCGCCGCCGAGCGCGCCGGCGTGCCCGTCAGCGGGCTGCCCGAGATCGAGCGCCTCGCCATCTCGCCGCTCCTCACCGGCGAGCGCCTCGCGGATCTCGACGTCACCGCGGCCATCGCCCGCCGCGACCAAGCCCCCGGCACCGGACCCGGCGCCGTCGCCGCCCAGCTCGCCCGCGTGGAGGGACGCCTGGGCCTGGGCCCCGGCGACGCAGCCCACGATCAGCGTCCGCAGCGGTCGGGGACCGGAGCGCGGGTCGCGCAGGCGCGCAGGAGGCAGGAGCCGGGTGCCCCTGAGACCCGCACCGGATGCCGCCCGAGCCCGCCACCGGCGGGGCGCCCCTCAGAGAGCAGCGAGGCGGAGCCATGGATGGCGGAGCCGAGCGTCCCGCGCGGAGCGTCCCCGGCCGCTGCGGACGCGGGCCACGAGCACCCGATCGGCGAAGCGGCTGCGGCCCTCGAGGCGAATCCAGCGAGCGCCTCGACCGGGTCCGTGCTCCCCGGGAGCATCCGCGTGCGCCCCGCGCGCATCACCGACGTCCCCGGCATCGCCGCCTTGATGGCCGAGTACGTCATCCAGGGCGTCCTGCTCCCGCGTCCCGTGAGCGAGCTCTACCAGTGCGTCCGCGAGTTCCACGTCGCCGAGTGCCGCGGCGAGGTCGTGGCCTGCGCCGCTCTGCGGCTGCTGTGGGAGGATCTCGGCGAGGTGCGCTCGCTCGCCGTGCGGCCCGACCACCACGGCCGCGGTCTCGGCGTCGCGCTCGTCCGGCAGGTGATCGCCGACGCGCGCGCCCTGTCGCTGCCGCGCGTCATCGCCCTGACCCGCGAGGTGCCCTTCTTCGAGCGCTGCGGGTTCGGCGTCCTCTCGCGCGACGCGCTGCCCCGCAAGGTCTGGACCGACTGCGTGCGTTGCCCGCGCCGCCATGCCTGCGACGAGGTGGCCGTCGTTCTCGACCTGGTGCCCGGCGCCTCCGCCGCCGCCGCGGCCAGCGGGCGCTCGTGGACGCTGCCCATTCCCCAGACCGCCTCCGCCGATCCGGCCTCGCTGCCGATCGTCACGTGATCGGGGTCCGGTACATGCCCGCGGCGCCGCTGCATCTGGTCGATCTGCTCGGCCTCGATCGCGACTGGGTGCTCGAGCTGTTCGCCGAGGCCGAGCGCCTGCGCGCCGTGCGCGGCACCTCGCAGGCCCCGAGGCCGCTCGAGGGACGGACCGCGGCGCTGGTGTTCCACAAGCCCTCGCTTCGCACCCGCGTGTCGTTCACGGTCGGCATGCACGAGCTCGGCGGAGACGCGGTGGATCTCGGGGCCGCCGAGGTGAGCGAGAACGGGCGCGAGAGTCTCGGCGACGTCGCGCGCGTGCTCTCCGGGATGTGCGACCTCATGGTGGTGCGCACCTTTGCCCACCGCGTCGTGGGCGAGCTCGCGGCGCACGCGACGGTGCCGGTGATCAACGCCCTCACCGACTTCTCGCATCCCTGTCAGATCCTCGCCGATCTCTACACGCTGCACCGTGCCGGCCATGACGTCGACCGCCTGACCGTGGCGTGGGTGGGCGACGGCAACAACGTGCTCCACTCCTGGCTCGAGGCGGCCACCCTGTTCGGCTTCAAGCTCAACGTCGCGGTGCCGGACGGGTTCGAGCCCGATGCCGGCCTGTTCCTCGAGGCCGAACGGCGCTCGCGCGGGGGCGTGCGGCGCTTCCGCGATCCGGGCGAGGCGGTGCACGAAGCCGACGTGGTCTACACCGACACCTGGACCAGCATGGGGCGCGAGAAGGAAGCGGCATGGCGCCGCGTGGTGTTCGCGGGCTACCAGGTGAACGACGAGTTGCTGGCGCTCGCCGCCCCGGGAGCCACGTTCATGCACTGCCTGCCGGCGCACCGCGGCGAGGAGGTCACCGACGCGGTGATCGACGGGCCGCAGAGCGTGGTGATGGCGCAGGCCGAGAACCGCCTGCACCTGCAGAAGGCGCTGATGGCGAAGCTGGTGGGCGCCGGCGCGTCGGAGGCAGGGCCGACACGGGCGGTTGCGACGGAGCGCGGCGCGGTGAGCCCGGTCACCCGCTAGCGGGCGCCGCGGTTTGCCCCGCGGCCTCCGCGGGAAGGAACCTGCGCGCGGGCCGCTCGGCCTCGGTCGCCGTGCCTGGCGGGCCGCAGCGGGCGGGGACCTGCGCGCGGGCCGCTCGGCCTCGCTGCGCTCTGAGGGGCGCCCTGCCCCGGGCGAGCGTCGATGGCATCCGGCGTCCTCGTCGCGCCCGCCATCCCTGGCTCCTGCGCGTCTGCGGAGCCCGCGCTCCGGTCCCCGCCCGCTGCGGCCCACTGTCGAACGTGCGGCCCTCGCTCCGGTTCCCTCCCGCTCCGGCCGCTGCTCCGTAGGCGATGGGCAAGGGCCGATATCCCGCCCGCTCGGGCGGGCGGCGTCACTTTGGCGGCAACCCCTGGCGGCAGTGGCGCGTAGCGAGGTGTGATGGGGACCGAACCTCAGCGCCTCGCGCCCCGGCATGCAGGCCGGGCGCATGTTCGGTCCCGGCGCGGAGGTCCAATGAGGCGACATCTGCTCTTGACGGTGGTCGCGCTGGCCGTCGCCCTGCCTGTGGGATCGGCGGCCGCGCGGGGGCGGGAAACCGTGCGAACGTTCACCCGCACCTTGTCCCCGGGCGACGCGGACCGGCTGCGTCTCGAGTTCAAGGTGGGCGAGCTGCGCGTGGAAGGGGGCCGGGGCAGCCAGGTGCGGGTGACGTTGACGCTGCGCTGCGATCGCGACGAGCGGGATTGCCGCGAGCGTGCGGAGCAGGTCGAGCTGCGCGACCGGCGGCGCGGGGACCTCCTCGAGCTCGAGGTGAAGGGGGCATCGGTGATTCTCGGCGGCGAGCCCGCGATCGAGGCCTTGGTCGAGGTGCCGGCCGGACTCGCGGTCCAGATCGACATGGGCGTGGGATCCGTCGAGGTGACGAACGTGGGCGGCGACCTCGACCTCGAACTGGGCGTGGGGCAGGTCGAGATCTCCGCGGCTCAGTCGGCCGTGCGCGCGCTGCGGCTGGCGGTGGGCATCGGCGAGGCCGAACTCAGCCACCATGGGGGCAACACCCGCGTTTCCGGCCTCATCGGGCGCCGGTTGAGCTGGAACAACGACTCGGGGGGCCGGGCGCGCTACGAGGTCCACTGCGGCGTGGGCCAGGTCAACGTGCGGCTGCGCTGAAACCGGGCCTCACTCGAGGGAGGCCCGGTCCATGGTGCCGCCGGAGGCCTAGGCTGTGCCTGAAAACGCCCGAGGGCAAGGCGTCGCGGTCGAGCGACGAGCGGAATCGTGGCCGACCGCGCTGCGCGCGGTGCCCGGCCACGTTGGAGCGAGGAGCCGACCGCGCAACTTGAGCCTCGGGCGTCTTCAGACACAGCCTAGCGCCTGGCGGCCACCTCTTCGCGACCGGCCGCTCCCGCGAATCGGGCCAGGCGCGAGATGCCTTCCTTCAGGTTCGCGGACGAGGCCGCGAAGGACATCCGCAGGTGCTCGCCCTCTCCCGGGATCCGCGGACCGAAGTGCACGTCCGAGAGCACGGCCACGCCGGCTTCGGTGAGCAGGCGCCGGCGCAGGGCCTCGGAGTCGAGCCCCCCCGCGCGCCGGCACAGCTCGGTCACCGTGGGCCACGCGTAGAACGCGCCGCCCGGGAGCGCGCAGTGCACGCCGGGTATCCGATTCAGCCCATCGATCACCTCGTCGCGGCGCCGGTGGAACGCCTCGTGCATGGCCACCGACGCGTCCTGCGGCGCGGTCACTGCCTCGAGCGTCGCCCATTGGGCGATGCTCGGGGCGCACGAGTCGGTGTTGGTGACCCAGCGGGCCATCACCGGGGCGAGCCGGCGATTCACGGCCCAGCCCACGCGCCAGCCGGGCATGGCGTAGGTCTTGGAGGCGCTGTCCACGACGATGGTGCGCTCGGTCATTCCGGGGATCGACGCCAGGCTGGTGTACTCCTGATCGTAGACCAGCGTGGCGTAGGGCTCGTCCGAGAACACCCAGAGATCCGGGTAGCGCTCCACGACCTTGGCGATCGATTCCAGCTCGCGACGCGAGAGCACCGAGCCGGTGGGATTGTGGGGTGAATTCAGGATGAGCAGCCGGGTGCGCGGGCTCACGAGCGATTCCAGCTCCTCGGGATCGAGCCGGAACCCGTGGCGCTCGCGCAGCGGAAGGAGCACGGGGACGGCGCCCTGGGCGCGGGTCTGCGATTCGTAGATCGGGTATCCCGGCACCGGGAAGATGACCTCGTGGCCCGAGCCCGGATCGGTCACCGCCTGGATGACGTAGCCGATGAAGGGCTTCGCGCCGCACCCGACGACCACGTCGTCCGCCGACACCTCGATCTTCCGCGTGCGCCGGACGGAGGCGGCGATCGCCTCGCGCAGCTCGGGAATCCCGGCGCTCGGCGTGTACCCGGTCTTGCCCTCGATCATCGCGCGCATCCCGGCGAGCCGGATGTGATCCGGCGTCACGAAGTCGGGCTGTCCGATGCAGAAGCTCTTCACGTCGTGGCCCGCGGCCACGCGCTCGAGGACTTCCTGGAGCACGACGAACGCGTTCTCGGTCCCCAGGCTCTTGGACCTTTCGGATATCGGCAGCATGGTCATTCCTCCTTCGAGACAGGAAGCATCGCGACGTTCCCCGCGCGGCGCGCCCATAGCGCCCGCGCGCGGGCGGCGACGTGCTCCGCGCTGAGACCGAACTTGAACATCAGCTCCCAGGGACCGCCGGATTCTCCAAAGCGATCGTCCACACCCACCAGGTCGGCGACGAAGTCGATCGGCCCGCCCGCCGCGACCGCGGCGAGCACGCGGTAGCCGAGTCCGCCGGTCTGGTGCTCCTCCACCGTGACGAGCACACCGGTCTCGCGCGCGGCGCGCACCACCGCATCGGCGTCCAGCGGCTTCAGGGTGTGCATGTGGAGCACCCGCGTCTCGAGCCCGTACTCGGCCTTGAGCACCCACGCCGCGCGCATCGCCTCGGCCGTGGCCGGACCGCAGCCGACGATCGTCAGGTCCTCGTGCTCGTCGGGGTACTCGGACGCAAGCCGGGTCTCGAACGCATCCGTGAAGCGCGCCGCCTCGCCGCGGAACCGGACGACGTTGGCCCGACCGACCCGGAACGGCGTGCGCGCGGAGGTGACCACCGGCGTCGCCTCGCGCGCGAAGCGCAGGAACTTGGGTCCCGCGACGTCGAACAGGAGGGCTTCGGTGGCGCGCTGCGTCTCGAGCGCGTCGCAGGGCGCCACCACGGTCATGCCCGGCAGCCCGCACACCTGGAAGAGGTCCTCGAGCGCTTGATGGGTGGCGCCGTCCGGTCCCACCGAGACGCCGCCGTGGGCGCCCGCGACCAGCACGTTGAAGCCGCCGTAGCACACGGTGGTGCGCAGCTGGTCGAGCGCGCGCCCCGAGGCGAACACGCCGTAGCTGCCCAGTACCGGCAGCAGGCCTTCCCGCGCGAGGCCCGCCGCCACCCCGGTCGCGCTCTGCTCGGCGATGCCGAGGGAGATGAAGCGCTCGAGACGCTCGGGGTGCCCGCGATGGAATTCGGAGATCCCGATCGAGCCCGAGATGTCCTCGCCCAGGCAGACCACGCGCGGGTCGTCGCCGCGCTCGCTCAGCGCGCGCCCGAAACCGAGCCGGGTCGCCTCCATGTCCACCTGCATCGTCGTCCCGGTGTTCCAGAAGTAGTCGCGCGAGAACCGCGGAGTCCCGGCGCGGAGCGCGCCGATCGCGCGCGACTGATGCGCGGCCGCGCGCCGCGCCATCGCCGGCAGGTCGGTCTCGCGCTCGACGTCGAGCTGCTGCAGCGCCAAGGTCAGCTCGCCGGTATCGGGGGCCTTCCCGTGCCAGCCGGCCTGGTGCTCCATGAAGTCGACGCCCTTGCCCTTCACGGTGCGCGCGAGGACCGCGACCGGCTTCTCGATCGATTCGGCCGCCCGCCCGATCGCCATCACCAGGGCGTCGAGATCGTGTCCGTCCACCGGGATCACGTCCCAGCCGAACGCGCGGTATTTCTCGGCGAGCGGCTGCACCTCCATCACCTCGTGCACCTTGCCGTCGATCTGCAGGCCGTTGACATCCACCAGCGCCACCAGTCCGCCGAGCCGGTGGTGACCGGCTTCCATCACCGCCTCCCACACCTGTCCTTCCTGGTGTTCGCCGTCGCCGAGGATGCAGAACACACGGTAGGAACCCCGGGCGAGGCGGCGCGCGAGCGCCTGGCCGACCGCGATGGACAGGCCCTGGCCGAGCGAGCCGGTGGAGAACTCGACCCCCGGCAGCGCATGGCGGTGCGGATGGCCCTGGAACGGGCTCCCGAGCTTGCGCAGGGTGGCGACCTCGTCGATGTCGTAGTAGCCGCTCGCGCCGAGCGCGACGTAGAGGGCGGGCGCCTTGTGCCCGGCCGACCAGACGACGCGGTCGCGCGCGGGCCACGCCGGGATGCGCGGGTCGTGGCGCAGGATGTTGAGGTAGAGCGCGGCGGCGATGTCCATCACCGAGAGGCTGCCGCCCGCGTGGCCGGACCCGGCGAGGTACATCGCCGCGAGCGCCTTTCCGCGCATGACGCGCGCCGCACGTGCGAGGGCCTCGCCCTCGAACCTGCGGACGGTCGTACCCGTGCGCGAGTCGATCAGCGGCATGAGGAATGGGCCGGCAACGTCGTGGCCGCACGCCGGCACCCAGGCTCGTGGCCTTGGGGGGAGATCCCCCGTGCCGGGCGACCCACCGCGTCAAGCCGGCCCTCGGGACTTCGCTTGCAAGAGCCGTGCACGTCGGGAGCATCACGCCCTCAGCCTCAAGGTCATGCGGCTCAGTCGATTGGTAGCCTTGGCGGGGCCCGACGCAGCGCGGCATGCGCGCCGCCCCTGTCAGACCGGCAGACGGGTCTGACCGAATGGCCGGGCAACGGGATCCCGCGCGGCGCTGTGCTAGATTCGCCGCCCATGCGTGGCCTTCTGCTGCTCGCGGCCGCCCTCGCCGGGGCCGTCTCGCTCCCCGAGGTGGCCCGGGCGCCGAGCGCGACCCGCGAGATCCCCGCCTACTGGCGCACCCGCGCCGAGCGCTCCGAGTACCTCCAGACGCCGGACTACGAGGAGACGATGCGCTACTGCCGCCAACTCGAGGCGGGCTCGACCTGGATCCGGGTCACGAGCTTCGGCGTCAGCGGCCAGGGACGCGACCTGCCGCTCGTGATCGTCTCGAAGGACCGCGCGTTCACGCCCGAGGCGGCGCGCGCCACGGGCAAGCCGATCCTCCTCGTGCAGAACGGGATCCATGCCGGCGAGATCGAGGGCAAGGACGCGAGCCTGGCGCTGATGCGAGACCTCGCCGTGCTGCGCGACCGCGCCGACCTGCTCGACCACGCCATCCTGCTCGTGGTGCCGATCCTGTCGGTGGACGCGCACCAGCGGAGCGGCCCGTACAACCGGATCAACCAGAACGGTCCCGAGCAGATGGGATGGCGCTTCACCCCGATCGGGCTCAACCTCAATCGCGACTACCTCAAGGCCGAAACCCCCGAGCTGAGGGGGCTGCTCGGCAACGTGTTCGCGCGCTGGCGGCCGCATCTGCTGGTGGACACCCACACGACCGACGGCGCCGACTACCGCCACGATCTCACCTACGACGTCTCGCGCGGCCCCAACTGCCCGGCGCCGGTCGAGCGCTGGACGCGCGAGGCGTTCGAGGGGCGCGTGGTGCCGCGACTCGCCGCGATGGGCCACCTGCCGGCGCCCTACCTGACGTTTCGCGACGGCAACCACCCCGAGAGCGGCATCCAGCTGGGAGCCCAGGCGCCGCGCTTCTCGACCGGCTACGCGCCGCTCCAATGCCGGCCCGGGGTCCTGGTCGAGACCCACATGCTGAAGCCGTACCGAACCCGAGTGCTCGCCACCTACGACGTCCTGTCGGCGCTGCTCGAGGAGGTGAACGCCCATCCGACGGCCCTCACCGGCGCGGTGGCCGAAGCCGAGTCGCTGGTCGTGGCGCGCGGGCGCGAGGCCGATCCGGCGCGCCGCGAGGTGGCGCTGAGCGCGGGGCTCAGCGACGTCAGCGTGCCGTTCGCCTTCAAGGGCCTGGTCACGCGCTGGGAAGTCAGCGAGATCACCGGCGCGCCCGTTCCGCACTACACGGACGCGCCGTGGGACACGCTGATCCCGCTCTATCGCGACCTCGAGCCGGCCGTCGTGGTGCGCGAGCCGCGCGGCTACCTGGTGCCCCAGGAGTGGACGGCCTGTCGCGAGCGGCTCGACATCCACGGCGTGCGCTACCGGCGCCTGGCCCGGGCGTGGAGCGACACGGTCGAGGTCCAGCGGGTCACGTCCTGGAGCGGGGCGTCGAGGCCCTACGAGGGGCACTGGCCGATCTCGGTCCGCGACGTCTCGCTCGAGCGCCGGGTGCGGTCGTTCCGCCCGGGCGACCTGTGGGTCCCGCTCGACCAGCCCGCGGCGCTGGTCGCGGTCCACCTGTTCGAGGCGCTGGCACCCGACGCCATGCTCTACTGGAACGCTTTCGATACCGTGCTCAGCCCCAAGGAGTACGCCGAGGACTACGTGATGGAGCCCCTCGCGCGGCGGATGATGCAGGACGATCCCGCGCTCGCCAGGGCATTCGCCGATCGGGTCGCGAGCGACACCAGCTTCGCGCGCGATCCCGGCGCGCGGGTGGATTTCTTCTTTCGCCGCTCGAAGTGGGCGGACCCCGAGGCCAACCTGCTGCCCGTCGCGCGCGCGCTGCGCCCGCCCCCCGAGAGCGCGTTCGGGGCCAAGTAGGCGAGCCGCACCGGATGCGGGCAGGGCACCGCGCGGGCGGAGTGACGCCGCACCGGTCGAGTGACGGCGTGCCCGCGGAGCGGCGACCGGCCGGCGGCGGGCGCCCATCGCCGCCGAACGGCGTCCGGGCGGCCCCACCTCAGAGGCAGTGGGCACTCTGCACGTCGGGGGCTCCCAAGCCGCATCGCAGGCGGGCCCGGGCGGGCTCGGGCCGGGCGGGGCGCGGCGCCCACGGGCTCCCGCAATCGTCGCGGTGCGGCCACGCATCTCCGCATCCGGCACGGCGCAAACGGCGCGCGCGTCCCGCGGGCGCGGAACGGACCCCGCCAGGGTACGCGCGCGGGGCTTCAGGCACGAAGCTTGTTACTGCGAGGGCGCGAGATACGCTCCCCCGCCAGCCCCTGCCGGAGACCGACAACGGATGGAATCCACCGAGCCCAAGAGCACCCGAATCATCGACCGCGTCCTCATCGGCGCCCTGATCTTCCTGGTCGTCCTGCTGATCGGGATCCAGGCCGTTCATGCCGCCGAGATCGTCCCCTCCCTGGGCCTCAGCCGTCCGGTGAACGGCGACGCCGCGACCCATACCTTCCTCGGGCTCGCGGTGCGCGGCCACCTGGCGCCGATGCTCAAGTCCGAGATCGGCCTGGGCTACCGCAGCGATGCCTACTTCGACGGCGCCCTGCGCGTGCGGCAATGGCCGCTCACGGCGTCCCTGTGGGTGACGCCCCTGCCCACCCTGTACGCCGGTGGCGGCGCCGGGATCTACGTCACGACCTACGACTACCAGGGTTCGCTGCCCTATCCCGACACCCGGGATCCGAGCTTCGGCATGCACCTGGGCGGCGGCTTCGATGTTCCGCTCGGCCCGCTCGCCGCACTCGACCTCAACGGCCGCTACGTCATGCTCCAGAAGCGGGACATGCCGATCAGCCCGCGGGAGTTCAAGCCCGATTTCTGGACCACCTCACTCGGCCTCGCGATCCGATTCTGATCCCGCAGCCCTGGCCGACCACCGTGCCGCCCTCATCCTCGATCACGTACACGCAGCTCTTGCTGTGAGCGTCCACTCCGACGCACCATGCCATTGGGTTGCCCTCGCTTGCTTGGGGGGTCCGTCATGGATGACCCCGTGGTCCGCCGCGGACCTTACCGCGGTCAGAGGGCAACCCGTCTTCATCGGTACACGTTCGAGCGAGGAGCCGACCGCGCAACTTGAGCCTCGGGCATTCTCGGACAGAATCTAGCCTTCGCGCACCGCGCGGGCATAGGCATCCCAGTAGGGATCGGGCGGCGGCTCGCGCAGCGTGACCACCTCGCCGCCGGGCTCGACCAGCTCGAGCGCGCCACCGGTGCCACCGACCTCGCCCACGTCCGCGGCGGCGATGCCGGCCGCCGCCAGCGCCGCGAGTGCCGCGCCGGCGCGTCCCGGACGCACGGTCGCGATGAGCGTGCCCGCGGAGAGCGCCCGGTAGGGATCGACCCCGAACGCCTCGCACGCCGCGTGCGCCTCCGCGGAGAGCGGAATCCGCGCACGCTCCACCCGGAGGACGCGCCCCGCGGCGAGCGCCAGCTCGATCAGGCCACCCAGCACGCCGCCCTCGGTGGCGTCGTGGAGCGCCGTCACGCCCTGCTCGCGCACGCCCACCGCGAGCAGGGCCCGGCAGTCGGCGACCACGCTCACCTCGGCGAGCATGCCGCGCGCGCGCTTCATTCCCGCGGCGTCGAGTGTGCGGCCGAGGCGCTCGGGGACGAGCCGGGCGGCGATCGCGGTGGTCTCGATCGCGCATCCCTTGGTGATCAGCACCCGGTCGCCGGCGGCGACGAACGCCGGTCCCACGTAGCGATGCTCGTCGCCGAAACCGAAGAGCGTCGCGGCGCCGACGATCGTGCCCTCGCAGCCGTCGTAGCGCCCGGTGTGCCCGGTGACGACGGCCACGCCGAGGGCATCCCACGCGGCCCCCATCGCCGCGGCGAACGCGCCGAGATCGGCGTCGTCGAGCCCCAGCGGCAGCTGGAGGCTCACCGCGGCGTAAGCGGGCGCGATGCCGGTGGTCCACAGGTCCGAGGCCACGAGATGGCAGGCGAGCCGGGCGGAATCGGCGAGGCCCAATGCGGGGACGATCGAGAGCGGATCCGTGGTCACCGCCATCACCCGCCCTTCGCCCACGCGCACGATCGCGCAGTCCACGCCGGCGCGCGGACCCACCAGCACCTCCGAGCGCGCGGCGCCGAGATGGGGTGCCACGAGCCGGGCGAGCGCCTCCGGGGACAGCTTGCCGCGCGGGGGCCTCACGCGGCGGCCGGCGGCGTCATGCCGAGCAGGCGCATCCGTAGCCCGTGGCGCCGGTGACGAAATGGGTGCTCACGCAAGCCCCCCGTCCGGTCCCGCGTGCCCGATTCGCCGCTTGGGCTAGCGTTTTCGCGCCTTCGGTCCGCGGGGACGATCATCGTACTTCTCGAACAGGCGGCTCTGGCGGTTCTCCAGCGGGATCGCGCGGCCCGCGATGTAGACGCGCTCGACGTGGGTCGCGATCTCGAGCGGGTCGCCGTCGGCCACCACCAGATCCGCGATCTTCCCGGGCTCGATCGAGCCCAGCCGGTCGCCCACGCCGAGGATGCGCGCGGGGGAGAGCGTCACCGCCTTGAGCGCCTCGTCGCGCGGCAGCCCGAACGCGGCGGCCATGGCGGCGTTGTAGGGCAGATTGCGCGCGTTCATCGCGTCGTCCACGCCGCCGCCGTCCGAGATGCAGAAGGTCACGCCGGCCTGGTAGAGCCGGTGGGGGACGCTGAAGGTCTGATCGTAGGGCTCGTCGTCCCGCGCCGGCGGGCCGAGGACGCCGCTGGTGATCACCGCGATGCCGCGCCGCTTGAGCTCGTCCGCCACCCGCCAGGCGTCGTTGGCGTTGACCAGCACTACCCGCGGCAGCTTTTCCTCCTCCGCGAACGCCAGCGCGGCCTCGATCTGGTTGAGCGCGGGAGCGGTGATCATCACCGGGATCTCCCCGCGCAGGGCCTTGCGCATGGCGTCCCACTTGACGTCGCGGTCGTGGCGCGGGATGCCGGCCTGACCCTCGGCGTCGCGCGCCTTCCAGTAGGCGCGCGCGTCGTCGAACGCCTTGCGTAGGTTGGCGATCGCCTGGTCGCGATCCTTCTTCTGCTCCTCGTCCGACTTCCTCTGCCACCAGGCGTGCACCGGGGTCATGTTGGGCCACTGGACGTGGAGCCCGACCGGTGCCGACACGGTCATGTCCTCCCAGGTCCAGCCGTCGAGGTGGATGAGCGCCGAGGTGCCCGAGAGCGCGCCGCCGCGCGGCGCCACCAGCGCGCTGGTGATGCCGTTCACCCGCGCCACCGGGAGCAGGTCGCTGTCGGGATTGATCTGCACCTCGGCGCGGATATCGGGGTTGGTGCTCCCGGTCTCCTGGTAGTCGTTCGTGCCGCGCACGCTCGCAATCTCGGTGAGCCCGAGCATGGTGTAGGGCGAGACGAATCCGGGGAAGACGTGCTTGCCCATGCAGCGCACGATCTCGGCGCCGGCGGGAATCGCCAGGTCGCGCCCGACTGCGGTGATCCGGCCGTTCTCCATGACGACCGTGGCATTCTCGAGCGTGGGACCGCTGACGGTGTGGACGGTGGCGCCGGTGAGGGCGATGGCCGCCGCCCCCGCGACGCCGGGGACGAACAGCAGGGCCGCGAGTGCGACGCAGGTCCGGAGTGCCAGGATCATCGTCCCGCCTCCCCGCGCTGGAGCGCGCGCCGCTCGGCTTCGGAGACGAACGGCAGCAGCCGCGCCTCGTGCCCGCAGGCGTTACCGCTCAGGTCGGTCTCATCGAGGTAGCGCGGGGGCCACTTCCCGCCGCCGCCGTCTTTGCCCTTGCCCTTCTCCTGCTCGCGGGCGGACTTCGCGCGCGCGACCAGCGAATCACGCTCGGCCGCGAGCGCCGCTCGGCCGGCGAGGTCCTCGGCGCGGTCGAAGTACTTGCGGCCCTCGATCCAGGTCTGCTCGCAGCGCGAGTAGGGCGACAGCGGGCTGCCGCTCCAGATCGAGAAGTCCGCGTCCTTGCCCACCTCCAGTGAGCCCACGCGGCGCTCGATCCCGAGCGAGATCGCGGGGTTGATGGTCACGAACTTGATCGCCTCCTCGGGGGGCACCCCGCCGTACTTGATCGCCTTGGCCGCCTCGGTGTTGAGCCGCCTCGCCAGGTCGTTGCTGTCGGAGTTGTAGCAGACGGTCACCCCGCGGTCCCACATGAGATAGCCGTTGTAGGGAATCGCGTCGATGACCTCGAACTTGTAGGCCCACCAGTCGCTGAACGCGCTCCCGATCGCCCCGTGGCTCGCCATCTCGTCGGCGACCTTGTAGCCCTCGAGCACGTGGGTGAAGGTCCCGATCCGGATGCCGTAGGCTTCGGCGAGCCGCATCAGCGTGAGGATTTCGTCCTGGCGGTAGGAATGACAGTGCACGATGCGTTTGCCGGCGAGGATCTCGGACAGCGCCTCGAGCTGGAGATCGCGCCGTGGCGGCAGGGGGCGCCGGTGCGCGCGGAACTCGGCCCACTGCGCCTGGTCGTCGCGCGCACGGGTGAACGCGTCGCGGATGACCTCCTCCACTCCGGCCCGGCTCTGCGGGTAGCGGTCGGACGCCTCGGCGCCCCAATTCGACTGCTTGGGGTTCTCGCCGAGCGCGAACTTCACCGTCGGCGGGGCGGCCGCGAACAGCAGCCGGTCGGGCGGCTCGCCCCACTTGTTCTTGATCACCGCGCACTGCCCGCCGATCGCGTTACACGAGCCGTGGAGCAGATGCATGATCGTCGTGCCGCCCGCGAGTTGGCGGTAGATGTTGATGCTCTCCGAGTTCACGACGTCCTGGATCCGCACCTCGCAGGTGACGCTGTGGGTGCATTCGTTGACGTTGCCGAGGATCGCGGAGTGGCTGTGCTCGTCGACGATGCCGGGGGCGACGTGCTTGCCGGTGGCGTCGATCACCACCGCGTGGGCCGGGGCTTGCAGCCGCGGACCGATCGCCGCGATCCTCCCGCCGCGCACCAGCAGGTCGGTCCCGCGCAGCGTGCCCCGCGGTCCGGCGGTCCACAGCGTGGCGTTGCGCACCAGCACCGCCGCGGGCTGCTTCGGGACCGGCATGCGCCAGGCTTCGGAGTTCCCCATCACCACGGGCGTCTCGAGCGGCGTCGAGGATTCCGCGGCGTGCGGCGCGCGAGTGCCCGGCCGGCTGTCCCCGCCCTTGCCGCCCTCGGGCTCGGCATCGGGCAGCCGAGCGCCGCGAACCTCGTGGGCGCCGACGCCGGGAACGCTCAGCGTGCCACGCAGGACGTCGTTCTCGCCACGCAGATCGAAGATCTCGGGGGGCTCGGCGCCGCGGGTGATGGTGAACCGCGCGCGCCGCCCGTCGAGGCGCACCCCGGTGGCGCTCAGCGTGTCGCCGCCGACCACGAGCTTCACCGTGGTGTCCTTCTCGGCCGCGACCAGCAACGTGTGTCGGGCGTGGTCCCAGCCGATGCTCCAGGTGCCTTTGGCGCCGCGCTCGTCCCGGCTCACCTCGTAGCGGTTGCCGTCCACCCACACCTCGCGCACCTTGCCGGAGTCCGAGAACAGCTCGCCGCGGGTCACCGTGAGGTTGGCGATCTTGCCCCGCGCCAGCGTGCCCAGGCGGTTCGAGACGCCGAGCATCTCGGCCGGCGTGGTGGTCACCGCCGCGAGGGCGGCGTCCGCGCGCAGGCCCCGCGCGATCGCCCGGGCGACGCGCGCACGGAAGTCCCCCACGTCCTCGAGGCCGTTCGCGGTCAGCGCGAAGGTGATCCCGGCGCGCGCCAGCGCCGCGGGATTGCCGGGCGCCTCGTTCCAGTGGCGCAGTCGATCGGTGTCCACCTCGATCGCGTCGGCGGCGTCGCGCAAGTCGGGCGGGTCGGGGAAGTCCACCGGCACCACCAGCGGCACGCGCGTCGCCGCGATCTCCTTCACCCGCTTGTACTCGTCGCCGGCGCCCACCACCTGCGCGCCGACGCCCGCCTCGCGCGCGATCGCCGCCGCGCGCAGCACCTCGAGCATCTCGTCGGCCAGGAACAACGCCGTCTGGCGTCCGGCGATCACCGGCTGCAGCGCCTGCCACGAGACGTTCAGCTCGGGCCGCTCGGTGCCGACCGGCGAGCGCTCGTAGGCGAGGCGCGCGGCGCGGTACCAGGTAGCGTCCAGGAACGCCTGGCGGATCACCGCGATCGCCCCCATCAGCGAGCCGGGGTAGCCGCCGCGCGCGGTCTCGAGCGAGATCACCTGCGCCGCGTCGGCGCGCAACAGGTTGTCGTTGGGGGTACCGTCGCCGAGCCCCACCACCGCGCTCTGGCCGCGCACGATGCCGCCGCCGGGTGCCACCTGCGCCGCGGCGAAGCCCGCGCCGCGCAGCGCGTCGAGTTGGGCCTGCGGCAGCGGCAGCGTCTCGACCACGCGGGCCTCGGGCGTGACACTCGACAGAGCGCTGGCGGCCCCGCGAGGCGGCCCGAGCGGCTCGAGAGTCTGCGGCCGGCGCCCCGGCGGTCCGCCGGCGCCGGCCGCTGGCGGGCGCTTGGGCTCGGCGGGGGTGACGAAGGCGTCGATCAGCCCCGGGTAGACGGTGAGGCTGTCGCCTTCCCAGATGCGCGCATCGGCGGGCACCTGCACGCCGGCGCCGACCGCGACGATGATGCCGTCGCGCATCACGATAGTGCCGCTCGGGATCACCTGTCCCGGCGCGACCACGATGCGCGCGCCGACGATGGCGTGGACGCGCGGGGTGGCGGCCCGCGCGGGCGCTGGGAGCAGCAGCAGGGACAGCACCGCGCCCAGCCGCGCCAGCGCGCGGACCGGGCACTCGGCGGGGCGGGCGACCGGCTGCGGCCGGGGGGGCGTCGACATGGAAGGGCTCCTTGGAGAAGCGGCTTGTGGATGCGAAAGCGGGCCGAAGGGACCGGTAGGTTAGGCACCGATCGCGGGCGGCGCAAGATCCGGCACGCGCCCGGGGGGCGCCGGGCGACCAGCGCCCGGCTTTCGCTCCACGAGCGCGGGGAGGGGGCGGCGCCCCCCCTCGGCGCCCGCCTCATCCCGCCGCCTCCCGATCGCCGCAGCGGAGCCCCCCGGGGCCGCCTCGCCCCGCGGTCTCCCGCTCGGGCCCGCTCCCCGCCACCTTCCGGTCGGGCCGCGGTGCGCCACCCCTGGGGCCGCCGGGACCCGCCGGCACCGGGCGGAAGGGCTGCGGGCGTTTGACCCACTCCGTGGTCCAGCAGCCACAGAACCGGGCGGGAACCGGTCCCAAGGCCTCCCTCCCGTGCGGAATGCAATGGCGGAGTCCGTTGAGGGCTTGGGCTTTGGGCGACCGGGCCTGGAGATGGCCGCCGTGGCACGGCCTCTGCGTCAACCGCGACGAGGCCGGGCTGCGCGCGGGGGACTGCGGTGCCGCGCGGCGCGCCCGAGCCGGCGCACCGCCCTGCGGCTGCGAAAAAGGAGGCACTCATGCGACGGTTCATCCCCTGCTGGATCGTGCTCGCCATCGCGCTCGCCGCGCCGGCCTGGGCCGACGAGGGAGATTCGCGCGCACGGATCGTGGATATCCGCCGGGCGCCGCCGCCCCCCGTGATCACGGACCGCGAGGAGCCACACCTGGCCCCGGTGCCGAACACCACGGTCCGCGTCGCCGACCGCGGCGAGCGCGATTTCGATCTCTTCCGCTACGGCGTGTTCTGGTACATCCATCGCGACGGCTTCTGGTATCGCGGTCGCGGCTTCCGCGGGCCGTTCACGGTGGTGGAGGTGAAGTACGTCCCCCGGGCCATTATCAACGTACCGGAGAAGTTCTGGCGCCATTCCGAGCGCGCCACGGCGGCGGCGGTGGAGAGGCGGCGCGAGCCCGCGCAAGAGAAGCCGCGCGGGCGGCGCTAGCAAACGCCCGCGGGCAAGGCGTCGCGGTCGCGCGACGAACGGAATCGTGGCCGCCCGGCCACGTTGGAGTGAGGAGCCGACCGCGCAACGCAGCCCGCGGGCGTTTGCGGACGGAGCTAGCGTAGCGGGCCGGCTTCGCCCACCAGGATGAACGGCGCCCAGTAGAACGGCGAGCGCGTCTCGGAATCCGCCAACAGCGCGCGCTTGGCGTCCGCCAGCGCGCGCGCGCGCGAGTCGCGGCCCGGGAGCAGCCCGCGGTAGAAGCGCTCCATCAGCCGCGCGGTGGAGCGGTCGTTCACCTTCCACAAGCTCACCACCACGCTCTGGGCCCCGGCGGCCATGAACGCGCGGGTGAGGCCGAGCACGCCCTCGCCGCGCTCGAGGCGACCGAGCCCGGTCTCGCACGCCGAGAGCGTCACCAGCCCGGCATGGAGGTCGAGCCCGAGGATGTCGCCCACCGAGAGGAAGCCGGGTCCGCCCCCGCCCGCGGCGGCGGCCAGCCAGAGCCCCGAGCGCGCGGGCTCGGTCTCGTTGGCCTCGCCGTGGGTGGCGATGTGGATGACGCCCGCGGTGCCGAGCGCGGGGTCGGCGAGCACGCGCGCCCGCGTCGCCTCGGCGCCCGCGAGCACGCTGAGCGGGCGGCTCCCGGCGAGCCGCTCGAGGCTCTCCAGCTCGGTCGCCGTCGCCGGGAGCGGCGGCAGGAGCGGGCCCGCCACGGCGCTGTCGGACGCGGAGGCGAAGGCCGGGTTCCCCACCGCCATGACGCCCCGGCCGTCGCCGCCGATGCGGTGCGCGGCGAGGGCCGTGGCCGACGGCGCGTAGGAGATCTGGTAGCGCTCGAGCAGGTAGGCGCCACGCTTCGGCGGCCGGCCCTCGGCCGGCTCCTCGGCCAGGAGCGCCTCGAACGGGATCAGCGCGAGCACGCCGTCCGGCGCCACGATCAGATGGTCCACGCGCCTCAGCATCGGCGCGGCGGGCTCGATCAGCGCCTGGTAGAGGGCGTGCGCCGCCGCCCGCGTGCCCCGGGCCTCCGCCCGGCGCGGGTCGGCGAGCCCTCGGCGCAGCAGCTCGGCGCGGGTCTTGAGCCCCGGGCGCGGCGGCAGCGTGAAGCGGCGCCAGGCGCCGCGGGTCACCACCCACATGGACGAGCTGCTGTCGCCGAGGCTGTACTCGATCAGCGCGTCGCGTTCGCCGAGCAGGCCCTGGGCCTGGATCAGCGTCAACGGCCGCGGGGGCACGGTCTCGCGGCCGCTGGCCGCCACCAGGTCGAGGAACGCGCGCGCCCGGGCGCGCTCGGACCAGGCGAACGCCTCGGCGGCGAAGCCGCTGTCCGGGTACTGGGGGTCGAGCCGGCCGAGCAGGGCGATGAGCGCCTCGTAGGCGAACAGCCGCCTCGAGAACAGCGTGATCGACGCGCCCTCCTCGCCCTGACGCGCACGCAGGGTGTCGATCATCGCCGCCGCGCGACGGTACCAGGCCAGCGCCGCGACCGGATCCTCGCCGTGCTCGGCAACGTCCCCGAGGCCGAGCAGCGCCGGCCACACGATGTCGTCGTTGTGGCCGGCCTCGGCCACCGCGAGCGCCCGCCGGAAATGCTCCGCCGCGGCGTCACCCTGCCCGCGCTCCCGGCGGACGACACCGAGATTGATCTCGTCCAGAGCCTGCACCTCGGCGAGGCTGGCCTGGCCGATGGCGCCGCCGCCCGCGCCGAGCCCCGAGCTGGTGGCCGCCGCGCGCGCGAACCAGGCGTCGGCCGCGGTGAGATCCCCGCGATCGTGCGCGAGCTCTCCCAGGGTCACGAGCGCTTCGTGCACCGCGAGGGAGTCCGAGGCCGAGTCGGCCGCGGCGAGCGACTGCTCGGCCGCATGCTGCGCGCCCGTGGCGTCGCCCTCCTGGCGCGCGACGAGCGCGAGGTTGTTCAGCGCCCGCGCCTTCATCGTGCGGTCCCCGAGCGAGTCGGCGAGGCCGAGCGCCCGCTCGAGCGGCGGCCGCGCCCGCTGTGGATCGGAGAGCCCGAGCCACGCGCGCCCGAGCCCGATCGAGGTGAAGATCAGCCCGCGCATGTCCCGCAGGCGGAGGCGCAGCGACGCGGCGTCCTCGAGGCGCGCCACCGCCTCGCTATGGCGGCCCTGCCCCCGCAGCAGCTCGGCGACGTTCTGCTGGACCACCGCTTGCGTCCGGACGTCGCCCGCCGCGCGCGCGATCCCGAGCGCACGCTCGTAGAGCGGAAGCGCCTGCCCCACCCGATCCTGACTCCCGAGCAGGCGCGCGGTATTGACCAGCACCTCCGCGGTCCGGACGCTGTCTCCGCCCGTCACCGTCAGCTCCAGCGCGCGTGCGAACCACACCCGGGCGGAGTCGGGCCTTCCCAGCGCTTCGGCGGCCAGGCCGAGGTAGTTGAGGGTCGCCCCGAGCGCCGCCCCTTCACCGGTGCGCTCGCGCACCGCGCGGGCCTGCTGGAAGTAATCGTACGCGTCGGAGTAGCGCCCGAGGAGGTAGTGGGTGCTGCCGAGCGCGTTGAGCGTATTGCCGATCATGGCCTCGTCGCCGATCGCCAGCCGCGCGGTGAGGGCCTCGCGGTAGAGGCTCTCGGCCCGCGGGTAGCGGCCGGCGATGAACGCGTTCACGCCGAGGCTGCCGAGGACCCACGCCTCGCGACGCCGCTCGCCCAGGCGGCGGTAATCGGCGAGCGCGGCATGGAAGAGGCTGTCGGTGCGGTCGAAGTCGCGGCGGCCGCGCGCCAGTGCCGCCAGCGACTCGGTCGCCGCGGCCCGAATGCGCACCCGACGCTGGAGCGGGCTCCAGCCGTCGCGCAGGGCGAGCGCGTCGGCCGCGATGCGGCTGCCGAGTGCCCCGGGCTCGGCGGCGGCGATGCCGCGCGCGAGGTCGAGCAGCCGTGCGGCCGAGTCGGCGCGGGCGAGGCGCGCGCGCAGCTCGCTCACCAGGAGGTCGTTCCAGGCGCCCTCGAACCCCGCGCCCGCCGCGCGCAGGGCCGGGGCGAGCGCGCTGTCGGCCCCGGCGAATCGCGCGTAGCTCTGCGCCCGGACGGGGCCCGCGGGGGCGAGGGCGACGGCGACGGCGATCAGGGCCGGCGCGAGACCGGCGGGGCCAAGGCGCATGGTTCCCTTCCTCTTGGCGTTCGGCAGCCGCGCACGGCGTGACCACCCGCGCCGGCGGACCCGATTCTCCACCGGCCCACCGCGGGCGCGACCCGGCGGCAGGCCGGGCTCCCGATCAGCCACGCGGCACCGGCGTCCGGGCGTCGATCTGGCGCAAGCGCCATACCAGCAGCGGCGGAGTGAGCATGGTGGTGATCGCCACCATCACGACCACCGCCGAGAACACCTCGTCGTCCACCACGCGCTCGCCGCCGAGGAGCAGCGACGAGCCGATGCCGGCGAAGATCAGGCCCACCTCGCCGCGCGGGATCATCCCGAGCCCCACCGCGAGCCGGTCGGCGCCCTTCTCGAGCACGCCGAGCGAACATGCCTGCTTGCCCACCACCGCAGCCACGGTGAGCGCGGCGGCGAAGCCCAGCACCGCGGGCTTGCCGAACACGCCGAGGTCCACTTTCATCCCCATGAGCACGAAGAACACCGGCACCAGGAACACGGCGAGCGGCTCGAGCAGCTGGGGAATGTCGCGGTTGCGGTGGTCGCGAGCGCGCAAGTCCGCGTAGTGGACCTCTTCGAGGACGATGCCCGCGGCGAAGGCGCCGACGATGGGCGCGAGCCCCGCCTTGCCGGCGAGGAACGCGAGCCCGAAGCAGAACATGAGCGAGATCGAGAGCAGGTATCCCTCGCCGCGCAGCCGCGTCGCCAGCCGGAACGCGCGCGGGGACAGCCACCGGCCGATGAGCAGCGCGCCGACCAGGAACACCACCGATTTGACCACGATCCAGACCACCGACATCGCGCCGAACGCGCCGCCGCGGTTGACCGCCTGGATGATGCCGGCGATCACGGCGAGCACGATCAGGCCGAGCACGTCGTCGAGCACCGCGGCGCCGAGGATGATGCGGCCCTCCTTGCTCTTGATGCGACCCAGCTCCGACAGCACGCGGGCGGTGATGCCGACGCTCGTCGCGCACAGCGTGGCGCCGACGAACCAGTGGGTGAGCGCGCGATGGCCGGGGAAGAAACCATAGGAGACCGCGAAGCCGAGCACGATCGGAGCGACGATTCCGAGCACGGCGACCAGCACCGAGGACCAGCCCACGCGCAGCATGTCGTCGAGATTCGATTCGAGCCCGACTTCGAACAGCAGGAAGAGCACGCCGATCTGAGCCAGGATGTCGAGGCCGGGCAGGGTGCGCAGCACGTCCAGCTCGTGGTAGCCCAGGAGTCCGAGATTGCCGATGAGCACGCCGACTCCCAGCTCGCCCAGCACCGCGGGGAGGTTGAAGCGCAGCATGAGCGCGGCGCCGAGCTTGGCGCCGACCAGGATCAGCACCAGGCCCTCGAGGATCGGCAGCATGTTCACCTCGCCCGGGGCGCTCGCGGCGCGGGCGAGTGCGGGAACCAGCACCGCCGCGAGCACGACGGGCAGCAGCAGCGAGCGGTGAAGCCGGCGGATGCGCATAGACTCCGCTTGATAGCGCATTCGGGGGGTCCGGGTCGAGCGAAACCGGCAGGACGCGGTGGCGCATGCGGGAATACCGGCGGCATGGGGTATAGTGGCGCCGTCGCCGACGTGGCGGCCCTCCCTTCGGCCCAACCCCAGGAGGCGCCGATGACCACCCCTCTGGACCAATTACGGCGGGCCGGCGAGCACGCCGAGGACTCCCCCACCGCCGAGCGTGGACTGCACCGCACGACGCGCGAGGACCTGGTGCGGTGGGCGCGCGCCCACATGCGCGACCGCAAGCTGGTGGTGGTCTCGAACCGCGAGCCCTACACCCACGTGCGCGAGGGCGGTGAAATCCGCGTGGTGCGCAATGCCGGGGGGCTCACCGTGGCGCTCGATTCGGTGAGCCAGGCCCTGGGCGGGGTCTGGGTCGCGCACGGCAACGGCAACGCCGACCGCGCCACCGTGGACCGTCACGGCCGCATCGCCTGCCCGCCCGAGGCCCCCGCCTACACCTTGCGCCGCGTATGGCTCTCGCGCGAGGACCATGCCCGCTACTACTCGGGCTTCTCCAACGGCGCGCTGTGGCCGTTGTGCCACATCGTCTACGTCCGGCCGCGCTTCCGGCTCGAGGAGTGGCAACGCTACCGCGAGATCAACCAGCGCTTCGCCGAGGCCGTGCTCGCCGAGGTGGCCGATCAGCCCGCGTTCGTCTTCATCCAGGACTACCACCTGGCGCTGGCGGCCCGCACCCTCAAGGAGCGCCGTCCCGACCTCGAGGTGGCGCTGTTCTGGCACATCCCCTGGCCCAACCCCGAGGTGTTCCGCATCCTGCCGTGGCGCGACGAGCTGCTCGAGGGCATGCTGGCGAACGACATGATCGCCTTTCACATCCGCGCCCACGCGCTCAACTTCCTCGACAACGTCGCCGCCGCGCTCGAGGCCCGGGTGGACCACGAGCAGCTCGCCGTGCACCGCGGCGGCAGTCGCACGTGGGTGCGCCACTTCCCGATCGGCGTCAATACCGACGAGATCGCGCCCATGGCGGAATCCGAAGAGGCGCGGGTCGCGGAGCGGGCGATCCGTTCGCATCTGGGTCTCGAAGGCTGCCGCGTCGGGCTCGGCGTCGACCGCCTCGACTACACCAAGGGCATCCCCGAGCGACTCGAGGCCCTCGAGCGGTTCTTCGAGAAGTACCCGGAGTGGATCGGGCGGTTCTGCTTCATCCAGATCGGCGTGCCCTCGCGCATCGAGCTCAAGGAGTACCGCGATGTCCTGCTGCGCACCCGCGCGCTCGCCCAGCGCATCAACCAGCGCTTCCCGCGGCCGGGGGGGCCCACCGTACACCTGCTGGAAACCAACCTCGATTTCCGCGACCTGGTGGCCTACTACCGCATGGCGGACCTGTGCGCGGTCACCTCGCTTCACGACGGCATGAACCTCGTGGCGAAGGAGTACCTCGCCGCCACCCCCGACCTCGACGGCGCCCTGGTGCTCTCGCCCTTCACCGGCGCCGCGCGCGAGCTCGAACGCGCCTGGATCGCCTCTCCCTACGACCGCGAGGGGATGGCCGACGTCTACCACGGCGCCTTGACCGAGCCGGAGGGAAGCCGCCGCGAGCGCATGGCCGCGCTGCGCGAGACCGTGCTCCGGCACAACATCTTCGACTGGGCGATCGAGGTGTTCGACACCGTCCAGCGCCTGACGCTGCGCACGCCCGGAATCGACCCGCTCGAGGCGCACGGCGGCTGAGCGCGTGCCCACCCCACGGCGGGCACGAGGGCGCGGTGCCGATCCGGCCGCCGCGGCCTGCGTTCCGGCCGCCGCGGGGCTCGCCACCGGCCCGCCGATGGGTCACGCGGCGTCCCCGCTTTCCCGTGCGCCGAACCGGCACCTGGCCATGCCAGCCTGACAGCCCCGACAGATGATTCTCGGCGGCCCCCACCACCGCGCGGGATCAAGAGCACCTTGCCGCGCAAGCGATTCCGGAATCGGCGACCCCCCGGAAGCGCCCGGCACGCGCATTGCCTCACTCCAGGATTCAGCAACCGCTCTCCCTTCCCGCCCTGCGCGACAGCGGTCATTGCAGGAGCGGGAACGGCCAGTGGCGGCCGGAGCGGTTGCCCCAGCAATTCGGCCGAGTGCCCGCAGCCGCGCACCGGCGACGCGGCACGGCCACCCCGTCCCGCGGGGTGTCGTGTCGCCCGGGCGCGTCGCGGGGGCCGGGGAAGCACCAAGGAGACCGTCGTTGCCTCGAGTGATCGTCTACGCTCCTCCCGGCGTCGAGTGGGCTGGGACTCCCATCGCGGCGCACGGGACCGCCATCGAGATCGAGCGCTGCCAGGACGGGCAGATCCTGCTCGAAAGGGTGATGCAGGGCCGTCCCGATGCCCTCATCTTCGGCCTGGACGCCACCGCCGAGGATGACCTCGGCCTGCTCCACCTGGTGCGCCGCATCGCGCGCGATCTCCCGCTGGTCCTGGTCGCGAACGAGGGCTCCCTGATCACTCAAAAATTGGCGCAGGAACTCCGACCCATATATTATGCCGTCTGCCCGGTGGACGCGTCCGAGATGTGCGACGCGCTGCAGGCGGCTCTCGATCATCGCGGCCGTTCGGGCACTGGTCATTCGATCACGCCGCGCTAACCGGCACATTCCGGCACGCAGCACCCAGCCGCGCCGCTGCCCCGGCGCAGAAGCGGGCCCCGTGTGAAGCGTCGCGATTTCCTCGACTGGCTGTTCTGGATTTCGGGCACGACGGTGGGGGCGTTCGTCCTCTACCCGGTCGTGCGCTACCTGGTGCCCCCGGAGATGCCCGAAGCGGCCACGCGGCGGGTGAACGCGGCGCGGGGCGACGAGCTCGCGCCCGGCGCATTCAAGATCTTTCCCTTCGGCGGCGAGCCGGGAATCCTGATCCGCAACCCCGACGGGAGCTATCGCGCCTTTTCCGCGGTCTGCACCCACCTGGGCTGCACCGTGCAGTACCGCCCAGGCGAGAGGATGATCTGGTGCGCGTGCCACGACGGGTTCTACGACCTCGAGGGACGCAACGTCAGCGGGCCCCCGCCGCGGCCGCTGGAGCGGTATGACGTGCACCTCGCCGGCGACGAAGTCGTGGTCGAGAAGGCGCAGACGGCCTGATGGGCTCGGTGCGCGAGTGGCTGCGCGACCGGCTCGGACTCGACGAGATCCAGCACCTCGTCGAGAAGAAGGACGTCCCCGTCCACCGCCACAGCTTCTGGTACTACTGGGGCGGGATGACCCTGTTCCTCTTCGGGGTCCAGGTCGTGACCGGCATCCTGCTGCTGCTCTACTACCGCGCGAGCGCCGACGAAGCCTACGAGAGCGTCCGCTTTCTGATGACGCAGGTGTCGTTCGGCTGGCTGATCCGCTCCATCCACTCGTGGAGCGCAAACCTCATGATCGGCGCCGCCATGATCCACATGTTCAGCACCTTCCTGATGAAATCCTACCGCACGCCGCGCGAGGTCACCTGGCTCTCGGGCATGGTCCTGCTCGGCCTGAGCATGGCCTTCGGCTTCAGCGGCTACCTGCTGCCCTGGAACCAGCTCGCGTTCTTCGCCACCAAGGTCGGCACCGACATCGTCGGGGCGGTGCCGGGCGTCGGGCACTTCTTGCTCCGCTTCCTGCGCGGCGGCGACCAGATCACGGGTGGCACGCTCACGCGGTTCTTCGGCTTTCACGTCGCCATCCTGCCGGCGGTCACGACGCTGATCCTCGGGATGCACCTCTACCTGGTGCAGCGCCATGGCATGAGCGTGCCGCCCTCGGTCGAGCAGGGGCCCACGCCGCCGCCGCGCATGAAGTTCGTTCCCAACTTCCTGCTGCGCGACATGGTGGGATGGCTGGCAGCCTTGGGGCTGCTCGCGCTGCTCGCCGCGCTGTTCCCCTGGGAGTTGGGGATCAAGGCCGACCCCTACGTGCCGGCACCCGCCGGGATCAAGCCGGAGTGGTACTTCGGATGGATGTTCCAGACGCTCCGCATGCTGCCGTCGCACATCCTCGGCCTCGAAGGCGAGTTGGTGGGCATCCTCGGGATCGGCCTGGCCGGGATGGTGTGGCTGGTGGTGCCGTTCCTCGACGATGTGCGCGGCATCGGACCGCGCGCGCGGTTCTGGCGGATCGTCGGCGTGATCGCGATCCTCTACGTGACGGTGTTCACCTTGATGGTCTACCGCGGGGGCACCCCATGAAATTCGCGGCCGGAATCCTCTTGCTCCTGGCCGCCTCCACGCTCGCGGGGACGCCGGCGCCCGCAGCGGCCGCCGGTGGCAACTCGTGCATCGACTGCCACCGCGAGCTCGAGCCGCGGATGGCGGCGCCGACCGAGCACTTCGCCGAGGACATCCACGCCGTGCGCGGCCTGGGCTGCGTCGGTTGCCATGGCGGCGATGCCTCAGACCCCGACATTACCGCGATGGACCCCGACAAGGGCTTCCGCGGGGCGCCCAAGCGGAGCGAGATCGCCGAGTGGTGCGCCAAGTGCCACGCGGATGCGGCGTTCATGAAGCGGTACAACCCCCAGCCGTACGTCTTCTCGATGGCCGAGTTCCGCACCAGCGTGCACTGCAAGAAGATCTCGGAAGGCGACACCAAGGTCGCCACCTGCACCAATTGCCACGGGGTGCACGGCATCCTCCCGCACAAGGATCCGCGCTCGCCGGTCTACCCCACCAACGTCCCCGCCACCTGCTCGAAGTGCCACAACTCGCAGTACATGAAGGGACGCACCGTCCCCACCAACCAGTACGCGCTCTACGTCAACAGCGTGCACGGCAAGGCGCTGCTGGAGAAGGGGGATCTGTCGGCCCCCGCCTGCAACGACTGCCACGGCAACCACGGCGCGGTGCCGCCCAACACGCGGGACATCTCGGTGGTGTGCGGCAACTGCCACGGGCGCGAGGGCGAGCTGTTCGCGAAGAGCGGCGTGAGCCACGCCCTGGAGCTGGAGGGCAAGCGGGGATGCGCCACCTGCCACGGCAATCACGACATCCAGCGGCCGACCGATGCCATGATCGGGCTCGGCCCGGGCGGGGTCTGCGGCCAGTGTCACACCCCGGAATCGCCGGGGGGCAGGGCAACCGCGGTCCTGGTGCCGCAGTTCCACGGGCTCAAGATCGAGATCGCCGAGGCCGACAGCCTGCTCGCGGTGGCCGACCGCCTCGGCATGGACACCGAGGCCGGGCGCGGCCTGCTGCGCGAGGCCGACGACCAGCTCGTCAACGTGCGGGTGTCGCTGCACACCTTCGACCGCGCCCAGATCTCGGACGCCATCACCGCGTCGTCGGAGCTGGCGACCAAGTCCATGGCCCAGGCGCGCGCGTTGCTCGCGGACTGGCGGACGCGGCGGGTGGGACTCGGTGGATCGCTGGTCGTGATCCTAATCCTGATCGCGCTGCTGGTCTACCAGATCCGCCGCATCGAGTCGCCCCGGGCGTGAGCTCCGCGCTCGGATTCACCGGCGGAGTCCCGAGCTCCGTCTGAGAACGCCCGCCGGGCTCCGTCCGCAAACACCGGAGGGCAAGG
>MFFQ01000121.1 GCA_001780165.1 Candidatus Eisenbacteria bacterium RBG_16_71_46 | reverse complement strand
GGCTGCGTTCCAGACGCTTCTCGGCCTCACGAGCCATCATCCGCCGCAGCCCGTGAGGTGCCGCCGGGCCATTCGGAGCTAATCCGATAGGCACGTTCCGGAATTGAAACCACTCTGCCCCGGGCGCGCACGGGTCGTGACGAGGCCGCTTGCCAGTGCCCGCTCGAGCGGGGTGGAGCGAGCCACTAACGGGTGTAGACGGTCTGCCAGCGCGGCACGACCATGCCGATCAGGGCCCCCCCGCCCGCGCCGTTCAAGGCGCCCAAGAACACGAAACCGAGCAGACCGCCCGGATCGCCTACCCCTTCCGCCGAGGCGACCGCGGCGACCAGCGCCGCCGCCAGGATCCCCCCGGCGATACCTCCGATGATCGCGCCACGCCGGGATGAGCCCACACGGATCTGAAGATTCGAGATCTGTCGCGCCGGGATCGGATTCGGCAGTGATGCGACCGTCCATCCCCCGAACCGTGGCGGCTGAGCATCAGAGTACTCGAGCCCGGTCCCGGTGATGCGGGGTGCGCTGAGAACAGCGGCGCCCCACGCTCCTTCGGCGCGCACCTGTCCCGCACGTTCGATACGCGTGCGCAGCGCGAGGCTCAGCGCCAGGGACTCGGGCCCGGGGAACGGGGAGGCCGCATCCTGGGCCGAGGCGCCGGCCACGCACGCCAGCGTCACGAACGACAGGATCGAGCACGTCCTCCAAATCAGCACCTTCGGTCCCCCCGTCGCTGAGCCATCCGGCCCCTCAGGCGCGCTTGAGGCGACACGTGATGGCCGTCCAGCCAGATCACGCGCTGGCACCACACGACGCGAAGTCGACCTGCAGTGTAACCACGGGGAACGGGTCGCGACCAGTGGCGGTCACGTGCCTGCCGGTTACGTCCCGGAATGCTCGTCACACAATTCGTCCGGGCCGCGGAAGGACGCGCGGCCACGAACCAGCCGGCCTGCTTCTCCTTCGTGCCGAGCGCCACGGGGAGCGGCTGTCTCGGGGCCGGGGCGGCCTATGGCGGGAACTCCCGTCGCCAGGCACCGCCGCCTCCCCATGGGCCACCTCCGAGTGCATCATCCCACCCATCTCGGTGTCAGGGAAGATCGGGAAACCCCGTTTGTTGACGCAACGGCGCGGGCATATGATTTCGGCGTTTCGGACGACGGTCGGCTGCGGCGCGCCGCCCGAAGGGCCCTGCATCTGCGTGGGACTGTCGAACGAGCCACCTGCCGCAGGACGATGTGCGCGCCTTCTCTCGGGCGCGACTGCTGGAGGTCGCCATGGTCGCTCTTCCCTTCGCCGCTCCTCTCGTGGAAATCGAGTCGCGGTCCCGTCTGGAGTCCCGGCAAATCACTAGTGGACTACTGGGACGGCTGACTCTCCTTCTGTGCGTTCTCATTCCGGCGCTCGCGTCAAGCGTCGGGCCCGTCCTCGCAGCGCCGGCCACGGATGCAAAGGACGGGGTGTGGACGCCTCTGCCACCGCCCGCTGCGCGCAGCGCGGCAGCCGCGATCCTCGACCCGCTCCGTGATCGCTTACTGGTGTTCGGCGGGGAGGCGGTGGACGGCGCCAAGAACGACGTTTGGCAGCTGTCTCTCTCGGGGACTCCGGCCTGGTCCTTGTTGGACATCGCAGGGACGCTCCCGTCCGGGCGTTACTTGCACACCGCCATCTACGATCCCATTCGCGATCGCGTCATCGTGTTCGGGGGAGCGGCGGGAGTGAGCGAGACTTCCTCTCACGAGACCTGGTCGCTCTCGCTGTCGGGCACACCGACCTGGACGCTGCTCGCGCCACTCGGCACACCACCGGTGGCCCGCACCAACCACACGGCGATCTACGATCCGGTGCGCGATCGAATGCTCATCTATGGGGGTTTCCGTTCGGACCCGAATACGGCGCTCGGCGATGTCCACGCGCTTTCGCTATCGGGATCGCTCGAGTGGGTGCAGTTGGACGTGCTCGCTGCTCCCCCCGTACGCGGCGGTCACGCGGCGGTCTATGACCCGGTCGGCGATCGCATGCTGGTGTTCGGCGGAACGGAGGGGGCGAACGGTCTGAACGATGTTTGGGCGCTCGGACTTGGCGCTACTCCCAGCTGGTCACAGGTTTCGGTCGCGGGAACGCCGCCCTGGCAACGCTTCGGGGCTGCCGCCGTCTATGATGCTTCCGCCAGTCGAATGGTCCTCTTCGGGGGAATCGTCTCACCCAACTTTCCGGTCCCGCTGAACGACGCCTGGGCGCTGTCGCTCTCCGGCGGCCCAACTTGGAACCAGCTCGCGCTGGCCGCCCCACTGCCGAGCGCGCGCTACTACTGTGGCGCTGCGTTCGACTCCGCGCGCCGGCGCCTGCTCGTCTTCGGCGGCATCGCCCCGGACGCCCCCACGGATCTCGTCAACGAACTCTGGGCACTTGATCTCACGCCGCCGGAAGCTTGGTCCGTACCGCCTCTGCTCACACCTCCCGAGCCACGCATGCTTCCGTGCTCTGCATACGACTCCCGTCGCCAGCTGATGTGGGTCTGGGGCGGTGGCACCGAGAGCCAGCTCTACCCCGACGTCTGGTCGCTTGCGCTCTCCAGCGTGCCCGAGTGGCGCAAATACACGATCGCGATGGGTCCCTCGGCCCGAACGGGAGCTTCCTCCATCTACGATTCCGATGGGGATCGGATCGTGGTGTTCGGAGGAAACGATGGCGCGACTCGCAACGACCTCTGGGCCTTATCGCCGGAGGGGACTCCCCAGTGGTCCACGATCGCCGCCGTCGGCACGGCTCCGCCTCCGCGGTACGGTCACACCGCGGTCTGGGACTCGGCGGGGAGGCGCACGATCATCTTCGGTGGAATGAACGATTCCTGGGAGTTGATGAACGACGTCTGGGAACTTTCCCTTCTGGATCCTCCGACTTGGCGGCAGCTGATACCGCTCGGCACGCTGCCTTCACCCCGGGCCATTCACGCGGCAGTCTACGATCCGAACGGGAACCGCATGCTGGTGTTCGGCGGCTACGGTGAGAGCGAGTCCGGCGGCGAGACCAGTCTTGGAGATCTCTGGCAACTGTCGCTGAGCGAGAGCCCCGAGTGGACACTGCTGCCCGCTGCAGAGGCCGCCCCGACCGCACGGCGTGGAGCCACGGCCATCCGTGACGCGGTCCGGGACCGCATGGTTCTGCACGGCGGCTACCTGGGAAGTGGCCTCTATACCGATGAGACGTGGGAGTTCAGCCTGGCTTCCAACCAGTGGAGGCTGCTCGCTCCTGCAGGAATCCCTCCGTCCCCCGCCCGCGGGTGGCACACGGCGATCTATGACTCGCCGCGCGATCGCATGGTGGTCTTTGGTGGCTTCAATGACGACGTCGCGGTCGATATGCCCCTGAACGACACCTGGGTGCTCGACTGGAGCGACGCGGCGACCCCGGTCCTGATCTCGCTCGTGGAGGCGAGCGCCGGCCAGGGGTCCGTACGCCTGCGTTGGTACACGGCCGGGACTCCGGGCCTTCGGGCGACGGTGTATCGCCGCGAAGGTGTCGGCGCGTGGACTCCGCTTGCCGTGATTGCCCCCAACGGATCCGGCTTCCTCGACTACGTCGACGCGGCGGTCTTTCCCGGCACCCGCTACGGCTATCGCCTCGGCATCATCGACGGCGGCCGAGAAGTATTCGCGGGCGAGGTGTGGACAACGACCGCTGAGCGTCCGGACTTCGTGCTCGAAGGCGTGCGCCCGAATCCGACGCAAGGCCGGCAGCTCACGGTGCATTTCATCCTGCCCTCGTCAGCTTCCGCGAGGCTCAGGCTGCTCGACGTCGGCGGCAGGCGGGTGGTGGAGCGCGAGGTGGGCTCGCTGGGCCCGGGGCGGCACGCAGTGGATCTCTCTCTGGTCAGGCGGCTGGTGCCTGGCGTGTACTTCGTGCACCTGACGCAGGGAGGAGATCTGCGCACGGCGCGAGTTGCCGTGCTCGACTAGAAGGAAACAACAGTGGCGGCCGCCTGGGTTCGCTCAGGCGGCCGCTTCTAGTCAGACCTTGAGTCCCAGGCAGACTGGAGGCTGAGAGGCCCGGTGAACCGAGCCGGGTCTTTCGGAGTATCCCTTCGCAGAGTTCTCCAGAGAACCGGACGCGGGTCAGAGCGCCTGCGCACTCGGTAGTTGTGCTCTGATCCCCAATTCGACGAGACACCCGCAACGGGTACCATCCGGGTACCGAGGAGGGTGTCATGGAGAACTTCCCACGGGGTTCGGACGGGCGGCGGCTGTTCTCGCCGGCGTTCAAGCGTAAGCAAGTCGCTCGGCTGGTGCGGGGCGAGGTCACGGTTTCGGAGCTGAGCCGCGAGCTGGGGATCTCGCGCAGCGTGCTGCAGCGCTGGAAGCACCTGATCGCCCAGGGCGGCGAGACGGCGGTCGCGGCCAACGAGGACGTAGTGCCGGCCAGTGAGCTCAAGGCCGCCCAGGCGAAGATCCGCGAGCTGGAGCGGCTGATCGGCAAGCAGGCGGTGGACCTGAAGATCCTGCGCGCGGCGCGAGACGAGGTAAAGAAAGACCACGCTACTTCGGAGTGTCCAAGCGGTGACGGGACGGCCGCTGACCCGGATCAGCCGGGTGCTCGGCATCGGCCGGGCGACCGCCTACCGGGAGCGCGGACCTCGCGCCCGACGGTACCATCGGCGGGACGACGCCGTGGTCGACGCCCAGCTCAAAGCCGTGCTCCGCGACCGGGGGAGCTACGGCTACCGGCGGGCGAGGGTGCTGGTCAACCGGGCGTATGGGATGGGCTACAACCGCAAGCGGATCCAGCGGGTGATGCGGCTGACCGGTCTGGCGCTGGCGGTGCGCCGGCGGCGCCGGAACGGCCGTCCGCATCGGGGCGTGGTGACGATGCCGGGCTCGAACCAGCGCTGGTGCAGCGACAAGATGACGATCGCCTGCTGGAACGGCGAGATCGTCGAGCTGGTGTTCGCCCTGGACCGCTGCGACCGGGAGGCGATGGCCGTGGTGGCGGAAGGACGGTCCATCGGGGGCGCTGACGTGCGGCGGCTGATGCGCCAGAGTGTGTTCGCCCGGTTCGGCAACGAGCGGCCGACGGAGCCGGTGCAATGGCTGTCAGACAACGAGGGGATCTACACCGCACTCGAGACGGTAGTCGCGGCCGAGCAGCTGAACCTGACGCCGATCACGACGCCGGTGGCGAGCCCGGAATCCAACGGGATGTTGGAGGCGTTCGTCAACACGCTGCGACGTGACTACCTGGATGGGGCCGACCTGAGCACGGCGGCCGCGGTGCTGGAGTAGATCCCGGGCTGGATCGCCGACTACAACGAACATGCGCCGCACTCGGCGCTGGGCTACCGCAGCCCGGTCGAATATCGGCGTGAACAGGCGTCAACAGCGGTCAGCGCGTGTCTCACGAAATAGGGGTCAGAGCGACTGAGCTAACGGGTCACGAAGTGCACGAATAGGCAAGCAGGCGGGCGTGGCCGCCGGTCCGTTCCCTGCAATCGGCCCCACGTCCTACGCGGCCATTTGTAGGAGCAAGCTCGGGAAGAGGCAACCGGGCGCTGCGCTCGCTGTGACGCCGAGCCCGCCCTGCTGAGATCGATCCGGGAATCAGGGGGTAGACCAATCGAGTGGGAGAACCGGAATCCTACCCGCCAAACGTCGGCCTTGCCGCACCAGGAATCGGGTAGTGGATCACCTCGCTCAGAGGCCATGAAGACGCGGGATTTTTTTCGCTGGTCCAGCAATCTCCGCTGTTGCTTCGGAATAGCGATGCCCTCGGTTCGCTGCCGCGCCAGGACCCGGTAATTACGGAAGACCGAGAGGCGCCAGGAAACCCTTGGGCGCTGTCGGGCAGGGGTCTACCCTCCTAGGTGAGCCGAGGAGATTCCCATGCGCTTTCGGGCCGATCCATCGCGCATCTACTCAGGGCTTCGCTCGAGTTCACTGAGCGCGCGGAGGCGCTTGCGTTGGTACTTGTCCAACGACCGCTTGGAAACCGCGCGGATCGGCGGGGACTTGAGTGCGCAACGTGTGGTTGCCTCTCGAGGGCATGCTGGCCCCAAGTGCCTCCGGGCAGCGCGACCCCCACCGCGACCGCATCATTGCCTGGTCTCAACCTGGTCCTCGAGGTAGAGGTCGCTGTGCGGGTCCGCCATCTCCCGACCACCGGTGGCGGAAGTGCCACAAGGAGGAAGAACATGTCGCTCCCTCGGACCACCCGGTTTTTATTGCCGCTCGCCACGCTCAGCCTGGGCCTGTCGCTCGGCGTCCCGCGCGCCGTTGTCGCCGAACTTCCCTCGCCGGCGGCGCCCGCCGTCCCGGACCCCACGCTGCCGCAAGCCCGGCGGCTCCAGTTGCGCTTCCTGTCTGACGCGCAGGGGGCGGGCCGCGAACACTCGTTCACCGATGCCGCCTTCGGCTCACCACCGGCGCCGCCGACCACGCTCGAGCGCGCCAAGCTGGATCTGGCCCGCGCGGCGGTCGAGGCCTCACGCAGGGCCGGAACGCTGTTGCTCTTGCCTCGGATCGAAGAGCCGCTCCAGGAGCTGGATGTTTTCGCCCCCCAGCGAAAGCTGGCGCTCATGCGCTCCCGGCCACCTGCGGTCCTTCGCCCCGATGCGGCGGCGGGGCTCGCAGCCGACCAGCATCCAATCCAGCGCGTTGGGCCGCCGGGGCTCACGCCGCTAGAAATCGCCAAGCTCAAGGGCCTCCCGCTGCCGTCACTCCCTCCCGCCGTCTGTCCGGCGGCGGAGGAAGCACCGGCAATGGGTGACGGATCGCAGGGCCAGTCGCCTCCGCCGACACACGCAGGTTCGCCAGCGCGGGAGGATGACCGCCATGACTAGATTCGCTATTCGTGCAGCCGCTGGCGTCATGGCGGCCCTGTGGTTCTCCGCCCCGGTCGGCACCGCGCGCGCGATTCCTCAACCGCCGAAACTCGGGAGTTCCCCGGAAGCCCTGCTGACCGAAGCGGCCGCCGGTCGCGCTGCCCCGCTCGCGTCTCTCGCAGAACCCGCCGATCGCATGTGCGTCATCCGGGACTTCACCTCTGCACGGGCTGCGGAACCGACGCGGGTCGCCGCGCTCAACGGCGACAACCTGGGCACGCACTACGCGCGAGGCAACACGCTCGCGATCATCATCTTCGTGAACGACAGCCAGTTCACGTGGACGCTGGCCGAGGAACAGGCGACGGGCGCGCTGGCCAAGCTGGCGAAGGACTACTACCTGGCCAAAGCGCCGGCGACAGCCAACCTCTCCTTCGACAACCAAGGCACGACGAACTACTACTTCTACGAGGTGAACTCCCCCCGCGCCGTCGGCTACCGGGGGATGACGGCCACACTGACCGACAGCCTGCTGGTCTCGCTCGGGTTCGACGACGACGACGGGGATGGCGGCAGCGGCGATGAGGCGACGCTCTACCTCCAAACCTGGAACGGCGGCTGGGACAACGTCATCCTGACCTTCGCACCGCATTCGAACAGCAACGGTCAAAATTGGGCACGCCAGAAGTACTCCGTGTGCTCCCTGTACTTTGACGCCCCGTACGCGACCTGGGCGCACGAGTGGGGTCATCTGTTCGGAGCCTGCGACGAGGACGACGGCGCGTGTGCCAGCGGGGGCTGCAACGTCGCCTGCCCGTTCGCCGACGAGTATCGGGACGCTGCGGTGCTGAACGGCAACTGCCCCGATCCCTGCGGCGCGGGCCTGGCCTGCCTGATGGCCGACCCTCACAGCGTCGCGGACATCTGTAGCTACACGCTCGACGGTTGGGGCTGGAACGACGAGGACGGCAACGGCGTGCTCGATACCCACAAGCGCCGGGTGACCGGCAGCACGTTCGTGGACATCATCGAGCTCAGCCACGTCACGCCCGTCACGGTCAACAACGTCACGGATGGCTACGTGTTCGCGCAGAAGTGGACGAGTTGGGCGGTGGCCGGCGTGCGCAGCCCGGCCAGCGCGAATTACAACCTGACGCTCTACGCCGACAACAACCACAACTTCCAGTACGCCTCGTCCGGGTTCCTCGGGACCACGGTGGATTTCGTGGTCGGCGACTACAACCACAGCCGGCTCGGCAACGAGCACGTCCAGATCACGAAGGCCTCGGGTGACGCCGCCAATTACCGGCTGCAGTGGGAGAGCGGCACCGCGCAGCTCTATCCGGATGGCGTCGCCCGCTCCGTGAACCTCGCAGGCTCCGACGTCGTCGAGGTGTGGGACGTGCCGCTGTTCGGCGGCGAATGGCTGACCTTTACCCTCGACATCACGAGCGGTACTCCCGATCTGGGCATGGCGCTCTTCAAGTCCAGCGGCGCCGCCTATTGGGCGGGCCGGCTTTCGGCGCAGCGCTCGGCCGACGCCGGCGGCGATGGCGCCACTGAGAGCTTCACCTATCTCGTCCCGGCGGACGACGTCTACGGACTGGTGGTCTGGTCGAACCACGCCGCCTCCGGCACCTACACGCTGAAGATAGGGCCCACTCCCGTCGTACTGGCCGAAGAGACGCCGTTTCTCTCGGCGCTCGACCTGCGACTCTTCAGCTACCAACCGAACTCCAGCGCCTGGGCGTTCGCCGGCACGCGTCCGGATCCCGGCACGGACGTGACGCTGCGGCTGTTCGCCGACTCGCAGAACCAGAACCAGCTCGAGATCTCCGACGGCTACGGCGCCGGTGAGATCGAGTTCGTCGCGGTGGACTACAACCATCTCTCGACCGGCTTTCCCGACTACCTGCGCGTGCCGCGCATCGGCGGGGCCGGCAGTCACCGCACCGAGTGGGAGCAGGACGACGAGACCCTCGCGGGCGCGATCGCGGACACCTGGACGATGACCTACCTGGGGAAGGTCTGGGACGCGTACCTCACCGGCGGCCAGAGCTATCTGGTGCGTGAATACCACGACGTCGCCGAGGACCTGGACACCGGCATCTACGCGTTCAGCTCGGCCGACGGCGACTACTACAGGCCCCGCAGCGCGTACGCTGGAGCCGCCAATTTCCGCGCCCCGGCGGTGGGCGGCGAATGGTTCAGCTACACGCCTCCGGCCACCGACTGGTACGGCATCATCCTGCTCGTGAACGACGAATCGGACGGAGGCTACGGTCTCTGGATCGGCCCCAAGGTCACTCTGGCCGAGGAAGCGGTCACCACGCGCCCGGACGAGGTGATCTGGGGGACGGCCACCGTCCCCTCCCCGCACTGGACCGCGTTCGGCGTCCGGCCGGCCGCGGGCGAGGTCGGCTCGATCTGGCTCTACGGTGACAACGCCTACAGCTCCAACACTCTGGCCGTGAAGGACGAGTTCGGACTTGGAGTGAACTACGTGGTCGGCGACTACAACCACATCGCGACCGGACTGGTCTATCCGCGCTTCCGCCGGGCTTCGGGGACCGGCGACGTCGACTGCCAGTGGGAAGGGGGCTCTGAGACGCTGCAGTACACCGCCGGTTCCGCACTCACCTACGACCTGGTCTGGCCCGCCGGCCGCGTGGTGGATGCGTACGACATTCTCATCGATGGCGGCGTGACGGGCGGGCGCGACGTCACGATCGTCGTCACGGACCTGAGCGGCGCGATGGACCTTGGCGTGGCGCTCTTCAAGTCGAATGGCGCGGAGTACTACGCCGCCCACGCGAATGCCGTCGCCAAGGCCGACGCACAGGGCGCCGGCGGCACGGAGACCATCACCTACCACGCGAGCAGCACCGACTATTACGGCCTAGTCGTGTTCAATCAGAACGATGACGGCGGCAATTACCGGATCATCGTCTACGACTCCGGGGTCGTGGGCGTGGAAGACGAGGCGCCCCGGCCGCTGGCTCTGTCCTTGTCCCCCAATCCTGCTTCCGGGCCATCGTCGGTTCACTACAGCCTCCCGAGAACCGGGCCGACAGAAGTGGCGATTTACGACATCCAGGGCAGGATCGTGCGCATGCTAGTGAACGAAGAGCGGCCGGCCGGCGAACACACCGCGACGTGGGAAGGCCGCGACAACCAGGGCCGGCCCGTGAGGGCAGGCGTCTACATTGTGCGGCTGCGCTTCGGCGGCGAGGAGCGGCGCGTGAACGTCGCACGCACGCGGTGAGACTCGGGCGGGCGATGGTGGCTTGGACGGAAGCGTCCAGGCAGGCGAGCCAGTGCCATGCCTGCTGCGCGCTCAGGGCGAATCGTTCCACCGGGGCATCATGTCGCGCTGCTCGCGAGCAGCGTCCTTGGGTCAGAGCACCTGCCTACTCAGCAGTTGTCTCAACCTCGCGCTCGACTCCCCCGAGCATGTACCTGATTTGTGCCTGCTTGAAAGTCCTTCCCTGTCCGTCCCTGTCCCCTCCTGTCCGCTCCTGTCCGGAGCGCGAAACGGGAACAGGTTATTGCGCTGGCGTGTACTTCGGTGCCCCGCGATCTCATGCGACGACGGGCGTCGTCGGGCGTGGATGCGATTAAAAGGCAGGTGCTCTACCGACTGAGCTAACGGGTCACGCCTTGCCGGGCGGCAGGTTAGCGCAGCCGGATTGCCGGCGCTACAGAGCAGGCTCGGCCCCGGTCTCTTCCAGACCTCGATCCCCAACACGTAGCGGTCACCCCCGTGTCGAGATGGCCGCCCTCGAGCGAATGCCCTGACCACGGACGTTTCGGATCACTCGAGCCAGACGAGCCGCTCCATCCGGTCGCCCCACGGCGTCAGCAGCCGCACGAAGTAGAGCCCCGCCGCCACGCGTCCACCCCGCTCGCCCCGGCCATCCCAGCGCCACTCGTGCGGCCCGGCCGCCCACTCGGCTTCCGTGTGCCAGCGCCGCCGCCCGGAGAGGTCGAGGATCTCGAGCCGCGCGCCCCCCGCCCGCGGCAGCGAGAAGCGCAGCAGCGTCGTCCCCGTGCCCGGGTTGGGCGCCGGGCGCGCCAGCCCCAGCACCGCCGGTTCAATGTCCCCGACACCCGTGTTCGGATCCACGATCCGGAAAGGGCCGTCGCTCACGTCGCTCGCCGCGTTCAGCGCATGGTCGTATGCCGTCACCCGCACCCGCGCGCTGTCCGTCGGTTGGCTGGGCACCATCCACGGCAGCGCGCCCGTATTGGCCAGCCCGTGCGCCACCGGTTGCCAGGGTCCGCCCGCTCCGGCGAGCGAGCAGTCCACGTTGACCGAGTCCACGGCCACGTTGTCGCTCGCGGTCCAGGTGATGTCGTGGCTGCTGCCCTGGGCCCACGACTCGCCGCCGACGGGCGACGTGACGGTCACCACGGGAGGGGTGACGTCGGGGACGGTGCGCACGAGCGTGAACGAATCGATCACCGCGCCGTTGGCGCTGTTCACGGCTTCCATTCGGAGGACACCCGCGTCGATGGCAAGCTTGCAGAAGTGGTTCAGCATCGCGGAGGCCACGACGTTCGGCTGACCCGCGAGCGGCGCCTCCAGCGGGGCTCCGCCCCCGCCGGTCGTGATGTGGGTCACGCCGTTGACGACGGCGCGGCAGTAGTTGTGATTGTGGCCCGCGAAGACGATGGACACGCCGTGCTGCTCGCAGAGCGGCTCGATCAGGGTCTGGACGCTCGTGTTGTTCGCGTGCCCCCTGCCGGAGGACCAGCCGGGCTCGTGGAGCACCACGATCTTCCAGGTCTTGGTGCTGGCGGCGAGGTCGTTGGCGATCCACTGGAGCTGTACCGAGCCCGCCGCGTAGCTCGTGTACTGGTCCACGACCGTGACGTGGATCGGGCCGTAGTCGAACGACCAATAGCGCCCCCCGACCCAGGGGTAGGGGAAGTACTTCGTGAACAGGACCGGGCTCGAGTTCTCGTGGTTCCCCATGCACGACTCGTAGGGCAGGTTGGCGAGCGACGCCCGGATGTTCGTGTAGGTCGGGCTGAAGAACTCGTTGGTCCAGTAGGTCTCGTTGTTGCCCGTGCCGACGAAATCGCCCATGAACAGCGCGAGCGTCTGGTACGCGGGGTCGGCCGTGAACGCCGCGATCATCGCGGCCGCGACCTGGTCGTGCGTAGCGGGGTAGGTCCGGGTGTCGCCGTAGGCCAGGAGCTTGAGCTGTTGCGCGTCCGGCGCGGGCGCCGAGACGAAGGACCCGGTGTAGGCGTAGCCGCCCGTCGTCACGCGGTAGTAATACTTCGTGGACGGCCCCAAGCCACCGATGGTGTAGATGTGCTGGTGGTCGGTCCCGTACTCGTCGTTCTGGGTACTCCCCGCGGCGTAGTTGGTGTCCGTGCCCCACTCGATCGTCGAGGTGGCCGTGGCGCTGAGCTGCCAGAGCACCTCCATCTGCGCCGGATTGCCGGGGTAAATGAGGTACGGCTGCTTCTTCATGACATCGGCGAGGACGGACTGCGCGCCCTCGGGCCGGGAGACGGGTGCGGCCAGCGGGCCGGCCGGCGCGACCAGCGCGAAGGCGAGGCCGTAGATCAGGTGGGAACGGGCGGCGAAGCGGCTCCAGGACATAGTATCTCCTGAGTTTCGGAGACACCGTGGGGGTCGTCCGGTGCCGAACTGGGTGCGCAGGAAACTTCGGCGGTCTGGTCGGGGCGCGATGGGCGGCCCCCGACACGGATGATGCTAGCAGCCGCGCCCGCGCACGGTCCAGCGCGCGCCTGCCGCGCCCGCGTGTCACAGCCCCCCACCGTCCCCGTATCGGCACCCGGCGCAGTCGTCGTGTCCGCGTGCCGGGCATTCCGCACCCCGCGGGCGCTCCCGCAAGGAGGACCGATCCGGTGTGGGGTGAGGGCGGACCGACGGACGGCGCGTCACGCAAAGTCGGGCGGGGGCGTGTCGGGCGGAGATTCCGCCGCGGCCTCACGGACGTCGTGCCACCCCGCCGAACGCTCGTCGAGGAGATCTCCATGAGGCTGATGCGCTTCACACCGTTGCTCGCACTGCTCGCCCTGTCGAGCTGCGGCAAGTTGAACCCGACGACCGCGCCCACCACCGGAGCCGAAGTCGCTCCCGCCGAGGCGCAGGACCTGGCGCGATCCCGCCCGGATCCGGGCTCCGCCGGCGCCGTCTACACCCTCACCAACGACGCGGGTGGCAATGCCGTGCTCGCCTTCGCTCGCCGGGCCGACGGCGGCCTGGCGCCGCCGACCATGCACCCCACCGGGGGCCGCGGCGCGGGCGTGGGACTCGGCAACCAGAACGCCGTGATCCTGAGCGACGAGGACGACCTACTGTTCGCCGTCAACGCGGGCAGCAACGACATCTCGGTGATGAAGCTCACGCACCGCGGACCCGTGCTGCACGACCGGACGCCCTCGGGGGGCGAGCGGCCGATCAGCCTGGCGATGCACGGGAAGCTCCTCTACGTCCTGAACGCGGGCGGCCCGGGCAACATCACGGGCTTCCGCGTCGGCGGGCAGGGGCGGCTCAAGCCGATCCCGTCCTCCACGCGGCCGCTGGGCAGCGTCGCCGCGGGCCCCGCGCAGATCGGATTCAGCCCCGACGGCAACCATCTGGTGGTCACGGAGAAGGCGACCCATACCATCTCCGTCTACGAGGTCACCCACGGCGGCCGCGCGTTCGGGCCCAGGGTCCAGCCGTCGCACGGCCAGACGCCGTTCGGCTTCGCCTTCGACCGGCGCGGGGACCTGGTCGTGTCCGAGGCGTTCGGCGGAGCCGCCGATCTGTCCGCCGCGTCCTCCTACGCCCTGGACGCCCAGGGCGCGCTCACGACCGTGAGCGGCTCGGTGCCGACGACCGAGACGGCGGCATGCTGGGTCGCGATCGAGGACGGCGGCCGCTTCGCCTACACGATGAACGCCGGCAGCAACTCGATCACGGGCTTCCGGATCGGGCACGACGGCGCGCTCGCGCGGCTGGACGCGGACGGGGTCACCGCGACCGCGGACGACGGCCCGCTCGACGCGGCGTTCTCCGACGGCGGGCGCTTCCTCTACGTGCTGAACGGCCGCTCGCACAGTCTCACGGCCTATTCCCGTGGCGGCGACGGCAGCCTGCGGCCCTTGCCGGGGCTGGGCGGTCTGCCGCCCGCGGCGAACGGGCTGGCCGCGCGCTGACGCCCGCGGGCGATTCCGCAACGCGCCCGCCGAAGCGAAAGAGCCCGCCGGACCTTCCCCAGGAGGTCCGGCCGGGATTGAGAACCTCATGGTGCGCGCGCGCGCGGCCGTGCGGCACTTCGCGGGCCCTGCAGCGCGGACCGGCTCGGCTTCCCGCGGCGGTCGGAGCAGACACCCGCTACGAGCGGCCGAAGTCGCCCTCCGGGCCGGCCTCCTCGGCGTGATGCTTGATCACGCGGGCCTCGGCGATGAAGACGACCTCCTCGGCGACGTTGGTGGCGAGGTCGGCCACGCGCTCGAGGTTGCGCGCGACCAGGATCAGCTCCGTCGCCCGGGTGATGGTCGTCGGATCCTCGAGCATGAAGCTCACCAGCTCGCGGAACACCTGCTGGTTGAGCAGGTCCACCTCGTCGTCGCGCACCACCAGGGCGCGCGCCGCCTCCGCGTCGCGCCGCACGAACGCGTCCAGCGCCTCGTGCAGCATGCCGTTCGCGAGCGCGGCCATGCGCGGGATGTCCACCAGCGGCTTGAGCAGCGGTTGGCCCGCCAGCCGCAGCGCGCCGCCCGCGATGTTCACGGCGTGGTCCCCCACGCGCTCGAGATCGTTGTTGATCTTGAGCGCCGCGGTGATGAACCGCAGGTCCCGCGCCATGGGCTGCTGGAGCGCCAGCAGTCGAACGCACCGGTCGTCGATGTCGATCTCCATGCGGTCGATGGCCTTGTCGTCCGCGAAGACCTGGCGCGCCAGGTCCTCGTCGAGGCGGCGCAGCGACTCGACCGCCTTGAGCACGATGCTCTCGGCGCGCCCGCCCATGAGCAGCAGCTGCTCCTTGAGTTCTTCCAGCTCGCGTTCGAAGTGTCGTTCCACGTCGCTCCCCCGCCGCTAGCCGAAGCGCCCGGTGATGTAGTCCTCGGTGAGCTTCTGGCGCGGCCGCGTGAAGAGCTGCCGGGTCTCGCCCAGCTCGATCAGCTCGCCGACCAGCATGAAGGCGGTGCGGTCCGAGACCCGCGCCGCTTGCTGCATGTTGTGGGTCACCATGACGATGGTGTAGCGCTCCTTGAGATCGAGCACCAGCTCCTCGATGCGGGCGGTGGCCGTGGGGTCGAGCGCCGAGGCCGGCTCGTCCATCAGCAGCACCTCGGGTTCCACCGCCAGCGCGCGCGCGATACACAGGCGCTGCTGCTGCCCGCCCGAGAGGGCCAGCGCCGACTTGCCGAGCCGGTCCCGCACCTCGTCCCACAGCGCGGCGTGGCGTAGGCTGTCCTCGACCCGGGCCTCGAGCTCGGTGCGATTCCCCAGGCCCAGCAGGCGCAGCCCGAACGCCACGTTGTCGAAGATGGACTTGGGGAAGGGATTCGGGCGCTGGAACACCATGCCGATGCGCCGCCGCAGCTCCACGACGTCGGTGCTCGGCGCGTAGACCTCGAGGCCCGAAACCCGCACGGAGCCCCGGACGCGCACGCCCGGGATGAGGTCGTTCATGCGGTTGAAGGAGCGCAGCAGCGTGCTCTTGCCGCAGCCCGAGGGTCCGATGATGGCGGTGACGCTGTGGTCGGGCACCTCGAGCGACACCTGCTTGAGGGCCTGGTGCGTCCCGTACCAGAGGTTGAAATCACGCGTCACGAGGCGCGGCTCGACCGCGCCCGGTGCGTGAGCGGCGGGCGCCGCGGCGCCGGCGGACGTGGTGGCGCCGGCGCCCGCCCGCGCCTCCGGGGCGGTCTCGCCGCGCCGGCCCTCCGGCAGGATGGTGCGGATCGAGGGTGTCTCCAACGTCACCTCAACTCCTCCCCGGCAGGCGCCTGAGCGTGATGCGCAGGACCGCCGAGAGCAACGTCACCAGCATGATCAAAACCAGCGCCCCGGTCCAGGCCTGGCGGTTCCAGTCCTCGTAGGGCGCGCGCGCGTAGTCGAAGATGAAGACCGGCAGCGAAGCCATGGGCTGGTCGAGCTGCAGGGACCAGAAGCGGTTGCCGAGTGCGGTGAAGAGCAGCGGCGCGGTCTCGCCCGCGGCGCGCGCCAGCGCCAGCACGGTGGCGGTCACGATGCCGGCCGAGGCCGCGGGGATCACCACCTGCTGGATGGTGCGCCAGCGCGGCGCCCCCAGAGCGAGCGCGGCCTCGCGGTACGAACGCGGCACCAGCCTCACCACCTCCTCGGTGGAACGCACGATGGTCGGCAGCATCAGGATGCCCAGCGCCACGCCGCCGGCGAGGGCTGAGAAGCGGCCCATCGGGACCACGACCAGCCCGTAGGCCACCACGCCCACCACGATCGAAGGCACGCCGGCCAGCACGTCGGCCGTGTAGCGCACCATCGAGGCGAAGCGCCCGCGGCCGTACTCCGAGAGCCACACGCCCGCGCCCACCCCGATCGGCACCGCGATCGCGGCCCCGAGCGCGACCAGGATGAGCGTGCCGACGATGGCGTTGGCCATGCCGCCCCCCGGCTCCCCCACGGGCTTCGGCATGTGCAGGAAGAAGGCGAGGTTCATGGCGGGCAGGCCCTTCGCGAGCAGGTGCCAGACGATGAGCGCGAGCGGCAGCACCACGGTGGCAGCCGCGAGCCAGCAGGCCGAGAGCACGCCCGCGTTCCAGGCGCGGCGATTCCAGGAGGGCCCGCGCGGCTGTAGTCGCTGCGGGGCGCTAGGCTGTGCCGGCGACATCGCGCCTCCCCCCGGCGGCCCAGTGCACCAGCAGCCGGGCCACCGCGTTCACCAGCAGCGTGAGGACGAAGAGCACCAGGGCGATCTCGATCAGGGCCGAGAGGTAGAGGTCGCCCGTGGCCTCGGTGAACTCGTTGGCGATCACGCTGGCCATGGTCGCCCCCGGCGCCAGCAGCGAGGCCGAGATGCGGCTCGCGTTCCCGATCACCATGGTGACCGCCATGGTCTCGCCCAGCGCGCGTCCCAGCCCGAGGATGACGGCACCCAGGATGCCGGGGCGCGCGGCGTCCAGCACGACGCCGATCGCCTCGCTGCGGGTCGAGCCCAGCGCCAGCGCGGCCTCGCGCAGCGTCCGCGGGGTGGAGAGCAGGATCTCGCGCGAGAGCGAGACGATGGTGGGCAGCACCATCACCGCCAGCACGATCCCGGCGTTCAGCATGCCGATGCCGAAGGGAAAGCCCTCGAAGAGCGGCAGGAAGCCGAGGTGGCGGATGAGCCAGGGCTCGAGCGCGGTGCGCAGGAACGGCGCGAGCACGAACAGCCCCCAGATGCCGTAGACGATGCTGGGGATCGAGGCCAGCAGCTCCACCACGAAGGCCACCGCGTCGCCCACGCGCCGCGGCGCCAGCTCCGCCAGGAACACCGCCGCGCCGAGGCCGAGGGGAACGGACAGCAGCATGGCGAGCCCCGAGGAAACCAGGGTGCCGTAGAGGTAGGGCAGCGCGCCGAAGCGCCCGGCCACCGGGTCCCACTCCGTGGAGGTGAGGAAGCTCCAGCCGAAGGTCCGGACCGACAGGCCGGAGCCGCGCGCCGATTCGTAGACGATCAACGCGGCGATCACGAAGACGAACAGCGCGAAGGCGGTCAGCAGTCCGCGGTAGGCCCCGTCGGCGAACGCCCAGCGCCGCGCGCGTCCGGGCGGGCGCGCGGGCCATGGCGTGCCCATGGTCCCCCCGGAGGCCGCGCGTTGGTTCACCGCGGGAATCCCGTCGTCCCGGTCATTGCCCGGCGAGCAGCGGCTTGCCGCCGGAGGTGAGCTCGAGCAGGTTCGCTTCGTTGACCTTGACCACGGCCTCCGGCAGCCTGGCGTAGTCCAGAGCTTCGACCATCTCCTGCCCGTCGCGCATCGCCCAGCGGATGAGTTCGGCCAGGGCGCGGCCCTTCACCCGGTTCTTCTGGTCCCGGTACACGAGCAGGTAGGTGAGTCCCGAGATCGGCCATGCGTCGGGCGCGGGCGAGTCCACGATCGGCGCGCGCACGTCCTTGGCAAGCGCGGCCGCGGCACCCTTCACCGCGGCGGTCGTGGAGGCCAGGGTCGGCTCCACGAAGCGGCCGGCCCGGTTGCGGAGCACGGCGATGGGCAGGCGGTTCTGCTTGGCGTACGCCAGCTCGACGTAGCCGATCGCCCCCGGGGTCTGGCGCACCAGGCCCGCCACGCCGTCGTTGCCCTTGCCGCCCACCCCGCTGGGCCAGCTCACCGAGGTGTTGGCGCCCACCAGCTCCTTCCACTTGCCGCTCACCGCCGAGAGGTAGGTCGTGAAGATGTTGGTGGTGCCGCTGCCGTCGGCACGATGCACCGCCAGGATCGGGGCGCTCGGCAGCGCCACGCCGGGGTTCACCGCCGCCACGCGCTTGTCGTTCCAGATCGTGATCTCGCCCAAGTAGATGCCGGCGAGGACCTCGGGGGTCAGATGAAGCGTCCCTTTGAAGCCCGGGAGGTTGCAGGCCAGCACCACGGCGCCCGCCACGGTGGGGAAGTGCAGCACCGGCCGGGGCAGCTCCTTCAAGCGGTCGTTCGAGAGCGCCGCATCGCTGGCGCCGAAATCCACGGTGCCGGCCTTGATCTGCTGGATGCCGGCCCCGCTGCCGATGGACTGGTAGTTGATCGTGACGCCGGTCTTCTGCCGGTAGGTGTCGAACCACTTCGAGTAGATGGGATACGGAAACGTGGCGCCGGCTCCCGTGAGGTTCTGGGCGGCGGCCGGGACTGCGGTGGCGGCGAGCGCGAGCAGCGCCGCCAGGGCTCCGTAGCGAGAAAGGTTTCGGTTCATGGTCGTCTCCTCCGGGATCAGGACTGGGGTCGGCTGAAGAGATAGTAGAAGGTGATGCGGGCCTGCAGGTCGTGGTGCGCTGGCACCTGTCCGTTGCCCTGGCTCACGTACTGGGTGCCCTCGAGATTCGGCATCACGTGGACGTCCTTGATCGGCTGCCAGTCGAGGCCCGCGATCCAGAGCTGCGTGTCCACGCGGTCGGCGGCGCGCTTGTCCGGCTGCCAGAGGTCGAAGCGCGCGAAGCCCGCGAGCCGCGGGTGGAAATCGCCGCGTGCGAACACCGAGAGCGCGCGCGGCTCCCGGTTGGGCTTCACGGCCATGTGATTGACGCGGGCGAGCGCTTCGACCCCC
>MFFQ01000120.1:6330-6514 GCA_001780165.1 Candidatus Eisenbacteria bacterium RBG_16_71_46 | reverse complement strand
TTCTAGCGAGCGTTAAGAAAATTCCAATTTAAGGGCTCTTTCGCCTTGACAAACCCCGCGCGTGAGGCGATACTAATATACGGTCGAAGCTGCACCAACGGCTTCGCAGCGGACGGTACACAAGGGCGGGCACTAGAAAGGGTCGTATAGATGATCGACGCCTTCCAGCCCGTCTCCACCTGGC
>MFFQ01000120.1:0-6267 GCA_001780165.1 Candidatus Eisenbacteria bacterium RBG_16_71_46 | reverse complement strand
TTACTCCCTGCTTATCACAGTCCGAGAGGGCCTGGAAGCGGGCCTGATCATTGCAATCATCCTCAGCTATTTGACGCGCATCGATGAGAGGCGGTACTGGCGTCACATCTGGTTGGGAGCAGCCCTAGCCTTCGCAGGAAGTCTCGTTGCCGGTATCGTGCTGGAGGTGACGGCTACCAGCCTCTCGGGCCAGGCGATGGAGGCCATGGAGGGCGGCGCCATGCTCCTGGCGGTCGTAGTCCTGACCGCAATGATCATCTGGATGAAGAGTCAGGCAGCCAGCATTGGCGCTAATCTCCGCCAGCGCGTGGACCTCGCCCTGCGCTCAGGCTCTGCCCTGGCTCTGGCTCTCCTCGCCTTCACCGCCGTGGGGCGTGAGGGGCTGGAGACGGTGCTGTTCCTGTTTGCCGGCTCCACCACAGCGGACTCCAGTTCCGCGTACTGGATAGGAGCGGGAGCGGGTCTGGCAATCGCGGCCGGCCTTTCCTACGTCGTCTACGTGGGCGCGGCGCGCCTCCCTCTGGGACCGTTCTTCAACTTCACCGGCATTATTCTTATCGTTCTGGCGGCGGGATTGTTGGTTAACGGGCTCAAGGAGCTGCATGAGATCGGCGTCATATTCAGCCTTGGGCCCCATGTGTGGGACACCTACAACGTCCTCGCCGATAACTCTCAGCTCGGCCGCTTCCTCAGCACCATCCTCGGCTACGACTCCAGCCCCTACCTGGGCCTGGTGGCGGCTCACCTCGCTTACCTGGCGCTTGCCCTCGCCTTCTTCGCGATGGGACGGACAAGCAGTGACCGCTCTGTGAGACCTGCGGCAGTGAAATCTACTTCGGAGCCAAGGAGGAACGAGGGATGAGGCCGGTCGTCGTTATCTGTCTGTCGCTGCTGGTGTCGCTGGTGTTCGTCGGTTGCTCGCTGACGGCGGTGAGCGGCGGCAAGGAGATATTCATCGAAGCAGGAGAGCGCGACGGCGAGCTGTACTTCGAGCCCGACGTGGTCACCGTACCTGTCGGCGCCAGAGTGACCTTCGTCATCAAGAACGTGGGCACGGTCGACCACGAGTTTGAGAGCATCGAGAAGGGCGAGGCAGGGATTGAGGAGATCATCATCCCGCCGGGCCGCACGCGAAAGGTGACCTGGACGGCGCCCTCTGAGCCGACGAGCTACCCCGTCTACTGCGACCTGCCGGGCCACCGGGCCGCCGGCATGGAGTTCCGGCTGGTGGTCGTGGACGACGCTGATTCGGGCGAGTCGTCACCCTAGAGTTTCCCGCACCGGCCGGCCGGCGCCCGCCATCATCCCCTAGCAGGCGATGACATAGGCGGTCGCTAACCCCTTATCGGATGTGGGCCTCGCCCGTGCTGGGCCCAGGTCTTGGGCGCCGGGGACTTGTGCCCGCGCCGCGCTGAAGCGGCGTCCGTAGACAGTGATCGCAAGGTCTGTCAGGCGTTGCCCCACACTGTTCAGGCATTGCCTGACAGACACTTCGCATCGGGTGAGCTATGCTTTGCGAAGGAATGGCTATGTGAACGCTCCCGTCGGGTCGGCACCCAGGGGGCGTTTTTTGTGCCCTACAATGTTGACTCGGAAACCTCTTGACTCCGCCACCGTCAAAATCCCGGTTGGCCAGGTATACGTAATTCCCGGGCGCTGCAAGGGCTGCAAGTTCTGCATCCAGTTCTGCCCGGAGCAGGTCCTGGTTGAGTCCGAGGGCATGAACGCCAAGGGCTACCACTATCCCGTGGTGGCCGAAGACAAAGCGCAGGCATGCGTCAACTGCCGCTTCTGCAAGCTGGTCTGCCCCGACTTCGCCATCTACACGGAGGAGATTTGATGGCGGTCGCCACGGAGGAGCGGGTCCTCACCGGCCAGCAGTTTATGAACGGCGACGTCGCGTGCGCTGAGGGCGCCCTGGCCGCCGGTTGCTCCTTCTTCGCGGGATATCCGATCACCCCTTCCACGGAGATCGCCGAGCGGCTGGCCCGGCGCCTGCCGGCCGTTGGCGGCCGCTACGTCCAGATGGAGGATGAGCTGGCCTCCATGGCCGCCATCCTGGGCGCCTCCTGGGCCGGCGCCAAGTCCATGACCGCCACCTCCGGCCCCGGCTTCAGCCTGATGATGGAGAACATCGGCCTGGGCATGATGACGGAGGTCCCCTGCGTAGTGGTTAACGTCCAGCGCGGCGGGCCCTCTACCGGCCTGCCCACCCTGGTGAGCCAGGCGGACGTCATGCAGGCCAAGTGGGGCTCGCACGGTGACTACGAGCCCATAGCCTACTCGCCCGCGTCCCCTCAGGAGATGTTTGACCTCACCGTCAAGGCGTTCAACGCCGCCGAGCGCTACCGCTTGCCCGTGTTCGTCCTGGGAGACGAGGTCGTGGGCCACATGACGGAGCGGGTAACCATCCCTCCGGCCGCCGAAATCGACATCGTGGACCGGAAGCGCCCGTCTGCCCCGCCGGATGACGGCTGGCTTCCCTACGCGCCCGACGACGATCTGATACCGCCCATGGCGTGCGCTGGCGAGGGCTACGGCTTCCACATTACGGGCCTGACCCACGACGAACGGGGCTACCCCACGGGCGACCCCCTGGTGCACGACCGGCTGGTGCGCCGCCTGAGCCGCAAAATCCAGGTGCACGCCAACGAGATTTGCGAGGTTGAAAAGCTCCACACCGATGACGCCGAAGTCGTCGTCATCGCCTACGGCGCTACCTCCCGCGCGGCCCGACATGCCGTGCTGGCCGCCCGCGAGAGGGGCATCCGCGCCGGTCTCCTCCGCCTCATCACCCTCTGGCCCTTCCCTCGTGGAGTGGTGAAGGAGCTGGGGAACACGGCCCGACGCTTCGTCGTCGCCGAGCTTAACCTGGGCCAGATCGCCCGCGAGGCGGAGCGCTACACCCGTCTGCCCATCTCCTTGGTCAACCACGCGGGCGGTATGATGCTCCCCCCGGAGGTCATTCTCCGGGCCATTATGGAGGCCGAGGCTTGAGCGGAGAAATAGTCGTCAATGCCCATCCGCTGGATGACCTCCTGCGGGCCGACCGGCTTCCTCACATTTGGTGTCCCGGCTGCGGCCTGGGCCCCATCATGGCCTGCATGGCCAACGCCATGGCTGATTCCGCCATCCCCATCGATAAGCACGTCGTCGTCTCCGGCATCGGCTGCACCGGCCGCGTGGCCGGCTACCTGAAGGTAGACTCGTTCCACACCACCCATGGACGGCCCATCCCCTTCGCCACGGGGCTGAAGCTGGCCAAGCCGGAGCTGCAGGTGACGGTGTTCAGCGGCGACGGCGACCTGTTCGCAATCGGTGGCAACCACCTGATCCACGCCGCCCGCCGCAACGTCGATATCAACGTCATCTGTGTCAACAACTTCAACTACGGCATGACCGGCGGCCAGGCTGGCCCGACGACGCCCATGGGGGCCAGGACTTCCACCACCCCGTACGGCAACGTCGACCCTTCCTTCAACCTGCCCCGGCTCGCCGCCACCTTAGGCGCCGTCTACGTAGCGCGGTGGACTTCCCTGCACGTGCGCCAGCTAGAGAAAAGCATTCGCCGCGCTATCAAGAAGGAAGGATTCACCTTCATCGAGGTCCTTTCTCCCTGCCCGGTAGGATTTGGCAAGTCCAACAACCTTGGCGAGGGGCTGGACGAGATGGAGCTCTACCGCACGAACTGCGTCGTCTATCCCGAGGCCGACCTATCCCAGGCAGACATCGAGTTGAAGCACGATTCGACGATCATCGTGGGGGATTTCGTGGATATTGAGCGGCCGGTGTATGGCGCCGGCGGGGGAGAAGAATAGGTGCGGCAGGAAGTGCGTCTCGGCGGCTTTGGCGGCCAGGGTATTGTCCTGGCCGGGTACATCCTGGGCAAGGCCGCCGCGCTGTACGACGGCAAGGAGGCCGTGTTCATGCAGTCCTACGGCCCCGAGGCACGCGGCGGCGCCTGCGCCGCCGAGCTAATCATCGACGACGAGCCCATCGACTATCCGATGGTGTCCAACCCCGAGCTTCTGGTGCTTATGTCGCAGGAGGCGTTCAGCAAGTACGGATCAGCCGCCGCCGAGGGCGCCCAGTTGATAGTCGATACGGATCTGGTGGAGAGCGCCACCCGCGAGGACTGGCTGCACGACATCCCTGCCACCCGCATTGCAGAAGAGCTGGGCAACCGGATGGTCGCTAACGTAATCATGCTGGGATTCCTCTGCGCCACCACCGGGGTAGTCAGTCGCGAAGCCCTGGAAGAGTCGATCCGCACCACGGTGCGCCCCGGCTTGGCAGAACTGAACCTGAAGGCGCTGGCGCGGGGCTTCGAGTATGTTTCGGCGGGAGCCAAGGTATGAGCGATTCTGTTCTCGTAATCGGCGGCGGCATAGCCGGGGTGCAGGCGGCACTCGACCTGGCAGAGGCCGGGGCCAAGGTGATCCTGGTGGAGAAAGGGCCGTCCATCGGCGGCACAATGGCGGCCCTGGACAAGAACTTCCCTACCCTGGACTGCTCTGTTTGCATCGAGGCCCCCAAGCTTTCGGAGGTCGGCGAGCACCCTAACATCGAAGTGCTGAACAACGCTGAGGTGACCGAGGTGGATGGCGAGGCAGGCGCATTCAGCGTCACCATTCGCCAGAAGGCCGGCTTCGTGACCAGCGAGTGCACCCGCTGCGGCGAATGCGAGCCCGTCTGCCCCGTGGCCCTGCCCAACGAGTTCGATGCGGCCATGGCCACCCGCAAGGCGGTTTACACCCCCTTCCCCCAGGCCGTGCCCGGCGCCTACGTCGTTGACATCGAGCACTGCCTCAACGAGCCGCCCAACTACTGGCCCTGCCACCGCTGCGCTGAGGTCTGCCCCCCTCAGTGCATCGACTTCTCCATGCCCCTGGAGAAGAACCTGCGCCGGGAAGCCGGCGCCGTGATCGTGGCCACCGGCTTCGATACCATGGACCCCTCCCTGCTGGGCCAGTACGGCTACGGCGCCCACCCGGACGTGCTCACCGCTATGGAGTTCGAGCGGCTCCTGACTTCCGCCGGTCCCACCGGCGGCGAGATCGTCCGGCCCTCTGACGGCCGGCATCCAGAGAGCATCCTCTTCGTCCTCTGCGTAGGCTCCCGCGACCGTCGCTTCTATCGCTACTGCTCCCGCTTCTGCTGCATGTACTCCATCAAGGAGGCCTTCCAGGCCCTGGACCACGGCGTCAAGGACGTCACCGTGCTCTACATGGACGTGCGGGCCTTCGGCAAGGGGTTCGATGCGTTCTGGAAGCGCACCCAGGAGGAAGGGGCCAAGTTCATTCACGGCAAGCCCTCGGCCATTACGCCCAACGGCAAGGGCCTAACGGTGCGCTTCGAGGATACTGCCGCGGGCGTCCCCCGCACCATCGATACGGACATGGTGGTGCTGGCCACAGCCGTCCGGCCCCCGCAGGGGCTTTCGGCGCTGGCCGACACCCTGGGTCTGGAGGTGGCGGAGGACGGATTCCTGATGGCGGCGGAGACCCGCGCCGGCCTCGTCGGCAGCACAAGGCCCGGCATCTACCTGGCCGGATGCGCCGGCGGCCCAAAGGACATCCCCGACAGCGTGGCCGAGGCCAGCGGCGCGGCCGCGTCCGCCCTGGCTCACCTGGACGAGCGCTCCTGGCCCGAGCCCGAGGCCGGCGAACCCATTACCGACGTCGATGAGCCCAGGGTCGGTGTATTCGTCTGTCACTGTGGCAGCAACATCGCCGGCACCGTCGACGTCCCCCAGGTCGTCGAATACTCCCGCACGCTTCCCAATGTGGTGTACGCCCAGGACCAGAAGTTCTCCTGCGCCGGCAACACCCAGGCGGAGATCGTGGAGCGCATCCGCGAGCACCACGTCAACCGGTTGGTGATCGCCGCCTGCTCCCCCAAGACGCACGAGGGCACCTTCCGCCGCGTCTGCTTCAAGTCCGGGCTCAACCCCTACCTACTGGAGATGGTCAACCTCCGCAACCAGGACTCCTGGGTGCACAAGGAGGACCGGGATTCCGCTACCTTCAAGGCGTTGGACATGGTGAAGATGGGCGTGGAGAAGGCGGTCCGGCTTGTGCCGCTGGAGGTGACCAAGCAGCCGATGGCCCAGAGGGCGCTGGTGATAGGAGGGGGCATCGCGGGCATGGCCGCGGCGTCCAACCTCGCTTTTCAGGGCTACGAGACGCACCTGGTAGAGCGCGAGGCCGAGCTGGGCGGCCTCCTGCGCGACCTCGACGAGATATCCCCGTCCGGCGTGAAGGCGCA
>MFFQ01000119.1 GCA_001780165.1 Candidatus Eisenbacteria bacterium RBG_16_71_46 | reverse complement strand
CGGAGGATATTCGACCGGGCGATGCGAGCTGACCCGCCGCCGCTGCTGCCGCCGTCATTGCTCGCCACGCTTCCTCGGGGGCAAGGGTCACGGCGCGCCCATGCGCGGCTGAGCGGCAGTCATTTGGGCCACCCGAGGAACTCTCCTGCGCCCGAGTCCAAACCCACCCCCATGTACTTCGCGAGCATGGACGCAATCGTCAGCCGCTGGTTCACGGGCTACGCCGGGGCTCGCGCCTCGCTCGAGGCCGAGGGTGGCTACCTGCTTCCCTATCGGGAACAGTTCTTCGTCACCACTCGGGAGGGGATCCGCGAGCTGGGTCTCGATCCCGACGACCCGGAGTGGGAGCGAATCGGGTGGGACTGGGTGCGTCCGCTCGATCGGGCAGCTTGGGAGCGGCTGCGGGAGCGTCGCGTCAGCGTGGCGTGAGGCTGGTGAGCACGCGGTCTTGCCGGCGCGTGAGGGCGCCGGCACGCCGTGGATCCGCCGGGAGCCTTCGCAGCGCCGAGGCAGCCAACTCTCGGCATGATCGGTCCGTGACCCGGGACGACGTCTACCAGCGGGTGAGATCGTGTAACCGGAGACCCTCGTGAGCTTCCTGGCCGGGATCGTCCTCCTTCTGGTGGGAGCCGAGGCCCTCGTGCGCGGCGCGTCGCGGCTCGCCGCCGCGATGGGGATCTCCCCGCTGGTGATCGGGCTGACGGTCGTCGCCTTCGGCACCAGCTCGCCGGAGCTTGCGGTCAGCCTGCGTGCCGGCCTCACCGGGGCGCCGGATATCGCGCTGGGGAACGTCGTGGGGAGCAACATCTTCAACGTGCTCTTCGTTCTCGGCCTCAGTGCCCTGATCGTGCCGCTCGTGGTGTCCCAGCAGCTGGTTCGATTCGACGTGCCCGTCATGATCGGCGCCTCGGTGCTCCTATACTTGCTGGCGCTCGACGGCAGGATCGGTCGGCTCGACGGGCTCGTGCTTTTCGCCGGCATCGTCGCTTACACCGTTTTCGTGATCCGGCAGAGCCTGAAGGAGACCGACGCGGTACGTGCCGAGTACGAGAAGGAGTATGGCCAACGTCCACGGCGTACCACCCAGTGGCTCGCGAACATCGCCCTCGTGATCATCGGCCTGGCGATGCTGATGGTGGGATCGCACTGGCTGGTCGGCGGGGCGGTGGCCGTGGCCCAGGCGCTGGGGGTCAGCGAGCTCGTCATCGCGCTCACCATCATCGCGGCGGGCACGTCGCTGCCCGAAGTCGCCACCTCCGTCGTCGCGAGCATCAGGGGAGAACGCGACATCGCGGTCGGCAACGTGGTGGGCAGTTGCCTTTTCAACGTGATGGCGATCTTGGGCCTGTCCAGCCTCGTCGCCCCGGAGGGCATTCGAGTGGCGCCGGCGGCGCTCCGGTTCGACATCCCGGTCATGATCGCCGTGAGCGTGGCCTGCCTGCCGATCTTCATCACGGGCTATCGGATCGCTCGCTGGGAAGGATTCCTATTCCTCGGGTACTTCGCCGCCTACACGCTCTATCTCATCCTGGATGCCGCGCGGCATGATGCGCTCCCGGTGTTCAGTGCCGTCATGGGGGCGTTCGTTCTCCCGCTCACCGGGGTGACGCTGGCGGTCGTCGCGATCCGGGCCAGAAAGGCCCATCGAGCTGGCTGAGGGCGCGGGGGTCGCCGCCCTCCGAACGGTCGCGGCGGCGGCGGTCGAGCGCCGGCGTCGATCGGTCGCCCGCGCCGCTCAGCGCGCGGCGGGCGTGAGCGAGAGCGCCGTCTCCTTCGCCGCCTCGACCCGCTCCCAGTCCAGGTGGAGCGGCACGTAGCCGTGGTCGGCCCACCGCGCGAGCAGGTCGCGCGCATGGCCGCTCGCGCGCTCGCCTGAGTTGCCGGGCGGCACGACCGCGAGCGAGGACTCCGGCACCGCCAGGTCCACGAGATGGCGGAACGCCGGGCCGTGGGTGACGAGGATGGATCCGGGCAGGCGCGAGCGCCCCACGCACACCGTGCCGGCGTCGCCGTCCACGGCGAGGGTGTCGGGCTCGATGCCCGGGACCCAGCGCGCGAGCGGATGGGCGAAGCGGGCGCGATGGGCGCGTCCCCAGGTCCAGCGCGCAGGATCGTCCCCGAGGCGCGGCTCCAGCTCCTTCATGGCGAGCTTCAGCGCCTCGACCGCGGCGACCGCAGCGCGCTCGGGCGCCTCGCTCCCGGGAGCGCGCAGCGCTTCGGGCGCGCGCCCATCGAGTGCCGCGGCGATGAGCCCGGGCAGGCCCGCGAGCCGCGAGCGCTGCTCCAGCGCCCCGTACCACGCCCAGAACAACGTCGGTGCCAGCCGATCGCGACGTGCCGCGAAATCCCACGCGCGCACCGTGTCCAGCGCCGCGGCGAGGCGCGGGTCGAGCGTGGCGCGCAGCGAGTCGGCGCAGGCGACGAAGCGCGGGGCCAGGCGCTGGGCGCGGCGGGAGACGACGTCGTTTTGCACGCTCTCGAGGTCGCCCATGCGTGCCCGCGGCAGGGCGGCGAGCCGGGCGGCAATCCGTTGCGCGCGGTCCTGCGACCAGTCGAAGCGCGGCAGCCGGACAGGGTATACGGGTCCCACCGGGCGGTTGTTGGAGTTGACCACGAAGCCGTCGCGCGGCGCCTCCCACGCGGGCATCTGTTCGGGTGCCACGATGCCCTGCCACTCGTGCCGCCCGTCGCCGGGAAGCGGCCCGGGGCCAGGATCGAACCCACGCCGGGGGAGCGCGCCGACCGTCTGGTAGCGGACGGCCCCGTCCACGTCCGCGGCGACGACGTTGATCCCGGGCGTGATTAGCGTGCGGAAACGCGCGCAGACTTCCGCGGCCGACCTCGAGCGTTCGAGTCCGAGCAGCCGCGCGAGCGTGACACGGTCGGTCAGCGCACTCCAGCGCACGCTGAGTGCTACACCGCGCTTGCGATCGTAGGCCATGACCGGACCGTGGGGCGTGTAGCGGCGCTCCTGGCCCACGAGCGGCAGCGGAATGCCGAACCAGCGCAGGCTGAGCGCGTAGGGCGCGCGGCGGATCGCGGCCCAGCCGCCCTGCCAGCGCACGCTGCGGCCGTCGGCCGAAAGCGTGTCGGCGTAGACGTCGAGCATGTCGGCGGAGAGCGCGGTGACGCCCCAGGCGCAGCGCTGGTTACGCCCGCTCACGATCGCGGGCAGGCCCGGCACGCAGGCGCCGGCGGCGTTGACCACGCCGGGCACGGTGAGGTGAACGACGTGGAACGGGCTCGGCGTCACGAGCCCCAGGTGCGGATCGTTGGCGAGCAGCGGCGCGCCGCCCGCACCGCGGCCCGCCCCCACGGCGAAGACGTTGCTCGCACCGAGGTCGGGATCGGCGGCCCTGCGGGGCGCCATGGCCTCGATCAGCCCGCGGGCGTCGGCGAGCATCGCGGGGGAGAGTGCCCCGACCGGCGTGTCCCGGGCGCTGCGGGCGGCGGGCGCTCCGTAAAGCCGCCGCGCTGCGCTGTCCGGGACGGTGTCGTAGAGCACGCCGTCCTCGAAGCGCCGCCGGGTGGTCGTCCACTCGCGACCGTGCTCGCGGATGTCCTGGGCCTCGCCCAGCTCGGGCACGTCGAGGTCGAGCAATACCCCGAGCGAATAGAGGAGGAGCACGCTATCCACCGGCCGCCAGTCGTCGGGAGTGACGCCGAGCCTGCGGAACTCCTCGGGCCACGGCGCGCGCCCCGCGCGGCAGAGCCCGACGTAGGCGTTGATCCCCGCGGCGTAGCGCGCGAGGACCGGCGCCACGGCGGAGTCGGCGCGCTCGCGGGCCCACGCCCGCTCGGCGAGCGCGCGGAACTCGAAGAGCTTGGCGCCGGCGTCGCCGCGTAGCGCGGTGTTGCCGAGCCAGCGCCAGCGTTCGCCCTGCGCGGAGGCGCGGTTGAACGCGATCTGCCACAAGCGGTCGCGCGCGGTGACGAAGCCCCAGGCGAAGTAGAGGTCGGGCAGGCTCTGCGCCTCGATGTGGGGGATGCCATGGCGGTCGGTCACGATCCGGACCGGGGCCGCGAGCCCGGCGAGCGCGAGCGGGCCGTCCTGCCCAATACCGCTCACCGTCGAGGCTTCGCCGCGGGGGTGCGCCTCGGGGCGAGCGGCGCCCGCGGCGGCGCTCGCAACCGCCTCGCCGCCGTCGGCCGAGCGCAGCGGTCGCGCGTCGGACGCAAAGAACGCCGCGCACGCGCACACGAGCGTGGCGAGCAGGGGCAGGGCGCGGCGCGGGCGCGTCGGTTTCATCGGTCTCCCCGGGTCGAGGGCCATGTTCCTTGTGCTAGGCTGCCGCGCGTGGAGATAGCACGTGGCTGACCGATTCGCAATCGGGCTCGATCTCGGCGGCACCGACCTCAAGGCGGCGCTGGTCGCCGAGGACGGCCTGATCGCGCGCTTCCTGCGGCTCCCCACGCGGGCGGCGGAGAGTGCCGAGGCCCCGCTCGAGGCGATCGCCCAGGCCGTGGCCGAGCTGCGCGGCCGCGAGGCCCAAGCCGTCGCCTGCATCGGGCTCGGCGCCCCCGGCGCGATCCACCCCGCCGACGGCGCGCTGGTGGGCTCCACGCCCCACCTGCCGCACTGGGACTCGCTGCCGCTGCGCGAGCAGGTGAGCGCGCGGCTCGGATGCCCCGTGTCGCTCGACAACGATGCCAACCTCGCGGCCCTGGCCGAGCATCGCGCGGGTGCGGCCCGCGGCGCGCGGGTCTCGGTCACGGTCACCGTGGGCACCGGGGTCGGCGGCGGCATCGTGGTGGACGGCCAACTGCTGCGCGGGGCATTCGGCGGGGCCGGCGAGATCGGCCACCTGCCGCTCGGCAGCGGCGAGTGGCCGTGCCGCTGCGGCGTCGAGCGCTGCGTCGAGCCCGAGATGTCGGGCAGCGGCTTGGTGCGCGCCGCGCGCGCCGCGGGGCTCGAGGTCGAAGACGCGGGCGCGGTGTTCGCCGCCGCCGCGGCCGGCGACACGCGCGCCGCGCGACTGGTAGCGCGCATGGCCGACCGCCTCGGCGCCGCACTCGCGAGCGCGATCAATCTGATCAATCCCGAGGTGGTGGTGATCGGCGGTGGCGTGGCGCTCGCCGGCGAGGCGCTGCTGGTCCCGGTGCGCGCGGCCGTGGAGCGTTACGCGCTGGCCTCGCATCGTCGGTCGCTCGAGATCGTGCCGGCCGCGTTGGGCGAGCGCGCCGGAGTCGTGGGCGCCGGACTGCTGGCGTGGGAGGAGCGCCGCGCGCGGGCCGGCGTGTGAGCCGCGGGGCGCCGGCCGGTGGGGATGCAGGCGCCGCGTCGCCCCACGTCTCCGGGGACTAGCCGATCGGCAGCAGCCTCGGCGCGGCCGCCACGACCGCTGCTCCGAGCAGCGTCTGGGACGTCGCGCCCACGACGCGCACCCGGCGCAGCGTCCCGGGCCGCGTGCCGTCGCCGGGGAAGACCACGGTCTTGAACTGCGGGCTCTTGCCGGTCAGCTGCTCCGGCGTTCTTCGGGCGGGGCCTTCGACCAGGACCTCGACCTCGCGGCCGATCCACTCGGCATTGATCTCGGCCGAGATCGCCTGCTGCTGGTCGATCAGCCGCGTCAGGCGGCGTCCCTTCTCCTCCTCGGACACCGTCTCGGGCAGCCGGTGCGCCCGCGTGTCGGGGCGGGCGGAGTATTTGAAGAGAAAGGCGCTGTCGTAGCGCACCTCGGCCATGTAGTCACAGGTGCGCTCGAAGTCCTCCTCGGTCTCGCCGGGGAAGCCGACGATGATGTCGGTGCTGAGGCCAAGACCGGGGATCGCATCGCGTAGCCGCTTCACGACCCCGCGGTAGTGGTCGAGCGTGTAGGTGCGTCGCATCGCTTCGAGCACGCGATCGGAGGCCGACTGCAGCGGCAGATGGACCTGCGGGCATACTCTCGGGCACTCCGCCATGGCCGCGATCAGCCGCTCCCCGACGTCGGCGGGATGCGGCGAGGTGTAGCGGATGCGCAGCAGGCCCTCGAGCGCGTTGGCGGCGCGCAGCAGGTCGGCGAAGTCGTGAGTCCCGTCGTGGTACGAGTTGACGGTCTGGCCGAGGAACACCACCTCGCGGAAGCCCCGGGCCACGGCCTCCCGCACCTGGCGCACCAGGTCGGCGAGCGGCAGGCTGCGCTCGCGGCCGCGGGTGTAGGGCACCACGCAGTAAGTGCAGAACTTGTCGCAGCCGCGCTGGATCGTGACCCAGGCGCGCACGCCGTCGCCGCGCCGAGGCTCGAGGTCGCCGTAGGTCTCGTCGCGGTCGAGCCGCACGTGCGCCACCGGCTCGTCGGCGGCGCGCCGCAGCAGCTCGGGCAGGTGGCGGTAGCCGTCGGGCCCCACCACCAGGTCGAGTACCCGCGACTGGTCGAGCAGCTTGGCGCGCAGGTGCTGCGCCATGCACCCCGCGACCCCCACCACCAGGCCGGGTCGCGCCGCCTTGAGCCGCGCGAAGTCGCCGAGCCGCCCCAGCACCCGCTGCTCGGCGTGCTCGCGGATCGCGCAGGTGTTGAGCACGATGGCGTCGGCGTCCTCGGGGCGCCCGGTGAGCGTGAAACCGGCGCGCTCGAGCACCCCGGCCATCAGCTCGCTGTCGGCCACGTTCATCTGGCAGCCGTAGGTTTCGAGGAACACGCGCTTCATGGATGGACGACACTAGCACGCCCGCGCGCGGGGCGGCCAGCGGCGGCGCGGCCGTGGCCGCGCCTTGCCGGAGCGCGGACTCCACGTCCGCCAGCGGGCCGCAGCGGGCGGGGACCGGAGCGCGGGCTCCGCAGACGCGCTGGAGCCATGGATGGCGGGCGCGTCGAGGACAAGCGAGGCGGAGCCAGGATGGCGGAGCCGAGCGGCCCGCGCGGAGGTCCCCGCTCGCGGAGGTCCGCCGAGCACGGAGCCCGATCGAGCCGCCCGCGCGGAGGTCCCCGCTCGCGGAGGCCCGCCGGGCACGGAGCCCAGCCGAGCGAGCCCGCTGCGGCCCGCTGGCGGACGTAGACCCCGCGCGGAGGTCGGCGCCCGCGAAGGCCCGCCGGGTACAGCGCCCAAACGAGCGGCGCGGTCAGCGAGCGGGCGAGTACCGCATGGCGAAAACGGTGCAATCGCGCGTCGGCTGCTCGCGTCCGCCATGCTCTCGTAGCGCGTCGCAGACCGCCACCGTCAGCATCTCGAGCGGGCGATGTCGCTGGTCGAGCAGCAGCTCGATCAGGCGCTCGGCGCCGAAGGGCAGATCGGTGCCGTCGCGGGCGGAAAGCACGCCCTCGCCGACGCTGACCAGGAGGTCGCCCGGCAACAGGCGGAAGCGCTCCTGTCGGTAGCGCCGATGCTCGCCCGGGCCGACCTGGCCGGTGTCGGCGTCGAGACGGTGGACCTCGCTGCCGTCGACCGGGACCCAGAACGGCGCGGGATAGCCCGCATTGCAGCTCGAGATCTCGCCGTTGCGTCCGACCTGGGCCAGCCACACCGCGGCATCCACGTCCTCTCCGATGCGCGCGTGGTAGGCGACGTTCAGGCGGGCCATGAGACCGGCGGCGGAGCGTTCGGGGTTGGCGCAGGCCACGAAGACGCCCTGGAGGAAGCTGGCGGTGGCGGCCCCGGCGGCCTCGCGGCCCAGGGTCTCGGCCACCATGATGCTGCAGGTGCCGTTGTCGTCCGAGACCCGTTCGCAGATCTCGCCGCCCGAGGTCATGCCGGTGCGCCGCGCGTAGCTGAACTCGTAATCGCCGACGTGAAAGGGTTTCACCGTCACCAGCGTGCGGCGCGGGGAGTCGAGAAAGCCCTCGAGCGACTGCAGGCAGCGCTCGGCGCGCGCGGCACGCTGCAGGCGCACGATCGCCTCGGCCACCGGACGGAGGCAGCCCTGCAGCGCCGAGAGATCGGCCTCGGTGAAGCGCGCCGCGGGACCGGTGCGCGCCAGGTTGAGCACGCCCACGATCTCGCTCGCCGTGGTGAGGGGGATGCTCAACGCCGACTGGATGTTGGCGCCGTGCTCGACGCCGTCGAAGCGCCGGTCGCGCACCTGTCCGTCGAAGCGGAGCGCCCGCCAGTTGCGCATCACCCACTCGGAGATGCTGCGCGAGCGTCGCGGGACATCGTTGCCGATGTACTGGGGGTCGAGCCCGATGGCGGCGGCGACGTTGAGCCGGCCGGTGAGCGGATTGAGCGTCATCAGCGAGGCGCGGGTCGCGCCGCTGGCCTCCACCAGCAGGGCGAGCATGCCGTCGCACGCTTCACTGAGGTCGTGGGCGGGGACCAGGCCCTCGCAGGTGCGCGCCAGGAGCGGAGCGAGGTGCGCGAGTCGGGGGTTGGGCGCGGCTGCGGCGAGGGACGGCGGTTGGGGATCGAGCGTCAAGGCACGGGTCTCCCTTGGATCTCAGGCGAGGGGGCCCGGACCGACCCGTGGAGTATCGGCGCCGCGCTGACCGCGCTTGAGCCGCAATGCGGTTCGTGACGCATGGCGCGAGAATCGCGTCGCTCCCGCGCCGCAACCGCGTCCCCGGCGGCGCGCGGCTTGACCCCATGCGGGCCTTCCCGCAGACTCGCCACCCTGTCCGGAGGAGCGATGGCCACCACCCCGAGCCGCGCGCTCGTCACCTTTCCCAACCCGAATCTGGAGCGCGACTACCTGATCCGCCACGCCTGCCCGGAATTCACGGCGGTGTGCCCGGTCACGGGGCAGCCCGACTTCGGGACCATCCTGATCGTCTACACCCCCGACCGGCTGTGCGTGGAACTCAAGTCGCTCAAGCTCTACCTGTGGTCGTTTCGCGACGAAGGCCACTATTTCGAGCAGGTCACCAACCAGATCCTCGATGACTTGGTGCGCGCCGTGCGGCCGCGGCGGATGACGGTGATCGGCGACTTCAACGTGCGCGGTGGCATCGGCACCCGCGTCGTGGCCCATTTCGCCGCCCGCCCACGCCCACGTCCTCGCACGCGCCCACGCCGCCGCTCCTGAGCGGCCGCCGCGCTGGTCACGCCCGGGGGGGCGCTCGTCACACCTTGCCGGCGCCGGGCTACGCGCGGGCAGTCAGCGGGGGAAAGCGCTTGACGCTCGGGTGGAGGCCACGAAACACTCGCAGATCGGGCCGTGGGGGCTTCCGCGGCAATCAGGGAGGGACTGCTGGTTGACGGTGGAGCCCCACGACGGTGCAACGAACCGCGAGCCGCCCCGTAGTGGTCTGATGGGGGCCATGCCGGGCCGCTCCTCCCACGCAGCAGCGGATCCGCGAGGCAGATGAACTCCTATCTCGTCTTCTCCACGCTCAATCTCGCCCTGGCCGGGCTGGTCTTCCTGCTGGGGCTGATCATCCTGCGGGAAAATCCCGGCCAGCGGCTCAATCGCGTGGTCGCGGTGATGCTCTTCTTCGGGGCGCTGGGCGCGGTGCTGGCCGCGGTCGGTTTCCTGGCCCAGCGGGCCGCGGGCCCCGCGGCGCCGCGCGACTTCCTGGCCTCGGGCGGCTACGTGTGGGAGCTGTTCTTCCCGACGCTGTTCCTCTTCGCCTGCATCTTCCCCGAGGAGCGGGCGTTCATGCGTCGCGCGCCGCGCGCGACCGGGCAGCCGTGGTGGCGGTGGTGGCCGGGGTGGGTGGTGGTGATCTTCACCCCGCACGTCGTCCACGCGGTGCTGGTGCAGATCGCCACGATCTGGCATCCGGGCTTCGAGGTGCCGGCGGTGGGCCTGCTCAAGTACCTGGCGCCGGTGCTCGGCGTCGCGGGCGTGCTGCTCAAGCTCTTCCTGCTCGTGCACCGCTCGCTGTTCTCGCTCGTCAACCTCGGGTTCGGCATCGCGACGATGCTGCTGCTCTACGACAGCTACCGCCGCGCGCGCGTTCCGCGGCTCAAGCTGCAGCTGCGCGTGATCGCCTGGGGCCTGAGCGCCTGCCTGGTGTGTTACTCGCTCGCGACCTCGGTTCCCACCCTGCTGGGCGTCGAGATCCCCGAGACCTGGCGCTCGATGCTCATCATCGCCGCGCTCACCCTGGGGCCGGGCTCGATCGCCTACTCGATCGTCCGCTACAAGTTCCTCGACGCCAAGCTGCTGGCGCGGCGCGGCATCCTCTACGCGCTGGTCTCGGCGGCGCTGGTGGGGGTCTACCTGCTGGTCGTCGGCCAGCTCAACCGCGTGGTGAGCGGCATGGCCGGGGTGGACACGCGGGTGTTCGAGCCGGTGTTCCTGGTGGTCGCCCTGGCGTTGTTCCAGCCGGTGGTGGCCCGGCTCGAGGAGCAGGTGGACCGCGTGTTCCTCAAGGACCCCGGCGACTACCGCAACGTGCTCCGCCAGCTCGGGCGCGATCTGCAGACCACGATCGACCTCGAGGTCCTGCTCTCGCGCACGATCCAGACGCTGGCCGAGGCGTTGCTCCCGCGCCACGCCTACATCGTGGCGCTCACCCACGAGGGACCGATGGCGCGCGCCGGTACCGGCGATTCGCTGAGCCCCGAGCAGATGCGGCGCCTCGCGGGGCTGCTGCCGCACTTTTCGCCCGCGCGCTCCAGCTTCCGCCTGAGCGACCGGCTGGACTCGCTGGCGGCCGAGGAGCGCGCGTTTCTGGGCGGCGAGCTCGGGCTCGCGCTGGTGGTGCCGCTGCGCTGGCGCGACGAGCTGGTCGGAGCGCTCCTGCTGGGCGAGAAAGTGCTCGGCACCGACTACACCTCGGAGGACGTCACCCTGCTCACCACCCTCGCCGGCCAGGTCTCGGTGTCGCTGCAGAACGCGCTGCTGCTGCGCGAGCGGGTCGCGGTCGCGCGGTTCGAGGAGGAGCTCAACCTCGCGCGCCAGATCCAGCGCACCTCGCTGCTCTCCACCTTTCCGCCGATTCCGCGCTGCGAGGTGCACGCGCTCTACATCCCCTCCAAGCAGGTCGGCGGCGACTTCTACGACGTGGTTCCGGTGGGCGACGGCTCGCACCTGGTGGCGATCGCCGACGTGTCCGGCAAGGGAATGCCGGCTGCGCTGCTGTCGGCGATGCTGCAGGCCTCGCTGCGCACCCAGGCCGAGACCGTCCCGTCGCTGTCGGCGATCCTGGGCAATATCAACTCGCTGCTGTTCCGCAGCACCGAGATCGGCCAGTTCGCGACGTTCTTCCTCGCCCGGGTGGACGGCGCGAGCCTGCGCTTGAGCTTCTCCAACGCCGGGCACAACTGGCCGGTGGTGGTGCGCGCCGCGGGCGGCGGTCGCGAGCTGCTCGAGCGCGGCGGAACCGTGCTCGGCATCCTCGAGGACGCGAGATTCGAGGAAGCCCACGTGGCCCTTGCTCCCGGCGACGTGGTGGTGCTCTATACCGACGGGATCAGCGAGGCGACCAACCGCGACGGCGAGCTGTACGGCGAGGAGCGGCTCTACGCGCTGCTCGATGCGCTGCCGCGCGGGCTCCCGGCGCGCGCGGTGACCGAACGCATGCTGGACGCGGTGCGGGGCTTCCTCGATCAGGTCGAGGCGCAGGACGACATCACGATCGTGGTGCTGCGGGTGCTGGAGCCCGTGCCGTCGCCCCGCGACGAGGCGGCGCGGCCGGAGGCGGTCGCCGCGCGCTGAGCGCGCTGGCCCCGCGGCGTCCGGCGGCGGCGCCCATCGGGCGAGGGGCGCGTGGCTCGGTGGCCGTGCGGGTGCGCCGCGGCGGTGCCCCGACGGTTCCGCCCACCGGGGGAGCGCCGCGCTGCTCAGCGGCCGGGTGCCTGCGCCGCGGCGCCTTGCAGCGCTCGTTCCTCCGCCGGGATGCGCACCGCGAGTGCCGCGGCGTTGAGTGCTGTGACCACGAGTGCGGTGCGCCAGGCCCCGAACATCATCGGCGCCGCCAGCAGCTCGAGCGTCACCGCCAGATAATTGGGGTGGCGCAGGAAGCGGTAGGGCCCGCGCCGCACCGGCTCCGCTCCCGGCAGCACCCAGATCCGCACGTTCCAAAAGCCTCCGAGCGCGCGGATCGCGGCCAGCCGCAGCGCCTCGGCGGCCACCAGCAGTGCCAGCCACGCCGGCCACGCCGTGCCGGGGCGGGTGCCAAGGAACAGCACCTCCGCGACCAGCGCGAGCGGAAACAGGGCGTGGAGGGCGACGAACAGGGGAAAGTGCCCACGTCCATGCTCGACGGCGCCGCGTGCCGCGAGGCGGCGGGCGTTGCGCGCCGAGAGCCACAACTCGAACAGACGTTCGCAGGTGATGAAGGCGATGAAGGCGATCAGCGCCGCGCGGGTCGCGGGATCGGGCGGCCCGTTCCCCCCGCTCACGTCTCCGCCCCGCGCATCAGCGTCACCTCGGAGGAGAACCCCGGGCCGAGTGCGGCGAGCAGGGCCAGATCGCCGGGACCGATCTCCCCGGCCTCGAGCACACGCTCGAGCACGAACAGGCAGGTCGGCGAAGACATGTTGCCGAAGGCGCGCAGCACCTCGCACGCGTGGCGCAGGGCGCCCGGGCCGAGGTCGAGAGACTCGGCATAGGCGGCGAGCACCTTGGGGCCCCCGGGATGGGTGACCAGGTGGGCGACGTCGGCCAGGGCGAGCCCGAGCCCGGCGAGGAAGTCATCGAGCGTGGGGCGCACCCAGTCGCGGACGATGGCGGGGATGTCGCGCGAGAAGATGACGTGCAGTCCCAGCTCGTCCACGTTCCAGCCCATGACGTCGAGCGAATCGGGCAGCAGCGTGCTGCGCGATTCGAGCAGGTCGAGCGCGCGCGTGCCGTTCGCGCCCTGCCGCCGCGCTCGGGCGCCGGCGATCACTGCGGCCGCGGCGCCATCGCCGAACAGGGCCGCCGCCACCAGGTTCTGCCGCGTGCGGTCGCGCTGCTGGAAGGTGAGGGTGCAGAGCTCGACGGCGACCAGCAGCACGCGGGCGCCGGGCTCCGCCAGCGCGAAATCACGCGCGCGCGCCACGCCCGCGGCGCCGCCGGCGCAACCGAGGCCCCACAGAGGCGTGCGGCGCACGTCGGCGCGAAATCCCATGAGATGGGCGAGCCGCGCATCGAGGCTCGGCGTGGCGATCCCGGTCGAGGAGACGAAGACGATGTGGTCCACGTCGGCGGGGGCGAGTTCCGCGGCCGCGAGGGCGCGCGAGGCCGCCTCGGCCCCGAGCCGCAGCGCGTGCTCCAGATACAGTTGGTTGGTCTCGCCGAAGCCGCGGGGCCGGTCGAAGGCGTCGAGCGGCAGGCAGCTGCGCCGGCTCTCGATCCCGGCGCCCGAGAACACGCCGAGCAGGCGTCGCTCCTGTCCCGCGACGAGATCGGCGAACAGCCCGGCCGCGAAGCGCTGCGCGTCCTCCTGGCGCACGACGTGCTCGGGAAGCGCGGTGGCGACCGACACCAGGCGCGGCACGCTCCCGGTAGCGGTCGCGCGACGTTCGATCATGGGGCATCCTTCGCGGTGAATGGCGGCGCCGGCGGTGCGACGCCGGCGCCTGAACGAAGGGCCGCGGGGGGATGCGATGCGCCGGGCATGGCCCGGACCCTCCTCGAAAACGTCTTGGATGCCCGCGCCGGTGGCCGCGGTTCGCCGGAATCGCCCGGGTTTCGCTCGGGCGGGCCGCTCAGCGCGCCGGCGCCAGCCTCAGGACCCGTCCCTGCAGCGTCAGGACGTACAGTTCGCCCGTACCGTCCAGTCCGAACGAGGACACGCTGCCGATCTTGCCCACGTCCCACTGCCGGAGGTCCACGGCCCGGCCGTCGACGTGGCGGAAGCTCCTGAGCCAGCCGCTGCAATAGTCGGAGAACACGTAGTGCCCGACCAGCGCCGGGATGTCGCGCCCGCGGTAGACGAAGCCCCCGGTGATCGAGCAACCCTGCGGGTGCGGGTATTCGACGGTCGGGGGCCACAGGCCCGAGGCGTCGCAGCGCGGGGCGGCGTAGCAGTGGTTGCCCTCCATGACGTTCCAGCCGTAGTCGAGGCCCGGCCGGTCGGCGGGCGCGACGTCGATCTCCTCCCAGCGGTTCTGGCCGACGTCGGCGATGTAGAGCAGGCCCGCCTCGCGGTCGAAGGCGTAGCGCCACGGGTTGCGCAACCCCCAGGCCCAGATCTCGGGCCGCCCGCCCTTCCCCGAGGCGAAGGGATTGTCGGGCGGGATCGCGTACGGCGCTCCGCGATCCACGTCGATGCGCAGCAGCTTGCCGAGCAGGGTCGAGCGGTTCTGCCCGTTCCCCTGCGGGTCGCCGCCGCTGCCGCCGTCACCCATGCCGACGTAGAGCATGCCGTCCGGACCGAACAGCACGAGGCCGCCGTTGTGGTTGGAGTAGGGCTGGACGATGCGCAGCAGCAGCCGCCCCGAACTCGGATCCGCTCGGTTCGGATCGCGCGAGACCCGGTAGCGCTCGATCCGGGTGTCCCCGTTGCGGTCGGTGTAGTCCACGTAGAAGAAGCCGTTCTCGGCGTAGCGCGGATGGAACGCGAGGCTCAGCAGGCCCTGCTCGCCGCCGGAGCGCACGCGGTCCCGCAGGTCCAGGAACGGCTGCGGTCGCAGCCGGCCGTTCTCGAGCACCAGCACGCGGCCGTCCTGCTCGACCACGAACAGGCGCGGATCGCCGCTCGGGGCGGTGAGGTAAACCGGTGCTGCGAGGCCCTCGGCGACCGTCTCCAGGCGCAGGCCGCGCGAGATCGCGTAGGGCGCCTCGGCCGGGGCGGGCGCGCACGATCCGATGAGCAGCAGCGCGCAGAGCGGCATCAGGAGGGAAGGGCGGGGCATGGGTGCTCCTCGAGTGCAGGTGGACGCGGCCGGGGCGTCACGCGCCACCGACCATGCCCAAGCGCGCTGCCGCGGTCAAACTCGGGAGCGGGGGGCCGGCTCAGCGGCCGCTGCGCGCGCCGGCGCGTCCGAGCGAGTCGAGTGCCGCCGGCGAGAAGAGACGGAGCTTCCCGTCCACGTCGTAGAGCGCGAACAGCGCGGAGTCGCCCGCCGGCACCGGGGCGCGCACGAAGCGCACCTCGCGCACCGCGGGGAAGAACAGCCGGATCGCGAGCCCGTCGTAGAGCGCCGTGCGGACGTTGCGCTCCCAGTAGGTTTCCTCGGCGAGCGCCACCGAGTCCCCGCGGGCGCGCGCCACCAGCGCCATCGCCTCGGGCGACCACAACAACAAGGTGGTGCCGGCTGCGGGCGGGCGGGCGCGCAGTCCCCCGATGACGTTGCGGGCGATGCGCGCGCGATCCACCAGCGGCTCGGCGCGGAGCTGTGGCAGCAGCAGCGGCGCGGACTCGATCTTTCGCACCAGCAGGGCGCCGTTGAGCGCCAGCAGCCCGCCGGCCATGGCGGCGATCCCCCAGGCCACCGCGGCCCGCGCCGGGCGGGCGACGGGCACGGTCGCCGCGGCGTCGCGCCGGCGGCGGGGTGATGCGGCGGCGGGCGGTGCGGCGGCACGCGCTGCGGCGGCCGGGACTTCGAGGAGCGGGGCCAGCGCCCAATCGGAGAGCGCCGCCAGCGCCCACGCCGCCGCGGGGAGCGCCGCATAGAGGTAGTAGTGGTACGTGTGGTTGCGCAACGGGAGCACCGGCAGCAGCATCGCCACGTAGATCACGCCCGCCTCGATCCATCCCCGGTCGCGCAGCGGCCGTGCCACGCATCCCGCCCCCCACAGCGCGATCAGCGCCACCGCCCAGCCGAACACGCGCGGATCCACGGCGTCGGTGAAGCCGCGCACCGTGGGCAGGAAGACGTTCGCGGTCCAGCCCAGGTAGGAGAGCGCATTCGCGGCGACGTGGCCCCCGGGGCCGGCGGCGTAGGGGGCGGCGCCGAGAGCGGGCGCGAGGTCCTGGGTGGCGATGAAGTAGAGGATGTAGAGCGTGCCCAAGGCGGCCATCGCGATCGCGAGTGGATCGAGCGTCGCGTCGAGCAGGGCGCGCGGTCCGGGCGCGATGGGCGCGGACGCGGTGGGGACGGTCGTCGGGGCCGGGCGCGGCGCGCGGCGCCTCCAGACCTGGCAGGCGGCGAGCGCCACGGGCAGCGCCAGCACCGACTCCTTGCACAACAGGGCGGCGGCATAGAGCGGGAGCGCGAGCCAGCGGGCGGGATCGCAGCGCAGCGCGGTGGCGAGGGCGGTCAGCGCGATGAGCACGGCCAGCACGTCCCCGGTGGTCGAGATCCAGTAGACGGCGGTGAACAGCGCCGGGTGGGAGGCGAAGAACAGCGCCCCGATCAGCGCGGGTGGTCCGGCGGTGGCGCGACGCAGGAGCAGGTAGAGCAGCGTGGAGCAGGCCGCGTGCGCCGTCAGGCTCACGGCGTGGTAGGGCAGCGCCGCGAGCCCCGCCAGCGGACGCATGACGTCGAAGTAGGCCTGCAGGGCGAGCCAGCGCCACGGCTCGGCGAAGCGGGGGATCAGGCCCGCGGCGCGCGCCAGGGCGGCGAAGTCGTCCTGCGAGAAGAAGTAGTCGAGCGCGCCGCGGAACACCATGGCCGCCACACCCGCGACCACGAGCGGCGGAAGCAGCCGGCCCGCGCTGGGGACCCGCGTCGAGCGGCTCACGCCCGGCGTCTCATCGGAACGCCGTCCGCCGGCCGCAAACCACCAGGAGCGCCGCCCGCCGGCCGCGAGCCGCCCGGGGCGCCGCCGGCCGGCCGCGAACCACCCGGAGCGCCGCCCACGGGCCGCGAGCCGCCGCCGCGGGGCGCGCGGTACGCCCCCGGCTTGACACCGCGCCCGGCGACGGGGTTTCCTGCGACGACGAGCAGCGAAGGCGCCCGGCCGCGCGCGCCGCCGCCCCGCGCCGGAATGGCGGGGGCGGCATCGCCTTCCATCTCACCACCGGGATCGCACGCCATGTTCGACATCGCGCTCACGCGCTTCGCCATATCGGGAATCCTGATCGGGTTGTTCGGTCTGGTGGACGCCCTGGCGAGGCGCGGGGCGCCACGCTCCACCGACGCCGTCCCGCCCCCGCGCTGGCTGCACCTGGCGATCCTACTCTCGATCTCGACTTTCTACCTGCTCATCGGCCCCCGCGGCGGCGCCGTCGCCGGCGGCTGGGGCAACCTGGCCGGGATCGCCGTCGCCCTGGTGGCCATGGCGGCTCGCTTCGCCACCCGTCGCGGCGCGGGTCGGATCCGCCACCCGGCGGTCGCCTCGCGCATGCTGTTCTACGTCGCGTTGCCGCTCGCGGTCGGGGTGCCGCTCGGCTGGCTCGCGCTCAGCCTGCCGGCGGTCGTGGCCTCGGCGATCTGCTCGGTACGCGAGGACCGCATCCTCGCCGCCCGCCTGGGCGCGCCCTACCTGCGCCGCATGGCCAGCAGCCGCCGCTGGATTCCCGGGGTCTGGTAGACCTCCGCCGCGCCGTGACGCTGGCCCCCGGGCCACGTCGGAGCGAGGAGCCGACCGCGCAACGCGGCCCGCGCGGCATCGGACCCGCTCCAGGCTCCGTTCGAGAAGTCCCGAGCGCAAGGCGTCGCGGTCGAGTGACGAGCGGAGTCGTGGCCCCTGGGCCACGTCGGAGCGAGGAGCCGACCGCGCAACGCGGCCATCGGGCCTGCTCGAACGGAACCTAGAACTGCTGCGCCTCGGTGGACTCGCGCAGCGCCGTCGTCGAGCTCTTGCCGCCGCTGATGCAGCGCGCCACCTCGTCGAAGTAGCCGGTGCCGACGAAGCGCTGGTGCTTGACGGCCGCGTACCCGTGCGACTGTTGCAGCTCGAACTCGCGGTTCTGGAGCCGGGCGTAGGCGCTCATCGCCTCCTCCCGATATCCGAGGGCCAGCTCGAACATGCCGAGGTTCAGCGAGTGGAAACCGGCGAGCGTGATGAACTGGAAAGCGTAGCCCATCGCTCCCAGCTCGCGCTGGAACGCAGCGATGGTCGCGGCGTCGAGGTGGCGCGACCAGTTGAACGACGGCGAGCAGTTGTAGGCGAGGAGTTTGCCCGGGAAGCGCGCGCGGATGCTCTCGGCGAAGCGCCGCGCCTCGTCGAGGTCGGGGCTCGAGGTCTCGCACCACAGCAGGTCCGCGTAGGGCGCGTAGGCGAGCCCGCGCGCGATCGCGGCCTCCAGGCCACCCTTGAACTCGAAGAAGCCCTCGGCGGTGCGCGTTCCGCCGAGGAATGCCTGGTCGCGGGGGTCCACGTCGCTGGTGAGGAGCTTGGCGCTGTTGGCGTCGGTGCGCGCGACGAGCAGCTCGGGCACGTCGAGCAGGTCGGCGGCGAGGCGCGCGGCGAGCAGCTTCTGCACGAACTCGCGGGTCGGCACCAGCACCTTGCCGCCCATGTGGCCGCACTTCTTGGCCGAGGCGAGCTGGTCCTCGTAGTGGACGCCCGCGGCCCCGGCCTCGATCATCGCCTTCATCAGCTCGAAAGCGTTGAGGTCACCGCCGAAACCGGCCTCGGCGTCGGCCACGATCGGCGCGAACCAGTCGATCGCCTTGCCGTTCGACTCCATGTGGGTGATCTGGTCGGCGCGCTGCAGGGCCCGATTGATGCGCCGAACCAGCGCGGGCGCGCTGTCCACCGGGTAGAGGCTCTGGTCGGGGTACATCTGGCCGGCGGAGTTGGCGTCCGCCGCCACCTGCCACCCGCTGACGTAGATCCCGCCGAGCCCGGCCGCGACCTGCTCGACCGCCTGGTTGCCGGTGAGGGCGCCGAGGGCGCGCACCGGCGGATGTGAGTGCATCGCGTTCCACAGGCGCTCGGCGCCACGCCGCGCGAGGGTGTGCTCCACCTGCAGGCTGCCCCGGAGGCGCACGACGTCGTCCGCGGAGTAGTTGCGCTCGATGCCCCGCCAGCGCGCATCGCGCGCCCAGGAGCTGCCGATCTCCGCCGCCGTCCTCGGTTCCATCATCGTTCGCCTCCCTCCCTGGGGCCTGGCGGACCCATGTCGTGGCATCCGCGGCGGCGCGCGCCGCGCCGAGCGCGCGCGCGCGTCAGACCGGATTGAACCAGCCCTTGCGGATCAGCTCCTCGCTTCGCCGCCGCGCCTCGCGCATCGTCTCCGCCGTGCCCGCGTCCTTGAGCCGCGGCAGCTCGCCGACGAGTTGCTCGAGCGCCTGGTCGAAGCACCGGCTCACGTAGGCCTCGGTGTGCGGGACCGCCTGACCCGTGGCGTCGGTTATCGGCACGTCCTGGTGCCGACTTCGCTGCGCGATCATCAGGCGGTAGATGCGGTCGGTGGCGAGATCCTCCATGTAGCCGTCGAGCAGGCTCGCACCCTTGCCGTTGAGCACGCCGTTGCGATAGCGGATGACGGTGCGCGCCGCGGCCCGGGTGCCCTCCACCGAGCGCCGGCCGATGCCCTTCGGGATCGGCCGCAGATCGGGATAGCGCTCGACGCCCGGTGGCCTGCGCTCGAGTTGATTGGGGACCGGGAACTGGGCGACGGCGATGGCGTTCTGGTCCGGGTGCCCGGTCCAGGCGCCGTCCATGAAGCAGGTGGCCTCGTTCTTCTTGTCCTGCTCCAGCACCGCCAGCGCGCGCGTGTTGAGCTCGGAATCCTCGCGGCTTGGATAGAGCGCCGTCATGCCGCCGATGGCGAGCGCGCCGCGACGGTGGCAGATGTCGGCCATCAGGAAGCGCACGCGCTGGAAGAACGGCACGTCGTGGGGGATGGTGTTGCGGTCGGGCAGCACCCAGGCGGGATCGGCGAAGGTGAAGTGGATGAGGCTGGCCATGTAATCCCAGCGGCCGAGATCGAGCCCGAGGATGTGCTCGCGGAGCGCGTGGAGGAACTCCTCCATCTGGTGGGCGAGCGGATGGGACTCGACCAGCGCCATGCACTTGATCGCGTCGGCGGGCCAGCCGCGGGCGCCGGCGATCGCCTGGAAGACGTCGCGCCACCACCGGCCCTCGTCGGCCGACTCCGACTTGGGGATGTAGATGCAGAGCGGATGCCGGAGCGTCTCCGGCTCGACCTGGAACGCAAGCATCGCCAGGTCGAAGAGCGTGGCCGAGGTCGGCGCGCCGGCGGGGAGGAGGCCGGCCTGCGACAGGTGGAGCCCGCGCACCCGGTTCCAGATCACGGTCGAGGACGGCTCGATCCCCACGGTGCGCTGGCGTTTGCGGTCCTCGTAGGTCAGCTCGCCGCGCAGCGCGCTCAGGATGTTGCGGATGCCGAGCATGAGCTGGGGCCACTGGTTCGCCATCGAGTCCTCGAGGTCGAGCATCACCCCGGGGGCGCCGGAATTGAGCATCTTGACCACCAGCTCGGCGTCGTCGGCGGGGCCGGTCATCTGGTTGCGCTGGTCCCGGCACCACCCCGGCACGGCGATGCGCCAGTCTCCGCGCGTGGCCTCCGACGGCGGCAAGTGGTCGGGCATTCGGCCCGCGTGGGCCGCCTGCAGCACCTCGGCGCGCCGGGCAGCGATCGCTTGCTGGCGCGGGGTGAAGGCATCGTGGAGCGGCCGGTACAACGCGAGGAAGCCCGCCGGCAGATCGCGCTCGGGCTGGAAACCGTCGGGCGCCCGGTTCATGCGGGGATCGGTCATGCGCTTCCTCCTCTCGCGGGTGGCTGGGGCGGAAGCGGGCTTCCGCGGACGACGGGGACCGCTACGGTGACGCTCGCGCGGGCCGAGGAATGGACCGGATATCGGCACTCTAACCCGCCGGCTGCAGCGGGAAACAGCTCGAACCGCGTCCGCCGCGGCCGTGGGCCCGAGGCGCCCATCGCCACGCCGGCGCGCCGGCGTGCTCCCGGACGCTTGACTCTGGCTCCTGCCGCCGGGAAAGTCGCGCGCGGGAGACCCACATGGCCATCGTCCGCTATCCCAGCGAGGCCGCGGTCGAGCGCTTCGCCGCGATGGCGCTGGCGGCGCTCGGAAGCGAGTACCCCTACCATCTGAGCCACGTCGTCCGGAGCGACGACGATGTGTGCGCGCCGCGCATCCTCACCCCGGCATTCGCGAGCGCCTTCGACTGGCATTCCTCGGTCCACGGACACTGGTGCCTCGCCCGCCTGCTGCGCGTGCTGCCGCGGGCCTCGTTCGCCGCCGCCGCGCGCGCCACGCTCGCTGCCAGCCTCACGCGCGCGCGCCTCGAGGCCGAAGCCGCCTACCTCGATGCGCCGGGCCGCGAGGGATTCGAGCGTCCCTACGGGCTGGCCTGGCTGCTCCAGCTCGCGGCCGAGCTGCGGGGGAGGGAGGAGGCGGGTGCGGCGTCCTGGCGCGAGGCGCTCGCGCCGCTCGAGTCGCTCGCCGCGTCCCGGCTCGCGGCCTGGGTGCGCGTACTCCCATGGCCGGTGCGCAGCGGCGAGCACTCGCAGACGGCGTTCGCGCTCGGACTCGCGCTCGACTGGGCGCGCGCCGCGGAGCAGCGCGAGTTCGAGGGGCTGACGGTCGAGCGCGCGCGCTCGTTCTTCGGCGGCGACACCGACGCGCCGGTGGCTTACGAGCCCTCGGGAAACGACTTCCTCTCGCCCGCCCTGGGCGAGGCCGACCTCATGCGGCGCGTGCTGCCGCGCGCGGAGTTCGCGTCCTGGCTCGATCGCTTCCTGCCGCCACCCGGGGCCCCGGCGGAGTCACGCTGGCTCACGCCCGTCTCCTCGCCCGATCGCGCCGACGGCAAGCTCTCGCATCTCGACGGTCTCAACCTCAGTCGTTCCTGGATGCTGGAGGGCATCGCGGCCGGCCTGCCGCCGGGACACCGGCGCGTGCGGACCCTGCGCGAGGCAGCGGTGCGCCACCGCGCGGCAGGCCTGACGGGGGCGACGGGCGAGCACTACGCCGGGTCGCACTGGCTCGGGAGCTTCGCGGTCTACCTGCTGACCGGAGGCGGGCTCGGCTGATCTCCGTCCGCAAACGCCCGCGGGCCGCGTTGCGCGGTCGGCTCCTCGCTCCGACGTGGCCGGGGACCACGCCTGTCAGCGGGCCGGAGCGAGCGGGGACCGGAGCGCGGGCTCCGCAGGCGCGCAGGAGCCAGGGACGGCGGGCGCGCCGAGGATAAGCGAGGCGGAGCCAGGATGGCGGAGCCGAGCGGCCCGCGCGCAGGTCCCCGCCCGCGGAGGACCGCCGGGCACGGAGCACGACGGAAGCGACGCCCGCAACGCCGTGCCCGCGGGCGTTTGCGAACGAAGCCCGGGCGCCACCACGCGCGCCGGCGGGCCTTCCGGCCCACGGGACCCTCCCTTCAGCCCGCTCCCGCGGGGGCCGATAACCGACGAATGCGATGCCCCTCGGAACGCTCCCGCGACGTTTCGCGTCGCGCCGCCGCCCCGCTGGTCGCGGCGTGCCTGTTGGCGCTGGCCGCCCCGTCGGCACCGGCCCGCGCCCAGGGGGCGGCGCAGGCCTTGCCCCGGGTCTGGGTCGACGCCGACTACGGCGGAGGCCTCGCGCTCTCACTCTCTCTGCCGGCGCGTCCCGCCGATCCCGAGGCGCTGCGTGCCGCGTTCGACGCGGGAGAGGCGGAGGGCGCGGTTCCCTCGGCCTGGCGGACGCACGGTAACCGGTGGCAGCTGGGGCGCACGCTGCCCCGGCGGACGGAACGCCATGGGCTCGTGGCGGGGGTCGAGCTCGATCTTTCGACCCTCATGTCCGCGCTCCAGGCAGAGGGGTACGGGGAATTGGATCTCGCGGTGCTCCACCCCCGCGCGGCCTTCTGCGAGGTGTACCTGTCCCGGAGCGCGCCGTACGAGCAGTCGCCGACGCGCGTGAAGCTGCGCGCTCCGCTCGACGAGGCTCCGCAGGGAAGGCTCGGCATCCGGTTCGGCTACCGCGGGGGCGATCTGGCACGCGCCCTGTTCCCGCTCGGAGTAGTGCTGCTGGCGCCCCTGTTCGCGATCGCCTGGCTCGCGGCCCGGGTGCTGCGCGCACCGCCGCCGGCGCCCACCGAGACCTGGTACGTCTTCTCCGAGCGCCGGCGATGGCTGCTGCGCGCGACGTGGCTGGCGTGGATGGTGTCGCTCCACTACGGCGGCCTGTCGCTCGCCGAGTTCGTCGCCGCGCCCCGTGACTGGATGGGCTTCGGCATCGTGGCGGGCGCCGTGGGCCTGCTGCCGCCTGCGCTGGTGGGACTCGCCGTGGCCGCGCTCGCGCACCCGGTGTCGGCGCGGCACGAGCCGGCGCATCGGTCGTTGCGCGAGAGCCTGCTGCGCTCGCTCTGGCGCCACGCGGCGCTGCTCACCCCGCTCGCCACCCTGGGGCTCGCCTTGCTGGCCCTCATGCTGCAGGACGCGCGACTCGGGGCGTCGATCGGCGTGATCGGATTCGTCGCGACCGTGCCGCTGGCGCGGCTCCACCGCCGCGCCCAGGAGTTCTCGCGCCACGCGCTGACCACCGGACCGCTACGCGATCGCGCCTTCGATCTGGCGCGGCGGGCGGGCGTGGCCCTGCGGCAGGTGTACGTCGTCGGCACCGGCCGCATGCGGCTGGCCAACGCCTACGCGCTGCCGGCGAGCGGGGAAGTGATGGTGACGGATCGCTTGCTCGAGGAGCTGGGCCGCCGCGAGCTGGACGTGGTGCTGGCGCACGAAGTGTCGCACCTGCGGCCGCACGACCTGCGGCGGCGCATGATCGCCGCGGTCGGCCTGGGCTCCATCCTCGGCGTGGCCATCGCCTCCTGGGGCACGGGGCTCGCGACCGCGGCGATCGCGCTGGCGGGCGTGGGTGGGTGCCTCTACCTGTCGCGGCGCCTCGAGGTGGACGCCGACGCCGGCGCGGTCGAGCTGACCGGGGATGCCGAGGCCCAGGTGGCGTCCCTCGCGCGCATCGAGCGTGTAGACGGTCTGCCGCTGGAGTGGGGAAAGCTCGCGCGCCTGCTCGCCACGCATCCCTCGCTGCTGCACCGGATCTACGCCGCGGCCGCCGCCGGCAGGCTGTCCGAAGCGCGCGTGCGCGAGCTCGTGGAACGTGGCTGCGACGATCCGGAGCGCTACCCGGTGCCGGCCACGGCGCTGCCGGGAGGAAAGCTCTTCACCTCCGGTTTCAAGGGTTCGGCCGCGGCGACGCTCGCGCTGACGCTCGGCGTCGCCGGCGTGCTCGGCCCGCTCGCCGTGCTCGTGGCAGGTGCCCATGCCGTGCTGCCGGGCGGGCGCCTGGGCCTCGACGCGGCGTGCCTGCTCGTGGCGCTGGCCGCGGTGGCGCTGGCCCGGGACCGGCTCGGGCTCCTGCCCCAGCGCCTGCTCGCGGAGCGGCTGCGCGAGCGCGTCCTGTGCGGGCTCACGCTGGGTGGAGAAGTCAGCCTGGTCGGGTTGTCCCCATCCGCCGAGCCGCGTCGCTACGAGGGCTTCGGCGACTGGGACCTGGGCTTCCTCCTCGTGCGCGGGGAGCGGCTGTGCTATCTCGGCGAGGAGACCCGCTTCGTGCTGCGCCGCTCGCAGCTTCGCGCCGTGGAGTTGAGGGATGACGCGGGCGCGTGGTTTCGGACCCCGCGCGTCATCCTGCGCTGGACGACCGGCGGCGAAGCAGGGTGCGTGAGCCTGCGGGCGATTCCCGGCACGAGCGTGCGGGCCGCCGCGGCGCGTACGCGCGAGGTCGCGACCCGGATCGAGAGCTGGCGTCGAGACGGCGCGCACAACGGCGCCGGGCACGACGATGCCGCTTTGCCGCCGCTGGGTGCCGTGACCAGCGCGCCGGAGCCGGCGCCGGCGGCGAAGCTGGCTTCGGCGGTCGTGATCTCGGGCGCGCTGGCCGCGGTCGCGTGCGCGCTCGCCGGACTGCCGATGAGTCCGCAGGCCGGCGCGGGGCTCGTGGACCTGCTCGCCACCTCGGCGCTGGCCCAGGCGCTGTTCGCCCTGCCGCGCCCGATGCGCCGCTCGACCAAGCCCGTCGCGGTCGAAGCGGCGACGGAGGAGCGCGCCGAGGAGCGCGAAGAGACTCGGCGTGCGGCGTAGCGGCTGAGCGCCGGATCGCCGGCCCGGAGCCCGCGGGGCCCTCGCGCAGCCGGAACCGGCAGATCCCACGCGGCCCAGGACGGAGGGGGTACCCCGCGTGGCGGCAGGTCAGGGAATCGTGGGAGGCTCCGTCGCCTCCAAGCGGCTGTCGTTGTTGCTCTTGAATTGTTGAACCTGCCCCCATCGGCCCGAGATCCACGGGGCAATCGTCGGGAATTGGGTCTATCATGATGGAAGGC
>MFFQ01000118.1 GCA_001780165.1 Candidatus Eisenbacteria bacterium RBG_16_71_46 | reverse complement strand
GTCCCCGCCCGCTGCGGCCCGCTGTCGAACGCGGAGCGCGCGATGAGCGGGCCCTACAACCCGCGCAGCGTCGCCGCGATCGGCTGGCGCGCGGCTTTCAGCGCCGGAAGGAATCCGCCCACCAGGCCGATGAGCGCGGCGAAGACTAGCCCCGCGAGCATCGCGTTCGGGGTGATGCGGAAGGCGAAGGCGACCTCGCTGAACGAGCTGAAGTTCGTCGTGCTGGTGACGATGCCGTTGATCGGCAGCGCCATCAGGCAGCCCAGCGCGCCCCCCGCGATCGCCAGGAACACCGACTCGAGCGTGAACGAGGTCATCACCGCCAGCGGGCTGAAGCCCAGCACCAGCAGGGTCGCGACCTCGCGCGCGCGGGTACCCACGGCCGCGTACATCGTGTTCATCGCCCCGAACACCGCCCCCACCGCCATGATCACCGTGATGAACGTGCCGAGGATCCGGATCAGGTTCGCCAGCAGCTCGGACTGCGAGGTGTACCAATCGCTCTCGCGCTCGACCTGGACCTGAAGCCGCGGGTCGCGCTCGAACTGGCGCTTCGCTTCGTCGAACCTCTCGGGGCGCGCGAGGCGGAAGCTCACGCTCTGGAACACGTCGTCGCGGCCGAGCGCGGGCATGAGGGTGGAATTGTCGCCCCAGATCTCCGATTCGAACGCCGAGCCGCCGGCGACGAAGTGCCCCACCACCGTGAAGGCGCGCTGTCCGAATCGGATGCGATCGCCGATGCCGCAGTCGGCGAAGCGCCGGGCGATGCGCTGACCGACGATGACCTCGTCGGTGCCGGGCGTGGCCGTCCGTCCCTCGACGATGCGGATCTCCTTCCGCAGCGCGAGTCCCGACGGGTCCAGGCCCCGCACCGTGACATTCGAGGAGCCCGGCTGCCCGAGCCGCGGCTTGTTCACCAGCACCACCATGTCCGCGCTCGCCAGCGGCCGCCCGTCGGGCCCGAGCGCCACCGACTGGTCGGCCATGATGATGCTGGCCGCCTCGCGCGAGATGGCGCTGGTGATCTCGCTGTCGGCGCCCTTGCGCAGCACGATGGCGGTGTCGGGGTCGCCGGACTTGCGCATCGCCGCCTGGAAGCCCGCCGCCAGTGCCAGGGCGCCGATGAAGATCATGACCGTGAGGCCGATGCCCACGGCCGTGGTCAGCGCGGCGGTCGGGCGCTGGAGGAGGCTGCGGAGATTGTAGGAGACCGGGATCGCCATCGCGCCCTCCTTCAGTCGACGCGCCGCAGCGCGTCCACGATGCGCAGCCGCGAGGCCTGCCACGCCGGGACCAGCCCGCTCACCGCGCCCAGCAGCAGCGCGATCGCGATCCCGGCGAGCACCGTGGACCAGTAGACGCTCATCGGCGGCAGGAAGTTGGTGATCGAGAACCCACCACCCTCGAGCGCCAGCTTCGCCAGCAGCGCGCCGGTGACGCCGCCGCCGAGGCTGATGACCGCGGCCTCGGCGAGCACCAGCCGGAAGATCATGCCGTCCTCGAATCCCAGCGTCTTGAGCACCCCGATCTCGCCGGTCCGCTCGCGGATCGCCATCACCATCGTGTTGGCGGCGACCAGCAGGATCGCGAACACCACCGCCAGGCCGATCACGCGGAGGACGAACGGCAGATTGCCGTACATGCTCACGAATCCGGCCTGGAACGCGCGCTCGGTTTCGGTGCGTGTGGCGGCGGCCGAGTTCTCGAACATCGCGTCCACCCGCGACTGGATCTCGCTCGCGCGGCCGGGATCGGACGGCGAGAGCATGAACGCGCCCACCAGGCTCCGGCCCGCCATGCCCTTCTGGTCGAGGTACTTCCAGTGGAAGTACATCGCGTCCTCCGGGAACGATTTCACCTTCGCGCGGTAGACCGCCCGGATGGTGAACGGCCAATCGCCGGGGTAGATCGTGCCGTTGAGCGTGATGGTCTGCCCCAGCGTCCACCCCATCCGCTTCATCAGTTGCGCCCCGATCACACAGGCGGTCTGCTCGCTCATGAAGGCCGCGAGCCGGGAGTCCATGCCTTCGGGGATCGCGACGGCCACCTGGGGCGGCGAGGCCTCGACGATCTCGATGTCGCTCCGGTACATCGGGAAGTAGGTCTCGGCGTCCACCGCGAACTGGGCGAAGAAATTGCGTGGATCGGCGGGATCCTGTCCCCCGAACCAGTTCGACACCGTCACGCTGCGCACCCCCGGCACGCGGGCGATGCGCTCGCGGTAGGCGATCGGCATCGGAAAGATGAGCGAGATCGCGTTGCGCGTGACGAGGCGGGTCTCGCTGCCGACCTTGATGGACTCGTCCAGCGTGTCGAGCACCCCGCCCAGGGCGCAGTAGAGGAACAACGCAACCGTGATGCTCAGAAAGGTGAGCAACGTGCGGCGCTTGTTGCGGCCGAGGTTCACCAGGACCAGCGAGAGAAAGCTCATGGGGTCGTCTTCGCGCCGGGGCTCAGTTGGAGAGCACGCCCTTGTCGAGGTGCAGGATGCGGTGGGCGCGCTCGGCCGCGTGCGGATCGTGCGTCACCATGACGACGGTCTTCTTGAATTCCTGGTTGAGCCGCTCGAGCAGCCGGAGGATCTCCTCGGCCGAGGCGCGGTCGAGGTCCCCGGTGGGCTCGTCGGCGACCAGCACCTCGGGGTCGCTCACCAGCGCGCGGGCGATCGCCACGCGCTGCTCCTGGCCGCCCGAGAGCTGGCGCGGCAGGTGCTTGAGCCTGTCACCGAGGCCGACCAGCTGAAGCGCGCTCTCGGCACGCCGGCGCCGCTCCTTGGCACTCATCCGCAGCAGCAGCAGCGGCAACTCGACGTTCTGCAGCGCCGAGAGCACCGGGATGAGGTTGTAGAGCTGGAAGATGAAGCCGATGTGGCGCGCGCGCCACTTCGCCAGCGCGCGTCCCCCGAGACGCCCGATTTCGGTGCCGCCCACCACCACGTCGCCCGAGCTCGGCTGGTCGATCCCGGCGATGAGGTTCAGCAGCGTGGTCTTGCCGCTGCCCGAGGGCCCCATGAGGGCGACGAAATCCCCGGTCGCCACCTCGAGCGAGATGCCGTCGAGCACCACCAGGCGCTCGGCCTCGCGCTGGTAGATCTTGCGGACGTTTCGCACCTCAACCGATGCCATGGTCTCTCCTCACGTGCCGACCGGGCGCACGCGGGCACCCTCCTTGAGTGCTTCCGTCGGTTGCAGCACCACGCTCTCGCCGCCGTCGAGTCCGCGCCGGACTTCCACGCGATCCCCCTGGGCCGGTCCCAGCTCCACCGGGCGCGCCCCGGCCCTGCCTTCCACGACCACCCATACCACCGCACCTCGCTGACCCGAGACCACCGCGGACGCGGGCACCGTGACGCGACGCGGCGCCACGGGCACGGCCTCCCGATCGCGGGCGAAGACCACCTTGGCGCCCATCTCGGGCAGGATGCGCGGGTCGCGGTCGAGGATCGAGACCTTGACCTGCACCGTGGCCTTCTGGCGATCCGCCGTGGGCACCACCTGCCGCACCCGCCCGGCGAACGAGGTGTCGGGATAGGCGTCGAGCGTGATGCGTGCCGCCTGGTCGCCCCGGACCTGGGCGATGTAGGCCTCGTTGACGTCCACCTCGACCTCGAGCGTGCGCAGGTCGGCCATGGTGACGATGGCGGTGCGGGTGAGGCCGCCGCCGGCCGAGGCCGGGGAGACGATCTCGCCGACCTCGGCGTCCTTGCGCAGCACCGTGCCGTCGAACGGCGCGCGCACCCGGGTGTTCTCGAAGTTGGCCCGCGCCAGCGCCACCTCGGCGCGCGCGGCGGCGAGCTGGGCCTCGAGCACCTGGGCGCGCGTGCGCGCGTCCTCGAGGTCGGACTCCGAGACCAGCTGCTGCTCGCGCAGCGTCTCGGCGCGCCCGAGATCGCGCTTCGCCTGCGCGAGCTGCGCCACGAACTGGCCGACGTTGGCCTCGGCCGCGGCGAGTGCCGCCCGGTAGTCGTTGCTCTCCACCCGCGCGATCACCTCGCCGCGCCGCACCGGGGAGCCCTCGTGGACGCCGATGTACTCGAGCCGGCCGGTGATCTGCGCCGAGACCGACGCCTTGGTGCGCGCCACCACGTAGCCGTTGGCGGAGATGCCCGCGGGCGTGCTGGTCCCCCCGCCGGTCGCCACCGCCAGCCCCACCCTCACCTCCGGGGCGCGCGCGAGGAGGAAGGCGATCGCGAGCGCGGCCACGGCCACCAGCCCGACCGCCACGGCGATGAGGGGGGCGCGGGATCCGCGGGGCCGCGGATCGTCGTCGCGCCGGATGCGCAGATCGGAAATGTCGGGCTCGCGGGTATGCGTCAATGGGACCTCGATGGCTTGGGTCGAATCGGGGACGCTAGGGCCGCGCCGCCGCCGCGGTCAAGCCGCGGAGGCACCCGCGGTCGCCACGCTCGAGCCGCAGATGCGTACGGCGCCATCGCCGAGCCGAGCCGCGGCGGTGGCGCGCCGTGGCGCGCGCAATCGCGCCCGGGGCTTGCCTTTCCGCGATCGGCCGCCTAGACTCCCCGGCGTTCGCCGCGTTCGCATTCCCAGCGTTCGCCGGGCGGATCACGTCTTCCGGAGGCATGCATGCCGTTCGTCATTGCCGAGCCCTGCATCGGGGTCAAGGACAAGTCCTGCGTCGAGGTCTGCCCGGTCAACTGCATCTACGAAGGCGAGGATCAGTTCTACATCCACCCCGACGAGTGCATCGATTGCCAGGCCTGCGAGGCGGCCTGTCCGGTGCAGGCGATCTTTCCGGACAACGGCGTTCCGGACAAGTGGAAGTCCTACACGGACAAGAACCGGCAATTCTTCGAAAACAAGTGACGGGGAGACACCCCGCCTCCCGACGTCTCGAGGCGGCATCGTTGGCGCCGCCTCTCCTCACGAGAGGTCCCCGATGACCGTCGACGCGCTTCCGAGCCGCGAGCAGGCGCTTGCCCTGCTCCACGAGTGGATCGAGAACCCCAACCTGCGCAAGCACTGCTACGCCGTCGAGGCGGCGATGCGCGCCTACGCCCGCAAGTACGCGGAGGACGAGGAACGCTGGGGGCTCGCCGGCCTGATTCACGACTTCGACTGGGAGCGCCACCCCGACATGGAGCGGCACCCGGTGAAGGGCGTCGAGGTGTTGCGCCAGAAGGGCTGGCCCGAGGACGTGTGCCGCGCGGTGCTCGGACACGCCACCCATACCGGCGTGCCACGCGACACGCTCATGGCGCGCGCGCTGTTCGCCTGCGATGAATTGTGCGGTTTTCTCGTGGCCTGCGCGCTGGTCACACCCGCGAAGTCCCTGGTGGACGTCGAGGTGCCGTCGGTGAAGAAGAAGCTCAAGCGCGCCGACTTCGCGCGCAACGTCAATCGCGACGACATCCTGAACGGCACGGCCGAGCTGGGCGCGGACCTCGACCAGCACATCGCCTTCGTGCTCGAGGCGATGCGCGGGATTCGCGGGGAGCTGGGGATGTGAGCGGCTCGCCGCCAGCGCTTCGCCGCGGCGTCGTGTGGGTCGCGCTCGCGCTGCTGCCGGTCCTGAGCGCGTCCGGGGCCTCGCGCCCGGCGGCGGCGCCGGAATCGGCCGCCGCCCGGCTGTCGCGGCCCGGCGCGCTCCCTTCGCCGGCGGGGGCGGGGAGCCGGTTCCCGAACCTCGCCATCCTCGCCGACGGTCGCGTCATCATGAGCTGGTTCGAGCCGCGGGCCGACAGCAGCATGGCCCTGCGCTGCGCCGTCTTCGACGGCCGGCGCTGGACGGCGCCCGCGACCATCGCCGCCGGCGATTCGTTCTTCGTCAACTGGGCCGACTTCCCCAGCGTGCGACCGCTCGGCGGGAAGCGATTGGCGGCACACTGGCCGTGGAAGAGCGGTGCGGGGACCTACGCCTACGACGTGCGCATCAGCCTGTCAGCGGACGAGGGCCGCAGCTGGGGCCCGGTCGTGATCCCGCATCGCGACGGCACCGCCACCGAGCACGGCTTCGTCTCGCTGCTCCCTCACGCGCAAGGGGTTCGCGCGATCTGGCTCGACGGGCGCAAGGGTGCGGGTCACGAGCACGACGACGAGGGGCCGGGGCCCGACATGACGCTGCGCACCGCAGTCGTGACTCCGGATGCCCGGCTCATCGAGGAAGCCGAGATCGACGGGCGGGTGTGCGACTGTTGCCAGACCGCGACCGTCGCGACCGACCGCGGCGTGCTCGTCGCCTACCGCGACCGGAGCGCGGACGAGGTTCGCGACATCTCCTTCGCCCGGGAGGACCGGAACGCCTGGACGGCGCCGCGCCCGGTGCATGCCGACGGCTGGGTGATTCCCGGTTGTCCGGTCAACGGTCCCGCGCTCGAGGCGCGGGGGCCGTACGTCGCCATCGCCTGGTACACCGCCGCCCTCGATTCGCCGCGGGTGCTCGCGGCGTTTTCGGACGACGGCGGGTCGAGCTTCGGGCCTCCCATTGGCCTCGATGATGGCGATCCGCTCGGGCGCGTTCACCTCGTGTTGCTCGAGGACGGATCGGCCGTGATCACCTGGCTCGAAGCCGGGCAAGGCGCTGCGCAACTACGCGCGCGGCGCGTGTGGCGCGGCGGCCGACGCAGCGAGGCGATCACGGTGGCGAGCACCGCGGCCAGTCGCGCGAGCGGATTCCCCCGCGTGGCGCGGAGCGGGAAGGCCCTTTATTTCGCCTGGACGGAAGTGGGCAAGCCGCCGCGGGTGATAGTCGCACGGTCGACGCTTCGTTGACGCGCCGGCCGCGGGCGGCCCGGGGTCGCGGGCGGGCGAACGGGGTAGTGACTCTTTGGAACGGCCGACCTAGAATCTCTGCCTCCATGGTCGGAGGCGGGGGCCCCCTCGATCCGAGACCCGCGCACGTCTCCGGCCGGGCCACATCGAGAAGGTCCAGATGGTCGCACTCCAGAGGCTCTCGTGGATCGCTGTTTAGGCATTCGCATCTCTGTCCGCGCTCGGCGGCGCGTCCCCTGCCAGGGCGGCGTCTATCGACGATTTCGAGGACGGCGACATTTCGGATTGGGTCGTGCGGTGCGGGGGATGGAGCTTTGCCCCCGGGTTCGGTGGCGGCGTGGCCGTCGTCTCCAGCCAATTCGACAATGTTCTGATCCACTCGAGCTTTGCCGGCGGGTTCGGCCATTACCATTACGATGTGTGCTTTCCCAACGATCCGGTTGCGGACGGAGATCTGTTTTTTTCAGATCGTGGGCATCAGCTTCTACTGGATTCTGCTGGGTCCCGACAACTCCGACAATGTCGCTGACCGGATCATCCGGGTATCAAACGGGGGGTTCGGCTCGCAGACGGCAATCGGATGCACCCCGTTCCAGCTCTCGCGCGAAACGTGGCACCGCATCGACGTGTATCGCTTTCCAAACGGCGTGATCCAAGTGTTCACGGACAACGAAGCTACACCACGTATGCAGGCCCAGGACCTCTCGAACGGGGGCTCTGGTGGAATCGCGATTCGAACCGCCGGCGCAGGTGTGCGCTTCGACGATGTTTCCTTTGACCCGACGCTTCCGGCCAATCCTCCCGCGCCGCCGCCCGCCAGTTGTCCCGCTTGGGGAGGCCTGCTGGAGGCGTGTTCGCTCGGATCACCGCCGCCATCCGGAGTGCCGGGCGCGAGCGCCCCGGTGCTCGTCGCCATGGCCCTTCTCATGTGTGGCACCGGGGGCTACCTCCTGAGACGGCAACTGCGAACTGGCTAGCGTTCGCCGGAGCGGAGACGGAGGCGACGGTAGCCGCGATCCGTTCGATGAGTCGCGTTGCCAGCCGGGACTTCGTGAGGATGCGTGGGCCTCGAGCTGGCCGGCCCCGCGCGCGGCCTGAGGTCGCGCGCGGGCGACCGGGCCGATCGGATGCGCGACGGGGCGCTTCACCTGTCATCACGCCAAGAAAAAGCCGGCGCCGGATTGAAACGCTTCCCGCCCGGACTCCCGTCCGGCGAGAGCACCCCATCCGGCGTCGGCGTAGTGCATCTTCCGGCCGGCGGTTCCCCTCAGAGGTCCCGCTCTCGGCCGCGCCCACTGTGTCAATGGGCGGCGTTCGCGCCAGGGTCTCGAAGCACCCGTGACGTTGAGACAATTTCACTCCCGCGCCGCGCGCGCGTCAATGGTGAATTTCGTGCCGCGGCGATTTGACGGCGGTGGCATCGTCCTGACGTCCCGCGTCGCGTGCCCGCGGAGTTTTGGAGGAGTCAACGAAGCCTCGCGCCGGACCCGACGTCGGCGTCGCGGTGCTCACGGAACAGCGGCTGCGACCAGACGCATGTCGCGGTCGTTGCGTGCGTTCCCGCGCGTGTTCGCTGCGGACGCGCCCCGCGGCCACCGATACGCGCCACCCGGTATCGGACGGCGGTTCATGAATCTGTCGAGCTAGCTCGCGGCCCGTCCGGCGACGGCGTTGCGCGAGCGCGGCGCCTCGCGCGCCGCGACTCCGCGCTCCGCCGCGTCGAGCGCGGTCACCCGCTCGGCCACCAGCGTCACCGCGTCGAGGGCCTCGTCCACCCGCCCCTCGACCCGCACCACCTGCCCCTGCAGCGCGCGCGCGTTCGCGCGGTAGGCATCGGGGAACAGCACGCACTCGGCGAGGCCGCTCTCGTCCGCCACGCTGAGGAACAGCATCTGCTCGCCCGCCTTGGTCTCGACGCGGCGCCTGGCGCACGGCAGGCCGACGATGGATACGCGCCGGCCGGCGAGCCCCGGCAATGCGGCGGCCGGGACCGCGCCGCGGCGCGACCCGGGTGGGGCGAAGACGTCGAGCGGATGGGCGCTGAACCACAGGCCGGTAGCCTCGCACTCGCCGCGCACGCGCTCGGCGGGGTCGAACTCCGGCAGCTCGGGCACGCGCAGCGGAGAGACGGCCACGGGCAGGAAGGCACGGCCGTCGGCGTCCGCGATCTCGAGGGGCTCCGTGCCCGGCGGGCCGCAGCGGGCGGGGACGTTCCGCGGGGGCCGCTCGTGCTCGGACGCCGTGCCCGGCG
>MFFQ01000117.1:29180-39705 GCA_001780165.1 Candidatus Eisenbacteria bacterium RBG_16_71_46 | reverse complement strand
CCACACGTTGACCAGCACGAGCGCGGCCACCGCGAACCGCAGCACGGGCGCCGGCAGCCGTGCCGCGCCCGCTCCTGCCAGCAGCGCCAGCCACGGCACGGCGGGGTAGGCGAAGCGCGCGTTGGAAACCCAGTAGCGGGCGAAGAAGAGCATCAGGAGCGGCGCCATGCCGAGCAGGGCACCGAGCGAGAGAAACGCGATCGTGCGCCCCGCCGGAAATGTGGAGCCGCCGCGACCCGCGGGGGACGAGACCCCGAAGAGCAGCCACACCGCCACCGCGGCCGCGATGCCGAGCAGGCCGGTCGCGATCCCCGCGGGGGCCCCCGGGTAGACGAAGCTCTGGGCGATGGCAACGAAGGCCTCGGGCAGCTCGCGCGCGACGTAGGGGTGGAGCGCCGCGTCGCCGCCGGGCGGCCACGTCGTCCGCACCAGGGCGTGGATCCCCAGCGCGGCGATCCAGACCAGAGCCTGCCGCAGCATCCAGGGCTCGAGCCGTCGCCTTCCCTCGACCAGGAACGCGAACGCCAGGATCAGAGGAGCCACCAGGAAGCCGCTCTCTTTCGCGAACGGCGCCAGCGCGGCGAGCACCAGCGCGCGGGACGAACGCCCCTCGACGTGTGCCAGGACGGCCCACAGAACCAGCGTGGTCGCGAGCAGGTCCTGGAACCCGGCGCCCCAGGAGAGGAAGACCTTCGTGTAGCCGTACGTGACCAACAGGGCGGCCGCGGCGATCCCCGCCCCGCGCCCGAACAGGAGTTGGCCCAGCCGGTAGAGCGCCCACGCCGCGCCCAGCAGGCACGCCAGGCTGAGGACTCGCGCGGTGAAGACGCTTGCGGGGCCGGCGAGCGTCACGACGTAGAAGAACAGCTCGCGCGATAGCGGGCGATACCACGGCCAGATCCCGAAGTGCCCGAGCAGGACCCGCCCCAGGGGCATGCGCCGCGCGACGTCCAGGAAGTGGAAGTCGTCGGCGAAGAACCCGATCCGAAACACGTCCGCGCCGATCGCGAAGACCAGGAGTGCCAGCAGCAGGAGGGGGAGCGTGCCACCACTCCTCGGCGCGGAAGGGTGCGCGTGTGGCTGCCCCGGATCGGATTCGAGTCCCTCGGTCCCACGCCGCCGGCCGGTCGATCCCGATCGCCCCGATTCTCGACGCGACATCCGCATGAGCTGAGTCACCTTTCCCGCCCAGCTCCCGCCGTGGCGAAGCGCTGATGCGTGAATCATGCTGCGCCGCGGGTGCCACCGTGCCGCGCCGTGGCGTCCACCCGCTCGCCATCCTCCGACACCGCCCGCCGCAGGGTATCATCCCGGAGACGGCGTCGAACTCGCGGTGCGCCGCCGCGGCGATCGCGGCAAGGACCCCTCGGTCGCTCCGAGGCCGCGGCGTTTGCAGCTCCACCGCCGGGAATCCCGTTGACCGTCCCCGGGGCCGGGCCTAGTGTGCGGTTCGGTTTTCGAGTTCACCACGATCGCGGCGACGCGCCCGCGCGCCGATCCGTCCTTCGAGGAGAGAGACTCCCATGAGCGAGATCCCGCCGGCCGACGCGGCCCCGCCCGCAGCACCCGAAACCTGCGCCCGCTGCGAGCGGACGCTGAGCGAGAGCGACCGCGTGCCCGCCGGCGATCGCGTCTTCTGCCGCTCGTGCTACGAGACGCTGCGCATGGAGCTGGAGCAGGCGGTGAACGCCATGTCCACCGGGATCAACTACCCGATGGCGGCGGTCGGCGCGCTGCTGGGCGGGGCGCTCGGGGCGGCCGTGTGGTGGGGGTTCACCGTGCTCACCCACATCGCCTTCGGGCTGATCGCGGTGGCGATCGGGTTCCTCGCCGCCCACGGGGCGGTGCGCTTCGCCGGCAACAAGCGCTCGGGGGGACTCCAGCTGCTCGCCATCGGCGCCTCGATCCTGAGCTTCTTCGCCGCCAGCTATCTCGTGAACATGACCTTCCTGAACCAGGAGCTGGTGCGCCGCGGCGAGACCTGGCGGCTCGGCGTGGTGCCCGCGAGCTTCGGCCAGTTCCTCAGCGTGGTGAGCCTCGGCTTTGGCCTCATGGACCTGGTCTTCCTCGCGATCGTCGTCTACCAGGCGTGGTCCATCCCGCGCCCGCTCAAGCTGCCCGCGCCCGCCGCCCCATGAGCGTCCAGGATGACCGGGATCGCCAGGCGCGCGAGATCGAGAACCTGCGGGCGGTCTACCAGAGCCTGACCCAGCCCGCGCCGCGGCCGGCGCCCGCCGCGGGGGGGGCGCCGGCCAAGAGCGGCGGCGCGGCCGGACGCCGCTCGGCCTGGGGCGCGGTGATCGCGGCGAGCTTCTTCGCCGCCAGCTATCTCGTGAACATGACCTTCCTGAACCAGGAGCTGGTGCGCCGCGGCGAGACCTGGCGGCTCGGCGTGGTGCCCGCGAGCTTCGGCCAGTTCCTCAGCGTGGTGAGCCTCGGCTTCGGCCTCATGGACCTGGTGTTCCTCGCGATCGTCGTCTACCAGGCGTGGTCCATCCCGCGCCCGCTCAAGCTGCCCGCGCCCGCCGCCCCATGAGCGTCCAGGATGACCGGGATCGCCAGGCGCGCGAGATCGAGAACCTGCGGGCGGTCTACCAGAGCCTGACCCAGCCCGCGCCGCGGCCGGCGCCCGCCGCGGGGGGGGCGCCGGCCAAGAGCGGCGGCGCGGCCGGACGCCGCTCGGCCTGGGGCGCGGTGATCGCGGCGCTCGTCTTCGCCGCCGGCAAGCTCAAGCTGCTCGGTCTGCTGGGCGTGGTGCTCAAGCTCAAGACCCTCGCCACCATGCTGCTCTCGGTCGGGGCCTATGCCACGCTGTGGGGGTTGCCCTTCGCGCTCGGCTTCGTGCTGCTGATCTTCGTTCACGAGCTGGGGCACGCGGTGGTGTTGCGCCGCGAGGGTATCCCCGCCGGGGCGCCGGTATTCATTCCCTTCGTCGGCGCGTTCATCACCATGCGCGGCATGCCACGCGACGCCTACGTCGAGGCCAAGGTCGCGCTCGGCGGCCCGGTGCTGGGCTCGCTCGGTGCCTGGGCGGTGCTCGGTGCCGGGATCGCGCTCCAGCAGCCGCTGCTCGCCGCCCTCGGTCACGTGGGAATCCTGATCAATCTCTTCAACCTGATTCCAGTCTCGCCGCTCGACGGCGGCCGCATCGCCGGGGCCTTTACGCGGCGCTACTGGCTGATCGGCTACGCGCTCGGGCTCGCCGCGTTCGCGTTCACGCTCTCGCCGCTGCTGTTGCTCGCCCTCGCCGTCGGCCTGTGGACGCTGGTCCAGCGCTGGCGGCATCCGGTGCCGGGCTACGACGCCATTCCGCGCGCGCGGCGGTTGGCCGTCGCCGGGGTCTACGCCGCGCTCGCCGCGGCGCTGCTGATCACCCTGCCGCTCGGGCACACCGTGGCGAGCCGGGCGCTGGGGGCGGGGAGCCCGTGATGCGGGCGGCGACGAGCTGCAGTCCACGCTCGGCGCCAGCTGCCCGCTCGGACGCTGCCGGGAGGGGGCGGCCGGGCGGCAGCTTCCCGGGGCTTCCGGTGCCTGCCCGCAACCGCGGCGGAGGCTCGATCGTCCCACTCACACGGGAGCGGTGAGGTTGCGCGCAGGCGTTGTGCCGTTCCTGACATCCTGCGACTCGATCCAGCCATCCCAAGTTGCAAAGCCGCAGGGCTTTCGAGGCAAGCACCCCTGACCACACGGCCAGGGGGAAAGAAGGTGTAACGTGAAGCACATTCGAGGGGCGGCCAGCGGGTCTTCCGGGGCCTGAGCTTCGGGTTCTGCGGCGGCCATCGGGGCGGCTTCAGGCACTGGCATCGATTCTGACCTGGCCGGCGGCCCACGTGGGCTTCGGCGGCTCGGCAGGCTGACAAGGAGGGCGGAGATGTCCGTTCAGCGAGTCGCAAGATCCGGCATGCTCCGTGGCGTCGTCCAATGGTCCGCCGCGCTGGCCGTCCTGGGGCTGCTCGCCCTCGACACCCCGGTGCGAGCCGCGGATTCCGGCTGGCCGCGCCAGTTCGATTCGCCGAGCGGCTCGTTCGTGATCTACCAGCCGCAGCCCGAAGATCTCGATGGCGACCTGCTGTATAGCCGCGCCGCGTTCTCGCTGCAGAAGAGCGCGGATGCGAACCCGATCTTCGGGGTGCTGTGGTTCAACGAGCACATCGAGATCGACCGCGACAGCAGCACGGTGGTGGGACGCGAGCTCGACGTCAGCAAGGTTCGGCTGCCCGGCATCACCGCGGCCGAGGCGGGCCGCTACGAGGCGCTGGTCGAGTCCGAGGCGACGCAATGGGATCTCCCGGGCTCGCTCGAGGAGCTCAAGGCCGGGCTGGCCGCGACCGAGAAGGAGCGCGCCAGCGTTGCCGGCCTGGACAACACGCCGCCCCGCATCCAGTTCGTGTACGAACGCGCCTTCCTGGTTCCCTACGACGGTGCGCCCATGCTCGAGCCGATCGAGGGCTCGAGTCTCGAGTGGGTCGTGAACACCCCCTACGCGGTCATCCTGGACCCGGCGAGGCACGAGTATTACCTGAGCGGCCCGGACCTCTGGTACCGGGCCAAGGACCCCCTCGGCCCCTGGGTCGTCACCGCCAGTCCGCCGGCGTCGGTGCGCGCGGTGATGCCGCCCGACACGTCGTCCCGCGACCAGGTGGAGGGTCCGCCGCCGCGCGTGTTCACCGCCACGACGCCCACCGAGCTGATTTCGATCGACGGGCAGCCGCAGTACGCGCCGCTGGTCGGCGACGAGCTGCTCTACGTCACGAACACGGAGAGCGACGTCGTGCGGCTGGTGAGCACGCAGGCGCTCTACGTGCTGCTCTCCGGCCGCTGGTTCACCGCCGCAACGCCCGATGGTCCCTGGACCTTCGTGCGCGGCGATCAACTGCCCGCGGTCTTCGCCCAGGTGCCACTCGATTCGCCGAAAGGCAACATCCTCGCCAGCGTGGCGGGGACGGAGCAGGCCGATGACGCGGTCGCGGACGCCGGGATCCCGCAGACCAGCGCGATCCGGCGCGACGGCGTGGATTTCCAGGTGACCTACGACGGACCGCCGCAGTTCGAGCCCATCGAGGGCACCAGCATGCAGTACGCCGTGAACACCGACGCCGAGGTGATCTTCGCCGATGGGCGCCACTACGCATGCGATCAGGGCGTGTGGTACATCGCCGACAGTCCCGATGGCCCATGGCAGGTGAGCGAGACACGGCCGATCGAGGTGGACGACATTCCACCGAGCTGCCCGGTCTACGATGTGCGCTACGTCTACATCTATGACGTCACCCCCGACTACGTCTACATGGGCTACCTGCCCGGCTACCTCGATTGCTACCCGTACTACGGCACGGTCGTGTACGGGACCGGCTACCGCTACCGTCCGTGGCGCGGACGTCACCACTACTATCCGCGTCCGTGGACGTGGGGATTCCATGCGCGCTACAACCCGTGGATGGGTCGCTGGGGCTTCGGCCTCACTTACAACTCCGGGTTCCTGAGGATCGGCTACCGCTGGAAGCGCGGACCGAATCTCGACCATCCCCAGAGCCGGCCGCGCTGGTTTGGAGCCGGCGGCTACCGTCGCCCGCTGCTCGGTGCCGACCGGTCGTTCCTGCGCAGCAGGCGTCCCGGCCGCCCCGTGGGGCGCTCTGCGGACCTCACGCCCATGAACCTCTACCGCCGGCCGACGAACGTGGGGCGCGTGGACCGCACCGCGAGCCGGCTCCCGATTCGACAGATCGCCCCCTCGCCGGGGCGCCCGCCGAACCGGCCCAACAACGTCTTCGCGGGCCGGGACGGCAGGGTCTACCAGCGCGACGAGCGCGGGAACTGGAAGGTCAACGAGGGGCGCGCGTGGAAGCCGGCGCGCATCACCGAAAAGCCGCGCGCGAAGCCGGTCCCGGTCGCGCCGGGCTCGGTAGGCGGATCGACCTCGCCGCGAACGCGACCCGAGGCGCCGTCGCCGCCGAAGCCACAGCCCCGGCCGCAGCCGGTCAGGCCCAGCGAGCCGCGGGCGCCCGCCGCCCGCCCGCCGCAGCCGCAGCCGGTCCGGCCCAGCGAGCCGCGGGCGCCAGCGGCCCCCGCGCAGCAACCGCGCCCCGTGGCCCCGGAGATCCGCCCCGAGCCCGGAAACCTCGAGCGCGAGTATCGGGCGCGCCAGCGAAGCGGTGCCGAGCCCATCCGGCGCGAGGTCCGGCAGGAGGAGAAGCCACAACCGTCGGAGCAACCCGCCGAGCGACCGGCCGAGCAACCGGCGAAGGAAAAGGGGAGGCCATCCCGGGGCAGGCCCTAGAGTCGAAACGCGCGCCCCAGAATCGACCTGACGCACACCCCGCCCGGGTGCCGGCGTTTCTCGCGACCCCATCACATGGTGGGGTCCACCGATCGGAGTCGCGCGAGGGGCGGAGGCGACGACGGCGAGCAGCCGGTCGCCTTCGAGGTTCTTCCCGTCCAGCACCAAGGGCCGGCCCTGCGGGGCCGGCCCTCGTTCATCTGCCGCCGATGCGGACTATCGGTAGATGCTCTTCAGACGTCCCCAGGTGGGCGTGGTCGCGGGCGTCGGATCGTAGCGGACGTAGCCGATGTTGCCGCCCACGCCGTCGCCACGGAGCTGATTGAAGATCAGCGTCACCGAGCTGACCGCGTCGTTGATCCTCACCACGCCGAGCGGCGTGTTCCACCACGGGTCCGCGCCACCGGCGCCGGTGAGCGAGTTCTGCATCTGGAACGTGCCCACGCCACCGGTGAACTGCGTCGGGCCCCAGGGTCCGCAGCCCCCCGACCAGTCGCCGAGGAACGTGCCGTTCTGGTTGACGGTGGCAGTGGAGGTGCCGCCGCCGAAGCTGGTCGTCGCCCCCAGCCCCGCGATGCCGACGAAGACCGAACCGGCAGGCAGCGTGGAGGGGAAGGTGTAGGTGATCGTCCACTGGACCGGGACCAACGGGTCGGGGCCGGTGTTGAGGACCGTGGCGAACAGTTCGTGGCTGGTCCAGGTGTAGGTGTCCGGGCCGAGGACCAGGCTGCCATTCTGCAGGCACGCGTTCTGGAGCCGCGAGTCGGTGAAGGTGCCGGGGATGGAGTAGGTGACGGTGACGTTGCCGACACCCGGCAGGTTGAAGACCGAGTTGTTGGGAACGCTGGTGCCGAAGGGAGTCGGCGCCATGCTCAGCCAGGTGATAGGGAGAGTGGCCGCGATCGCTGCGCCGGTTCCGGCGGCAAAAGAGGTCAGTGCGGCGGTGAACAGAACGACGGTTCTCGCAATGCTGCGCATGTGCAGCTCCTCGTGGGCCTTCACCCACTCATCCGGTTGAACAATCGCGGTGAAAAAGCGCCGCGGGGGGGTGGCCCCGTGGGCCCACCTCCCCGCGCGAACAAGATACTACCGATCCGGTCTCGGCCAGAGTAAAGATTGTGCGGCGCGCCCCGAGGCTTCAAGTCTCCGGCCTGTTTGGCAGATCTAAACGACCCTCGCTCCCGATCGGAGGCACCCCGATCCGGTTGTCGCGCCGGCGCGCCCGGGGACGCTACCGACTGCAGGGCGCCGGGAACTAACGCCGCCCGCCAATCGGTTCGGCTGCAAACGCATCACGGGGCGGCGATCGCAGCTGCAAGTGGCGCGGACCAGCGGATCTGCAGGCGCACGAGATCGCCGTGATTCCAGACCTTGGGGCACAGCTCGAGCAACGAAAGGTAGCGCCGGCGGACGGCCTCGGCGCGATCGAGAATGGTCGGATCGCGCGGAGCCGGGTCCCGCATGATCCCGACCACCAGCTCGAAGTAGGGTTCGAGCTCCGCCAGGTCGCCGGGACGCTGCTCGACGATCCGCAGCCGCAGGGCGGCCTCTGCGCGTGGATCCCGATAGCGCGGGACGGAATGCCGCAGCGCCGCCAAGGTCTGCAGCGCCTGTAGGTTCTCGGGTTCCAGTGCGAGGCTCGACTCGGCGAGCGCGCAAGCGCGGTCGGTGCAGATGCTCTCGAGGTCGCTTCCGCCGGGCACGAGGGGATCGCCGACCAGCGACTGCCAGCCATCGGCTTGATAGGCGAGGTACTCGGCGCGCCGGAGCCCCCGCCAGCCATCCGCCACGTCGAGCGCGGGAACCGCCGCGCGCGGGCTTCCCCCCGGCTCTCGTTCTCCGAGAAGTTCCCGCAGCGCCTTCAGGCGTCCGAGCGCGTAGGGATGGAAGATGCCTTCGGTCGTCTCCCACCTCGTCTTGCCGTACTCCCGTCCGAGCGATGGAAGCCGCCACTCGCGAACGGTGTTCGAGAACGAGTCGCACCACGCCGCGAGGTTCACCGCCGAGGCTCTTGGCTCGACGGCCGACCAGATGCCCATGGTGCGCATGCGGTAGGCAGCGGCCCAGCTGTCGTCGATGAACCGAATCGCTGCCACGGGCCGGGGCTCCGGGGATCGCCGACCGAGGTTCGAATCCAGCCACGCGCGGCTTCCGGTGTCCGTGGCCCCGACGTAGACCGTCATGGTGTCCGGCAGCCGGAGCGCATGCCTGCGCCTCAGCTGGGTGACGTACCAGGGCGCCGCCATCATCGGCTGTTCGACCAGCGTGACATCGGGGCGGCGGCCAAGGCAGAGCTGCTGGTAGTAGAAGCTGTTGCGGATCAGGTCCCCCGTCGGGAACAGCAGCGCCCTGGGCGCTAGCCCCAAAACAAGCGCGGTTTCACACAAACAGTTGTCATCGTCGACCTGGTTCTCAGCGACATAGATCTTCCCTTCGACCGATCTCTCGGTCGTTGATCGGGTTTCTGGTGTGACTGCTCTGCCTTCGCTTTCCCTTTCGTCGTGAGTCGAGTGGTTGCCGCCGGTTTCCGCCCCGCACCTCCCAGGTCCGTCCGGATCAGCAGCGGAGCGGCAGCCGCAGCGCTTCGACCCCCCGGAGGAAGACCCGCTGCCACGGGTTCCACGCCAGCAGCCGATAGACGATCTTTCGTCCCGCCCGGATGATCTGACACGGCATCGCGATGAACGCCTGCTGAAAGGTGCGGAACTCCATCTTGAGCACCGTGCGCTTCTCGGCCGCGTGCTGCTCCCCCCAACGCCCGCCCTCCGGCAGCACCAGCGCGAACCACGCCTTGAGCGTCCACGCCAACGACGCCATCACCATGTAGGCCCAGTTGCTCACCAGTGTCCCCACCGGCATCCGCAGCGCGTGCACCCCGTTCTTCAACTGCTCGATCAGGTTCTCCTGGTTGCAGCGATCGTTGGCCAGGAACACCAGCTCGTCGGCCGCGGTCTCCACGTCGTTGGTGAGATAGAAGAAGTACCGGACGTCGTCGAACAGCACCCGCTCGCCCCGTTCCACCGAGAGGTTCTTGCGCACCACCACCATCCGATACGGTCGCCGACACGCCCCCGGTTGGTAGGCGAACTCCGCCACGTCTTCCGAGTCCAGCCGGAGGTTCCGGAACTCGCGCTCCACCACCACCCGTTCCTTGATGTTCTCCGGGCGGGTCCGGGGCGCGGTCTGGACCTGGTACTTCGCCGGTCGCTGGAGCCGCTTCCAGGCCCGCCCCGACAGGCCCGCCGCGAGCTTCACCAAGTTCGGCATCGCATCGATCCCGAACAGGAACCGCACCCCCGCCTCATCCCACCGGTCCAGGTGCTGCGTCGAGCTGAAGTCGGTGTCCCCGCGCAGCAGGATCTTCCGAAAGCCCGCCTGGCGACACAGCGCGATCGCCTGATCGAACCGCTCCGCCGCCCCTTCGTGCGACGGCCGGTTGCCGCTCCGATTCACCAGATAGAGCGGCTCCCCGGTATTCGCCAGCGTCACCACCAGCGGGTGATAGCCCCACACCCCGTGGTAGGAGATCTCCATCCCCTCCTTGCACTCGCCCGTGGTCGGCGCCATCATCCCGTCCGCCTCCACGATCGCTTCTTCGAAGAACGCCGCCGGCTGCTGCCGCCACACCTTCACCCGCACCCCATCGATCGCCGCCATCAGCGCCTCGAGGTCCAGTTCCGTGGGGCGCCGGCAGAAGTCCCCGGCCGTGGTCGGATCGGGGATCACCCGCGCCCCGAGCGCATCCTGGTACACCTCGTCGTGGCGCAGATGCTCGAGGTCCTCCAGCGTCCTACCCCCGCACAGAATGTTGTAGGCGATGTTCAGGACGTGGTCCGACTCGTGGTAGGGCTGGTGCACCTTCAGCAACCGCAGGCTCTCGTCGATCGCCGCCGTCAACCCGGTGCGCTGCGCCAGCAGGTGCATCGCGCCGATCCCGCCGGCACCGAGACCGCGCATCCGATCGCTGCCCTCGTAGTGGATATTGCGGCCCCGGAACATCGGCTCGACCTGAGCCGGCCAGTTGCGCCGCCGCAGCCGCCGCCGAATTCGCTGCTTGCACCGCGCCTCGCGTTTCTGTATTGCTGAGCTCACTTGAAATGCCCTCCCTGGCGTCCTGAAGGTGAGAACGAACACCTCCTTCTTAGCCGCTATGGGCGGGCATTTCGAGTTTTTTCTTGGCCCTGATCAACTTCTTGGTCGAAACCGCGCTTGTTCAGGGGCTAGCCTGGTCTATTCATGAGCCCGCCG
>MFFQ01000117.1:0-29168 GCA_001780165.1 Candidatus Eisenbacteria bacterium RBG_16_71_46 | reverse complement strand
GGAGCGCATGCCTGCGCCTCAGCTGGGTGACGTACCAGGGCGCCGCCATCATCGGCTGTTCGACCAGCGTGACATCGGGGCGGCGGCCAAGCCAGAGCTGCTGGTAGTAGAAGCTGTTGCGGATCAGGTTCCCGGTCGAGAACAGCAGCGCCCTGGGCGCTAGACCGGCCATGAGGTTCGCGCCGAAGTCCGCCGTGAACGTGTCGCGCCGCGCGTCCACCTCGGGCCAGTGGCGCGCCATCATGAGGAGCGCGAGCAACGGGAAGCTCGGCGCGTGGACCACGCCCCAGGTCGAAAGCGCGGCGGCGAGTTCGCCGGAGTCGCCCGGCCCCACGGTGCGGCACGCGGTTGCCGCATAGATCCCGAAGAGCCCCGCCGCGAGCAGAAGCGCCGGCCAGACGGGGAGACCGCCCGCCGGAGAGACGTGCGATGCCGAGGCGCCGGGCGGGACCGGGTTCCCTGGGCCCGCTCGAAGCGCCTTCCCAGCCCCGCGCTAGGGCGCGCGGGTGATCGTGTACGAGACGGCGTGGAGCGCGTAGTCGGCGCAGCGGCTGCTGTACGTCACCTGTTGCGCGATCAAGCAGCGCACGTCATGGCCGGCCACGCGAGCGGCGTCGCCCTGGTAGAGGGTCGCCTTCCGATCGCCGCTCGTGACCTCCAGCCCGCGGTTGAAGACCGCGTCGTAGCACTCGCCCTGGCCACGGCTCGGGCAGGTGATCGGCAGCAGCCGCAGCGCGAAGCCCGGCACGCCCGCGCCCAGGACGTGGTCGCCGACCCCCTGGTCGCTCGCCCCGGCGAAGAGCAGCCCGTCCTGATCGGTGACGACCAGCCCGCTCGCCGACGGCGTGCCGCCGACGTAATCGAGCGCGAAGTCGTAGGTGCGCCCCGTGACCAGGGGCAGCGCCCGTCCGGGCATGCGGCAGACCAGCACGTGCTCCTTGCCCGTGGCCTCGCGGACCCGGTAGCGGGTTCCCGCGAACGGGTCGGGGGCGCCGATCTCGACCACCTGGCCGCTGAAGCTCCTCGAGGTCGCCTCACCCCCGCCCACCTCGAAGGCGACGAAGGGGTCGAGGGGCTCGCCGCCGCAGGGCTCGACCGCGGCGCGCGCGGCTCCGGCGCCGGCGGTCGGCGAGGCGGGCTCGTTGCAGCCGCCCACGGTGAGAGCCCAGAAGGCCAGCGCGACCATCCCCATGCCTCTCGCCCGGCGCAGCTCGCGGCGGGTTCGCTGCCCAGTCCGATCAACGAGGTTCACGATGAATCCTCCCTTTGCTTCCAGGCGGCCCCCAGGAATCCGCAGCCGAGACTCTCCCCGGCCGGGAGGCCTGTCAAGCGCACAGCCCGGGTGTGCCGGCCCGGGTGCCATGCGGGACACGCGAGGTCGCGCGTGTTTGACCGTGATAAGCGCCGGGTCGCGTCCATCGCATCGATCGTGATCCGGCGCGGCAACGGGGGGGGTGATCCACGACCGCGAAGTGCATTCGGTCCTTGTTCGCGCGCGATGCGCATGATATCTCTCTGCTCGCCTTGGAGGCGGCAAACCGTTCAGCGGGATGCCGTCCCACTCCAGCTTTGACAGGTTCTTCTTGCCGAAGCGCCGCGCTTCCAAGGTCGTCGACCCCCCGCGACACCGCCGAACCACTCGGCCCCCTACGTCCGACCCCGCGTCGTGTCCTCCGCTGCGGTTCCACCCGCGGAGGGCTCCTATGACCTGATCCCGCGTCCGTGTAGCCGCGTCGAATCATCGTCATCGTTCCGAAAGGCCCCCCACCCCCTCGGCGTATCGCGTTCGCACTTCGTGCGACCAGACGCCAATGGAGACTCCCCATGTCCATGCGCTCATTCCTACGCCGGTTCGTCGCGACGCTCGCCATCGGGGCGATCGCGGCTACGACCGCGCTGGCCGCTCAGCCCGCGGCGACCGCTCCGTCGCCCAACGCGTGTCGCGGCTCGATCGACGTTCCGCTCCATCTCGAACTCACCGCGCCCAGCACTGCGCTGGCGCCCGGCACGACCACCAACCTCGAAGGCCAGATCCGCGCGGACGTGGACCTCGCCAACGTGGAGATCACGGTCAGCGCGAAGGGCAACGTGCGCCTGCTTGGGCCCCCCCAGATCGCGATCGGGTCCATCCAGCAGGGCATGCGCCCCTTCACCATTCCGGTGCAGTATCAGTTGCCACGGGCGCTGGATCCCGGGCTCGCCGAAGTGGTGATCACCGTCACCGCCCAGGACGTCGCCTCGGGCGCCAACTACCGCAAGGTGGACGGCATCTACTCCGTCCGGCGCCAGGGCCAGTTCCGGTCCTCGGCCGGGGCCTACGTGACCGCCGAGATCAACGCCATCCAGGAGGATCTCAAGGCCGGGCTCATCACCGAGGAGGTCGCCCAGAGCCAGATGAAGGCCGCCGCGGCCGTGCCCGGGCAGTGGGACCAGACGCCCCGCGCTCCGTTCCAGCTCCCGCCCGAGATGGTCGCGGCCGAGGGCGTGCTCAAGTCCATCCAGCCGACGACCCCGCCCAACTTCCAGGGACCTGCCGCCAACCAGCCGGTGAGCGGGAACGTCACGTTCAACGGCAACCTCTCGTGGCAGGCGAGCGATGGGAGCATCCATCCCTACTACGGCGCCTCGGTCACCGTGTGGGAGATCATCCTGCTCGTTCCTGTCCCGGTCGCCTTCCTGGCGACGGACGCGAGCGGCAACTACTCGACGAACGTGTTCGTCCCGCCTCTCACGACCTGTTTCGTGGACTTCGTCACGTCGAACAGCGCGGTGGCGGTCTCGCCCGCGATCCCGCCGGTGTTCTACGGCAGCACCTCGCCCATCACCTTCGATCCCGGGGACGGCTCCACCGTCACCTGGAACTTCACCTGCGCCAACACCGGGACCGGCCCCGCGTGCGGCCTGCACTCGATGCTGACGTTCGAGGCGGCCTCGGTCTATAACCGCAACGGCAACGCGTTCCTCGGCTACATCTTCGCCACCTGGCCGGGATCGTCGGGCGCGGCGTTCTACGACGGCGCCCACATCAACATGCGGCCGCTCGACCGCTTCGCCTACGACGTCGCGTACCACGAGTACGGCCACTACGTGATGGACAGCTTCAACTTCGAGAACAACCCGGGCGGGCCGCACAACCTCGGCGACTGCATCGCCAACGTGCAGAGCTCGAAGGACAAGGGGGTGCGCCTCGCCTGGGGCGAGGGCTGGCCGACCTACTGGGGCACCACCGTCCAGCGGGACTTCGGCCTGCCGTCCGCAGGAATTCCCACGGTCGGCGATGCGACCTACACCGACACCGAGGCCGGGGCCTTCAGCTACAGCCTCGAGAACGACTCCGGCTCCGGCGAGGACAATCTCGGCCGGGGCGAGGACAACGAGCTCGCGGTCCAGCGCATCCTGTGGGACCTGGTGGACACCAACAGCGACAACCGCGACGCGGTGAACTACTCGGACCAGACGCTGCTCGACCTGTTCCGGGGCACCAACGCCGAGAACTTCTCGCAGGCCTGGGCACTGGTCCGCGGGTCCCTGTCGAACGCGCAGGATCTCGCCTTCGGCGCCATCACCACCGACGCCCTGGTCGGGCCCAATCCCACCGGCCCGGCGAACGCCGCGCTCGTCACCCCGACCAGCAACAGGACCTTCACCTGGACCGCGAACGTCGGCTGCCCGTCGTCGTACTCGGGGAACGCCTTCAGTCTGCGGTTCTACCGCAACAACGTGGCCAAGGACCCGGTGCTGACCATCCCCGGGCTCTCCTCGACGAGCGTCATGCTCTCGGACGGCCAGGTCGCGACCCTGAGTGGGGCAGGGCATGACATCGTCTGGGCGGTCGAAGGCTCCCACACCGCGAGCCCGGCCACCGGGCCGTACCTGGGCGACAACCGTCGCGTCACGGTCGACCGCCCGCCGGTCGCGCACGCCGGGCTCGACCAGCTCAACGTGGAGTGCACCTCGCACTCCGGCGCCGCGGTCTCGCTCGACGGCACCACCTCGAGCGATCCCGACGGCGATGTGCTCACCTACACTTGGTCCGCGCCGGGCGTGACCTTCAACAACGCGCACTCGGCGACCCCGATCGGGCAGTTCCCCAAGGGCGTGACCTCCGTGACGCTCGTGGTCTCGGACGGCTTCATGACCGACCAGGATCAGGTCACGGTGCGCGTCGTGGACACCACGCCGCCGGTGATCGCCTGCCCGATCGACATCACCGTCGAGTGCAGCATTCACTGCGGGCCGGACGGAGGCGCCCTGTCCTCCGATCCGATGATCCTCGCGTTCCTGGGTGCCGCGACGGCCACTGACATCTGCGACGCCGCCCCGACGACGCAGGCGCTCTCGCCGCCCGCCTGCTTCCCGCTGGGAACCACGCCCGTCACCTTCCAGGCGCGGGACGCGGACAACAACCACAGCGAGTGCGTGGCCAACGTGCGTGTGGTGGACACCACGCCGCCGACCATCACGGTGACGCTGGCGCCCGACGTGCTATGGCCGCCCAACAACAAGCTCGTGGACATTCACGCCTTCGTCAGCGTGGGCGACGTGTGCGATGCCGACCCGACCTTCGTCCTCACCGGGATCATGCGTAACTGCATCGAGAAGGACGAGGCGGAGGAGGACATCAAGAAGCCGGACATCGTCGGCGCCGACGTCGGCACGCCGGACCTGGACTTCCAGCTCCGGGCCGAGAAGTGCAAGGACGAGGGCCACGTGCTCCGCGACCAGTGCGAGGCCAACTGCTTCGCCGATTGCGTGACGATGTGCGCGAGCATCGCGGATCCCAAGGAGCGGGAGAAGTGCGAGAAGGAGTGCGAAAAGGACTGCGACAAGATGTGCAAGCACCCGGACCGGATCTACATGGTCTACTACACCGTGACCGATGGCTCGGGGAACACCACGATGGGCCGCGACTCGGTGCGGGTGCCGCACGACAAGAAGGGACTCGCGATGGTGGCGGCGGTTCCGGGAATCGGGCCGATCTCGCTGCAGAACGCACCGCTCAAGGTCACGGTGCCGACCCAGGTGCAGACGATCGTGACGCAGGGTGGGGACGGGGATGACCTGGTCAACGTCGGCGTGCGGGATGGCCACGCGACCACGCTCGTCACCTTCGACGCCGCGAAGGTGGATCCCACCCAGATCTACCTGGGTACCTCGCTCCAGCTCGTCAACCCCATCGAGGCCCGGCTGGTGGACGCGACCGGGGACGGTCGCCTCGACCTGGTGCTCACCTTCAGCGGCAATTTCTACCTGCAGCTCGTGACCACGCCCGAGGTCCTCGACGACCCGATCACGCTCTACTACCGCACCACCGACGGGGTCGGGTACGAGATTCAGGGTCTGATCAACACCGGGCTGACGGAGAACACGCCGGTCGCCGCCCGCGCCCGCGAGCCGGTCGCGCCGGTGGCGGCGGAAGGCGCCGTGCTCCCGGCCAAGACCGAGCTGTCGGGGTTCTTCCCCAACCCGATGCGCGGCCAGGGGACGGTTTCGTTCAGCCTGGCACGTGAGGAGGCGGTCGAGTTGGCGGTGTTCGACCTGCGGGGTGCGCGGGTGCGCACGTTGCAGAGCGGTGCGATGTCTCCGGGCCACTACAACGTCACCTGGGACGGCCGGGACGACGCCGGCCGCGCCATCCGCGGCGGGATGTACTTCCTGCACTTCCAGGCCGGCAGCTACGCGCGCACGGTGAAGACGGTGTTCGCGCAGTAGCGGGACATCAGTCGCTCAACCGAGACGGGGCGGCCCGGCGCGCATTACATCGCGCGCCGGGCCGTTTCCGTGGGAGTCCGTGGCGGGGAGACACTGCTCCCCGACGCCTGGGCGGTGCCGTTCGAATGAGGACCGCGGGGACGCCGGGACGCCGAGATGACTCGCGTGACGCGATCCGGCGCCAGAGGCATCCGGCGCGGGAGGGACACCGAGCGGTCATCGTGAAACGTGCCGCTGCTCCGAGCTACGACGTCAGGTGTGCGATCACGTCGTCGGCGGTGTAGCTCGTCTGGCCGCCGAGGATTGCCTCGAGGTCCGCGAGATCGTCGCCGCTCGTCAGCAGCGGCGGCTCGACCATGCCGTCCTCGCGCCGCTGCGGCATGCCGATGTTCGCGAGCAGCGCGTTGCACAGACAGCGGCGGCCGAGAGTTTCGCTCGCTTTGCCGCCCTTCCTCACGAACGCGTCCACCGGCTCGCTCGCGCAGCGATAGCCGATCCTGCCGTCGGGCATGGCGTACGCGGTGCGCAGATAGCCCAGGTCGCACACTCGCGGGCGCGACTCGCCGTGGCTGGTGTCGCCGTCCCAGCGCACGACCTTGAACGGATAACCGGTGGGCGACGCGACCGGATCGGTGCGCACCGCGACCGCGCCGCGCGCGGCGCTCTCGAGCACCGAGCGCTTGAGCCCCGCGTCGAGCCCCGATTCGTCGCAGTACGCGAACAGCGTGCCGACCTGAATGCCCGCGGCGCCGCGCCCCTGCGCCGCGCGCAGCGCGCCGCGCCGGCCCGTGCCGCCCGCGAGCCAGAACGGCAGACCCAGCGCGCGAATCGCCTCGAGGTCCGGCACGTCGCGCTCGCCATAGATCGGCTCGCCGCGCTCGTCGAGCGTCGTTCCGCCGCGCGGCGGCGCGTTGTGCCCGCCCGCGGTCGAGCCCTCGATCACGAAGCCCGACACGCCACCAGGGCACTTGCGCGCGAACAGCGTGGCCAGCGCGTGGCTCGCGATGATCGGCAGGAACGCGGGACGCCTCACCGCGGGCGGCGCGTCCGACCAGTGCGCGCGCGGCGAGATGCCGAACCAGGACGCCGCACCGGGGGCCTCGCCCTCGACCTCGAGGCGCATCCGCGCGTCCTCGTGGCGGGCGAGCTTGTCGAGCAGCGAGGGGATGTCGCGCGGAATGCCCGCGCCCATGAGCACCGCGTCGACACCGGCCAGCATCGCGCCGTAGAGCGTCGCCGGGTTGGGCAGCGCGATCTTGGAGAGCAGGTTCATACCCACCTTGCCGTGGTGGCCCTGCTTGGCCAGGTGCACCTCGACGAACGAAGCGAGGATCGTCAGCTGCTCCCGCGCCAGGCTGACGACCTGCTGGTGCATCGGGATCGCCTCGTACGGCTCGTCGGGCGCGCGACCGCCGGGCTTGAAGTAGCGCTGCAACGCCTGCTCCGCCAACCGCGGCAGCGGAAACGCTGCGATCGCGCGGCGAACGTGGCCGCCGAGGTCGCCGTCCTGCAGCCGGCGCACGAATACCGCGTCGATCGAGGTGCCCGAGACCACGCCCAGCTGCCCGCGCGTCGAAACCGCCCGCGCGAGGCGCCAGTCGGAGACGGCGATCCCCATACCACCTTGGATGATTGCCGGAAGCGCCAAAGCACTCATGTCGAGATTCCTGTGGCCGGTGGATTGCGGGATCGCGCGCGGTCCTTCCGCGCCGCGTGACCGGCCGCGCGCCCACGATCGTCAAGGGATAGCACAAAAGTTCTCCCGAAGTCGTCCGGGCCTTGGCCCCCATGCGTTGGGCACCCGCACCTCGGCGTCCGGGTCAGGGCCCGCCACTCGTCTATTTGGTGATCTTCTTGACCTGCTTTTCCCGCTTTCTCTTCGCCTCTTCCTCGTGTTGTTTGGACTTCTGTTTCTGACCCTTGTCCTTGTCCTTCTTTCCCTTGTCGCCCATGGCGGACCTCCCTTTGCGATCGGCGATCATCTTCTCACTACGGGGCCCAGACTGCCCCGCAGATTCTACCCGGTCGCGGTCGAGGATTCAGGGTCGCAGATTTCGCGGAGGACGCGAAGAGGAATCAAGCGGTGGCCGGGCCGCCCCCGATCCCACGGCGGACTCCGTTCTGCGGCGTCCTTCCCATGAGGTAGGGCGATTCGCCGTGTCTGTCCCCCGCGCTCGTACACCCCCCGCAAGGTCGTGTAAACCCACGCACGGAGAGGTGCGAGAGCGGTTGAATCGGGCGGTCTCGAAATCCGCTGCCAGCAGTCCGACCGCCATCTGGCTTCGACGACCGGAGCTCCGCCAAATACTCCGCTCTGCGCTCGACCCCAGCGAGCCGGCCTCGTTGGGGTGCTTCGTTCCTCAGTGGGTCCGAGTGGACCGAAGTGGGCCCGATTGGTCGCTGATGTCGGCACAGTTCCGGCACCCCAACAAGCCGATCACGAGGGTCCTGGGCTCCGCGAAACCGACTTCCCAGTCGAGTTGCCGGGCCGACTCGAACGAGCGCAGGCCTTCAAGCAGAAGCTGGCGTGTCGTCGCACGGGGTTGGCCGCCGCGGCCCGTTGAAACCTACAGAGTTGGCCGATTCCTGCCGATACGGTATTCTCGATGGTCATGGCGCGCGTACTTCGGATCCTCGTCCTCGGGCTCCTCATCGGGCCGCAGCTCGGCGCGGTGACGCTGTCCGTCATGCATGTGTGCGAGGAATCTCGCGACTGCTGCGGGGAAGCGGCCTGCGATGACCTCTGCCCCCAGTGCCCGTGCTGCGTCGAGCGCGCACCAGCCACGGCCGTGGCTCTGGTCGCGCTGCCTCCGCCAGCGCCGCCAACAGGAGCCGCGGCGCAACCTGTTCGCTTCCCCCAGCCTCCGCGACCCACCGACATCCTCCACGTCCCAAAGCCCACGCTCGCCTGAACTGCCTCGCGAGCGGTAGGTAAGACTCCTCTTCGTTGCGGCCTGTTGTCCCACGAAGAGTGGTGCTACCTGTGTTGGCCGGCCGTCTTCTCCCTGGGAGCGTGGATTGTTCATGTCCAATCGCGTCTTCGTCTGTCTCGTACACCTAGGTCTTTGGAGTAGCGGGGCTGCGGCACAAGTTGCGATCGACTCGAAGGACTCACTGACTGCGGCGCGTGTTGTCGAGCTGGCCCGGGCTGGGGCTCCAGAAGTCCTGTTGGCGCAAACTCGGGTGCTCGAGGCGCGCGGCCGGCTCACAGGCGCTCGCGCCTTGACGCAGGAGAACCCGGTCATCGAGGGCGTGGCCAACGCTGATCGGCGGTTCGAGAGGCGCACCGATCTGGAGCTCACGGTTCCGATCGGGTTCGGACTGCATCGCTCACGCCGAGTCGGGGTCGCGCGCGCTGAAGTACAGCGGGAAGCGCACCTCGTGGCCGATGCCGCCCGTCGGGCGATCGGCACGGCCCTGGCGGCCTATTACCGGGTGCTCCATGCCGAGCAACGCGTGGCCCTGGCACGCGAGCGCCAGACGCTGGCGGATGAGCTCCAGCGCACCGCCGCGGAGAAAGTGCGCGCTGGCGATGCCGCGCGCCTGGATCTCAATGTAGCTGAAACCGAACTCTCACGTGCCGAAAGCGAGGTCCTCTCGGCGGAGCATCTGGTGGCCAGGGCTCGCGTGGAGCTCGCAGTCGTGCTCGGCCTTCCGTCAGGCACTGGGCTACCGGTGGCGGGCGATCTCGCCGATCGATCCCTGCTCGAGAGCATGTCGATCGACACGACCGCTGGACGACGGCCGGATGTTCTGGCGGCCGAGAGCGAGGCAAGAGTGGCCGCTGCGGAGGCCGCGCTGGCGTGGACGGCATTCCTGCCCGGTCTATCGCTGCGCTGGAACCACGGGCATGAAGGGGGCGAGGCGATCGAGCGGCGCGGCGTGGTCCTCTCCATACCGTTGTTCAACCACGGGCAGGGGGAGCGGGGGCAGGCGCGAGCCCGGCGCGAGCGGGCCCGGGTGGAGCTCGAGAGCCGCCGCGCCGCTGCGTCAGCCGAAGTCGAGGGAGCACGCAATGGCCATCGAGCGGCGGTCGGCGCCGCGCGGCAGTTGGAAGCGCGCGGCATCCCGCGGGCCTTCGAAACCGAAGCCATGGCCCAGGAGAGCTACCGCTCCGGCAAGATGGATCTGCCCGGGGTCCTCGTGGTGCGCCGCGAGGCGCTCGAGACGCGGCGGGAGTACCTGGACCGGCTGCTCGAGGCAGCCCTCAGCGCCATCGACGTGGCGGTTGCCACGGGCGCCGTTCGTTGACCACCAAAAGAAGGAGAGTCGTTCCATGAAGTCACTCATCTGCCTCCTGGCCCTGGCAACAGTCATCCTGACGGCGGCCGGCTGCAGCCGTGAAACCCCTCAGACGAGCAAGAGCGAAACCAGCACCGAGACCAGCCCGGCTCCGGCACCGGAGACAGGCGACGGGCATGCGGCGGCGACTGTGGTGCCGGGCTCCTACGAGGATTGGTGTGAGGAGCACGGGGTTCCCGAGAGCGCCTGCACGCGCTGCGATCCCTCGCTGATCCCCGCGTTCAAGGCCGTCAACGACTGGGACCGAGAGCACGGGGTGCCGATGTCGCAGTGCCTCAAGCACAACCCGAACCTCGAGATCGTGCGGCCGCCGAAGCCGGAAGGGAACTAGTCATGCGCCAGCAGCTCTATGCGGCCGGTGCACTCCTCCTGATGTTGACCGGCTGCCAGCAGCAGCGCGCTTCAACCACCGAGGCCGTCTCGACCAGAGCGGAGGCACCGACGGCAGCGGCCGTGGCCGCCGACATGTGCGCCGAGCACGGCGTGCTTGAGGCGCTCTGCACGAAGTGTCACCCCAAGCTCATCCCGATCTTTCAGACCAAGGGCGACTGGTGCGCGGAGCACGGGTTCCCGGAGTCGATTTGCCCGATCCATCACCCGGAGCGCGGCGGCAGACCCGCGATCGATGTCGCGGTCGATGAGGCGCCGGCCGATGGCACGATGATCCGCTTCAAGACGCTCCAGACGGCGCGCGAGGCGGGTCTCGAGGTCGCCAGCGCCGTCCATGGTGCCGACAGTGGCGGCGTGGAAGCGACTGCGACGATCGTGGCGGATGCCTCGAAGCTGGCACTGGTGAACGCCAGCGCGGCGGGAGTCGTTCGGGCGATCCGCGCGGATCTGGGAAGTCGCGTCAGTCGCGGATCGCCTCTGGCGGTCATCGAGAGCGCCTCGGTCGGTGAGTCGCGTTCGCGCCTCCAGGCTGCTCGCGCCCGCGCCCAATTGACGGAGGCGACATACCGCCGCGAGAAGGAGCTTCAGGAGAAGGGCATCTCCGCCGCCAAGGACGTGCAAGCGGCCGAGCAGGAATGGGAAAGTGCCAAGGCCGAGGTCGCGGCGGCCTCTTCCGCCCTCGGCATGGTGGGCACCGGGGGTGGGGCGTCGGGCACGTACACGCTGCGGGCGCCGATTGCCGGGACGGTCACGAGACGCACGGCCACCGTCGGCACCATGGTCGACCTCGAAAAGCCGCTCTTCGAGATCGTCGACACCTCTTCGCTCTGGGCGGAAATCGACGTCCCCGAGCGCGAAGCGCCGCGCGTCCGGATGGGACAGCGGGTCGTGCTCCGTCTCGATGGTCTGGGTGGGCGGGAGTTCTCCGGCAGGCTGAGCTATATCGCGCCGGTCGTCGATCCGCAGACGCGCACCGTCAAGGCGCGCGCCGCGATCACCAACCACGACGGCGCACTGCGGGCGAACATGTACGCCAAGGCGCGCATCTTCACCGCTGCCGGCACTTCGGCCGTGCTCGTGCCACGCGCCGCGGTGCAGGAGGCCAAGGGCGTCAACCTCGTCTTCGTCCGACTCGCAGAGGATCAGTACGAGGCCCGCCGGGTGAGCGTGGCCTCGGCGACCGGCGATCTGGTGTCGGTGAACGGCGGCGTGCAGGCCGGTGAGGTTGTCGTGACCACGGGGAGCTTTCTCCTCAAGACCGAGACGATGAAGGAGGGCATCGGCGCCGGCTGTTGCGACGTCGAAGCGCCGAAGAAATAGGGTCTCATGCTCAATCGGATCATCTCCTGGTCGATTCAACACCGCCGGCTCGTCATTGCCGCTGGGCTCGTCATGGGGTTGATGGGGGCATTCGCCCTCGGTCGCCTACCCATCGATGCCTTCCCGGACACCACGCCGGTACAGGTCCAGATCAACACCACGGCCGCCTCGCTCTCGCCACTCGAGGTCGAGCGGCAGATCACGTTCCAGGTCGAGCAGGCCATCTCAGGTCTGCCGGCACTGAAGGAGGTGCGATCGATCTCCAAGTTCGGGCTCTCGCAGGTGACGGTGATCTTCGATGAAGGCTCGGACATCTACCGCGCCCGCCAGACCGTCATGGAGCGGCTCCAAAGCGTGGAGTTGCCAGCCGCCATCGAGCGCCCGCAGTTGGGACCGGTCGCCACCGGTCTCGGGGAAGTCTTTCACTATCTCGTCACGGGAGCGGGAAAGAGTCTGGCCGAGTTGCGGACCGTGCACACGTGGGTGGTCAAGCCGCAGATGCGTTCGGTGCGCGGCGTGGCGGAAGTCAACACCTGGGGCGGCGACGAGCGCCAGTTTCACGTGGTGGTCGATCCGCTGAGCCTCTCCAAGCACGGGCTGACTCTCTCGCAGCTCATTGAGGCTCTCGAGCGCAACAACGCCAACGTGGGTGGTGGATCGCTCGATCGAGCCGGTCAGTCGCGTCTCATTCAGGGCGTGGGCATCGTCACCAGGGCGGCAGACATCGAGAACATCATCATCGCCGCACAGGGCGGCATCCCGACACGCGTGCGCGACGTGGCCCGTGTCGTGGAAGGCCGGGAGATCCGCCGTGGCGCCGTGACGGCTGATGGGAAGGGCGAAGTCGTCCTGGGGCTTGGGTTCATGCTCATGGGCGAGAACAGCCACGAGGTCACGAATCGCCTCAAGGCGCGCCTGGAGGAGATCAAGAAGAGCCTGCCGGCAGGGGTCGAGATCGCCACCGTCTACGACCGGACGACCCTCGTCGACCGTGTCCTCCACACGGTCAAGACCAATCTTCTTGAAGGAGCGCTCCTGGTCATCGCGGTGCTCTTTATCTTCCTCGGCAACATCCGGGCGGGGCTCATCGTGGCCGCGGCCATTCCACTCTCGATGCTCTTCGCGTTCGACCTCATGCTCCGCGCAGGCATCGCCGGCACGCTCATGAGCCTCGGAGCGATTGACTTTGGCCTCATCGTCGACAGCTCGGTCATCATGGTCGAGAACGCGGGTCGGCGGTTATCGGAGGATCGCACTGGGCGTCCGCAGCCGGAGATCATCGAGGAAGCAGCGATCGAGGTGCGCCGACCCACGATGTTTGGAGAACTCATCATCCTCATCGTCTATCTCCCGATTCTGGCACTCGAAGGGGTCGAGGGGAAGCTGTTCCGGCCGATGGCGCTCACCGTCATGTTCGCGCTGATCGGCTCTCTCATCCTCTCGTTGACCCTCATGCCGGCTCTGTGCGCGACGTTTCTTCCACGCCGCGCCGGCGAGCAGCGAAACCGCGTAGTGGAGTTCTCGGAGCGGCTCTATCGACCGGGGCTCGACTTCGCGCTGCGACGCGGCAAGCTGGTACTCGGCATCGCCCTCCTGCTTCTCGTCAATGCCCTGTTCCTCGCCACGCGCCTGGGCTCGGAGTTCGTGCCGCGCCTCGGCGAAGGCGCACTCGTCATCAACACGGTGCGTCTGGCGGGAGTCTCGCTCGATGAGTCGGTGCGCTATGGCCTCCAGATCGAGCAGACGCTCCTGAAGAAATTCCCGAACGAGGTGGAACGGGTATGGACCCGGACCGGCTCGGCCGAGGTGGCGACCGACCCGATGGGTCTCGAGCTTTCCGACGCCTTCATCACGCTCAGAGACCGAAGCCAGTGGAAACGGGCCCGCAGCCAGGATCAACTCGTCAAGGTAATGGAGGCAGAGCTGTCATCGCTGCCGGGCATGCGGATGGTGTTCACCCAGCCGATCGAGATGCGCGTCAACGAGATGGTGGCCGGGGTGCGCTCCGATGTGGCGGTCAAGCTCTTCGGTGATGATTTTGCGATGCTCAGGGCCAAGGCGCGCGAGATCGAAGCGGTGATGCGCGAGATTCCGGGAGCCGCCGACGTGGTGGCCGAGCAGGTGACGGGCCAGCCGATGCTTCAGATCGAGGTGGACCGGGACGCGATCGCCCGCCACGGCATCGCCGCCCGGGAGGTTCTCGATGCGATCGAGGCGCTTGGCCCGCACAAGGTAGGAGTGCTCCAGGAAGGTGAGCGGCAATTCCCGATCGCCGTGCAAGTGGACGAACGCTACCGAACCGACGCGGAAGCGATCGGCCAGATCCTGGTTGGCTCTGGACGCGGAGACCGGGTAGCGCTCGGCGCACTGGCGCGCTTCCGCATGACGGAAGGGCCTTCAACCATCAATCGCGAGTGGGCGAAGCGCCGAGTCGTTGTCCAGGGCAACGTCCGCGGACGGGACGTCGGCGGCTACGTTGCGGAACTGCGGGAGGTGCTCGATCGGCAGGTGATCCTCCCGGCCGGGTATTACCTCCGCTTCGGCGGACAATTCGAGCACCTCGAACGAGCGCGTGCCCGGCTGCTGTTCGTCGTCCCGCTGGCCCTGTTGCTCATCGCCGGCCTCCTGTATCTGACGTACCGAAGCTGGCTCGATGCCACCCTCGTGTTCACGGCCGTTCCGTTCGCGACCATCGGGGGCGTCGTCGCGCTGTGGATGCGCGGGCTGCCGTTTTCCATCTCCGCGGCGGTGGGGTTCATCGCCCTCTTCGGAGTGGCGGTGCTCAACGGGCTGGTGCTGGTCTCGACCATCCGCCAGAACCTGAGGGCGGGGAGTGCCCTTCGTGAAGCGATCGAGTACGCGGCGGAGCGCCGCCTTCGGCCGGTACTCATGACGGCTCTCGTTGCCAGCCTCGGCTTCGTGCCGATGGCCTTCAACACCGGCATCGGCGCCGAAGTGCAGCGCCCGCTCGCGACGGTGGTCATTGGCGGGATCGTCTCTTCGACTCTGCTGACCCTCTTCGTGCTGCCGGTGCTCTACAGCATGGTTGGTGGCCGGCAACCGGCAGTGAAGCGCCAAGCGAAGTCGGCGCGGGAGTCGGTGGCTTGAGCGTGTTCCCTGGCCGGGGACCACGGATCGCGCTCGCGATCGGCGGCCTGCTGCTGCTCCAGGGGGTGGCGCTCCTGGGGCATCGCGCCTTGGAGGACCGGCGGAGTCGTGCGGTCGCGGCTTTTCGCTTCGAGCGAATCGAGGCCGTGATGCCGGCGCCGGAGCTCGTGCTCGAGCGACCCGACGGAGCCCGAGTGGCGATCGCTCCTGGGCGGGAGGGGGAGGCGATGCTCGTTCACTTCTGGGCCACGTGGTGTCCGCCCTGTCGGCAGGAGCTGCCGGCACTCCTCGCTCTCGGTCGCAGGCTCTCCCCGACTGGCCGCGTTCGAGTCGTGGCCATCGCGACCGATACGAGCTGGAGCGAGATCCGGAGGTTCTTCAAAGGCGCCATCCCCGCGGAGGTCCTGCGGGACGCCACGGGCAGGGTCCACCAGGCGTTTCGCGTGTCCAGCCTGCCCGATACCTATCTCGTGACGGCCGATGGTCTGATCCGCATCCGCTTCGCGGGTGCGCAGGATTGGGGCTCGAAGCAGGCGCATGAGTTCCTCTCGCGAGAGCTTACGGAACTGATCCACTCATGACCCTTCAGCCTCCGAGTCTGACCCCGCGAGTGCCTGTGTCGTAGTCACTCCGGCGTTCGCACACTTCGTCAGTACCTGTGACGGTGGTGGACGTCATGCGCGTGCGGACGACTGTGCACGAGGGCCCCGTGACGATGCCGGCGGGCACGAGAAACCAGGGCGGGCGGTTCCGGGGCGTTCGTGTGTGTGCTCGGGTGCATCGTTCCGGTGGCGGTCGCCACGGGCGGCGATGACACGATCGGGCTCTCGAGTGCACGCGCGGCACGGGGAACGACCCAACCCCATCTCAGGGTGGTGAACGGCGGCTGCTCATCCGCGGCTTGCGCGTTGTTGCCCATGGTGTTAAGAACGGCGGTGGAGAGTTGCCGGAGTGGTGTCGAGAATCCAGGGCCACTGACCGTTGCCGCGACACGGACGACTTTGCCTGGCAGTGTTTCGCGAGCGGTCGCCTCTGGATCTGCGCCCCTCGTGCGGTGGCCACGAATTCCCGCGAGTGGACCGCGGTCGCCACTGATGTGTCACCCGTTCGTCACCCGCCCCCCGGAGGTCGATTGATGCCGGAGTCGATCCTTGGACGCGACCCCAGGCTTGACGCCGTCGTCCGGCGGTTGGTCGAGGCCTATCAGCCCGAGCGCATCTATCTCTTCGGCTCCGTCGCGCGAGGCGACGGAGACGCCGACAGCGACTACGATCTCCTGATCGTGGTGCCGAACGATGCCCCGCCGGAGCGTCGGCGGAGTCGCCTTGCCTACGAAGTTCTGAGAGGCACCGGGACGCCCGTGGATGCCCTCGTTTGTTCGCACGATTGGTTCTTCTCGAGAGTTCACCTCCGAGCCTCGCTGCCGGGGACCGTGCTTCGCGAGGGAAGGCTGCTGCATGCCGCATGACCCTGCGCGCGTCGCCGACACGAAGGCCTGGTTGAGCAGGGCGGCCACCGATCTGCGCGCAGCGGCGCTCGACCTCGCCGCCGATCCTCCGGTGCTGGACGACCTCGTATTCCACTGCCAGCAGGCCGTGGAAAAGGCGATGAAGGGCCTGCTGACCTGGCACGATGAGCCATTCGGTAAGACCCACAATCTCGAGACACTCGGAGAGGCCTGTCTGCGCTTGGAGCCCACCCTTCGGCCTCTGGTGGATCAGGCGGTGCCGCTGACCGAGTACGCGTGGAAGTTCCGCTATCCCGGGGAACACGAGGGAGCGACACGGGACGAAGCGGAGCGCGCTCTCATGATCGCTCGCGAGGTGTTTGAAGCGGTCCTCGCCCGCGTGCCTCAAGACGCGCGTCCGTGAGCGGCAAGTGAGCGGGCAACGGCGGGGTTCGACGGTCGTGGGTAGGCCGCGTGAGGCCGGTGCCAACGGAGCCTCGCGGGACGTCGATTCCGCTCGCCAGCTCGCGCTCGAAGAGCGGCAGCTGGCTGCGCGGCGCGAGAAGCTTCTCGTCAGACCCGACTCGCCCCCCTTCCTGCGAGTCGAGGCTCCGTCCGGGTTTTCCTACCGGATCCATTTGAGGGGAGGCGCGGGCGGCCCTCATTCCTGCGACTGCCCGGATTTCGAGGCTAACCGCCTGCACACATGTAAGCATGTGGAGCGCGTTCGCGTGTGGCTGGGATCACCCCGGACGCGACTCCCGCTCGAGCATCAGCGCGAGGCCAAAAGGTCTCGCGTCTACCTTCACTTCGGCGACGTCGTGGAGCCTCGGCTTTTCGGACGCCCTCGAGGCCCGGGCGCGTCGACTGTGCAGGGAGCATTCGGTGATACGGGCCTTCCGCTCCGACCGCCTGCAGGGGACGAAGCGAAGCTTCGCCACTGGATCGGCCCGTTCATGGAACGGGTGGAGCCCCAAGCGCTCGACTGGCTCGATCGGCGCATCGAACGCCGCCCGATTCTGCCCGACCGCGACATCGCGAGCCTGTTGCCCACCCTCGGGCTCAAGCCCTATCCGTTTCAGTGGAAGGGCGCCGAATTCCTGGCCCGGACGGGCCGCGCGTTGCTCGCCGACGAGATGGGCCTCGGAAAAACGGTTCAGGCCATTATCGCGGCCACTGCGATGAGGCGGGCGTCGCGGCCCGCGCTGAGCGTGACGATCGTTTGTCCCGCCAGCTTGCGCGGGGGCTGGGCTGAAGAGATCCAGCGGTGCATCGGGGAAGCTGCCGTATTGCTCGAAGGTGTATCCGATGAGCGCGCCAGGACGATCGCCGCACGCCCCACCTGGCTCGTGACTCACTACGAGCAGGTCCTGCGCGATCACCGGCATCACGCGGACTGTCCCCCGGATCTGCTCATCATCGACGAGGCGCAACGGGCGAAGGGGTTGTGGACGCGCACGGCGCGCGTCTTGAAGGCGATCGGCGCCCGGTACGTCTTCGCCCTCACGGGAACGCCACTCGAGAACCGACTCGAGGAGGCGTATGCCATCGCCCAACTCATCGATCAGCGGCTCCTCCCACCTCTCTGGCAGCTCGATCGCGACCACTTCGTGCGGGACCCGAGTGGGCGCCGAGTCGTCCTCTACCGGGGCCTCGGAGCTCTTCGCTCGCGCCTGGCCCCAGCGTTTCTGCGTCGCCGCAAGGAAGACGTGGCGCTCGATCTGCCCGAGCGGCTGCGCGCCACGGCCATGCTCCCGATGCACGGGGCGGTCGCGCCCACCTACGATGACGTCCTCGCTCAGGTCGCGCGGATCGCCAGCAAGAGGGTGCTCCTGCCCGCGGACCTCGAACGCATTCAGCGCCTGCTGGTGATCGCGCGCCGATGCTGCAACGGGCCCCACATGCTGGGGCAAGAGGTCGAAGACCGGAAGGTGCCCAAACTCGCGGAACTCGAGCAGGCGCTGCGCGACCTGTGCCTTGGAGAAGGCCGCAAGGCAGTCGTCTTCTCGGAATGGACGGACATGACCGACCGCGCCGAGGCGCTTTGCCGCAAGCTCCGGCTACCGGTGTTCCACCTGCACGGGGGCGTCGCTGTTCGTTCGCGGCCGGCGCTGTTGCGGGCCTTTTCCGGGCAGAAGGGGCCCGCCGTGTTCGTGAGCACCGACGCCGGAGGGGTCGGCCTCAACCTCCAGACGGCGGATGTGGTCATCAACCTTGACCTGCCCTGGAACCCGGCCCGGCTCGAGCAGCGGATCGCGCGCGTGCACCGAATCGGGTCGAAGGGCACGGTCCAGGAGCTGCTCCTCGTGACGAAGGACAGCATCGAGGAACGCATTCTTCGCCTTCACGATACCAAGCGGGACGTGCTCGCCAACATCTGGGACAAGGGTAACCAGGACACGATCGCCGCGCCCGGAGGGAGCGGCGCATTCCGGGAGATGGTCGCCTCACTCTTGAGGACCGGGCCAGCGCAATCCCCGGTGTCGGCGTCGACAGCCGCACTCTCGGCGGATGATCCTCTCCCTCCATCGGAAGGCGCGGCGGCCGAGCCGGGCGGTATTGCCGAAGCCGCTTCGTCCGATTCCGCAGCGATTCGCTCCAGCCCCGTTGCCGCTGCTTCCGGCGACGGGCGATCGGCCTCCAACATCGCAGTCGATCAGACCGCGTTGCTGGCCGCGGTCTCGGCCATCGCTCCGGCGCTGCCGGCCGCCCACCGGAAGTCGCTCGCATCGGTCTTCCGCGTGCTGGCGGAGGCGCTCGAGTCGGCGTGAGGCGATGAGCGCGACCAACCCCTACTGCGAACGGCTCGGAATCCAGGTGCCGCGCCTCGACGTGGCCAAGAAGAGCCCTGACGCGAACTACTATTCGCTGCTCATCGTCGCCTTGCTCGAGCGCGGGGGGCCGATCACGCTCGCGGAGGCGGCGAAGCGCTTTGAAGAGGCGGGAGTGGCGCCTGCCGAACGTGCCCTCAGCTCGCTCAAGCGCTGCAAACCAGGCCGGCCTCCGATCTACCGCGACGGCGACCTCTATGCTCTCGACCCCCACGACGACGAGGCTGATCTCTGGGCCTTTCGACTCGGTCTGAGGCCCCCGAAGGCGGCAGCGTTGCCGGTGGTTCGGACGGACACCGTCCCTCTCCCGTCCCCTGACCAGCCGCTGACGGTTGCGCACCTCGACGAGGCGTGGCGCGACGGCGTGCCGAGCGGCTGGTCGGGCCACCGGATCGCGGTCTGCGTGCTGGACGCGCACGGCGCGGCGATGCGCCCGGATGACGCTCTGGCCTTCGTTCGAGCGCGCAGCCAGCGGAGCCTGCTGTCCGCCGAATCGTCGAAGTACTGGCGGCAGGGTGCTGCGATTCGCCCGCGGGATGATGGGCTGTGGCATCTCGATGTCGAGCACGAGGCCGTTCGATCGGCCCGGCAGGCAACTCGAGAGCGGATCGAAATGCTCCGTCGGTGGGCCGGAATGCGACCCGATCCGGCACTAATCGAGGCGCGCCACAGGCACTTCGAGAGGGAACGCGAGGCCAATGCCGAGCGCCTGGCGCGCATGGCCCGGGTTCTTATCCACGCGTTTCCTGCCGAGAGGCCTGAAGCGATCGTGCTTCTCGATGTCGGCCGGCGTGAGATCACCACTCTCGTGGGTGAGGGGATCGTCATGGCCCGCGACGCCCTCATGGGCTACGACATCATCGCCGCGGTCCACGTGCGAGAGCTTCTTCGAAGCCTGGGCTTCGAGCCCGGCGAGCGTCGTCTGGCCGAGCTGGGACCGCCGCAGAAGACCAGGCAGCTCAACAGGCGAGGCCGGACGCTCAGGATCACGACGAGCCTCCTCGTTCAGGGCTCGTGCGGGATCAGCCGTCCCTTCGGAGACGCGGAAGTCATGCGTCGGTACCTGCATGGCGGGGAGCACGCGAAGCTCCGGCGCCGGCTCGAGGCGGACGCCAAGTCCCTCTATGCGCTCTACCAATACGGGCGGCTCCACGGGGCCGTTCGACTCCGCTGGGGCTTTCTGGACGAAAGGATCCCCGCGCCCTGGGTTCATCGCGATGAACGCACGCTCCACGACCTCCTGCTGCGGGCCTACGCGACGCGGGCGCCGCTCGAGGTCGTCACCGGTGGCGCCCCCGGCTGGGAGACTCCGTGGTCCCGGGCGCAACGGGCGCACGTCGAGAAGGACGCAAGAGGCTGGTCCTACTGGCTGGTGGGCGAGGAGGGCCATGTCATCATCGAAGCCGAAGTCCAGTTGGCGCGACTTGCCGAGGAGAATCCTGGGACGACATGAGCGCTCGACGCAGCCTTCGCCCGCCACAGGATGCCGATCCCGCCGAATGAGCGCTCCGAATGCGGTGAAGAGCCGGCTAGGCGAGACGCGCGTCGCGGAGGGCGAGGTTCGGCCGGCGCTTGAACGGCGGCCGAAATGATCCGGCGCGCGCTCATCCTCGTCGCGGGTGAAGCGAAAGCCGGGAAGACGACGTTGATCGAGCATCTCCTGCGCTCGAGCCCAAGGGATCTGATCGTCGCGCGCAGCATTCGGGACGACAACCTACGGGAACCCAAGGAGATCGCGCCGCGTGATCGGAGCGAGCTTAGGCGCTACCGTAGGGCAGGTGCAGCCGGCGTGGTCGAGTATCGGTTCCCTACGAGCCACGCCGACCTCGACGCGTTCTACGCGACTCGCTTCATGGAGGAATACTCGGAGGGCGTCGTCCTGGAGGGCGATCAGCCCGTGGAGTTTGTGGATCTGAAGGTGTTCGTCACCTCCTGGCACGCGGACAACCCATCTCTCTTCCGTCGAGCAACACGGGATCGGGCACAGGAGAGGCTCGAACGCCTCGAGCGGTTAGAGAAACTCCTCGGAAGCCCCGAGGGGACGAAGAGGCTCGTGACGCAATACCTGGGCAAGACGCTGGCCGAGCACATGTGCAGTCCCAGCCGGCTTGAAGAAACGCACACGTCCATGTCCGCGATTCTCGAGCGGGAACGCGCCACGCCTGCGCCGGAACCGACAGAGCATTGGGCGATCGCCCCAGCCTATGCGGGCATCGAGCACGCCCAGGCCGTCGTTGTGAACATCCGAAGTGACAAGGAGCGTCGCGGCGCGCTGCGGCTCGTTGAGGATCTCGCCCGGCTCAGGCAAGAGAAGGCGATCTTCCAGGACATCCTCGGCTGGCGCGGCCACCGGATACCCATCACGACGGTGATCGCCGACCTCACCGATCCGCGGGACACCGGACTGAAGAAGATGCTCGCTCGGATCGGGCGCGCGCTCAAACAGTCGTAGTGTGGGATCAGGAAGTCGTCTCGCGGCGGAGCCGTCGTGTTGCCCTCTTCTGCTCGATTCGCAGTCGCTCCTCGATGGAAGCGACGACATCTGGACGCCGCTTGCCGAATCGCTTCGCGTAGAGCTCTTCGATGAATGCGTGGAGCGGAAGCTTCCAGGGCTCCTGACGATGGTTGTCGAGCTTGCCCAGGCTCTTTGGGTTCATGCCCAGCTCCCATGCCATTTGAACATGGGCGTCCGAGAGTCGATGAGCCTTGCGCGCGTCAATCCAGTCTTGGAGTGTCTGAGGTCTTCGCCTACGCGGCATCCGTCGCCATGCCTCGATTAGGATTAGGTCATCAGGCGCCTGCCCAGCGGCGATACGCCGCGGTCCACTCGGCACCTCTCGGGGGCGGGGTTGGAAGCCGTAGCTCAAGGATGGGGATTCGTTGAAGTGCTCGGCCACGGCGACAGATGGCGACGATCTCCCCGGTCGGAGTGAGATCGATCGCTTCGATCATCGCCCGAATTCCCAGCACCTGCACCTTGAACGGAAGCTCGAGATGCCCCTGGAGCATCCCGAGAAACGCGGTGCGTTGCTCGGACTCGCCGTAGCCATCCACAGTCGCTTGCTCGACGAGTTCGTCGAGTCGAGCTTTGCTCAAGCGGCTACTTCGGGTTCCCTTCTTTACCTCAGACCTCGCCATCGGAAACCGAAGTCTCGCAGGTTGTGTCGGCCGGGTCCAACATGTTAAGAACCCTCGCACCGGAGAGGTGCGAGAGTGGCTGAATCGGGCGGTCTCGAAAGCCGCTGCCCGCAGTTTGACGCTCAGTCCGCCTCGACGACCGGAACGCCGCCGAGTCCTTCCCGTTACGTTGGGCCCCGGCGAGTTGCATCCACTGGGGTTCTTCGTTCTTGTCTGGCCAGGAGTGGACTCACTTGGACGCACTCGGTCGCTGATGTCGGCACAGTTACGGCACATCGAAGCCCTGAGCTGCCACTGAGCTGATCGCCGGCGGCAACGAGGGATCAGCTGATCCGCCTCTCGGGTCGGGCGCTTGGACCTCCGGGTCGCCGAGGCGGCAGCGGCCGGCTCGTGCCGCATCCGGTGCGGGTCCGAAACGTGCGCGTGCGATTCCCGATCCGCTCTGGCGTCCCATGCGGCATGTGCGCTATCTCGCATCAGCGACATGTGGAGAACACATGGAGGCCACGAGAGACTCCCGGAGAATCGCTGACGCCGCCCCCGTGAGCGCTCCACCGCTCGCACCCGCGCTCACGCCTCACGGGCGCCTCTCGCTGATCCCGTCGGACGACGGCGCGCGACTCGAGCCCGCGCTCGCGCAACGTCTGGTGGCCGCCTTCGAGCGCGGGTCCGGCCACGGACTCCTGCAGCTCGGCGCCAGCGAGGTCGGAACAACCCTGCCCGCCGTCCTCGGATACTGGCGCGAGTTCGGCGCCCGGTTCGTCACGGCGGTGTGCAGCCTGCCCGATCTCGCATACGTGCGCGGAAAGGCACAGATCCCGCCTCCTGCGCCGGCCGAGCTCCAGGAACTGGCCCTCGCGGCCCCACCCATGAAGGGCGCCGAATACCTCACTCCGTCCGTTCTCGAGACGCTGTGGGGCGAGGCCGGGGGCGCCCTCGGGGCCGAGCTCGCCGAGTTCAGAGGGTCGCTGCAGGACTTCCTCAAGGGCCGCAACCCGGCCTGGAACATCGTGGGCCGCGTCCACTTCAACCTGGCCGAGAACCGCAACGACGAGCAGGCTCCCTTCGCGTTCATGGCGACCTACACCACCCGGCTCTCGGCCCAGGCCCGGGCGCAGCACCTGCCCCTCGGACAGGCGCTCCGGGCATACGCCGGCGCCGCAAGCAAGGAGCGCCTGCTGTCCCTGCTCCTGCCGGTCCAGCGTGCGGCGGAGCAGTGTCCCTGGCTCAAGGCGATGGTCGAGACGGGAGAGATCTTCCATCCGCTGCGCTGGACGCCGGCCGAAGCCTGTCGGCTGCTCCACGACATCCCGGCGCTCGAAGCCGCCGGCGTGGTGATCCGGGTCCCGGCCGCGTGGCGAGCGATGCGGCCTCCCCGTCCGCAGGTCACCGCCACGGTCGGCGACAGGCCGCCTGCGGGGTTCGGCAAGGACGCGCTCCTCGACTTCAAGGTCGCGGTCACGCTCGACGGCGACCGTCTGACCGCCGAGGAGATCCGGCGGCTGCTCGCCGGAACCGATGGGCTCGTCCTGATTCGCGGGCGCTGGGTCGAGCTGGATCGCGATGGGCTCGAGCGCGTGCTCGGCCAGTTTCGGGAGGTCGAGCGCGCCGCGGCCGAGCGTGGTCTCGCCTTCGCCGAGGCGATGCGGATGCTGGCCGGCGCCGATCTGGGCGCCGCGCAGGACCCCCGCCTTTCCGACGCCGAATCATCGCGCGTCATCGCGGGTCCCTGGCTGGCGGAGACGCTCCTGGCGCTGCGAAGTCCCGAGGCCCTTTCGCGGTTGGACCCGGGAGATGCCCTCCGCACGGTGCTGCGCCCTTACCAGCAGGTGGGGCTGCGCTGGCTCCACCTGCTCTCGGAGCTCGGACTGGGCGCGTGCCTCGCGGACGACATGGGGCTCGGCAAGACCGTTCAGGTCCTGGCGCTGCTGCTGGCGCTCAAGGCCCGGGAGGAGGCGAAACCCCGGCCGAGCCTCCTCGTCGCGCCGGCATCGCTGCTCGCGAACTGGGTGTCCGAGATCGAGCGGTTCGCTCCGAGCCTGCGCCCCCTGGTGGCGCACCCGTCGGCCATGTCCCCCGCGGACCTCGAAAGGGCCAGGGCGGAGAAGCTCCCGCGCACGGACTTGGTGATCACGAGCTACGGGTCGCTGCTGCGAATCCCCTGGCTCGCCGCGGCGAAGTGGCGGCTGGCGATCCTCGACGAGGCGCAGGCGATCAAGAACCCCGCGGCCAAGCAGACCCGCGCCGTCAAGGCTCTCGACGCCCGGGCGCGGATCGTCCTGACCGGCACCCCGGTCGAGAACCGACTCTCCGATCTCTGGTCCATCTTCGATTTCATCAACCCGGGGCTGCTGGGGACGGGCCCCGAGTTCACCGCGTTTGCCAGGCGGCTGGCCGGGCGGGCCCACAACCCTTACGCCCCGCTGCGCGATCTGGTGCGTCCCTACATCCTGCGCCGGCTCAAGACCGACAAGACGGTGATCGCCGACCTGCCGGACAAGGTGGAGGTGAAGGCCTTCTGCCCGCTCAGCCGCAAGCAGGCGGCACTCTACCAGCGGGCGGTCGAGGAACTGGCGGGGCAACTGGAGGCGGTGGACGGCATCCGGCGCAAGGGTGTCGTGCTGTCGTTCCTGACGCGTTTCAAGCAGATCTGCAACCACCCGTCGCACTGGCTCGGCGATGGGGCCTGGACCGAGGCGGACAGCGGCAAGCTGGGACGGCTGCGCGAGGTCGTCGAGGTGGTCGCCGCCCGGCAGGAAAAGGTGCTCGTCTTCACCCAGTTTCGCGAGGTCACCGAGCCGCTCGCGGGCTTCCTCGGCGCGGTGTTCGGGCGGCCCGGGCTCGTCCTCCACGGCGGGACCGAGGTCGGGAAGCGCAGGGATCTGGTGCATCGCTTCCAGGACGACGAGGAGGTCCCCTTCATGGTGCTGTCGCTCAAGGCCGGGGGGACGGGATTGAACTTGACGGCGGCGGCGCATGTGGTTCATTACGATCGCTGGTGGAATCCCGCCGTCGAGGATCAGGCCACGGATCGCGCGTTCCGGATCGGCCAGACCCGAAACGTGCTGGTTCACAAATTCGTTTGTCGCGGCACGCTCGAGGAGAAGATCGACCAGATGATCGATGCGAAGCGCCGGCTCTCCCACGATCTGCTGGAAGGCGGCGCCGAACTGCTGCTCACCGAGATGAAGGACGAGGAGCTGCTGGGCCTGGTGGCACTGGACCTCAGGGCCGCAACCCTGGAGAGCTGACCGATGTTCTACGCATGGAGGCCATACGTATCGGTGGCCGAGCGCCGGATGAAGGCCGCCCGGGCGATGAATCGGTTGCGGAAGCGGGGGGGCTCGATCTCGCCCGTGACCATCGAGGGCCGCGCCATCGCGAAGACGTTCTGGGGCAAGGCCTGGTGCGACAACCTCGAGCGCTACAGCGACTACTCCAACCGCCTGCCGCGGGGGCGGACCTACGTGCGCAACGGCTCGGTCGTCGACCTGCAGGTCGGGGCGGGCGAAGTGATCGCGCGTGTGGCTGGTTCCTCGGTCTACCGCGTCAAAGTGGTGGTGTCGCCGGTTCCGAAACCCGGCTGGGCCGCGATCTGTCGTGACTGCTCCGGAGCCATCGACTCGCTGGTCGAACTCCTGCAGGGCAGATTCTCGAAGGCGGTCATGGAGCGCATCTGCCGGGAGAAGACGGGGCTCTTCCCTTCTCCGGACGAAATCAAGTTCGACTGTAGCTGCCCCGACTGGGCGACGATGTGCAAGCACGTCGCAGCCGTGCTCTACGGCATCGGCGCCCGCCTCGATCAGAAGCCCGAGCTGCTGTTCCAGTTGCGCAAGGTGGACGAGAAGGCCCTGATCGCGCGCGCCGGTCGGGGCCTTCCGCTGGCGAGGAAGGGACCCAGGGCCGACCGGATCCTGGGCGGGGAGTCGCTCTCCCGGCTGTTCGGCATCGAGATGGCGGGCGCGGCAACGCGCGGCGCGAGCCGGAGGGCGGGGGCGGAGAGGCCCGTGCGCGCCGGCTCCTCCTCCGCCCGGCGCCGCCGCGCTGGCCTGCGCGGCACCAGGTCAGGGAGCTCGTGCCGATGACGGACCCGATTCTCGAGCGCGACCCCAGATTGCGTCTGGTGGTCGATCGGCTGATCGGAGCCTACGGACCCGAGCGCATCTACCTGTTCGGCTCCGTCGCGCGGGGCGATGCTGACCAGGACAGCGACTACGATCTCATGGTGATCGTTCCGGACGATGCACCACCCGAGCGCCGCGGCAGCCGCCTGGCCTATCAGACACTGCGGGGAACGGGGATCGCGGCGGACGTTCTCGTGTGGACTCGTGGCCGCTTCGAACGGCGCGCCCACGTCGTCGCGTCGCTGCCGGCTACGATCCTGCGCGAAGGCAGGCTCGTCCATGCCGCATGACCCGGAGCTCGTCGCAGAGACGCGCGAATGGCTCCTCAGGGCCGAGCGCGACCTGGCCGCGGCAGCCCACGATCTGACGGCTGAGCCACCCTTTCTCCACGATGTCGTGTTCCACGCCCAGCAGGCCGCAGAGAAGACCTTCAAGGCTTTCCTGACATGGCATGGCAGGCCGTTTCGCAAGACCCACAACCTCGAAGAGCTCGGTCAGCAGTGCCTGGGGATCGAGCCGGAGTTGAAGGCGATCGTCGACCGTGCGGTTCCGCTGACCGACTACGCTTGGAAGTTCCGCTACCCCGGAGACCCCGAAGCACCGGCGCGTGATGAAGCGGAAGGGGCTCTGGCGATCGCCCGCCGGTTGTTCGAGGAGATCGTGGTGCGGCTTCCCGCGGACGTGAGACCCTGAACGAGCGATGAGTGACCAGCGCGAAGAGGTCGAACGCTACCTGCGATCCGGGAACTACGAATCGTATTTCCACGCATGGCCCGGTGACACTCTCGTCGCCCAGGAGCGGAATGGCAGCGATGCGCTGAAGCGAGCGCTGATCGACGCGGTGGAGAAGCGAGCCGCCGACCTGCCCGTTCCGGCGCCGGTCCCACGGTTGGACATGGTCGCATTCACGCGCAGCAAGGTCGAGCCCATGGTCCGAGGTCTGTTCCCGGGGATCGAGCAGGAGCAGGTGCTCGGCGTGCTCGAGCGCTCGGTCGTGTACCTGACGCCCGAGACCATCCACCCGGTGCTCGAGGGCATGGCCTGGCCCCACACCGCCTGGGCCCTGGCGAACCTCTATCTGGGCAGTCTCGGGGCCGAGCTGCTCTCAGACGAAGCCCCGCGAATCGTGGGCATGAGCGTCGAGACGTCGTGCTACGTGTCTATGGAGTACTTCAGAGACACGTTCCGCTTCGCCGACTACATCATCCACGAGACGGCACACATCTTCCACAACTGCAAGCGGCGGACCGTCGGGCTCAGGGAGACGCGTTACCGGGAGTGGCTGCTCGAGCTCGAATTCAGGAAGCGCGAGACCTTCGCCTATTGCTGCGAGGCCTACAGCCGGATCCTCGCGCTGTCCGCTCGGGCGTCGGAGCGTGCAGGGCTGGTCGAGGAACTGGCTGAGGAGGCCATGCCGGACGACGACAGGATCGACGCCGCCGAGTACGTGGATATCCTCCGAGAAGCTGCCGCGGTTCGGAACGGATGGAAACGGATTCTCGCACGCTGCGCGCCGGATCGAGCGAGGAGGAGGCCGGATGTGACGCACGGCCTGCAAGAGAGGGCGCCCGATTCGGCGCCTGGCTCCCGGTCGGCGAACTGACGGTAGCCGTCATGATCCAGCGCGCGTTCCTCCTCGTCACGGGGCCGGCCGGGGCCGGCAAGACGACGCTGATCGAGCATCTACTGCGCCCCGAGCTCCGGACGGTGATCGTCGCCCGGTGCATCCGAGACGACGCCCTCCGCAAGCCCGAGGAGGCGACGCCGCGGAATCACCGTGAGCTGAGGCGCTATCGCAGGGCGGGGGCGGCCTCCGCGGTCGAGTACCGGTTCCCCGCGAGCCACGCCGACTTCGACGCGTTCTACTCGACGCGTTTCATGGAGGAGTACTCGGAGGGCGTCGTGCTGGAGGGCGACCGGCCCGTCGAGCACCTGGATCTGACGGTGTTCGTGACGCCGGTGCTCGCCGGGCAGGCGTCGCTGTTTCGCCGGGTGACGGTCGACCGCACGCGAGAGAGGCTGAAGATTCTCGGGCATTGGGAAGGGCTCCTCGAAAGCCCGCAGGGCACGATGGAACTCGTGAGATCTCACCTCGGCGAAACCCTGGCCGAACACATGTGCGCCCCGAGCCGGCTGGAGGAGACCCGCGCTTCGATGCTCGCGATTCTCCAGAGCGAGCGTGCCGTAGCGGCCCCGGACCCGGTGAAGCGCTGGACCATCGCCCCTGGCTATGAGGGCATCGAGCACGCCGGAGCCGTCGTTGCGAACATTCGCAGCGTCAGGGAGCGGCGCGGTGCCGAGCGGCTCGTCGAGGAGCTCGCGCGGCTGAGGAAGAACGAGGCGATCTTCCAGGACATCCTCGGATGGCGCGGCCATCGCATACCGATCACGGCCGTGGTCGCCAACCTCGCCGATCCCCGTGATCCTGGTCTCAAGAAGGCGCTGGCTCGAATCGCTCGCTCGTTCCGGCGAGAGTAGGCCGGTTCACGGCCCCATTGCGCGGCCGCCGACGTCGAGGCTGTCAGGCCGCGTGTTTCTTCAGATATCGAAGGCTTTCGGGGATGTCGCGGATGAGGCGAAGGAGCACGTCCATGGCGGCGGTCTGGACGTTCCGGCCAGATTCCCAGCGGGAGATCGTGTTGCCTCCGAGACGCAGCAGGCGAGCTAGCTGGACCTGGGTCAGACGGTACCTTTCCCTGATAGACCGGATCTCGTCTGCGGAGAGCAGATCGTATCGGGAGCGATAGACGTCCAGGGCGCGCTCTCGCAGCTTGCGGGCCTGGTCCATTTTCAGGA
>MFFQ01000116.1:28562-38704 GCA_001780165.1 Candidatus Eisenbacteria bacterium RBG_16_71_46 | reverse complement strand
ATCACGGAGAAGTGCGGCTCACAGTAATACTTGATGCTCCCCGGGGTCATGCCGGGGGAGTCGGTCTTCCAGCTGAAGGCGGCGCCCGCGTTCTGCAGGTTGCTGTCGAACTTGCCGTCGCCGGACGGCCCGCCGATGTCGCCGCTGGTCACGGTGTGATTGTTGCTAGCCCACACCCAAACCGCGTGGTCGCCGAAATTGAGCCCGGGCGCGGCGGGGCTGAAGGTGAACGAGCCGGGCCCCACGGTGATGCGCACCTGTCCGGCGTGGGCGATTGCGGCGGACAGCAGCAGGAGTGCCGCGATCGCGGCGAGGAGGCGGGACAGTCGGGGACTCATGGATGCTCCGGGGGGGTTAACGGCCGGATCGCTTGGGGGTGCCGCGCGCGGGTGTGCCGCCGAAAAGCTCGCCCGCCTTCCCCGCGGGCAGCCCGAACCGCAGCTCGTGTTGCAACAGCCACTTCTTGCGCTGGAGCCCGCCGCCGTAGCCGGTGAGGCTGCCGCTGGCGCCGATCACGCGGTGGCAGGGAACGATGATCGCGATCGGATTCTGGTTGTTGGCCAGGCCCACCGCGCGCGCCGCCTTGGGCTGGCCGATGGCGCGTCCGATCTCGCCGTAGGCGCGGGTCTCCGCGTAGGGGATCTTGAGCAGCTCCTTCCACACCGCGCGCTGGAAATCCGAGCCGACCGGGTCGAGCGCCAGGCTGAACTCGGTGCGCATGCCGTTGAAATACTCCTCGAGCTGATCCACGGCGGGCTTGAGGGCGAGCAGGGAAGGCTCCCACGTCGCCCCCGGCGCGGCCGCGGCGTGCGAGGCGATCATGCGCTTGAGGCTCTTGCGGTCCATGTACTCGAGGTAGCGCAGGCCACGCTCGGAGCGGGCCAGGAACAGCAGCCCGACCGGCGAGGACATGGCATGGTAGGTGAAGCGCATGCGTCAAAGGGTAGCCGAGGAGCGGAGCGCTGCCAAGCGGCGGCCGCGCGCCGCGGGCGCGGCACTCAATCCTCCTCCGGCGGCCGCGCCGCGCGCAGGCGCGGGAGGAACCGGCCGGCGCGGCCGCGGTAGGCCCGAAACGCGGCGCCGAAGCGCTGCTCGAGCAGCGCCTCCTCGCGCCGCGCGCGCACCTCGAGGAGCAGCGCCATCAGCGCCACCGCCGGCAGCCCGAGGGCGCTCCGGAACGCCAGGGCTCCACCGAGTGCCGCTAGCCACGCGCCCAGGTAGCCGGGGTGGCGCACCCGGGCGTAGACGCTGCGGGTCTCGAGCGCATGGACGCGCTGGAGCGCGACCTGCGGCGAGAAGCGCGGGCCGAGCCGGGCCATCGCCGCGATCCGCAGCGCCGTCCCCGCCGCGGCGAGCGCGATCGCCGCCCACGGCAGCGCCGCGGGGGAAGCGAGCCACCAGATCCCGGCGCGCTCGCCCCACGCGGCGAGCGGGGGTGCGGCGAGCGGGAGCGCGAACAGCAGCCACATGATCGGGGCGCGCTCGCGGCGGACCTCGGCGAGGTCCTGCGCGCGGACCGGGCGCAGGGCGCCGAGGGTCAGGCTCCCGACCGCCCACACCGCGAGCAGCGCCAGGGCGCGCGGGTGCGCGAGCAGCGGGCGCACGCCGCCGAGGGCGCCGGCCAGCAGAGCGGCGTCGAGCGCGGTGACGGCGAGGGCGCCGGCGAGGACGCGGAGGGGATGCGGCGCCGGGGCGTCGGGGGAGACGGAAGTGGACACCGCCGGCCAATCTATCAACTTGGCCCGGCCGCGTCATGCCCCTAGTCTCTGCGCGCAACGACCCCCGCGGCACCCACGGAGGAAGATCATGGAAGCGCTCGCCCGGTTCCACCCCTGGATCATTCACACGCCGATCGCGCTGATCACCGTCGGCTTCCTGTTCGAGCTGGTCGGACGCGCGACCGATCTCGGCTGGTGGCGCAAGGCCGCGTTCGCGATGCTGATCGTCGGCGTGCTCGGCGCCGGCGCGGCGGTGCTCTCCGGCGAGCAGGCGGGCGAGCTGGCGGAGAAGCAGGGCGTCCCGGAGGCCCCGGTGGACGAGCACGAGGAGGCCGGCAAGCTCACGCTGTGGCTCGGGATCGCCGCGGTGGTGCTGCGCGCGGTCGCCAGTCGCACCGGCCGCGCCCGGGCCGTGGTCTCGGGTCTCGCCCTGGCGTTGTTCCTCGCCACCGCGGTGGCGGTCGGCGTGGCCGGGTTCCGGGGTGGCCATCTGGTCTACGAGCACGGCGCCGCGGTGCGGGTCAACGGAACGCCGGTCGTTCAGCCTCGGTCGGAATCCGGGGGCGCCGGGAAGGGCGAGCCGGGCGAACACGTCCACGAGCACGAAGGACGCTGAGCCGCGCCGAGCGGAGTCGTGGCCGACCACCCTGCGCGTGGTGCCCGGCCACGTCGGCGCGAGGAGCCGATCGCGCAACGCAGCCTAAGGTTCTTCGATCACCAGCTCGTGTCGCGTCCAGTCGATGGTGACCCGCAGGCCGCCGAAGAACTCGCCGGCGAGCAGCGCGTCGCGGCGCACGCCGTAGCGCCACAGCTCGGCGGAGTCCATCGCGTCGGACCAGCCGGGGACCTTGTCGCGCACCACGGCGCCGACGCTCACCGTCGGCACCACCACGGCGGTCCAGGGCCGACCCTGCAGCCAGGCGCCGGCGCCCTTCACCAGGCGCGAGACCATGCCGGGTTTCACGCCGATCTCCTCGAACACCTCGGCCGGGGCCCCCACGCCGCAGGCGGGCATGCCGGATTGCACCACCATCGCCATGCGCCGCCCGCCGTTGAGGGTGCCGTAGACGGTCAACTCGTTCTCGCCCCAGATCTGGAACGGGATGCGCCGCGCGCCGGCGGGAGCGACGTAGGGTACGGCCGGGCGGCGCAGCTCGAGCTGGAGCCGCTTGAAGTCGAGCGTGGGGGTGAAGCGGCGCATCAGCCCCAGGCCGATGATCCCGCCGATGTTCTCGCCGTGCGGGTTGACCTCGATGCTGTAGCGGTGGAGGTTGTAGATCCCGGCCGGGAGCCGCGCGAGCCGCATCCCCTGGAGGTCGAGCCGCTGCACGATCGCGTTGCGCACCGCGATGCGCGAGCCGTTCCAGAATGCCGGGCGGTCGCCGCCGACCGCCTTGACCCCGACGCGGCGCGCCACGGATTCGTCCACCAGGATGTCGTCGGCGCCGGTGTCGATCGCCATCAGCACGCTCTGGCCGTTCAGGCGCACCCGCACCAGCGGCACCGGGTAGGATCTCGAAAACCGCAGCGTGGTCGAGTCGAGCCCCGCGGTGATCTCGTAGACGCCCTGGTCCGCCATGCGCTCGAGCATCTGGACGCGCCCGGCCTCGCCCACCTGGTCCGCCATGCCGGCGGCGGCGGCGAAATCCCCGCGCCTGAGCCGCGCGTCGAACAGGTCGCGCAACGCGCCCTCGACCCGATCCTCCACCGGGGCGAGCAGGCTCTCGGCCTCCGCGACTCGGCCGGCGAAAAGCGCCATCTTGCCGAGCCCGGCGCGCGCGGTGAGGTCGCCGGGCTCCAGGGCGAGCGCGCGGCGGTAGACCGATTCGGCATCGGTGAATCGTCCGAGCCGGAGCAACGCGAGCCCGAGGGTGTCGAGGCGCGCGACGTTGCCCTGCTGCCCGACGGTGTCGCGGAGTGCCATGCGCAGCAGGAACTGGGCGTCGCGATAGGAGGGATCGGGCTGGAGCCAGTCGGCGAGCACCGCGGCGGCGGCGCAGGTGACGGCGAGGGCGACGGCGGCGAGGACCACGCGGGCTCTCACCTCATGCCTCCAGGAAGCGCCGCGCCGCGCCGAGCAGCACCTCCGCGCCGATGCGCAGGGAGTCCTCGTCCACGTCGAAGCGCGGGTGGTGGTGGCCGTGGATCAGGCCGCGCGAGCGGTTGCGCGACCCGATGGCGATGAAGCACCCCGGCACCTGATGGAGGAAAGCCGAGAAGTCCTCGCCGCCCATGGTGCGCACGTCGTCGATCACGTTGGCCTCGCCCACCACCTCGGCCGCGGCGGCGCGGGCGATCGTCGCCATCTCCGGGTCGTTCACGGTCGGACGATTGCAACGCTTGTATTCGATGGTCGCGGTGCAGCCCATCGCCTCGGCGACGCCGCGCACGATGCGCTCGAACCGCGCGGGCAGCTCCTCCCAGAGCTGCGGGTCGAACACGCGCACGGTGCCGTTCATCCACGCGCTGGGCGGGATGATGTTGAAGGCGGTGCCGGCGCGCAGCTGGGTCACGCTCACCACCACCGCCGCGAGCGGATCCGCCCCGCGGCTCGCGACGGTCTGGAGCGCGGTCACGGCGTGCGCCAGGCACACCACGGGGTCGGCGGCGAGCTGCGGCATCGCGGCGTGCGCGCCCTTGCCGTGCACGGTCACCCGGAAGTCGTCCACCGCGGCCATGAACGGCCCGGGTGTCACCCCGACCTGGCCGAGGTCGAGATCCTGCCAGACGTGGACGCCGAAGGTGGCGTCGGGCCCGGGGTCGGCGAGCGCCCCGTCGGCGATCATCGCCGCGGCGCCACCGCCCTCCTCCTCGGCGGGCTGGAAGCACAGCGTGACCTGTCCGCGCGGAGCGCCGCCCGGGCGCGTGAGCTGCCGGGCGATGCCGAGCAGGATCGCGGTGTGGCAATCGTGGCCGCAGGCATGCATCCGTCCCGCGTGCTGCGAGCGGTAGGGGACGTCGTTCTCCTCCTGGATGGGGAGCGCGTCCATGTCGGCGCGCAGCAGCACGGTCTTCCCCGGCACGCGGCCGCGCACGGTTGCCAGCACGCCGGTGCGCCCGACGCCGGTGCGCGGCTCGAGTCCCAGCTCGCGCAGGCGCGCGGCGACGAGGCCGGCGGTTCGCTCCTCCGCGAACGCCAGCTCGGGATGCGCGTGGAGGTCGCGCCGCAGCGCGACCATCTCGTCGAGGTCGGCCGCGGTGAAGTGGGTATTCGATGTGGTGGTTCCAGCCATCGCGCTCTCCGTGTCCCACGCGGCCCGCGGCCGGGCCCACGGGGGGCGGCCGGGAACGCCCCGCCGGGCCGCGCTCGGCAGGGCGTTCGGGACCACTGGCCCCCGCCTACTTGGTCTGGGTCGTGTCGGGGACCGCGCTCTCGTCCTTCTTGAGCAGCTTGCGACGCTCCACTTCCCGCCGCAGCACGTCCTTGTTGAGCACCACGAACTCGACGCGGCGATTCTTCGCCATGTTGAGATCGTTGGTGTTGGGGGCGACCGGCCGCGACTCGCCGTACCCGGTCACCGTGAACTGGGCGCGCTCGAGCTGCGGGAACTTCTGCATCAGGTAGTCGAGCACCGCGTTGGCGCGCGCCTCGCTGAGCTTCTGGTTGTAGGCATCGGAGCCGCGCGCATCGGTGTGTCCGCCGATCTCGATCCGCAGCTCCGGCCACTTGACCAGGACCTGCCCGACGACGTCGAGCACCGGGTGGGAATCCGGCATCAGGTCCGACTTGGCGGTGGCGAAGTTGACGTCCTGCAACCGGATCATGCCGGTGTCGAGCAGCTCGGTCTCGCGCTCGATGATCTCGATCGGGCAGCCGTCCTGGTCCACCTTGAGGCCGGGCGAGGTGTTGGGGCACTTGTCGAGCCCGTCGCACACGCCGTCGCGGTCGGTGTCCTTCGGGCATCCGACCGAGTCCACGACGCACCCCTTGGGGGTGCCGGGGCACTGGTCGAGGCCGTCGTACACGCCGTCGCCGTCGGAGTCGAGCGGGCAGCCCTTGGCGTCCACCTTGGCGCCGCGGGGCGTGTCGGCGCACTGGTCGAGGCCGTCGCAGACGCCATCGCCGTCGGCATCGCTCGGGCAGCCGCGCGCGTCCACCGTGCAGCCCTTGGGCGTGTCGGGGCACTGGTCGAGGCCGTCGTACACGCCGTCGCCGTCGGAGTCGAGCGGGCAGCCGTTGGCGTCCACCTTGGCGCCGATCGGGGTGTCCGGGCACTTGTCGGCGCGGTCGGGTACACCGTCGCCGTCGGAGTCGCGCGGGCGCGCGCCGAGCGCCAGGGTGATGCCGCCGCCGAGCACCTGGTAGTTGCGCTTGGGATCGCCCGACGTCTTCGGGACCCAGGTGAGATTACGCGCCTCGAGCCTGAGCCCGATCGCGTCGGTGAACCAGAAGTTGAGCCCGCCGCCGGCCTCCACCAGGCCCTGGTCGAGGTTGTCGCTGCCCGCCGCGGGCTTGAACCGCGCGGCGCCGCCCCCGACGAACAGGAACGGGCCGCCGTAGCGGCCGGTGAAGGGCGTCAGCATGAGGTTGCCGGAGGCGTGCGTGAAGTCGACGTCCGCGCCGCCGGGGACGTCTTCGGCCGTGGGGGTGAAGCCGCCCGCCAGCTCGAAGCCGAGCCAGCCGTTGAAGGCATACCCGAGGCGTCCGCCGGCGTAGAGGTCGTCGCGCAGCGGCTGGCCGTTGAATCTCAGGTTGCCGTCGAAGATCGTGTACCCGCCGAAGGGCGTGAGCGTGAAATGGGATCCGATGGGTTCCGCCGCCGCGGCTGAGGCCACGAAGATCGCGGCGAAAACCACGAGGGCCAGTCGAAGACGCGGGCGCATGTTCGCCTCCTGTGACGTGAGCCCCGGCAACGAAACGAAGTGGGCGCGCACTACCGGTGGCCGTACCATCCCTGGTAGCGTGAACCCGCGCACGATAGCGGGCGGCCGGGGGGCGAAGCAAGCGGCCCGGGATCGCTAGAAGGTGGTCTGGAGCTGCAGGAACCCCTTGTCGTGCACCAGCCAGACGTCGTAGGGCTCGGGATCGAGCTCGATGCCCTCGACGCCCTGCACGCTCACCCGCCCGAAGCGGGCGATCAGGCCGAGGTAGGCCCGCGATTCGTTGCGCGTGCCGTAGGTGAAGGCGCGCCAGGCGCCGGTCTGCGCCACGGTGATGCGGTCGTAGATCCCGCCGAGCCGAGCCGCCAGCGTGGGCGCCACGCGGACCGTGGTCTCGAACACGAACGTGCGGTCGATGGCGTCGAAGGTGGCGGGGCCGAGCGGCGGCCGGTGGTCCTGGGTGCGCCGCTGGTAGAGCCAGCGGGCCTCGGCGGTCACGCGCGGATGCAGGCTGCGGCGCAGGGCGATCTCGCCCGACCACTTGCGGCGGAAGTCGTAGCCGTCGACGGTCGGGTCGGCGAACGGCCGGTCGGTGCTGGCCGCCTGCTGGTCGATCCCGACCGCCTCCCACTCCAGCCCCAGCGCCCGGGCCTCGATCGAGGCGTAGCCGAGCGTGCCCCAGAGGGTGCCCAAGCGGTCGCCACCCCCGCTCACCGAGTTGAGCACGCGCTTGGTCGAGGGCGTGAGCCAGCGCCCCGCGATCTCGGCGCGCAGCCCCTCGCCGCGGGTGACCCATCGCAGTGCGGGCTCGTAGGGATGCCGGTCGTAGGGTTCCGAGTCGTCGCCGACGCGCGTCTGGCGGAACGCCCACAGGTTGTTGAACATGTCCTCGAAGGTGAACGCGGCCTGCACCTGGGTGCCCGCGGTGTCGTCCCCGGCCTCCCAGGTGAGCGCGAAGTCCTGGCGGCTCTTGTCGTGGAGCGGCCGGAACATCGCCCCCGGCGTGCCGAAGCGGGTGGGGAACTTGAACGAGAAGTCGAGGTAGTCGAAGGAGGCGTTGTCCGTTTCCGACTGCCGCAGGTCGAGGCCGAAGCGCGCTCGCCGTCCGAGCGGCGAGCGCAGCTTGAGGTCGGTGTCGATGAACCACTGCCCCGACGTGAGGCAGCCCTGCGCGGTGCGAAGCGCCTGCGGGGCGCGCTCCCACTCGTCGCGCCACACCCGCGGCATGCGCGTCAGGTAGTGGTCGAGCAGGCTCTCGTCGTCCTCCTCCTGCGCCTCGACGCTGAAGGTGGACCATTCCTCCATGCCGGCGCGCGCCGGCGCGGGCGCAAGCGGCGCAGCCACGGGCAGCGCCAGCAGGGCCGCCAGCCACGCGCCGGGGCCCGGGCCCCGGCGGCGCCGGGTCACGCGCCTCCCGCCGTCTGCGCGGGGCGCGGCTCGGCGACGCGGCGCACGAACGCCTCGGCGCGGCGCGTGATCTCGTCGAAGCGCCCCGCCGCCGCGAGCGCGGGATCGGCGAGCGCCGGGCCGAGCCCGACCCCGACGCAACCCGCCTCGAGGAAAGCCGGCGTGTTCTCCAGCGTGGTGCCGCCGGCGGCGAGCAGCGGCAGGTCGCCGAGCGGCTCGCGGATGACGCGGATGTAGGCCGGGCCTCCCGCCACGCCCACCGGGTAGACCTTGACCACGTCGGCCCCGCCCGCGCGCGCGGCGAGGATCTCGGTGGTGGTGTAGGCCCCCGGCAGGTAGGCGGCACCTGCGTCGCGCGCGACCCGCGCCACCGCCGGGTCGAAGTTGGGCGCGACGATGAAGCGCGCGCCCGCGGCGAGGGCGTCGCGGGCCTGGGCGGGCGTGAGCACGGTGCCCGCCCCCGGGATCGCCCCGGGACGCGCCGACAGCTCGGCGATCGCGCGCGGTGTCTCGGGCACGGTGAACGTGATCTCGACCAGCGCGATCCCGCCGCGCAGCACCGCGTCGGCGGCCCCGATCGCGTCGGCGGTGGTGCGGGCGCGGATCACGGCGAGCAGGTGATGCTCCCGCAGGCACTCGATCGGATGTGGGGTCATGGGTGGGCTCTGGAGCGCGAGACTAACCCCACCGATTCATGAACCGCCAGCCGAAACCGCCGGACGCGCGCCAGCCGCAAGGAGTTCGACCGGCTGCACTGCTCGTCCGGGTTCATGCGTCGCTCTCCGGCCCGGCCGCGCCGCCCGTCCGCGACCCACGGACTTGCCGGTGACGCCGGCTGTGGCACTATCGGGACATGAGCGAACCCTCCGAGCGCCAGCGCCCCGTGTGGCGCTGGCTGGCGATCGCCGTGATCGCGCTGCTGGTTCTGATCGGCGCGGCCTGGGCGACGCTCGCGGTGGTGTTTCCTCCCGACCGGGTGCGGGCGCGGGTGGAGCGCGAGCTATCCTCTGCGCTCAAGCGCGACGTGCGCTTCGAGAGCGCGGCGGTCAAGCTGTGGCCGCCGGTGCGCGTCTCGGTGCGCGCCCCGGCGCTGGCCGAAGTGGGCGGCTTCGAGCGCGGGACGGTGCTGTCGATGCGCGAGCTGGATCTCGACCTCGACGTGTTCGCGCTCCTCGCCCGCCGCCTGGTGCTGCGCCGCGTGGTGCTCGACCGGCCCACGCTGCACCTGGTGCTCCATCCCAACGGCACCACCAACCTGGGCGCCGCCGAGCCGGGGCCCGCTGCGGCGGCGCCGGGCGAGCTGCCGCTCGAGATCGCGGTGAGCGACCTCGAGCTGCGCGGCGGGCAGGTGCTGGTGGACGATCTCAAGGCCCCGCGCCGGATTGCCTTCGGCCTCGCCTCGCGCCTCGCGTTCTCGGCCGCCGGCGGCGGGACGCGCATCGGGGTCGGCGGCACCTCGCGGGTCTCGGGTCTGGCCTACGGCCCACCGTCGGCCGCCCGGCTCGCCGACCTCCACCAGGGGCTCGCCGGGCTCGACTGGAATTTCGAGCACCGCGCGGTGTTCGACGCGACGCAGAAGCGGCTCGCGCTCGAGCGGCTCGCGCTCCAGGTCGGCCGCACCGAGCTGGCGCTGCAGGGCGTGGTGGACGACCCCGGCCCGCTCGCCCGGCTCGACCTGCGGGCGCGCGGCGAGGGCGTCGATCTCGCCCAGGTGCTGGGCTTCCTCGCCGCGGCGGACGCGCAGGCGCTGCACGGCGTCACCGGCGCCGGCCGGCTCGGCTTCGACCTCGCGGTGCGCGGCGCGCTCGGCAGTACCCGACCGCCCGATCTCTCCGGCCTGGTCACCGTCGCCGACGGAGCGTTCCGCTATCCCGAGGCACCGGTCGGCGTGGAGGGGCTCTCCTTCACGGCGCGCCTCGCTCCCGACTCGCTGCGGATCGGCGATCTGCGGGCACGGGTCTCGGGCCAGCCGGTCACGGCCACGCTCGCGGTGGCCCGCTTCCGCGATCCGCTCGTCGCCTTCGCCGTGCAGGGGGACGTGGACCTCGCGGCGGTCTCGCCGGCGCTCGCTCCCAAGGGTTCCGCGCTGTCGGGCCGCGCGGTTCTGGACCTCAAGGGGCGCGGCCGGGCGAAGGACCCCGGGGCGATGGCACTCGAGGGCCGCGCGCGGCTCGCCGGCGTCGGGCTGCGCAGCCC
>MFFQ01000116.1:28368-28526 GCA_001780165.1 Candidatus Eisenbacteria bacterium RBG_16_71_46 | reverse complement strand
GACATCGCGGGCGACATCGAGTTCTCGACGACGCGCGCCACGGTGAAGAACTTCCGCGCCCGCGCCGGCGAGTCGTCGTTCACCCTCGACGCCACGGTCTCGCGCCCGCTCGCGCTGCTGGCGAATCCGGATTCGGTGCCGCCCGCGGACACAGATTT
>MFFQ01000116.1:0-28345 GCA_001780165.1 Candidatus Eisenbacteria bacterium RBG_16_71_46 | reverse complement strand
GCTCGCCGTTCCTGCCCAACGCGCGCGGCACCGGGCGGGTCGCCATCGACCGGCTGATCAACGGCAAGCTCGACGTGGATTCGGTCACCGCGCGCGTGGCGCTGCGCCCGGGGGCGCTCGACGTGCAGGACTTCTCCTTCCGCGGCTACGGCGGCAACGTCACCGGTCAGGCACGCTTCGATCTCGCGCGCACCGACCGGCCCTCGTTCGACGTGCGCGCCAAGGTGAACGAGGTGCGCGCCAACGACCTGCTCTCGTCCTGGACCGGCGCCAAGGACTGGCTACGCGGCTCGCTCAGCCTCTCCGACTTCCACTTCGCCGGCGAGGGGGTCGAACCGGATCAGCTCAAGCGCACGCTCACCGCCGCGGGCGTGGCGGCGATCGCGAACGGCACGCTCGGTCCCGGGCCGGCGCTGGAGGAAATCGCCAAGCTCACCGGGATCCCGGCGTTCAAGGAATTGCGCATCCGCGATGGACTGCTGCCGTTCGCGGTCGAGCGCGGCCGCGTGACGTTCCGCGAAATCCGGCTCGATGGCCCGACCGGCGACTGGCGCGCGGTGGGCTCGATCGGCTTCGACGGCACCCTCGACTATGCGGTGAGCACCACGGTGCCGCCCGCGATCGTCGAGCAGCTCGGCGCCGCCGCGGCGCTCGCCGCCGGAGCGCTGCGCGACGAGCGCGGCGGGCTGCTGCTGGACCTGCGGGTGAGCGGACCGGCGAAGGCGCCGCGGGTGACCTGGGATCGGGACGCGATGCTCGGCCGGGTCGCGGGCCGCGCCTCGCAGGCGCTCCAGGCCCAGCGCGCCAAGCTCGAGCAGCAGGCGCGCGACGCCCTCGGGGCGCGGGGCGGCGCCGCGCAGGACAGCGCCGCCGCCGCGCTCGACCGCGAGCGGCGGGCGCTCGCCGACAGCCTCAGGCGCAAGGCGGCCGACGTGCTGCGCGGGTTCTTCGGCAGCTCGCGCGACACGACGCAGCGCTAGGGCGCGGGCTGCCGAAACGGTTCGGCCTGCAGGCCGTCTGCGAGGCGCGGGTTTTCGCCCGCGCTGGTATCGTGGCACTGCCATTGGACTGACACCACGAACGCCAGGAACCCCCGATGGACTTCACCGAGATTCGACGTCGAGTCATCATCGCGATGTTCTCCGACGACATGCTCCTTGATCAGCTCGTCCTCAAGGGCGGGAATGCTCTGGAGCTAGTCCATCACGTGCTGACGCGCGGCTCGCTCGACGTCGACCTTTCCATTGAATCTGAGTTCCGCGACCTCGGGGATGTGCGCGAACGCATCTTCCAGGCGCTACGACGCGAGTTCGAGACGGCCGGCTATGTCGTATTTGACGAATCCTTCGCCGTCGTTCCCCCCTCCATCGCCGCCGACAGCACCCCTTGGTGGGGCGGGTACTACGTCGAGTTCAAGCTCATCGAAAAGGACTTGGCTGACTCTCTGGCCCACGACCGGGAGAAGATGCGAATCCAAGCCCAGACCTTCGACCCCCAGCACGCCCGCAAGTTCCGGGTCGACATCAGCAAGCACGAGTACTGCGCGGGCAAAGTATCGGCGAAGCTCGACGGGCGAACGGTCTACGTCTACACGGAAGAGATGTGCGTCGTTGAGAAGCTGCGGGCCATTTGCCAGCAGATGCCTGAGTACGGCAGGACCAACCGTACCCCCAGGGCCCGCGACTTCTACGATGTCTACGCCACGGTCACCCGACGCGGCTTGGATCTTTCGCTGCCCGAGAACCTCGATCTCTTTCGCCACATCTTCGAAGCGAAGCGGGTGCCGTTGGCGCTTTTGGCCCGAATCGCCGACACGCGCGAGCTTCATCTGCCAGACTGGGACGCGGTCAAAGACACCGTCCAGGGGCAGGTTTTCGATTTTGACGTCTACTTCGACTTTGTGCTCGAAGAGCTTTCGAAGCTAGATGCCCTCTGGAAAAAATAGTCGCCACTTCTCGTCGCGTTTTGCGTTCTTCATCCCGTAGAGCAGGTAGAAGTCGAGCTTGGTGCCCAGACTCCTGAGCTTCTCCCACTCCGCCTCGGGGAATCCGGCTCGCTCCATCAAGAACCCGATCGCCTGGTGGTAGGGGTAGACGTAGTCGAGCCGCCGGAGGACGCGCACTAGCTCCGCGCCCTTGACCCTCCCCTTGGCGCCGCGGTAGGCCTCCAGGACTTGAACGATGCCCCCCGAGTAGGCTGGCCGCACGGCGATGTCCACCAGGGTGCGGGGGATTCCGGTGACCGGAAGCTCCTCGCGCTGCGGCCCGCGTCGGGTCACCACGCCGTAGGCCCCGGTCTGCTTGCCACTCAGCAGTACGGCCCGAAAGCTGTCGAAGGCGTACACGTACTTCGAAGTGCGCTGTCTCCGCGAGAAGGCCTGGGTCAGCCGCTCCTGCGTTAGGCCCCCTCCTCGCGGCTTCTCCGACTGTTCCTGGTTGACGTAGATGGTCTTGGGGATCTGGTCGTTAAGGCCGTGCAGGAATACGGCCGTGCCGTGCGAGAGGTAGGCGCGTGGCCGGATCGAAAGCGCCATCAGGTAGGGCGAGAACTCGCGCCAAGCATAGCGCTGCAGCGCCCCGTAGCCTTCGGCCTTCAGCTCCACGACTCGAAGCCCGAGTTCCTCGACAAGGAACCTGGAGAACGCAGCGCCCGACACGCGGATGCCGAGATCCCAGTGGCGGCGGTGCTTCTTCAGGATTCCCAACAGATCCGCGTCGGTGAAGACACCCCCGCGTATCGAGTCAAACATGGCCCTGATCTTGGGCGTGGCTAGTTCGAGCTTGCTCGCCATTTCTCCTCGTCGTCCGCAAGGGCTTAAGGTATATATACCTTAAGCCCTTGGCGCAAGGGTATTCGTTTCGGCGTAGTCGTTCAAGGTGAGTTGTGATGGTTAGGTATATATACCTAACCATCACGTCATGCGTCGCCCCAGGCGAGGTCCTAAGCAGTTGTGGCTCCCAGCGTTGTCCGCCTTGACCGGCCCCCAGCCGATCCTGCCAACTCCATTTGTGAATCCGACGGTTAGGTTCGGACGCGGGGACGGGAGGCGCGCCCCGCCGCGTCCCATGTCGCGACGTTGCGATGCGGCGGGGCGGCGAGCGCCGGCGCGCGATCCCCGCGTCGCTTCAGTCCTTCCAGATCCGCTCCCACCACCGGATGTGGTCCTCCGGCGCCGACCAGTCGGCGTTCACCGCCATCTGCTTGCGGATCTGCTCGAGGCTCCAGCCGGTGAGGCCCGCGAGGTTCTTCGCCTGCTGCGCGCGGCGCTCGCGCAGCCCCGCGCGGTAGGACTTGGCGGCCGCGCAGTCCTCGGTGCCGGTCCACGGATGACGCAGGATGTAGCGGCCCTGGAAGTTCGAGCGGTCGGCGGTGGTCTGGAACACCAGATCCTCCGGGAAATGGGCGGCGTCGTAGCGCAGGTGGAGCCGCGTGATGAAGGCGTTCTGCGCTGCGGCCCCGCCCCGCCCGCCGGGCTTCTGCGCCTCGTCGAGCCAGAACACGCCGAGCTGGCGCAGCTCGTCGCGCGAGAGCGGATCGGCGGCGCACGGATCGCACCACGCCATGTCCCAGGCGTACTCGGTGAAGACCGCGGTCATGGCGTTGTTCTTCGCCGCCTCGTCGAACAGCGCGCGGTAGAAGTCGGCGAACTTGTCCTTCACGAACAACGGCACCTCGAGATCCGAGGGCAGCTTGACGGTGCGGTAGTTGACGGTCTCGACCCGGCCGGTGCGGGTGAGGGCGTAGACCAGCAGGTCCTGCGGTCCGTCGGCGTTCACCATGCCGAGCCGGATCGGCAGCATGAACTTGGGGCTCTCGTAGGCGACCTGGATCGGTCGCAGGTACGAGAAGCCGAGCTTCTGCCGCTCCTTGAGGTTGACCTTGGCGACGAAGAACTTCATCCCCTGCTTGATGTATCCGCCCAGCACCCGCGCCGCCCCGGCCGGGATGCGGTAGCCGTTGCCGCGCAGCCAGGTTTCGAGCCCGCTGCTCTGGGTCGCGGAGAGGATCAGGATGTCGTACTCGCCGACCGTGTAGCGCGCCTCGATGGTCACCCCGAGGCTGCGCTCGCGAGCGCTCCCGCCCACGGCGGACTTGAGCGCCATGCTCGGCCGCAGCGCTTCGTCCGCCACCCGGAGTTGGCAGGGATTCTCGTCGAAGTACTCGACCAGGCGCGGCGCCGAATAGGCGTCGAGGTGGTCGAGCAGAGCCTTGTCGCCGACATGGATCTGGCCCTTTTCGAGCACGGTGGGGACGGGGATGACGATGGCGAACTGCTGGGGCTCGCCGCTGAAGTCGTTGGCCATGGTGAGCACGGTGCGGTCTCCGTCGCGCACCAGGACGACCTGGGAGGCGTGGTTGAAGAGCCGAGCGTCACCGCTGGCGACGTAGAAGCCGCAGAAGCTATGGGCGGCTGCGGGCCAGAGCAGCGCCGACAGCAGCAGCGCGCCCGGGAGCACGTGTCTCATGGAGGGTCCCTTTCTCGGTTGCGGCCGGTGCCAGCGCCGGCCTCCACTGGTACCGCCGCCCCGGCAGCAGCCGGTCGATCAGCGGCACCGTCATCGCGAACAGCGCGAGCGACCACAACAGTCCGTTGGTGCGGAAGAGGCCGAACTGCACCCAGCCCGCCCCCGCCGCCACCAGGACCGCGAACAGGATCCGCCCGGCGCGCGAATCCGGCGTCGTCTTGGGATCCGAAATCATGAAGAACGTGAACAGCAGGAATGCGCCGTTCTGGAGCTGGTGCAGCGGGATGCTCATCGGTTGGCCGAGCCACAGCGCGCGCCCGAACAGGATGGCGAGGTAGGCGCCGAGGAAGGCGTAGGTGACGTCGCTGCGCGCGGCGCGGTTCACCACCATCCCGCCCAGGCAGGCCATGAGAAAGCCGAAGAAGGCGACGTTGCCCCACTGTCCGGGCGAGACCCAGACCCTGCCGGTGGCCAGCATCATCGCGACCAGGCCCAGATTCGTGGGGTTGAAGACGTGCTTGCCGCGGGTGCGCAGCACGAACTTGCTCGCGATCGCGACCGCTGCCGCGAGCGCCGCGAGGCCCGGGGCGTTGGTGCGCAGCAGCAGGCACAACGAGAGCCCGGAGATCAAGGCGCTGCGCGGATCGAACGCGGGCAGCTTCCACAGCCGCGTGCACAGATACTGCGTGGCGAGCACGCCGCCCAGCGTGAATCCGACGAAGGCCGGTGTGAGCTCGAAACGGAGCGCGGTCACGCCGTAGATCAACAGCCCGGTGAGGGTGGCGATCTGGTAGAGCCGCGGGTCGAGCCGCGGCGCGGATGCGTGCAAGCGGTCCGTCATCTGCCGACCTCTACGCTGCCCCCGGTGGATTCATTCCCGGATTTCGCGGGGGGACGCCACGCCGCGTCCGTCCGGCGCGTCACACCGGTGTGGCGGCGGGCTCGAGGGTGTGGTCGACCTCCTCGATCCACGCCCGCAGCAGCTCGGCCGCGGCCACGACCGAGAACGGCCCGGCGACATCCAGGTGCGGCGCCGGGTCGCCGCGCGGGTCGGCGTCGGGCGCGGGGTTCCGCACCGCGCTGGGGCGGCCGCGCCGGGCGCGGGCGGCCGGGCGGGCTTCCGCGGCGCCGCGATCCACGCGGGGCGGACCGGGTGCCCCGAGCAGGAGATCGCCGGGCGGGCCGGGCACGAGCGCGATGGAGGTGGGAACCTGGCCGTGCGCGCCGCGCTCCAGCTCCGCGCGTAGCGTCTCCAGCCACTCGCCCACGCGCGCCTGCGACTCGGTACTGCGCCCGTGGACGCGCAGATAGGCCGAGATGAAGGGCCCGAGCCACGCCGGGGCGACCCGATCGTCGCCGGGCGAGGCGCGCAGGCCGAGCGGCGTGAACAGCTCGCGCTCGACGGTGGCCAGCAGCCGCGCCGCGCGCTCGGGCGGCAGCAGGGCCGGCGCCAGGCTCACCGCCAGCAGCTGCGAGGGCGAGAGCCCGCGTACCGGGCCCTCCGGCGTCAGCGACTCGAACAGGCAGCCCACCGCGTCGTCCCACAGCGTGAGGTTGACCACCTTCTGGTGCTCGCGCGCCCACGCCAGGTAGAAGGCGCCGTTCTCTTTGCGGCCGATGAGGCGGGCGAGCTGCGCGATCGCCACCAGCGCGTGGTACCAGAGCGCGTTGAGGTCGGCGCGCTTCGCCGCGCGCGCGCCCTCGCCGGCGCCGAGCAGCCCGTCCGCGTCCACGCGGATGCCGTGGGGCGCCCCGGCGCGGTAGGACTGCATCACGCTCTCGAGCGCGGGGTAGAGCGGATCGCGCAGGAACTCGAGGTCCTCGCTGCGGCGCGCGTACAGCTCGCCGGCGCACACCAGCCACAGCGCCGGCTCCGGGTCGCCGTAGAGCGGCGTGCCATCGCCGGGATCGAAGCGCCCGGGAAGCAGCCCCTGGCTGAGGTATTCGAGAGCACCGTGGAGCACCTCGCGCGCGGCGTCGAACGCCCGCAACGCGATGAGTCCCGGCAGCGCGCGCAACGCGTCGCCCGGCCGCTCGCCGGCGGGGGCGAGCGGCGGGACCAGCGAGGAGCGGTGGGCGCGCTGCACGAGACCGCCCTGCAGCGCCTGCGCCAGCAGCTCCACCCAGGGATCCGTCCCGTTCACCAGCGGCTTGCGCCTGAGCGCCACCTGCTCGCCCGGGCCACCATGCGCCGCGGCGGCCTGGCGCGCGGTGAAGTCGGCGCCCTCGAGCGCGGCGCGCCGCCACGCGAGATGCCGGCGCCTGCCGCCGTGGTCGAGTGCGGCGACGCATTCCGCCAGCGACTTGGGCGGCGGTGAGCCGAGGCGGTCCTCGTGCGCGAGGGCGCGGAACAGATCGTCCTCCGCCGAGGCCACGATCTGCAGCGCGCAGCCGGGTCCGATCGCCCCCTCGACGTGGCCCGGGACGAACGCGTCCTCGCACGCCTCGCCCGCCGTGGCCCCGTCGAGCGGATAGCGCAGCGCGCGCTGCCACAGCCGCGCGGGAATGAAGCTGCCGCTGTGCCACAGCGTGAGCGCCGGGCGTCCCGGCACGATCTCGATCCGCACGCGCCCCGGCACGCCCTGCGTGGCGCCGACCACCTCGGGAGTCTGGCGCTGCAGCGCGAACGGATCGCGCGCCGCGACCAGCGGGCTCACGGCGAGTCGGCCGTCGGGTCCGGCGAGATGGCGGTAGGCGACCGCCACCGCGTTGTGCCACTGGATCGGCAGCAGCGACTTCTCGATCACCGTCTCACCGGCGCGGTAGCGCCACACCGGCCAGGGATCGAGACGGAATTCCTCGAGCAGCAGGTGGCCGTGCGGCCGCACCACGCCGTCGGCGTGGAGATTGCAGGCCAGTTCGTAGCTCTCGCCCGCGACCGTCAGGCGCTCGGCGAGCTTGAGCAGCAGCGTCGTCAGGCGGCCCGCGGGCTCGGCCACGGTGAGCAGGGCGTGGACGCGGCGCGTGTGCGCACCGGCCGCGGTTCCCGCGGCCGAGCCGCCGAGTCCGTTGGCGAGCACCCATTCGCGCGCGAGCGCCGCCGGAAGGTCGGAAAGGACATCCTGTCCAAGTCGCATGCCGGGAGCAGGATAGCATGGCCGGCGGCGGGACGCGCGGAACCGGCCGCGCGAGGTGAGCCTCGGGCGTTTGCGAACGGAGCCTACAGGGCGAGCGGCCGCCTGAGCACCGAGGACAGCGGCACCAGCCTCACCCCCTCGAGCTGCTTCGGCGGCGCGGCGCGGTTCAGCCACTCGACCGCGCGCGGTGTGGCGCGCAGCCACACGATGACGCGCCCCCGCCGGCGCGCTTCCTCCAGCACGCTCTTCCAGCGGCGGTCGAGCGCCCGCGTGTCCGGCCCGCGGGCCTCGACGTCGATCACCGCATCGGGCTCGGCGAACGACACGCCCTGGTCGGCGGCCAGCTCCCGGCACACCGATCCCGCCACCGGGGCGACGTTCATGAAAGGCAGGCCGCGGCGCTTGAGCTCGCGGTAGACGGCACCCATCACGGTCATGTCCTGGGTCGCGAGCGAGCCCATGTGGTTGGCCACCGCGGTGACCCTCCCGGCCCGGTCGAGATAGCGCCGGACCAGGCCGGTGATGCGGGCCGGTTTCATCGTCACCAGCACGGCGCCCGGGCCCGGGTTCACGCGCGGGTAGTTGACCGGCTCGAGCGGCAGATGCAGGACGATCTCGCGCCCCCGCTCTGCCGCGGTGCGGAACAATCCTGCGCTCTCCGGCCCGCCCGGAACGATCGCCGCGGCGAAGGTCCACGGCAGATCGAGCACGCGCGCCGCGTGCGCCGGATCGTCGCCGAGTCCGTAGAGCACGAGCGCCACGCGCGCGGGCTCGGCACCTTCGGCCGTCGCGCGCGGATCGCGCACCAGCACGATCTCGTGCGTCGGCCGGCGCGGCAGGCCGACGACCAGGGTGACCTGGTCTCGCCCGAGCGCGCCGGCGCGCTCGCGTCCGGAGAGCACCTGGGCCCCCTGCTCCTCGAGGCTGCGCGTGATCGCGTAGTTGGCCTGGATCAGCGACGCGCCGGGCCCGAGGCCGACCCGCCAGCGCAGGGTGGGGGCCATCTCGGACCGGAAGCTCTCGCGGATGCTGTCGGCGGGCACCCCCGCCGCGGTCAGTCCGCGCCGCACCAGCCGCCCGACCAGCTGGCGCACCCGCGCCTCGTCGCCCAGGCCGAAGCGGCTGGCGAGCATGAGGCGGCCCCCGTCCGAGCGGGAGAGCAGGAACAGCTCCCCGCCGAGGAACAGCACCGCGACCCCGGCCGCGAGGGTGAGCAGGGCGCGGAGCGGGGTTCGGGCGGGCTTTCGCTTGCGTTTGGGCATGGCGGAGGGCGGAACCTCGCGCACGTTAGGGATCGGCCGGGTGCGCCGTCAACGCCGCTCACCGGCGGGGCCCGCGCCGCCGCCGCTGCCGTGGCCCAGGGCTGCGGTGGCCGGATGGGCAGCGCCGCTTCGGGCCGGGGCTTTTTGCAGTTCAGTGACACTCCGCTGATAGGGGGATGACAGGCTCTTTGCTGTTGTGGCCGATGATCTTCGCAACTGCCGGGTTCTGCCGCGACCCGGCCCACTTCCGGGAGGTGCCACATGAAGCATGCTAAGACCATCGTTCTCGCGCTGGCCGTGACCGCGTTCACCGGCTGGGCGACAATGTCCTTCGCCTGCGGCGACCAGGGGGCCAAGAGCGCGAAGGCCGCGGCCTCCGGCGGCGCGTCGGCGTGCTCGGCCGAGCAGGCCGCCCAGTGCAGCGCGGCCCAGGCGGCCGCATGCAAGCTGCATGGCGCGAGTGCCGTCACCGCGGACGCGAAGGGCGCCAGCGGGTGCCCGTACCACGACGCGATGGTGAAGGCGGCCGAGAGCGGCCCGGCGTGCTGCGCCGGCAAGACCTCGAGCGCGGCGGTGACCGCCGCGGGCGGCGGCGCCGGCAAGGTCTCGGCGGTGGCGGCCGGGTACAACTGTGGAAGCAAGACCTCCGCGGCGGCGAATGCCAAGTCGGCCGGTAGTGCCTCGTGCGAGGGGCAGGGCGCCGCACGGCTCTCCGCCAATAGCAAGCACGGCGACTGCGACGCCTGTGCCGAGATGTCGGGATGCCAGGGCCAGCTCGACGAGGTCGGCGCCGTCACGCAGGTGGTGCCGCTCAAGAACGGCGTAATGCTGGTTTACACGGCAGGCTCGAAGTCGGGCGTTCTGGCAGTGCAATCGGCGATCTCCCGCCGCCACGAGCGCATGGCCATGGCGGTCACCGCGGGCGACCAGATGCACCTGTGCGGCAAGTGCCGGGCGATGCGCGGCGCGGCGGCCAGCGGCAAGCTGAGCCGCGAAGTGGTCAATATCGAAGGCGGCTGCCTCACGCTCATGACCTCGAGTGACCCCATCGTGGTCGCCAAGATCTACGAAATGGCGGGCCTCGAGTCTCCGACACGCATCAAGAGCTGATTTCCCTTCCGGTTGTGCGTGGGCCGGCCCGCGGAACGGGGCCGGCCCTCCGCATTGCCCGCACTCCGGGTTGGGTCTAGGCTTTCCGCGCCATGCCCGTATCCCGCCTCGGTCGCCGTGTCCTCGTGGTCCTGGGGCTGGGGGTGTCGCTTCCGGCCCTCCTGCTCGCGGTGCTGGGCGTCTACCTCACGCTGCGCATCTCCCGCGCGGTCGAGGAAGAGAGCACCCGCTACAACACCTACCTCGCGCAGCAGGTGGCGCAGGCCTTCGAGACCGAATTGATGGTCCACCTGCGAGGCTCGATCGTCACGGCCGAGACCGCGGCGCGCAACGGCGGCAGCCCGGAGGAGGTCGCCCGCGCCCTGGCCGAGAACGTCGACGAGTTCTTGGCCCCCCAACTCATTCCGTTCACCCAGCTCGCCGACTTCACGCTGCTGCTGGTGGACGGCCAGCCGTTGCTGTTCTCCCCGGGCAGCGGCCCCCGCAGCGGCCAGGCCTTTGCCGGCCTCCTGCTGCGTGGCAGGACCGGCGACGTGATCGGCGCGGGCGGGTGGTGGCTGGATCCGCGGAAGTTTCTCGGCGATCACCTCACCAGCGTGATCCACGAGCGGCTGCCCTCCAACCCCCGCTTGTACGGCGGGCTCGAATCCACGCGCCGCCTCAGCGTCGAGCTGCTGGGTCCACAGGGGAACCGCCTCGGCATCGTGCGCGATCCCGAGAGTCCCGAGACCGCGCGCATCGCGCCGCTCGAGGGCCCCTTCGCCGGCTTCTCGGTGCGCGTGGCCGCCACCTCGAGCGCCCCGGTGGTGTGGGCGGGGCGGTTCGTCACCATCGAGATCGTGTTCATCCTGCTGATGGCGCTGACGATCGTGGCCGCCACCGGATTCGGCCTGCGCTACACCATCCGCCAGATCGAGCTGGCGCAGCTCAAGGCCAGCTTCGTCTCGAACGTCACGCACGAGCTCAAGACCCCGATCGCCCTCATCCGACTTGCCGTGGAGACGCTCGAGATGCGTCGGATCACGCGTCCCGAGGAGGCCGAGAAGTTCCTGCGCAGCATCGCGCGCGAGACCACGCGGCTCAGCCAACTGGTCGACAACATCCTCGACTTCGCGCGGCTCGAAGCCGGGCAGCGGCTGTTCCGGTTCGAACGGGTCAACGTGGCGGACGTGGTCAACGACGCGATCGAGAGCTTCCGGCCTCGGTTCGAGGACCAGGGCTTCCAGATCGACGTGGATGTGCCCGAGACGCTGCCGCTGGTACGCGGCGACGCGCGGGCGCTGTCGCATTGCGTGCTCAATCTCCTGGACAACGCCATCAAGTACTCGCGCGCCCGACGCGAGGTGCGGGTGGTGGCGGCGGCCCGTGACGGCGCGGTGCAGGTCGCGGTGAGCGATCGTGGCATCGGCATCGCGACCGCGGATCAGAGTCGGATCTTCGAGAAGTTCGTGCGGGTGGAGGCCGGGCTGGTGCACGATGTCAAGGGCGCCGGGCTCGGTCTTTCCCTGGTGGATCAGATCGTCCGCGCACACGGAGGGCGCGTGGAGCTGGTGAGTAGTCCGGGCGAAGGCAGCACGTTCACCCTGGTGCTGCCGGCGTTGGCGGAAGAAGTCCCGCGCACGGAAACGCGGGCGCAGACGGGATCGTGACCCGAAGCTCAAAGGAGCGGCGATGACGCGCGTATTGATCGTGGAGGATGAAGAAGGACTGCTGGACGGGCTGGCCCACAATTTCAAGTTCGAGGGCTACGACGTGTTGACGGCGAAGACCGGGCAGGAGGGCCTGAAGATGGCCCTCAAGCAGAAGCCCGACGTCGTCGTGCTCGACATCATGCTGCCCGAGAAGGACGGATTCACCGTGCTCAAGGAGCTGCGGCAGCGCCACCGCGACATCCCCGTGCTGGTGATGACCGCCCGCAACTTCGAGGCCGACGTGCTCAAGGGGTTCGACCTCGGTGCGGACGACTACGTCACCAAGCCGTTCGGCATCAAGGAGTTGATGGCGCGGGTCAAGCGGCTGGTGCAGCGCGGTCCCTCGGGCGCACCGGCGCCGGGGCCGACGATCTACACGTTCGGGGACGTCGAGGTGCGCTTCGAGCCGCGCGAGGTCCACAAAGCCGGCAAGCAGGTGGCGCTCTCGTTCAAGGAATTCGAATTGCTCAAGTACCTCATCGAGCATCGCGGGCGCACCGTGTCGCGCGAGGAGCTGCTCGAGGAGATCTGGGGCGTGGACGAGGATCTCGGGGTCACCACCCGCACGGTGGACACGCACGTGTCCAACCTGCGCTCCAAGCTCGGCGCGGGCTTCGCGCAGCCGTTCATCGTCGCGGTCCACAAGGTCGGGTACAAGTTCGTGGAGCCCTAGTCGTCCTCGGGTTCGTGCCGGGGGGCCGCGCTCTCGGCTGCGGCCCACGCGAGCTTCGCGAACTCGTCCAGCGTGAGAGTTTCGCCGCGCCGGGCCGGCGGGATGCCGGCGTGGCGCAGCAGCCGCTCGATCCGCGGCTTGCCGAGCTCGAGGGTGTCCTCGAGCGTGTTCACGAGCTGCTTGCGGCGCATGTGGAACGCGCCGCGGATGATGCGGAACAGCAGCTCCTCGCTGGGCGCGTCCACCGGCGGCCGGTCGCGCAGGAAGAACCGCACCAGCATGCTGTCCACGCTGGGGCGCGGCCAGAACGCCGAGGCGCGCACCGTCATGAGCGGCTCCATCAGCGCGTGATAGCGGGCGAAGAGCGTGAGCGAGCCGTACTCCGGCGTGCCGGCCGCGGCCGAGAGCCGAGCGGCGTACTCCTTTTGCACCAGGAGCACGGCGCTGCGCACCGCGGCGCGCTGCCCGAAGATCCGCTCCAGCACCGGGGTGGTGATGTTGTAGGGAATGTTGCCGACCACCGCGAGCTTCTCCACCCCGTGGTCGCGGGCGATCGCGGCGAGATCGCAGTCGAGGAAATCGCTCTCGACGATCTCCACCCGCGGGTGCTCGGCCAGCTCTTCGCGCAGCAGCTCGGCGAGGCCGCTGTCCCGCTCGACCGCGATCAGCTTCGCCACACGCGCGGCGATGCGCGCGGTGAGCGCGCCGGCGCCGGGCCCGATCTCGAGCGCGACATCGTCTTCGCGCAGGTGGGAGTGGTCCACGATGCGCTGGGCGATGTCCTCGCGCACCAGGAAGTTCTGTCCGAACCGCTTGCGCGGGGCCAGCCCGCGCTCGGCGAGCGCGGCCTTGAGCCGCGCCAGCTCGCCACCGGAGGACTCGGCGCGCTCGCGGATGTACCTGGAGACACGGCGCGCGCCGGCGCCGCCACGGGGGGGTCGGAGCATGCCGTGAGTGTACGCGGCGCCGGGGCGGGCGGGAAACCGCGCGGCGTCTACGCGCTGCGCAGGCGCGCGCCCCCATTGAGCACCTCGAGCGCCATGTCGCGGGCGAACGGGTCGCGCGAGGTGTCGGCGACGTGGCGCAGCGCGGCGCGGCCGTCCGCGCCGAGGGCACCGAGCGCGTAGGCGGCGTGGCGCCGCACCCACCACGACGGGTCGGCGAGGCAGTCGGTGAGCGGCGCGATCGCGGCCGGGGCCCGGAGGCGTCCCAGGGCCCAGGCCGCCTGGGCGCGCACCTGCCACACGCCGTCGCCGAGCGCCATCACCAGCGCCGGCGCCCGCTCGGCCGCCGCGAGGCGGCCCAGCGCGCGGGCCGCGGCGACGCGCAGCTCGGGATCCGGGCTCGCCAGCCGCGGCTGGATCGCCCCGGCCGCCGCCGCCGGCCCCAGCAGCCCGAGGGCCTCGATGAGCGCACGCTCCAGCGCGGGAAGCGCGGGCGGCAGATCCAGCCCGGCGAGCAGGTCGGCCCGGGCGCGGCGCCCGAACGCGCGCAGGAGCGACGTCCACGCCGCCGGGTGGCGGCTGGCCAGGCGCTCGGGGTGGCTGAGCACCCAACGCAGCGCGGCTAGGTCCCCGTAGCGCGCGAGCGCGCGCGCCGCCGCGTAGCGTACCGCCTCCGGGCCGCGCACCATCGCGCGGCGTAGCGCGCGGCGCGAGGACGGAGCGCGCAGCAGGGCGAGTCGCCGCGCGGCCAGCTCGCGGCGCCACGGCGAGTCGTCACGCAGCGCGCGGCGCTCCGCGGCGGCGTGGCGGTTGCGCTCGAGGGCGCGCGAGAGCCGGAGCCAATCGCGGCGCCGGAGGCGGAAGGCCAGCGGCTCGACGGCGCTCCAGAAGGTCCCGTGATTGGCGGTTTCCACCGTGCGCCGCAGCGTCGCGCCGCGCAGGCGGGCGCCCAGAAAGCGCGCGAGGTCGCGGGCGAGCGAGCGGGAGCGCAGCCGGGTCAGGCGGCGGGCGCGGCGCTCGTAGGTGCGCGCCAGGAACCAGGCGAGCACGATCGTGACCAGAAGAACCGCCAGGGCGAGAGGCCACGGCAGTTCGAGCTCGGGCAGCGCGGACGGCATGTGACGGGGTTTTCGGCGAACCCGGGGGGCGACTTGAGATCGTCCCCGGGCCAAAACGGCGGAGGAGGCGTGCACGCCCGTGGTCGCGACTCGAGATGTTCCGCGGGCGGTCACGGCGCAGCCGGCGCGCCCGCCCGTGGCGCCCGGGTGCGACCCTCAGGCGCTGCCGGAGGGCGGCAGCGCCCCGCCCGCGATCGGCAGGCGGAACAGCTCGCGCGCGTTCTCGCCGGTGATGCGGTCGGTCTCTTCCGCGCTCCAGCCACGCAGCGCGGCGAGCCGCGCCAGCACCCGGCCGAGCAGCGCTGGCTCGTTGCGCCGCGCCGTGCGCGGCTCGGGCTCCAGGTAGGGCGCGTCGGTCTCGAGCAGCAGCATCTCGGCCGGTGCATCGCGCACCGCGTCGTCCAGCGCCGGGTGCCCGTAGGTGACGACCCCGCCGATCCCGAGCTTGAAGCCCAGGGAACGGGCGCGCCCCACCGCCGTGAGCCCGTCGTCGAAGCAGTGGAGCACTCCGCCCGCGGCGGGGCGAGTTTCCTCGAGGATCGCGAGCGTCTCCTCGAGGGCCGAGCGCTGGTGGATCACCAGCGGAAGCCCGAGCTCGTCGCCCAACGCGATCTGCGCCCGGAACCATCGCTCCTGCGCCTCGCGTGGGGCGCGATTGCGATAGAAGTCGAGCCCGGTCTCGCCGATCGCGACCACGCGCGCGTGGCGCGCGTGGTCCCGCAGGACCTCGAGGTAGTCTGCGGGTACCGCCGCCGCCTCGCCCGGGTGCACGCCCACGCACAGGAACAGGTTGGGATGCTCGCGCGCCAGCGCGTGCGCCCGAGGCACGATCTCCGGCGCATGGGCGATCTCGATGAAGTGCGTGACGCCGGCGATGTGGGCGCGCTCGAAGACCTGGGCGCGGTCGCGGTCGAAGCGCCGGTCGGCGAGGTGGCAGTGGGTGTCGATCATCCGGCTCCACTCCGCGGCGCCCGCGCGGGCGCGCCGCCCGCGATCAGGCGGGCCCCGCCTTGATCTCGAGCCGCGGGAACAGGCTCTTGACCTCGCCCAGGGCGCGGCCGCCGTGCGCGCCGGCCTCGAAGTGCGGCGCCGCGGAGTCGCCACGCGCCTCGCCGGGCTTCCCGGGCAGCCGGAGCATGGCCCACAGCTCCTCGCTCTGGGCGGGGATCACCGGCCAGGCCCAGATCGCCACCAGGCGCAGGGTCTCGAGCAGGGCGTTGAGCACCGTGCCCAGCTCGACCCGGCGCGACTCGTCCTTGGCCAGCGCCCAGGGCTTGACGCGCTCGATGAACTCGTTGGCCTTCACCACCGGCGCCCAGGCGTGGTCGAGCGCCTCGTGGAGCCGCAGGTCCTCGTAGGCGCGGGGGACCTCGGCGTGCGCGGCGTCGGCCGCGGCAATGAGCGCGGCGAACGCCTCGCGGGCTCCGGCGTCGCGCAGGGTGGCCGGGTCCCAGTCGCCCGGGACCTGCCCGGCGAAGTACTTGTGGACCATGGTCAGGCTGCGGCTGGCGAGGTTGCCGAGGTCGTTCGCGAGGTGGGTGTTGCAGTGCTCGACGAATTGCTCGAGCGTGAACTCGCCGTCGCGCCCGGTCGGGATGGCATGCACCAGGTAGAAGCGCAGCGCTCCGGCGCCGTAGTCGCGCGCGAGCGCCACCGGGTCCACCTGGTTGCCGAGCGACTTCGAGAGCTTGGCCCCACGCACGTAGATGAAGCCGTGGACGTAGACCTGTCGCGGCAGCGGCACGCCCGCCGCCAGCAGCAGGGCGGGCCACAGCACGCAGTGGAAGCGGCTGATGTCCTTGCCGATGAGGTGGAACGCATTGGTGCACAGCGGCGGCGTGGTGCCGGCCCACGCCGCTCCCGGCCGGCCGTGGCCGTCGAGGTGCTCGAACTCGTTCTGGCGCGCCGCCCCCGGGCCGCCGATCTCGCTCTCCTTCGCCAGCCACCACAGCGAGTAGCGACGCTCGGGCCAGCCGATCGCCGAGAGGTAGTTGAGCAGGGCGTCGGCCCATACGTACACGGTGTGCCCCTCGGCGCCCGGCACGTCGTCGGGGAGCGGCACGCCCCACGGCAGGTTGGTCCGACTCACGCTCACGTCCTGCAGGCCCTCGCGGATGACGTTCACCACCTCGTTGCGCCGGTAGTCGGGCTGGATGAACTCGGGATGGGCCTCGATGTGCTTGAGCAGCCCCTCGCCGTATTCCGAGAGGCGGAAGAAGAAGTTGGATTCCTTGATCTTCTTCGGCGCCGTCAGGTGCTCGGGGCAGCGCCCGTCCACCAGATCCTTCTCCTGCTTGTACGCCTCGCAGCCCTCGCAGTAGAGCCCTTCGTAGTCCTCCTCGAACAGCACGGGCTCGCCGGTCTTGGGGCTGCGCGCGTCGCGCAGCCTGCGGAACAGCTCCTGCACCGCCACCTCGTGGCGGGCGTCGGTGGTGCGGATGAACTGGTCGTGGGAGATGTCGAGCGCCCGCCACGCGTCCTGGAACGCGACCACGAGCTGGTCCACGAACGCGCGCGGCTCCAAGCCGGCTTCGCCGGCGGCCCGGGCGATTTTCTGACCGTGCTCGTCGCTGCCGGTGAGGAAGAACGTGGCGTGACCGAGTTGGCGGTGGAACCGGGCCAGCGCGTCGGCGACGACCTTCTCGTAGGCGTGCCCGAGGTGCGGGCGGCCGTTCAGGTAGTCGATCGCGGTGGTGATGTAGAAACGTCGAGGCAAGCGAATCCCCAGGGCTGGAGTGAGGGGGGGAGTATAGACGGTGTGTCCAGAATCAGCCCGGAGGAGCGTCGGCCCGTCCTTCGGGAGCGGCGTCGTCCGCGGGGCCCGGCCCGCCGGACGCGCGCGGCTTGGAGCGCTTGCCGCAGTTGCAGTCCCCGCACTTGTGATAGGGGCCGGGCGGCAGGTCGGCGTAGGCGATGCGGTGCTCCCCGCCCTCGTCGTCGCGCACCCATACGGCCTCGCGGTAGAGCTCGGTGCGGGTGACCACGCACACGCCCTGCCCGGTGGGGAGCTTGGCACCCACCGGCGGCATCTTCGCCGCGCTGTCGCGGTACTGGGAGAGCTCGTAGGCGAGGCAGCACATCAGCCTGCCGCACGCGCCCGAGATCTTGCCCGGATTGAGCGAGAGCTGCTGCTCCCGCCCCATCTTGAGCGTCACCGGGTGGAAGTCCTTGAGCCAGGTCGAGCAGCAGAACGCCCGCCCGCAGGGGCCGCAACCGTCGAGCCGGCGCGACTGGTCGCGCACGCCGATCTGGCGCAGCTCGATGCGGGTGTGGAGGCGCGAGGCGAGATCCTTGACCAACTCGCGGAAGTCCACGCGGCGCTCTGCCGAGAAGTAGAAGGTGATGCGGTTGCCGCCGAACGTCATCTCGACGTCGGCCAGCTCCATGTTGAGCTCGCGCAGCTCGATGCGCTCACGGCAGTAGGCATAGGCATCCTTCTCGCGCGCCCGGTTGGTGTCCTCCTGGGCCAGGTCCTCCTCCGTGGCCTTGCGCAGGATCTCGTGCGTGACGCTCCCGGGGCGCTTGAGCTCGACCAGGGTCGGGTCCTTGAGGAGCACGGTCCCGAGCGACTCCCCGTGCTCGTTCTGGACGATCACCGGGTCGCGAAGCTTGAGCCAGAGGCTGCGGGAATTGAGGAAGAATTCTCTGCGGGTGCCGCGCAGGGACACCTGGAGGATGTCCGCCATGGCCTGACCACCTTTATGGGCGGCAGGGAATCCGCCCCAACGCCGGCGCGGGAGCCGGCGAGTCTGGGTGTTGCATTCCGGGGATGATGCCCGACTGCAGGGGATCACGCCCCGGCTATCCACAAGCCCCCGGCGAGCCGGGGGACGATCGAGTGTTGCCTCGGGAGCATACCCCACCGTTCCCGCCGTTGCACCTCCCAGGCCTCTGGAGACGTCACGCGCCGCGAGAGGACCCGTGGGGCCTTGGATACGTCACCCGAAGCGATTGCGCCAAGGCGGAGCCGTGGTCGCGCCCCGGCGGAACGGGGCCCCGGGCGGTCACATCTGCGCCCACCGCCCGTCCCCCGGGGAGATCCCGATCGGGTATGCTCGGCGTTCCAACCCGAACCCAGGAGTCCAGAAATGGTGCACCTTCCACGGCGCCGCGGATGGGAAATCCCCGACTCCTCGGCCACGCCCGAAGCGGCGTTCGTCGACCGTCGCGACTTCCTCAAGCTCGTCGGCCTCGCCGGAGCCGGGCTCGCCGTAGGCGCCGGGCTCACGCGCGCCGCGCGCGCCCTGGCCGCCGCCGCCCCCGCGGTCGCCGCCCCGGGCGCCGCACGCTCGATCTACCCCGCGCGCCGCAACCCCGCCTTCGTGCTCGATCGGCCGCTGACCGGCGAGCAGGTGGCGGCCACCTACAACAACTTCTACGAGTTCACCGAGCAGAAGGACGCCGTGGCGCGTCTGGTGGGCAAGTTCGAACCCCGCCCGTGGCGGATCGAGATCGCGGGCATGGTCGAGACGCCGCGCCAGGTCGACGTGGGCTACCTCATCCGCTCGCTCCCGGTCGAGGAGCGCCTCTACCGGCACCGCTGCGTCGAGGCGTGGGCGATGGCGGTGCCGTGGACCGGCATCCCGATGCGCGAGTTCGTGAAGTGGGCCAAGCCCACCTCGTCCGCCCGTTTCGTGCGCATGGTGTCGTTCCTGCGTCCCGACGAGGCCCCGAACCAGAAGACCGCGACCTGGTACCCGTGGCCCTACTACGAGGGATTGCGCCTGGAGGAGGCGATGAACGACCTGACGCTGCTCGCGGTCGGGATCTACGGTCACGACCTGCCGAAGCAGCACGGCGCGCCGATCCGGCTGGTCACCCCGTGGAAGTACGGCTTCAAGAGCATCAAGAGCATCGTGCGGTTCGAATTCACCGACCGCCAGCCCAAGACGTTCTGGAACGATGTCGCCGCGAAGGAGTACGACTTCCTCGCCAACGTCAATCCCAAGGTGCCGCACCCGCGCTGGTCGCAGGCCACCGAGCGCATGATCGGCTCGGACGAGCGCCGGCCGACGCTGCCCTACAACGGCTACGGCCAGTGGGCGGCGGGGCTCTACGACAAGGGCTGAGGCGAGCGGGCCCGGTCAATAGTCCCAGCGCGCGGTCGCATGGCGCGGCCATTCGCCCTCGCCCAGGCGCTGGCCCGCCACGCGCGAGAGCCCCGAGAACAGCGCCAGCTCCGGCGTGACGTTGCCCTCGATCGCGCGCAGCGTCTCCTCGAGCACCATCAGACGGCGGCGGATCTCGGTGGCGTCGGTGGCGGCCGCCTGCCTGCGGATCTCGGCCTCGCGGTCGCGGTGCACCAGCGTCTCGCGCGGCGCCCCGTAGCGCGCGCGCAGCAGGTCGCGCAGCCACAGCGCGTGGAACTCCACCATGCGGCGCAGCGTCTCGCGGCCCGAGCGGCCGAAGCGGGTGAACGACTGCGTGGCCTTCCACAGGGCGGCCGGGTCGCCGCGTAGCGCGGGCTCGAGCAGTGCCAGCGCGTCGTCGCGCAGACGCAGCGGCTCGGTGTCGCGCATCGCCAGCGCTCGCGCCAGCGATCCTCCGCCGAGTGCCGCGAGCAGCCCGGCCTCCCGTGCCGCGAGGCCGACGCGCTGCTCGAGGAACTCCTTCACCAGTTTCTCCGGCAGTGGCGCAAAGCGCACCCGTTGGCAGCGCGAGCGGATCGTCGCCGGCAGTCGCGAAAGCCGCGCGGTGGTGAGCACCCACACGGTCGAGGCTCCCGGCTCCTCGATCGCCTTGAGCAGGGCCGAGTACTGGTCCTCGCGCATGCGGTCGGCGTCGCGCACCACGACGACGCGGCGCGAGGCCTCGAACGGCCGGTAGGCCAGCTCGCGCAGCAGATCGCGCGTGAGCGAGAGGCGGATCGAGGCCGCCTTCTCGTAGGTGAAGACGAAGAGAGGATCGCCGCGCATCGCCGCCTGGGTCTCGGCCACCGTGGCGTCCAGCTCGCGCTCCTCGCCCGAGACCGGGAACAGGAACTTGAGGTCGGGATGCTGGAGCGCCGCGCTCTTGGCGCACGCCGCGCAGCGGCCGCAGGCGTCGTCGGCGGGGGTGGCGGCGGCCGCGGTGGGCGCCGGGGCGTCGAAGAGGCCGGGCGCGGCCGGCGCAGCGGGGGGCGCGGCACCCGGGGCGCGGTCGCACAGCAGCGCGCGGGCGAACGCCAGGGCCGCGGTGCCCTTGCCGACGCCCGCCGGGCCGTGGAAGAGATAGGCGTTGGCGTAGCGGCCACCCGCGACCACGCCGCGCAGGAAGCCCGACGCCTGGGACTGGCCGAGCAGCTCCGAGAGCGTCACGATCGCCATGGGGCCGAGCATACACGCGCGGCGCGGAGGCGGCGAGGCGCGTCAATTCCCCGCCGGCAGGGTCCCCGCGGGGGGCGTCTTCTCGGGGTCGTTCCGCCACAGCACGTAGGAGTAGACCGTGAGCGCGACGAGCCCGAGGAGGACCACGCCCAGCATCACGTGGAGCAGCCACGCGACGCGCAGCACCGCATGGGCGAGGAGCAGCATCCCGGCCGCCACCAGCATCCACCCGGCGGCGCGGTGCGTACGCGTCCAAGCCACCTTACTCGACAGCGTCCACGGCGTGCGGAAGCCCACGAACCAGTTGGGTCGGATCTTGCCGAACTGGTTGCCGACGACCACGAGCAGCGCCCCGGTCGTAAGGGACATCCAGCCCCCGACGCTCACGTCGTGCCCGCGCATCGCCGCGTGTATCAGACCGTAGATCACCCCAAGCACGACCAGCACGCTGAGCCGCACGACCGCGTACGCCCCGGCGAAGCTCGGATAGTTCGCGCGCCCGGGATCGAGCCGCGGCAGGAGCAGGAAGACGAGGTAGATCCCCGCGGCCAGGATCGGCAGGAGCAGGATCCCCTCGAGCTTCCCGCTGTAGCGATCCACCTGGCCGTCGAGTCCCCAATGCGCGGGGATACGATCGGGCGCGCCGCCCCAGCTCGTGGTGGCCAGCGCGAACATGCCGGCGAGGATCAGCCAGTGCGGCCATTCGGTACGCCACGTGAATCGCATGAGGTCACTCCTTCTTGCGGCGCCGTGTCTCGAGCAGGCCCATCACCGCCGCGATCGCTTCTTCGAGCGCCGAGAGGTTGAGGCTGTAGACCATGGTCGTGCCGCGGCGCTCCGCGACCACCAAGCGCGCGTGCTTGAGCACGTTGAAGTGCCCGGAGAGGGTCGACTTGGCGAGCGGGAAGCGCTCGGCCAGCTCGCCCGCGCTCATGTCACGCCGGCGGAGCAGTCGCAGGATCTCGCGGCGGGTGGGATCGCCGAAGGCGCGGAAGACGTCGTTCACCGGCGGGCTCCTAAGTTCGCTAATTTGCCAACTACCGAAATAATTCTATGCCCGCGAGGCCGGACGCACAAGGGGATGGCGCGCAGATCGCGGTCGCAGGCGGCGGGCTCATGAATAGTCCAGGCTAGGGATGTCCGGGCTCGAGATTCCTCAAGTACGCGAGCCCGACGCGAAACGTGGCGGGCGCCACGCGCGAGGCGCCCGCCACGACCGCGCTCCCGGGCGTGGTCCGGATCTGGACCAGGTCCTTGCCGAAACCAACGAAAGCCATGTCGACGTACAACAGCGCGTGCGCGAGGGGCCCGTCGAACCAGACCGGCCCGCCGATCCAGGACTCCCAGCCCACCTGCAGGCCCGAGTCCACCGAGAGCCGATCGACGCCGGCGTATTGCACGCCGTCGGCGGAGGCATGCAGGTTCGAGAGCCGCGTCCAGCCGACGGTGGGCCCCCCGAGCAAGCCCACGATCCACTGCGAGCTTCCCGGCCGGCGATCGTCCGATCGGTGGAGCGACCAAGCCGCGAAGAGAGCCGAGAGTCGCAGTTGGTCGCACGTCGCCGTGCCGAGCCGAGGACTCGTGCCGAGCAGGTCGTCGAGGCCGAAGTCGAGTTGGGCCCGGCTCAGCGACGCGCGAACGGTGATCGAACGCCACATCCGGATCGCGGAGACCTCGAACACCGGAACGTCGCGGTAGCCGACGAAGAGACCCCCTGGATGCCCCGCCTTGGGTGCGAGGAACGACCGGTCGGCGAGATTGGACCAGCCCGCCCCATTCGATTCCGAACGCCCACGCCGGGACGGGGGGAGCCGACTCGTAATGGACATGTGAGGTCGCCGCGAGGGCCGGACTCGCGGCCAACGACGCGGAGAGCGCGGCGACCAATAGACAGGTGACGGATGAGCGGTTCATCGGGGCAGCCTCGGTGCGTGGGAGCCGGGAGCGCCGTTCGGGCCGTGCGGAGGCCGCCGGGGGGCCGCTCCCCGGACGCGGGATGCCGCACCACCGCCCGCCCGCGTCTACCGCAGCCAGTCCTCGGGGTCGAGCGCGGTGCCGCCCTTGCGCACCTCGAAGTGCAGGATGGTGCCCTTGAGCGAGCCGGTGTCGCCGACGCTGCCGATGCTCCCGCCCGACATGACCTCCATGCCGACGCTGACCAGGATCTGCGACAGGTGGCCGTAGAGGGTGTAGTAGCCGTCGCCGTGGTTGAGGATGACGATCTGGCCGTAGGCGCCGTAGTCCTCGCTGGTGTAGTCCACCCGGCCCTTGGCGACCGCCTTCACCGGGGTCCCCATCGGCGCGCCGATGTCCACGCCGTTGTTGAGGGTCGTGGTGCCCCAGCGCGGATTGCGCTCGGGGCCGAAGCGTCCGACGAGGGAGCCGCGCACCGGCCAGTCGAGAGCGCCGTGGCCCTTGGCGAAGTCACCGGTATAGGACTGCGGGTTGCGGCCCTGAGCGCGGGCCCGCGAGGCTTCTTCGCGACGCCGGCGCTCGAGCTCGGCGAGCAGCTTCTGGATCGAGCGGGCGGTCTTCTCCAGCTCCGCCGCGGCGGCCTCGTAGGCCTCGCGCTGGGAGCGGATGGTCTCGACCGACGACGCGCGCTCCCGGCGCAACGCGGCGAGCCGGGTGTTCTGCACCGAGGTGCGCCGGGCGTTGCGGCCGATCTCGGAGAGGTTGAGCGCGAGGCGGCGCCGGTCGGCCTCGACGTCCTCCTTGCGCGCCCGCACCTGCTCGAGCAGCAGGCGGTCCTGCTCGCCGATCATCACCAGGTAGTCCCAGCGCGCGAGCAGCTGGGCGAACGAGGTGGTGGACAGCAGGAACTCGAGCTCGCGCACCGCACCATACTTGTACAGGCCGCGCAGGCGGCGCGCCAGGGTGGCGCGCTGCTGCTCGAGCATGGCGGTATTGCGCTCGAGGCTGTTCTGGGCCGAGTTGAGCTGGCGGTCGAGCTGATTCTGGCGCGACTGGAGGTTGCGCAGGCGCTTGCGCGTGAGATTGAGGTCGCGTTCGGCGCTGCGCAGCCGGGACACCGCCTTGGTCTCCTGGCCCTTGAGACGCCCCGCGGCCTCGCGATTCTCGCGCGCGCGCCGGCTGATCTCCTCCAGCTCGCGGCGCTTGGAGGCGGCGACGCTGTCGGGGCTCTCCTGCGCCGCGAGCGGCGCGGCGCAGAGCAGGCCGAGGGCCAGCAGGAGTACGGCGGGGGCCGGGCGTCTCATGGGCCGACGGCGCGCAGCACCCGCGACAGCGCGAGCGCCGCGGCGACCCAGGCCAGGCCCATCGCCGCCGCGAAGAACGCCCCGGCCCAGGGCGCTGGCAGGAACACGGTCCCGACCATGAAGGACGCCACCGCGCGGTGCAGCGCGAAGAGCGCGGCGAGCGCCAGGAGCGCCGAGGCGCCGGCCTGGATCGCCGCCTCGATCACGAACGGCGTGGAGATGAACCCGTCGGTGGCGCCGAGCCGGCTCATGATCTCCACCTGCGGGCGCCGCGCGAGTACGGTGAGTCGGATCGTGTTGTAGATGACGAAGATGATGGCGAGAGCGACCGTCACGCCGACCGCGATCGCCCCGTTCCGAAGTGCCGCGGACAGGTCGTCGAGTCGGCGCACCCAGTCGGCGCCGTAGCGCACGCCCTCGACCTCGGGGAACTGCGAGACCTGCTCGGCGGCCTGTTCCATCGCCTCGTAGTGGAGCAGCTCGGGCTTGAGCCGCACGCGGACCGACGCCGGGAGCGGGTTCTCGCCGACGGCGTCGAGCAGGGCGGGATCGCCGACCTGCTGCTTGAACTCCTCCCAGGCCTGCTCGCGCGTGACGTAAGTCGGAATGCCGTAAAGCTCGCGCAGGCGGTTGAGGAGCGCCTCGCGCTGCGAATCGGTGACCTCATCCCGCAGGTAGACGATCATCTCGCGCCGGTCGCCGATCAGGTTCATCGCGACCTGGGCGTTGTGGGTGAGCAGCAGGAACAGCCCCGAGAGCGTCAGCGCCGCGGTGAGCGACAGCACCGCGGTGAGGGTCAGGCCGCGGTGCTGTCGCAACGAGCGCCAGGCTTCGCGAAAGAAGAACACGTGCACCGTCAGGCCTCCGCGGTCGCGCGCTCGTCGGGCCCGTCGGGCGCCGGCGTGGCCGGATCGGGGCCGGGCTCCGGGGATGGCGGCGCCCCCTCGGGCGCGGCCGACTCCGGGGCCGCCGTCTCGTCGCCCGCTTCCCGCCCGCCGAGGGGCTCCCACGCGGCCGAGTCCTCGCCCGCCGGCGAGACGGGCTCCGGCGCGGCCGACTCCGGGGCCGCCGTCTCATGGTCCGCCGCCCGCCGGCGCGGAGGCGCCCACGCCTCCGTGGAGGGCGGCGTCTCGGCCGCGGCGTCGCCGCCGAGCAGGCGGCCCTCCTCGATCTCGAGCACCCGTCCGCCGATCGCATCGGCCACGTCCTGGCGCGTGGTGACGAGCAGCAGGGCCGCGCCCTCCTGATGGATCCGCCGCAGCAGGCTCAGCACCTCCCGGGAGCTGCGTTTCTCCAGCGCGCCGGTGGGCTCGTCGGCGAGGATCACGGCCGGGCGGTTGACGAGCGCGCGGGCGATGGCCGCGCGCTGGCGCTCCCCCGCCGACAGCTCCGCGGGGAAGGCGGCCTGCTTGTGCAGGAGCCCGACCTCCTCGAGCGCGAAGAGCACGCGCGGAGTCACCTCTTCGTCGCCGAAGCGGCCGGTGATGTGCACCGCGAGGGCGACGTTCTCGAACACGGTGCGGTCGTGCAGCAGGCGGAAGTCCTCGTAGATGATGCCCAGGGTCCGCCGCAACAGGGCGCGCTGCGCGCGCGAGAGGCGCCCGCCACGGAAGGTGCCCACGGTGACGGTGCCGGCGGTGGGCTGGATCTCGTGGGTGATGAGCCGCAGCAGCGTGGTCTTGCCCGCGCCGCTGTGCCCGAGGAACACCAGGGCGTCGCCCTCGTCCATGTGCCACGAGATCGAGTCGAGCGCCAGGCGCTCTCCGTAGCGCTTGGTGACCTGCTCGAACGTGATCATTCCCTGCAACCTAGCAGACCGCCGCGGGGCCTGGGTCATGAGTCGCGGATTTCGACGTGGGCCTTGGCGCGCAGGCCCTTGACCCATTCCTCGTAGCGTTCGCGCTGCAGGATCTGCGCCACCACCTCGGGCAGCTCGCCGCGGATCTCATCCAGCTTGTAGGGGCGCTCGGGACGCCGATCGGTCACCTTGAAGATGTTGAACCCGGCGGGGTTCGCCAGCACCTCGCTGACCTGGCCGAGCTCGAGCGAGTCCACCCCGGCGCGGATGTTGGGGGCGAGCGACGCCAGCGAGACGAAACTCAGGTCGCCGCCCTCCGACGCCGGGCCGCGGTACTGGCTGTAGCGACGCGCGAGGATCGCGAAGTCGGTGCCCTTGGACGCCTCGCCCCGCACCCGCTCGGCGAGCTTGCGCGCGCGCTCGGCGTCGGCATCGCTCAGGTCCACCCGCGTGAGGATGTGGCGCGCGTGGGTCTCGAGGACCGGCTGGCCGTCGGCGTCGAGACTGTCCCGTCCGGCGCGGGTCTTGAGCGTGTCGCGGTCGATCACCTCGATGACGTGCCAGCCGAACGGCGTCCGCGCCGGCTGGCTCACCTCGCCGATCTTGAGCGCGAAGGCGGCGGCTTCGAACTCCGGATCCATCGAGCCGCGCGGGAAGAACCCGAGATCGCCTCCCGCCCGCGCGCTGCCGGGATCCTCGGAGACCTCCTGCGCCACCTTGGCGAACTTCTCGCCGGCGAGGATGCGGTTGCGCGCGGCCGCGGCCTTCGCCTTGGCTTTCGCGCTCTCCGCCGAGTCGGCCAGCACCGGGATCTGGATCACCGAGAGCCGCACCTCCGCGGACATCATCGGAAACTTCTCGGGATGCTGCTTGAAGTAGGCCTCGGCTTCGGCCGGGGTCACCGACCGGCGCGGCAGCTCCTTCTGGACCAGCCGCTGCGCCAGCAGCTGGCGCTCGACCTCGGCGCGGTACTTGTCGCGCAGCTTGTCCTCGTTGAGGTTTTCCCGCGCGAGCTGTTCCCGGAAGGCGGCCTCGCTTCCGAGTCGCTCCTTCGCCTCGGCGATCGACTGGTCCACCTGCCTGGCGATCTCGGCGACGCTGGCGGTGAAACCCCGGCGCCGCGCCTCGGCCACGATCAGCTTCTCGTCGATGAGCTGGTCGAGGATCTGATGCCGCAACGTGTCCACCATCGCCGAGTCCGGCTGGAGTTGGTTGCGGAGCAGGAACAGGTAGAGCTGCTCCTCGACGTCGCTGCTGAGCACGACGTCGTCGTTGACCACGGCGGAAATCCCGTCCAGACGCTGACCCGACGGGCTCGGACCGGCGGCGATCGCCAGCGCGGCGAATGCCGGGACGACCCATCTCGAGAAACGCAAGGGACTGACCTCCATCGAAACCCGGCGCCGCAGCGCGCCGCCCACGCGGGACGCGCCGCGGGGATTGACAGGAACATGACCGGGGGGAGCCCCGATGCCGAGGCAGCCGCGCAGTATACCCGCTGCCCCCGGGACGGCGTAGAGCAGATTGGGGACCCTTCTCCTGATGCGCGCGCGGGGCGCGCGGGTTCGACCCGGGCGGCGCGCCCGCCGCGCGAGCGGAGGCCCGGCGGACGCCGGCGCAGCCCGGGCCACGCGCGCCGCCGGCCCCGCCCGCGCCGCGGCCTGCGCTGGTGCGGAGGTTCTGCCGCGCTCGTCGCGGACCCGCCGCGGCGGGGTGGGGGCGGGGCGATACTGATACGGCGTGCGGCACCGCGGGCTGCGATCGCGGGGCCGCGGAGGTTCCTTGAGCAGATCCCCGGCTTCCATCCCTGCCGCTCCCGGCGTTGAGCGCTCTGCGGCGCTGTGGGAGAGTCGCGGCGTGACGCCCGGCCATCGAGCGCGACGCGCCTTTGCGATCGCGGCGGTGCTGGTCGCGGTCGCGATCGCACTGCCGCGCTTCCTCACCCACACGCCCTATCCGCGCCTCGGCGTCACCCTCGACCGCATCGAGTCCGGCCGATCGCCCAAGGTCCAACGCGTTTTCGCCCCGCCCGCCGAGGGCGTGCTCCACGCCGAAGACGAGCTGGTCGCGCTCGACGGCGTGTCGTTCGGCGACGCCGAGCTCATGGCGCGGCTCAAGGCGAAGGGGTTTCCGCGCGGCCCGATCCGACTCACGATCCGGCGCGCGGGCCGGCCGCTCGAGTTCATCATGCCGCCGGTGCAGCTCGGGGCGTGGCAGCGCCTGCGGCTGTTCATCTTTCCCATCGCCGCACTGATCGCGGCACCACTGGTCGCCTTCCTGCTGGTGTGGCGGCGCCCGGACCTCGGCGCCGCCTGGGTGTTCCTGTGGTTCGTGTGGCTGCAGGGGGTCGGCGCGATCTGGGGGCTGTTCCGCTATCCGCAGACCGAGCCCGCCGGGGGCTTCGCGCTCTACATCGCGCTCTACTCCGCGATGGTGTGGTGGTACCCGGCCTCGTTCCTCCACTTCATGAGCGTGTTCCCGCGCCCACGCTGGCAGGGAGCCGGACGCTGGAGCAGCATCTGGTTCTGGCTGGTGGCGCTCGCCTACCTGGCGCCGGCGACGATGATGATCGCCTGGCGCGGCCTGCCGCCGGAGCACGTCTACACCGCTTTCCAGGCGGTGGTCTTTCCGCTGGGCGTGGTGTCGCTGCTCGACCGCTACGGGCGCCGTGGGCGCCCGGGCT
>MFFQ01000115.1 GCA_001780165.1 Candidatus Eisenbacteria bacterium RBG_16_71_46 | reverse complement strand
GCCCGACGCGGTGCTGCGGCGGCTTCCCGATGGACTTCGGCTCACCTCGGTGCACTTCAACCTGGGCGTGAGCTTCGACGCCAGCGACCTGTTCGGAAAGTGAGTCGGCCGGCGCCCGCGGCGATTCCGGGCGGCGCAGATGGAGGCTGCCGGCGCGCGCGCCCGCTGGTGAGGCGCGCGGGGCCGCCCTGGGACGAGCGCCGGCTCGGTCGCTCCGCAGGGCGACGTGTCCTCGGGCTACGAGCCGCTCGCCCGCGCGCCCGCCAGGCGCGGGGAGTCCCGCGCCCGGCGCTTCGGGCGGCACCCGGCGGCGGGATCCCCGGCCACGAGCAGTCCTTTCGGCTACCGCGACCGCATCATCTGCATGCCCTTCATCAGGGTCATGACGTGCTCGCGCATCGTCGAGTCCTGGGTCGCCAGGTTCATGACGCCGTCCAGCATGGACCGATCGCGCGCGATGTTGGTCATGAGCTCCTGGGCGGCGGGGCCGCTCGCCATCATCTTCTGCAGCAGCATCGCGCGGGTGCCGTCGTCGGCGAGAAGCCGGTCCACCATCTGGCCGGCCATCTCCGGACTGGCACCGATCATGTCCATCACCTGAGCCTGCGACTCGGGCTTGGAGAGCACCTGCGTCACCATGTCGCCACCGCAACCAAACAGCAGGCCGGCGGCCAGCGCCGTGCCGAGCATCGTTACCGCGATCCGCTTCATACGTCCTCCTCGTCGTGCGTGCGTCATGCGCCTGGGGGGCGCTGGATATGCCAGTCCGTCCGCGACTGGTACAGGTTGCCGAGCTGGATCAGCGGCCGCTCGGAGAACGCCGGGCCCATGAAGGCGATCGAGGTCGGTAACCCCTCGCGCCCCAGTCCATTCGGCAGGCACAGCGCGGGAAGCCCGCACAGGTTCCCGGCCGGAATCAGCGGCGGACCGCCGCTCACGTCAGGGTAGGCGTCCTCGAAGTTCTTGTCGATCGGGTAGGACACGCTGGCCCGGGTCGGGGCGGCGATGACGTCGAACGATTCGAACAGCGTGCCGAGCGCGCGCTTCATCGGCCGCCGCAGCCGCATCGCCTGGAGGTAGTCCACCGCCGGAATCAGCGTCCCGGCGTAGCCGCCGTGGCGGTCGCGGGGACAGCGCAGCTCCTTCACCCGGCCGGACTCGATCAGGTCGAGAAACGCCGCGGCGCCCTCGGCGCCGACGATCGCCGAGACCGCGGGCCCCCAGGGGAAATCGGGCCATTCGACGTCGCGCGTGATCTCCGTCCGGTCGGCCAGGCTCGCGAGGGAGCGCTCGAAGTTGTCGCGCACCTCGGGCTGCACCTTCTCGGTCACGCCCTTGGGCACCGCGATGCGCACGCGCCGCCGCCCGGGCTGCTCGACCCGCGCGTAGGTGAAGTCGCGGTCCTGGGCGCTCGCGTCGCGCGGGTCGTTCCCAGCGACCGCCGCGAGCACCAGCGCGCAATCGTCGGCGGCGCGCGCCATCGGCCCCAGCTTGTCGAGCGTCCAGCACAGGGCCATCGCGCCGTGGCGGCTCACGAGGCCGTAGGTCGGGCGCAGTCCGGTGACGCCGCAGAACGCCGCGGGGGTGAGGATCGAGCCCGAGGTCTCGGAGCCGATCGCGAAGGGCACCAGCCCCGCCGCGACCGCCGCACCCGGGCCGCTCGACGAGCCGCCGCTCCAGTAGGCGGTGTTCCACGGCGTGAGCCCCGGCCCGGTGAACGAGGCGTCGGCGTGGTTGTAGCCCATGCCGCCCGCGAGCTCGACCATCGCCAGCTTGGCCACCAGCACCGCCCCGGCCGCGCGCAGGCGCTCGACCACGGTCGCGTCGTAGTCGAACACCTGGTCGCGGTAGGGCGTCGCCCCCCAGGTGGTGGGCACGCCGCGGGTCGCGAGCAGGTCCTTGACCCCGTAGGGAATGCCGTGGAGCGGGCCGCGGTAGCGCCCCGCGGCGATCTCCCGCTCCGCGGCGCGCGCCTCGGCGAGCGCGGATTCGCGCATGAGCGTGACCACGGCGTTGTAGCGCGGACCGAGGGTCTCGAGGCGCTCGAGACATCCGCTCGCCAGTTCCACCGGCGAGAGCTGCCGGGCGCGGATCCGTGCCGCGAGGGAGCGCACCGGCAGGAAGTAGGTCGCGGCGTCGATCATCGCCGGGTCAGGCCTCGAAGGTGCAATCGGGCTCGTCGGCGTTCGCCAAGTGCACCGCCCGCAGGCGCTGGCCGCTCCGGATGCGGCCGTCCAGCTCGCGCGTCACGGCCTCGAGTTGTTCGAAGGTCAGGTGGTCGCCGTAGCGGCGCTTGACGATCTCCGCCAGCGAGCGGGCGTCCACGGAGATCTCGGGCTCCCCCTCCCCGCCGGGGGGCGAGGCCGGCCGCGGCTTCACCGCGGGCTTGCGCGGCGGGGGCTTCGCACCCGGGGCCGCACCGCGCGCGAGGGCCAGCGCCGAGGGGACGAACGTGCCGGCGAGGCCGGCCATGCCGACGACTTTCAGGAATCGACGCCGGCCGGGGGCCGGGCGTCCGGGCGAAGGAGCCATGGAAACCTCTCTCGTCACGCGAGGCGCCAATGCGGACCGGGCGCAGGCTACTGCGGAATCGCCGCGGCGTCCAACCGGGCGGCCTCCGACGTCGCTGCCGATCTTGGGCACGCGCGGGCGCCCGTGTGGCGGTGCGGTGCCCGGACGATGCCTAGTGCCCCACCGGTCCCGCGGCGCGAGCCGAAATCCCGGGGGCAGCCGCGACCTGGAACGTGAGGACCCTGCGGCGCGCGAGTCGATCCGCCGGCGAGCCTCCCCCCGCATCCACCAGCCCCACGAGTCCGATCGGGTCCAGGATCGCGGGATCCTGCAGCCCGTCCGAGTCCTGCGCGCGGACGACGACGTACGCGGTGCCGCTGCGCGCGGCCCGGACGTATCCGGCGAGCTGCGGAAGTCGGAACACGGAAGCTGGATCGAACACGGGGTAGAGCCCGGTCGCCGCCAGCCGGAGGACCGTGCCGTCCGGGAGCTTGATCGACAGCTGGGTCCGGAACCCGATCGGCGAGCCCACGAGCCCGAGCGACCGCAGCACCGGGTAGCGGTCGAGCCGAGCGGCGAAGTCGGGCGGCAACGCGGGATCCGATGCATCGACGCGCGGGACGTAGGGCGAGTCCTTGTCGTAGCCGCCATGGACCAACACCACCCAGGAATTCAAGTGAACGGTATCGCCCTCCCGCCGGGCGTAGATGCGATCGCCGTAGATCTCGTAGAAGGTGCGCGCTTCGAAATCGTCCCCCGGGGGCCGCCGCGCCGATGGAATGCGCTCGAGCGAATCGGGACCGAAGTAGGGCCGACCGTCCGGCGGCCACGCGGGCACGGTCGTGAAGGTGTTCCAGTCGACCACGTCCACCGCGCGTCCGTCGCCGTCACTCGACACGGGCCAGAGGTCCGGATCGGGCCCCGCCCACCAGGCGCCGGGAAGGAAGCCCGCCATGAGACGAAACGTCGCCTCGCCACGACCGGCGTGAGGGGGAGCCGGGAAGACGAACTGGTGGTTCCCCGGGGCGAGCACCTCTCCGATGGGCGGCTCGGCCTTCCCGGTCGGCGCGGCCGCGGAACCCGCGACCTGCTGCAGTTCGTCGGCGGCGTCCATCTGGCTTCGGGCGGAGTGTCGCCACTCGATCTTCTTGAGCGTTCCGTACGCGGGCACCGTGTCCGTTCGGGTCTCCCCCGGCGCCAACTCGGCCACGTAGAACGCCTCGTTCTTGCGCACGCGAGGCTCGAGGTGGCGGTCGGGGGTTACGATCGCCCCGAGGACCTTGAGCTGTGCCGTGAGCGAAGCGACCGAGGCCCTGGTCTCGGCCGCCGCGTCCGCCCGGGAACCGTCCGCGGTGGTTCGTGGTATCGCGGGCGCGAGCGTCTTTCCACAACTGGCCGTGAGGAGGAACGCGAGCGCGAAGACGTGACGTAGGCGGAGGCGCATCGTTGGCCCCTTGGCGTAGCTTGGGATCGGTGGCGAGCAGGCGCCGCATGGCGCCAAGCACCGATTATCCCTCCGCCCCATCCCGGGCCCCAAGACCTCTTTCGCCTCCGGTGGACCCCGATCCCCGGTCCGCCTTCGTGTGGCCCGACGCCACGGCGGCGCCGCGGCGTCCACCCAGGCCGGTTCCAATGCCGCCCCCGGGAGGGCCGCGCCCCGTCACGGGCCGAGCGGAACCGTGACGTTCCAGGCCAGGAGCACGCGCGTCTCGTGCTCGTAGCCGAGCACCCCCAGCGAGGCCGTGGCCAGCGCGAGGGCGCGCCCGTCGCGCGGCGGGAGCCCCGCCCAGACCGCGCCCAGCACGCGCAGCAGATGACCATGGGCGCAGAGCAGGACGTCTCCGCCGGCAGCCGCCGCGCGATCGATGACGCGGGTCGCGCGGCGGCCCACGTCCTCCGCCGTCTCGCCACCCGGCACCTCGCCGGTCCAGATGGTCCAGCCGGGGCGCTCGGCGCGGATCTCGGCGCTGGTGCGGCCCTCGAAGGCGCCGTAGTCCCATTCGACGAGGTCGTCGCACCGCTCGGCCACCTCGCCGAACCCGGCCAACCAGCAGGTGTCCCACGCCCGCGCGAGCGGGCTGGCGAGCACCAAGGCGAACCGGCGGCCGGCGAGCCGCGGAGCGAATCCGGCGGCATCGCGCTCGCCGGCCGCGCTCAGCGGGATGTCGGTACGGCCGGTGTGCCGCTCCGTCCGGCTCCACTCGGTCTCGCCATGCCGGACGAGCCAGATCTGCGGGCGCCGCGCCTCCATCGGGCTACCACTCCCCCGCGCGAGTCGTGCCGGGCGCCGCGCGTCGTCCCCGCAGGTAGGCGCGACCGCGCTCCATGAGCGCGGCGAAGCCGGCCTCGTCGCCGGCGCGCACCACGGCACGCAGGCGCTCGACCGCGGCGTGCAGCGCGTCGAGCGACTCGGCCCCGTAGGCGTTGAGCGACTGGATCTCGAAATAGAGGTGCGGGTTCTCCTCGGCGACCGCGCCGGCGATGTGGAGCTGGGCGTCGAAGGTCGTGCTCGACAGCTGCGCCAGCTTGGGCGCGGCCTCGCCGCTGGCGGCGAGGGTGGTGAAGAAGGCGATGTTGAGCGCGTGCGAGAGCCCGAGCACGTACGCGACCAGCCGGTCGTGGCTCTCGAGGTCCATCTCCACGCCGATCGCCATGGTGGGGGCGAAGAGTGCGCGCGCCTCCGCCGTGGCCTCGGCGGAGCCCACGTCCACGAAGATGACGTGCCGCCCGGACAGCAGCCGGGTGTCGGGTCCGAACATGGGATGGATCGAGGTGACGCGCGCGCCGGCCGCGGCCAGCGCGTCGAGCCCGGCGCGCAGCGGGCTCTTGAGCGAGCCGATGTCGAAGACGATGCCGGGCGGCCGGCGCCCGGCCAGGGCGACCAGGATGTCGTTCGTCACCCTCAGCGGGGCGGCGACGACGATGAACTCGTGCCCGACCCCGGCGTCGCGCCAGTCGGCGTGATGCGCGAAGCCCGGCACCGCCCCCGCGGGATCGGCCACCTCGACCGCGAAGCCCTGGGCGTCGAGGAAGCGCACCATCCAGCGTCCCATCTTGCCGGCCCCGCCGATCACGAGCACGCGCCTGCCCGAGCCGCCGCCGGTCGCGACGACGCGCTCCTGCTCCTGGACCGCGAGCGAGGAGCGAATGAGGAGCAGCAGGATCTGCTCGGCCAGCTGGGGCGAGGCGCCGAGCCCGGCGGCGGTGGCGCGCGCGCGCTCGAGCACCTCGCGCTCCTGGTCGAAGTCGCGCGTCGGCCGGCCGGCGCGGCGCTTCGCCTCGCCGATCTCGGTGGCCAGCGCCTGCCGGCGCGCGACCAGGGCGAGCAACTCGCGGTCGATGGCGGCGAGCCGGCCACGCAGCTCTTCGAGGCTCATGGCGGGAGAACCTAGGGAACCCGGGCGCGCGTGGCAACAGCGCGGGGCGGGCGTTCGGCCGTGAGCGCCTCCCTCGGCCCCGCGGGGCGCGTCACCGTCCGGGGGTGAGCCGCGGCTCCATGCCGGCCACCGCGGCGCGGATCGCCTGGCGCACCGCGCGGCGCACGCCCTCCGGCGGCGGCTGGGCGCCCAGGCGGCGGCATTCCCCGAGTGCCGCGCGCAGCCCATCGCAGGCCGCGCCGCAGCGCGGGCAGTCGCGCACGTGCCGGTCGAGCCGCGCGCAGACGCGCGCGTCCAGCTCCCCTTCGAGATAGCGGCTGAGCAGCAACGCCACGTCGGGGCAGCGCGCGGCGCGCTCCGCGGCGCGAGGCCGTGCCGGCGCAGGGGGCCGGTCGGCACGCGCCGGACGCACGAAGGGCTCGAGTGCGGAGCGCAGCCCCAAGCGGGCGCGGTGGAGGCGCGACTTCACGGCGCGCTCCCCCAGTCGCAGGATGCGCCCGACCTCGCGCGCCGGGAGCCCTTCGACGTCGCGCAGCACCAGGACCTCGCGCTGGGCGGCGGGCAGGGCCGCGATCGCGCGCTCGAGGGCCTCGCGCAGCTCGGCGCGCTCGTGCTCGCGTTCGGGGTCCCCCGCCGGGTCGGGGATCTCCAGGGCCGGCGCGCGCTCGCCGGCGCCCCCCTCGAGCGGGACCTCCCGCAGCGATTCGCGCCCGGCGCGCCGGCGCCGGCGCGCGCAGGCGTTGCGCGCCACGGTGTAGGCCCACGTGGCGAGCGACGCGTCGCCGCGAAAGCCGTCGAGATTGCGCACCAGGGCGGCGAGCACCTCCTGGGTGACGTCCTCGGCGTCGTGCAGGTCGCGGCAGAAACCCCGGCCGAATCGAAACGCGGGTCCCGAGGTCATCTCGAGCACGCGGCGCAGGGCGCGGGCGTCCCCCGCGCGCGCCGCGGCCACGAGCCTGCGCTCCTCGGCGCGGCTCGGAGGGGAGTACCCCCAGGCCGGTGCGCGTTCCCGTAACTTGTTGAAGGTAGAGATCTTGGACACGAGGGCGAATCCTTTGCTCGGTTCCGAGCTCAGACCCCGTGTGAGCACCGAGCCCGGTCATTCGGCGCCCGGACCCCTGGTCCGGGCGCCCCGCATCATAGCAAACCGCCGCGCGGCGGCCCTCGCGGGCGTGGTCGCTCGTTTCACGGCGGCGGCCGTGGTCGTGGCGGCCGCGTTGGCCACGCTGGTGGTGACTGGCTGCGGAACTCGGGCACACGAGGCCGGACCGGCGGCGGCGGGCGACACCGTGACGGTGTCCGTCATCCGCCCGGCCACCGAGGATGCCGAGGGCGCGCTGGCGCTCCCCGGTCGCATCCGTGCCCGCGAGGAGGTCCGCCTGACCTCGCGCATCGCGGCACCCCTCACCCGGCTTCCGGTGCGCGAGGGCGGCCACTTCGCTCGCGGCCAGACGCTCGCCCGGTTCGAGGCCCCCGAGACGCGCGAAGCGGTGCTCTCCGCGCGGGCGCGGCTCGAGGCGGCCACCGTCGCGCGCGACCACGCGCGCGTCCAGGAGGCCCGCGTCGATTCGCTGTTCGCGGATCGCGTGGCGGCTCGGCGCGATCTCGATCTGGCCCAGAGCGCGCGCCGCGCCGCCGAGGCGGCATGGGCCGACGCGCGCGCGGCGCTCGAGCGCTGGCTCATGGACACCGCGATCGAGGCGCCGTTCGACGGCGTCGTCGCGCGCCGCCACGTGGACGCCGGGCAGTCGGTGGCGGCGGGGCAGCCGCTGCTGGACATTCGCTCGCTCGAGGTGGACGAGATCGAGGTGGCGGTCCCCGAGTCCGAGCTGGGTCGCCTGGCCGGCGCCCGCGCGACATTTCAGGCCGGTGACGGGCCGTGGGGCGCGGCCCGGCTGCTGCGGATCGACGGCGCGACCGACCCGGCGACGCGCACGCGTCTCGCCACCTTCCGCGCCGAGGCGCCGGGTGCGGGACTCGCCGCGGGAGCCTTCGCTCGGGTGCGCCTGGCTGCTACGCCATCATCCGAAAACGCACGACGGCCCGGGACGGAGCGGGACACCACATCCATGCTCTTCAACATTCCGTCCCGGAGCCTCGTGCGCCGCGGGGCCCTGACCGGCGTCTACGTCGTGCGCGACGGCCGCGCGCGCCTGCGCTGGCTGCGCGTGGGCCTCGAGGCGGGTGGCCGCATCGAGGTGCTGGCGGGCCTGTCCGCCGGCGAGGACATCATCCTGTCGCCGGAGGGACTCGCGGACGGACGCCCGGTCCGGCTCGCGCGATGACCACCCGCATCCTCGGCGTGGGGCTCGCCGGCCGCATCGCGGGCGCCTTCCTCCACTCGCGCCTCACCCCGCTCACCATCGTGGCCTCGGTGCTGCTGGGCCTGCTCGCGCTCGCCACGCTGCCGCGCGAGGAGGAGCCGCAGATCCAGGTGCCGATGGTGGACATCCAGCTCGCCTGGCCCGGCGTCCCGGTCGAGCAGGTCGAGCGGCAACTGGTCACACCGGTCGAGCGGGAGCTGTGGCAGATCCCCAAGCTCGAGTACCTCTACTCGACCTCGAGCCCGGACGGCGCGCTGCTCATCGCCCGATTCCTGGTGGGCTCGAGCGCCGACGAGGCGCTCATCCGGGTGCGGACCCGCCTGGACGAGGCCGCGCGCGCGCTGCCCCCGGGTGCCACCGTGGTCTCGGCGGTGCCGCGCTCGATCGACGACGTGCCGGTGCTGGCGCTCACGCTGTGGGACCCCGAGCGCACCGACCTCGACCAGAGCGACCTCAGGCGCGTCGCCGCCGAACTGGCCGCCGAGCTGCGCAAGTCGCCGGGTGTGGCCCGCGTGCGGCTGCTGGGGGGCGAGCCGCGCGAAGTGCGGATCGCCATCGACCCCGCGGCGATGAGCGCCACCGGGGTCACCGTGACCGAGCTGGAACGCGCCCTCGAAGGCGCGGGCGTCTCGCTGCCCGCCGGGTCGGCGGAGCGCGGCGGCGTGGGGCGGGCGTTGCGGGCCGAGTCGCCGTTCGTGGACGTCGAGCAGGTGCGCTCCCTCGCGGTCACCGCCCATGACGGGCGGCTGGTCCGGCTCTCCGAGCTGGCGCGGGTCAGCGACGGCCCGGGCGAGGCCACGCAGTACGTCTTCCTCGGCGGCCGGGACGGCGTGCGCCATCCGGGGGTCACGCTCGAGGTGTCGAAGCGCCCGGGGGTGAACGCCACGGCGCTGGTGCACGACCTCCACCGCCGCGTCGACGAGCTGCGGCCGCGGCTGCTCGGGACGGCGGTGCAGGTCGCGACCACCCGCGACTACGGCGAGACCGCCAAGGAGAAATCCGACGACCTGATGTTCCACCTGCTGCTGGCCACGCTCTCGGTGATCGCGCTCATCGCCCTCGCCCTCGGCCGGCGCGAGGCGGTGGTGGTCGCGGTCGCGATCCCGGTCACGCTCGCCCTCACGCTCTTCATCTACCGCTTCCTCGGCTACACGCTCAACCGCGTGACGCTGTTCGCGCTCATCTTCTCGATCGGCATCCTGGTGGACGACGCGATCGTCGTGGTCGAGAACATCGCGCGCCACTTCCACATGAAGGACGCCCGCGACACCGATCGCCGGGTGGTCGAGGCGGTGGACGAGGTCGGCAACCCCACCGTGCTCGCCACCGTGACCGTGATCGCCGCCATCCTCCCGCTGGCCTTCGTCGGCGGCCTGATGGGTCCGTACATGAAGCCGATCCCGGTCGGCGCGTCCCTGGCCATGGTGTTCTCGCTCGCGGTGGCGTTCATGATCTCGCCATGGGCCGCGCGACGGGTGCTCAAGACCCGCGGGACGCAGGCCCACGAGGCGCAGGAGGGACGGCTCGACCGTCTCTACCGCGCGGCGATGGGGCGCCTGCTCGAGCGCGCGAAGTGGCGGCGCGTGTTCTTCGGCGGCGTGGTCCTGCTGCTGCTCGCCGCGGTCAGCCTGGTCGTGCTGCGCGTGGTGACGGTCAAGATGCTGCCGTTCGACAACAAGAGCGAGTTCGAGGTCCTGATCGACATGCCGCCCGGCACCGCGCTCGAGAACACGCTCGCGGTCGCCGACGAGATGAGCGAGCGGCTGGCGCGCGCGCCCGAGGTCGAGGAGTTCGTCATCTACGCCGGGATCGGCTCCCCGGTCACGTTCAACGGCCTGGTGCGCCACTATGACTTTCGCCGCGACCCGCGCTTCGCGGGCATCCAGGTCAACCTGGTGGGCGCGGGCCGGCGCCGCGACCAGAGTCACGCCATCGCGCGCCGCATCCGGCCGGCGCTGGAAGCGATCGCCGCGCGCCACGGGGCGCGGGTCAAGGTGGTCGAGGTCCCGCCCGGCCCGCCGGTGCTCTCGACCCTGGTGGCCGAGATCTACGGGCCGGATCTCGCGGGGCAGCGCCGGCTCGCCCACCAGGTGTGGGACGTGTTCCGCAGCGAGCCGGGCGTGGTGGATACGGATCTGATGCTGGCTGAGAACGGACCCCGAACGCGCTTCGTGGTGGACCGCGATCGCGCCGCCCTGGCCGGCGTCTCCCCCGGCGAAGTCTCCTCCACCGTCGCCGCCCTCTACGGCGGCCGCACCGTCGGCACGCTGCGGAGCCCGGCCGAAGCCGAGGCGGTTCCGATCACGGTGAGGCTCGCGGCGGCCGACCGCGCCGACCTCGCCGCGCTCGGCGGCCTGCGGGTCGGCCCCGATGCCGGCACCCCGCTCTCGCAGCTGGCGCGCGCGGTGCGCGACACCGCGCCGCCCGAGATCCACCACAAGAACCTGCGCCGGGTGGTCTACGTGCTCGGGGACGTGGCGGGCCGCACCGAGAGCCCCGTGTACGCGATCGCGGGCCTGAGGCCGCGGGTCGATTCGCTCACCGCGCCCGACGGCGGACGCATCCACCAGCTCAGCACCGCGCTTCCGGAATCCGACGAGGGCTACTCGCTCAAGTGGGACGGCGAGTGGCACATCACCTACGAGGTGTTCCGCGACATGGGCGCGGCGTTCGCCGTGGTGCTGGTGCTGATCTACGTCCTCACCGTGGGCTGGTTCCGCTCCTTCACCACGCCGCTCGTGATCATGCTGCCGATCCCGCTGAGCCTGGTGGGCATTCTCCCGGCGCACGCGCTGCTGGGCGCGTTCTTCACCGCCACCTCCATGATCGGCTTCATCGCCGGCGCCGGCATCACGGTGCGTAACTCGATCATCCTGGTGGACTTCATCGAGCTGCGCCGCGCCCAGGGCTACCCGCTGCAGGCCGCCGTGGTGGACGCGGGTGCGGTGCGATTCCGGCCGATGGTGCTGACCGCGGCGGCGGTCGCGGTGGGCGGTGCCGTGATCCTGTTCGATCCGATCTTTCAGGGCCTGGCCGTGGCGCTGATCGGCGGCGAGGTCGCGGCCACCCTACTGTCGCGCATCGCGGTGCCGGTGCTCTACTACCTGGTGCGGCGCGGCGACGCTCCCCCGACCCCGGCGACGTCTCCCCCGGCGCCGGAGCCGCCGCCCCGCGCGCCTCAATACGCGGAGGTCCTGTGAAGATGCTCCTGATCGTGGCGGATGCCGCGCGCTTCGACGCCGTGCGCGAGGATCTGGGTGAACTCCATGCGGCCGGATACAGCGCGCTGCCGGTGCTCGAGGGCGCGGGGCGCACCGGGCTCCATACCGGCGACCGCGTGCATCCCGGCGGGCTCGTCGCGCTGTTCGTGGTCGCCGCCGATGCCGAGGCACCGGCGCTGTTCGATTCCATGGTCGCCCGGCGCGATGCCGCCGGCGACCGCATCACGCGCCTGTTCCTGCTCCCGGTGGAGCGTCAGGCCTGACACGAGGAGGTTCGATCATGACCGTCAACGAAGGACTGCGCGCGGTGGCCGGCGCGTTCGTGGTGATCTCGGTGGTGCTGGGCATCTGGGTCAGC
>MFFQ01000114.1:52155-93811 GCA_001780165.1 Candidatus Eisenbacteria bacterium RBG_16_71_46 | reverse complement strand
CCGAGGTCGAGCCACACCACCGCGAAGCCGTCGCTGCTCTCGAACTGCCGCACGCGGCGGACGTTCCAATCCGGGTTGCGGGGCGCCTCCTGCGGGCGCTGGAGGAGCTCGCGCCACCCCGGCCAGGCGTGCGCCGCATCGCGGAACACGAGCAGGACGTGGCGCACGTCGAGATGGCGACGGCAGGCCTCCACCTCCTCGGGGGTGATGGCCAGGCTCACCACCGGGCGCCGCGCGTGCCAGGCCAGCGTGGGCCCGAGGTTGCTCATCACCGGCTCGCCGGGGGGGATCTCCTGGCTCATCAGCACGGCGAGCTCGAGCAGGGTGAGCGTCTGGGGCACGCCGCGCTCGGGTGCGGTGCGCAGCGCCTCGAGGTTGCCGCGCACGGTCTGGAATGTGCCCCAGCCCAGCGCGATGGCCGCGACCACCAGCGCGAGCGCCGAGACGCGCGCCGGCGCCGGCAGCCGGGTGAGGAGCGCCCACGCCGCGAGCATGCCCGCGGCCTCGAGCACCGAGCGCACCGGGAAGAGGTAGCGCAGCCACGGCACCCCGAGTGCGGCGATGAACAGACTCGCCACGGCGCAGCCGAGCAGCACGGCTCCCGCCACTTCCGGTCCGCGACGGGGGCGCGCGATCGCCACCCACAGCACCAGCGCTCCGACCCACAGCGCGCGCGCGCCGGTGAGCATGGAGAGGATCAACTCGGGAAGATTGCGGCCCACCTTCTGCGCCAGCAGGCCGAGTGCGACGAGCCCGGTCGGCATGCGCGGAAACTCGGTGGCGTGGAACAGCGTCAGCCAGTCCCAGCCCCCGATCCCGTCCCAGATCGAGAGCGCGGAGAGATCCGAGGCCGGCGAGCCGAAGGCGCGCCACTTGTAGAACCACCACGGCGCGAGCGGCAGGGCGAAGCCGAGCATCACCAGAGCGAACACCCGCAGGCGCCCGCGCGGCACCGCCAGGGCGGCGGCCCCGAGGGCGAAGATCGGGGACAGCCACAGCATCGCGCCGCGAAAGCTGCCGGTGACCCCCAGCAGGAGCCCGAAGAGCAGCGGTCTCCTCGGCGCACGCTCCAGCGCGAGCCCCGCCACCGCGGCGATCAGCCCGGCGGTGAAGGGCAGCTCGGTGAAGCCGCCGATCGCGAAGTGCTGCGCCTCGGGGTCGAGCAGGAACGTGAGCCCGACGACGGTCCCCGCCGCCGCGCACAGCCCGGGCGTGAGCCCCGCAGCGTGCCGCGCCAGGATGCGCGCCACGGCCAGCCCGAGCCCGGCCGCGCTCGCGAGGAAGCAGATGAACGGCAGGACCACCACCAGCCACTGGCGCTGATCCGGACGGCGGAGCTGGAAGACGTGCAGACCCGCGATGCGCAGCTCGGGCGGGGTGATGCGGAACAGGGCGGCCTCGGCGAGCACCAGCCCGGGCTGCACGGTGGCGAGCGGCCACGGCGGCTGGGGGTGGCGCGGGAGCTCGAGCGGGAGGGCGAAGGTCGTGGCCAGGCGGCCGTGCTGGGCCAACTCGCGGGCCGCGAGCGCGTACTGGGCGGCGTCGTAGCCCAGCACCGGGGACTGGCGGCCCAGCCCCCAGTTCTCCGCGTGCAGCAGCCATAGGCCGCTGCCGCAGAAGGTGATGAGAACGAACATGGCCAGATGGGCGGCGGAGCGGCACGGAACGCGCACGCCGGCAGGGTAGTCGCTGGGCAGCCGGGTCACAACCGTTACGGCCCGCGGCGCCGCGCGATGCCCCGACGCGTCCGGCGCGGCGTGGGCAGCTCTGGCGCGCGGGAGCACCGAGTCGTCGCTGCCGGCGATCGCGCTTCCGCCCTAAATGATCTCCAGTCGTGGTGCGGCGGCCAGGCGTCCGGCCTCGACCGCCTGGGCATAGAGGCGCTCGAGCGCCCGGCGACCGATCTCGCCCAGGTCGAGGGTGAGCTCGTTCACGTACATGTGGACGAAGCGACCGCCCTGCTCGAGGTCCAGGCCGCGCCCGAATCGCAGGGCGTAGCGCAGGGCCTCGTCCTCGTGCTCCAGCGCCGCCTGGATGGAGGCGCGGAATCCGGTCGAGACCGCGCGCATCAGCTCGGGCCCCAGGTCGCGGCGCACGACGTCGAGGCCGAGGGGGACCGGCAGGCCGTCGCGGTCGCGCCACAGCTCGCCGAAATCGACCACCTTCGTCAGTCCCTCGTCGCGATAGGTGAGCTGGCTCTCGTGGATGATCACCCCGGCCTCGACCTCGCCGGCGAGGACCGCCGCCGGGATGCGATCGAACATGACCTCCACCGGGACGCTGCCCGGGCATTCGATCGCGAGCAGCAGCGCGGCGGTGGTCAGCGCGCCCGGGATCGCCACCCGCGCGCCCACCAGCGAGGACAGCTCGCGCGGCTCGCGCGCCACCACCACCGGGCCGTAGCCCATGCCGAGCGAGGCGCCGCAAGCGAGCACGGCGTAGCGGCCGGCGAGCGAGGCGTAGGCGTGCGCCGAGACCGCCGTGATCTCGAGATCGGCCCGCTCGAGGGCGCGCCGGTTCAGGCTCTGGATGTCCTCGAGCACGTGCTCGACGCGGCAGCCGGCGATCGTCGCCTGGCCGGCGTGAAAGCCGTAGAACATGTAGGCGTCGTCGGCGTCGGGACTGTGCCCGAAGCGCAGCGTGCGCAGGGCGGTGCTCTCGCCGGCGCTCACGACGAGGCGGCGGGGGTCTCGCCGTCGAGGTAGGCGACCAGCCGCTCGAGGGCGCGCGGCCACGCGGCGCGGTAGGTCGCGGAGATCGGCTCGTAGTCCGGCCGCGCGGGCAGCCGGTGGCGCGTGACGAGCACCGTGCCCTCCCCGCGGGACGCCAGCTCGAACCCCACGCGACCCGCGTAGCCGTCGGGATAGCCCGAGTGTCCGCCGTCGAAGGCGGCGCTGCTGGTGGGCTCGAACACCACCCAGCGCGCCTCGAACGGCTGGGGCGTGGAGCCGGGTCTGGTCCAGATCAGCGTCAGGCGTCCTCCCGGCTGGGGGTCGCTGCGCGCCTCGTCGCACAGCCAGTGCGCGAGGTGGGGCCCTTCGGTCACCGCCGCGAAGACGCGCTCGATCGGCGCGCGCAGCTCCGTGCGGAAGTCGAGCACCGTGATCGGATCGGGCATGGGATTCTCAGGACGCCCGGCGCGTGGCGCGCTCGTCGGCGCTCGCCCACACCAGGGCGCGCAGTTCGGCCAGGCCCTCGCCGGTGTGCGCCGACACCAGCACCGAGCCCGGATGCTCCACCCGCAGCCCCGCCACGCTCACGGGATCCTCGATCCGATCCAGCTTGTTGAAGACCAGCACCGTCGGCCGTGGGGTGTCGAGGATCTCCTCGAGCACCGACTCGACCGCGGCGATCTGCCGGCGGAAATCGGGCTCGGCCGCGTCCACCACGTGCAGCAGCAGGTCGGCCTCGGTCGCCTCGGCCAGCGTGCTGTGGAACGACGCCACGAGGTGGTGGGGCAGCTTGCGGATGAAGCCCACGGTGTCGGTGAGCAGCGCGACGCGCCGCTGCGGGCTCACCATCTGGCGCGTGGTCGAGTCGAGCGTGGCGAACAGGCGGTCCTCGACGAAGACGTCGGCGCGGGTGAGCACGTTGAACAGCGTGCTCTTGCCGGCGTTGGTGTAGCCGACCAGCGCGGCGCGGAATTCGCGCCGGCGGCGGCGGCGCTGGGTCTCGCGCTCGCGCTCGACCCCCTGCAACTCGCGGCGCAGGGTGGCGATGCGTTCCCGCACCCGCCGCCGGTCCACCTCGAGCTGGGTTTCGCCCGGGCCACGCGTGCCGATGCCGCCCGCCTGGCGCTCCAGGTGTTTCCACAGGCCGGTGAGACGCGGCATGGTGTATTCGAGCTGCGCCAGCTCGACCTGGAGCCGCGACTCCCGCGTGCGGGCGCGCCGCGCGAAGATGTCGAGGATCAGCTCGGAGCGGTCCACGACCTTGAGCCCGAGCGCCTTCTCCAGGTTGCGCACCTGCGGCGGCGAGAGATCGTCGTTGAAGATCGCGACATCGGCGCGGACCTCGCCGGCGAGGCCCTTGAGCTCGTCGAGCTTTCCACGGCCGATGAAGCTCGCCGGATGGATGCTGCCGCGACGCTGCACCATCTGGCCGATCACCTGCGCCCCGGCGGTGTCGGCGAGCCGTGCCAGCTCCTCGAGCGAGCGGCCCAGCTCGCGGCCGTTGCGTCCGGCATGGCCGACGAGCACTGCGCGCTCGGCGCGCGGCGGGTTCACGATTTCGTGGGTCGCCTTCATCCGTGCGGGTGAATCTCCAGGTCGTAGGGCACCGGCGTGAGGTTCTCGGGGCTGCCGTCGGGCCCGACCACGACCAGGTCCTCGATGCGCACGCCGAGGCCGCGCGCCGGGTAGTAGAGGCCGGGTTCGATGGTGACGACCATACCCGGCTCGAGCGGCTGCGTGTTCGAGGGCGGGCCGCCGAGCCGCGGCGCCTCGTGCACCGCGAGGCCGACGCCGTGACCCAGGCCGTGGACGTAGCCCTCCTGCGTCCCCTGCCGCGAGCGCACCGTCGCGTGCCCGCGACTCTCGAACAGATCGCACACCTTCTCCTGGACCGCACGGCAGGAGACCCCGACGGCCAGGCTTTCCATCGCCGTGTCGAAGGCGTCGCGCACGTCGTCGTAGAGGCGCCTGAGCGACTCGTTCGCCTCGCCCATGCAGAAAGTCCGCGTGAGGTCGCTGTGGTATCCGCCCCCCGACTCGCCGGGGAAGATGTCCACCAGCAGGGGCTCTCCCGCGCGGAGCGGGTCGACGTCGTTGCCGCGGTTGTGAGGCACGCCGGCGTCGCGGCCCTGCGAGACGATGCTCTCGCCGTCTTCGGCCAGCCCGTGCTCGAGGAACTCCGCCCGCAGCAGCCGCCGCAGATCGCCGAGCGTCACCGGTCCCGAGCCATCGGCGTGAAAGCCGTCCGCGGCCGGCCGCAGCGACTCGAGGAAGTGACGGAGCTTTTGCATCGCCGCCACCGTGCCCCGCGCGGCGTGGCGGATGGCCTCGATCTCGTCCGCGTCCTTGGTCATGCGCGCGACGGTGAGGATGTCCGGATGCGTGGTGTCCGGTTCGACGTCCGCGTGCACCTCGCGCACGCGTTCGAGCAGCTGGTGCGCGAAGCCGACGCCGGTCTCGCCGAGAAACGCCACCGGGCCCTGGATCCCGAGCGTGGCCAGGGTCTCGCCGATGAGGCGTCCGAACACGCGCGGAGGGGAGCCCTCCTCGTCCACCAGCCGGGTCAGGCCGTGCTGCTCGAACGGCGCGTGCTCGCAGCCGACGAGCGCCGCCTGGTCGCGCTCCATGGGATCGTGGATGAGATACGCGCGGCCGTCGGCGCCGCGGAAGTAGACGCCATAGTGCAGGCGCTGCCCGGTGACGTAGTGGAACGCGGGACTGTAGCGATCATGGGCGAGCACCACCATGCCGCCGATGCCGTGCTGCTGCATCAGTCGATCGAGATCCTTGCGCACTGGTCCTCCTCGCGCCCGGCAGAGGCAGGTCGCTTCCCCCCCGGGGAACGGGAGAGATTAGACCATTCGCGCCGGCGCCGAAACCCGGTTGCGTGCCGGCACGCCCGCAAGGCTCCGTCCGCAAACACGCGGGGGCAAGGCGTCGCGGTCGCGCGACGAGCGCAGTCGTGGCCTTCCGGCCACGTCGGAGCGAGGAGCCGACCGCGCAACGCAGCCCCCGCGTGTTTGCGGACGGAGCCTACGCGAGGCGGCGGCCGCCCCGGCGGTAGCGGTGGCGGTTCAGGAACGCCATGGCCACTCCACCGAAAACGAAGCCGCCGATGTGGGCCCACCAGGCCACCCCCCCGCCCCCCGGAGTCCCCGCCAGAGCCAGGGTTCCAGTGAAGAGCTGGAACACGAACCACAGGCCCAGCACCAGGAGCGCGGGCAGGGTCACCAGTTGGAAGAAGATGACGAGCGGCACCAGGGTCACCACCCGTGCCCGCGGAAAGGCAACGGCGTAGGCCCCGAGCACCCCCGCGATCGCGCCGCTCGCGCCCACCGTGGGCACCATCGAGGCGCGGTTCGAGGCGTAATGGACGAGCGCCGAGACGATGCCCGCCGTGAGGTAGAACAACAGGTAACGCGCGGGGCCGAGGCGGTCCTCGACGTTGTCGCCGAAGATCCACAGGTACCACATGTTTCCGATGAGGTGGGCCCAGCCGCCGTGCAGGAACATCGAGGTAAACACGGTTCCCAACGCGCCGCCGAGAGCGGTGTCCGATCCGCCGAGCGCCATGGTGAGCCGTGCGGGCACCATGCCCCATTCGTACATGAAGCCGCGCAGCGAGGATCCGAGCATCAACTCGTAGACGAACACCGCGCAGTTGATCGCGATGAGCGTGCGGGTGACGATCGGCCGCGAGGCGGAGGGATTGATGTCGCGGATCGGAATCATCGGTTCACCGCCGCGCGGCGCCTTTGGCGCGACCGCGGTTGACGACTCCCTGACACCCGTCTATCTTTGCACGCCCCCGAGACGCGCTGGATCGTTGCCGGAGCGAGGGGCATCCGAAGGAGCGATTGTCGTTCACGCGGGAGAGTCCGGAGGGGGTGAATACATGGGAAGCGCAGTGGCCGTCACCGAACAGAGCTTCGAAGGCGAGGTGCTCAAATCCACGGTGCCGGTCCTCGTCGATTTTTGGGCTGCCTGGTGTGGCCCGTGCCGCGCGATCGCGCCGACGGTCGAGGAACTCGCCACGGAGTACAACGGGCGGCTCAAGGTGGTGAAGCTGGACGTGGACGAAAACCCCGAAGTTTCGGCACGTTACGGCGTGCAGAGTATCCCCACCCTGCTCTTGTTCAAGGACGGCAAGGTGCTGGAGCGCCTGATCGGGGCCTACCCGAAGGCGATCCTGGTCTCGAAGATCCAGCCCCACGTTTAGGCCCGCTGGTAGCGTACGGCGGCCCACGCCCTAGGGCGTGGGCCGCCGGTCCTGTAGCCCCGCCCGCCGCCCGAGCCAGTCGTCGCGCAGCCGCGCCAACCGCAGGAGCGTGCCCGGCAGAGCGTGGATGACGTCGCCCGCGGCGAGGCCGTGCTGGCCGAGCGTCTCGGTCGCGCGATCGGCGGCGAGCCCGTGCACGAACACCCCCAGCCGCGCGGCGTCGTACGGGTCGAGCCGCTGCGCCAGCAGCGCGCCGATGATGCCGGCGAGCACGTCGCCGGTGCCGGCGGTGGCGAGCCCGGGGTTGCCCGTGGGATTGACCGTGGCGCCGCCGCCCGGCGACGCGGTCACGGTGGGCGCCCCCTTGAGGACCACCACCGCGCCGAGCGCCTGCGCCTGCTCGCGCGCGGCCTCGATGCGGCGGGCCTCCAGCGCGCCGGCGTCGAGGCCGCTCATGCGCGACATCTCGCCCAGGTGCGGGGTGAGCACGCGCGGGCCGGGGGCGCCTCGCAGGTCCCGGGTGTGGCGGGCGAGCGCGTTGAGGGCATCGGCGTCGATCACCATCGGGCGCGGGATCTCGGCCACCAGCCGGCGCGCTAGCTCGAAGGTCTCGGCCGAGCGCCCGAGGCCGGAGCCCAGCACCACGGCGTCCACGCGGCCGGCGTGCTCGAGCAGCGGCTCCAGGGCGGCGCGCGACAGGGAGCGCTCGGCGGTCTCCGCCAGCGGCAGCGTCATCTCCTCGGTGAGCTTGATCTCGAGCACGTCGTTGAAGCTCGCGGGGACCGCCACCTGGACGTAGCCGGCGCCCGCGCGGGTCGCGGCGCGCGCGGCGAGCGTCACCGCCCCGGTGAGCCCGGTCGAGCCGCCCACCACCAGCACGCGCCCCACGGAGCCCTTGTGCGCGCGCGGGTCGCGCTGGGGCAGCCGGGCGGCCATCTCGGCTTCGGTGGCGAGCTCCACCTCGGCCTCCGCTCCGGCCGCAAGGTCGGAGACCAGCCCGATGTCCACCACCTCGAGCGCGCCCACGAACGCCCGGCCGGGGTAGAGGTAGTGGCCGCGCTTGGGAGCGCCGAAGGTCACGGTGAGATCGGCGCGCACCGTGCGGCGCGCGATCTCGCCGGTGTCGGCGTCGAGCCCTGTGGGCAGGTCCACCGCGACCACGCGCGTGCCGCGTTCGTCCAGCTCGCGCAGCGCTTCGACCCCGGCCGCCATCAGGCCCTCGGGTGCGCCGCGCGCCCCGGTGCCGAGCAGTGCGTCGAGCGCGAAATCCCACTGGTCGCGCGAGGCGATGAAGGTACTCAGCGTGCCTTCTGAATCGACCGGCTCCACCCGCACGCCCTCGGCCGCGAGGCGCTCGAGCTGGGCCCGCGCGTCCCCCTCGACCCGCCGCGGGTCGCCGAGCAGGCCGACGTGGGGCTCGGCGCCCTGCGCCCGCAGGTGGCGCGCGGCGACACATCCGTCGCCGCCGTTGTTTCCGGTGCCGCACAGCACCAGCACGCGCAGGCCGAGCAGCGGCCCGTAGCGGCGCTCCATCGCCCGCGCCACCCCACCGCCGGCCCGCTCCATCAGCTCGAGCCCGGGGACGTGACCGCCCTCGATCGTGGCGCGGTCGAGCGCCCGCATCTGGTTCGCCGTCAGGAGGCGCATCATCAGAAGAGCACGAACGTCACCGGCACTTCGACCCAGAACCGGCGGGCGCGCCCCTCCACGACGTAGGGGCGGAAGCGGTAGCGCTTCACGCACTCGAGGGCCGCGTCGTCGAGCTCGGCAATGCCGCGCAGGATGCGCGCGTCGAGCACCGTGCCGCTGGTGTCCACCAGCGCCACCGTGTGCACGACGCCCTGCAACCGCGCCTGCCGCGCCGGTGCGGGGAACACCGGTTGTGCCCGCTCGACCAGCTCGGGCGGCGGCAGCACGTTCTCCGCCGGCCGGTGGTCGAGTGCCAGCGTGTCGGCGAGCGTATCCACCGTGGCGCGGACCGCGGGCGACAAATGCGCCGCCGGCGGGGCGGGGGCCGGTGCCACGCGGGGGGCCGGCGGGCCGATCCGGCAGAAGAGGCGCGTGCCGGCCACCTCGAAGCGCACCGAGGCGCGGCCGCTCCAATCGCATCGCCTGGCGGCGGTGTCGTGCTGCTCGCAGCGGCGGTGGTAGCCACGCCGGGCGAGATCGTCCTCGATGTAGTCCACCAAGCGCCGCGAGGCGTCCTTTACGGTGAATTCCGCTTGGACCAGCTGCTGGCCCTCGAACGCCAGGGCCGCCCGGCTCTCGACTCCGTAGAAGCGCACCGGGCCCTCGCGGAGGACTCGCTCGGCGCTCCCGCCGGCGCCGGGGCTGAAGCCTTCGGATGCCCCGTAGCGCGCGATGTCGGTGCCGAGGCGCAGCGCGGTCCCGGGAATCCGGATGGAGGTGTCGGGAACGTCCGCCGCCGCGAGCACCACGGCCAGGACCATGAGGATCACGAGCCCGTTCGGCCGCTAGCGCTTGCGCGCGCGCGCGCGGGCCTCGGCGCCGAGGTCCTTCATCAGCCGCTCGCGATAGACGGTGTCGCGCTCCGCCCGCTCGATGAGCTGCGGGTCCGCGGAGATGAACGGCAGGTCGAACAGCTCCGGATCCGCTTCCTGCACCGTGTAGATACGCTCCTGCTCGTGGCGCTGGAAAGCCGTCGCCTTCTCGACGGTGTCGAACGAACGCCCGGGGAGGAAGGTGCGATTGAACACGTCGAAGACGAACACGTGGAACTGCCCGTCCAGCCCGCCGGTGCCCTCGGGGGCCGGGTGCACCTTGACCTTCGCCGCCTTGATCTTGCCTTCCGCCATGACACCTCCCGGATGGTGGCCTATGCGCGCCGTGCCGCGGTCCGATCCGCCGATCGTCGCGTGCCGCCGCCGGCGTCGTTGAGCCGGTCCACGATCGCGACCAGCTCGAATACGTCGTTCACGTCGTGGTCGGCGCCCGACACCTGGGTATTGAAGGTGTCGCCGTAGCGCGCGAACACGGTCATCATGCCGAGACTCTTCGCCCCCACCACGTCGCGCTCCGCCCAGTCCCCGACCATGAGGGACTGCGCCGGCTCGACCCCCAGCATCTCGAGCACGCGGCGAAACGGTGCCGGACTGGGCTTGCGCTCGCGAGTGTCCTCGAACGTCACCACCGCGTCGAACACGTGTTGCAGGGAGAGCGAGCACAGCCGCAGCCAAACCTGGGCGCGCGGCGCGTCCGACACCACGCCCAGCCGGATACCGCGTTTCGCCAGCTCGAGCAGGGTCATCTGCGCGTGCGGGTAGAGCACCAGCGCCGATTCCCTCGCGCGGCGGTAGGCCACGATCCCCGAGGCCAGGATGCGGGGATCGATATGGCCGAGCTCGCTCTCGAGCAGCTCGTCGAACACCCGCTGGTATTCGAGCCCCTGCTCCTGGTAGATGGCGTCGATGCGCGCCCGCACGGCCTCGCGCGGCAGGTCGAGCCCGGCGTCGATCATGCCCTCGATGGCCGCGCTGATGGCGTCCGACTTCATCTTCATGAAGTCGGTGAGCGTGTTGTCGAGATCGAAGACGATCGCCCGGATCAATCAGGTCCTTCCCGCGGTCGTCGCCGGTCGCGGAACGCGCGGGGGCCCGACGACCAGCGCGCCGCGATCACTTGCTGGAGATCCCAATGCCGCGGCCCAGGCTGATCTCGCCATTGTCGATGCGCACGTTGAATCCGCATGCGGGATTGCTGCACACCCATGCCTTGTAGGTGATCGGTGCGCCCTCGCGGCCGTAGTCGGAGAGCGGCAGCAGTACGCCGTCGTTGCACTTGCGACACTCCGGAAAGTTCAGCTCCATCCCACACCCCCTCCCGCCAGTTCACGCCGGCTCGCCCCCCCATTCTAGCCCCCACGATTCATCGATCGCCACAGGGTTCGCCGCTCCACCCCGCGCCGCCCTTCGCCGCGCGCTCAGCCGCCGCTCACCCCCGCATCCAGCGGCCAGATCGTCGCGTTGCCCACCACGACGTGCTCGGGCGCCGCGCAGATCCACGCCACCAGGGAGGCGATCTCCGACGGCTCCAGGTTGCGGTCGCGTTCGGGCGAGCCCGGAGCGATCGGCGGGCCAGCCGAGCGGATGTTGTGAGGATGCACGAGGCTGACGCGGATGCGGTGCGGCTTGACCTCGAGCGCCACGGACTCGAGCAGTCCGCGCAGGCCCCACTTGCTCGCGGCGTAGGCCGCCCCGCCCGGCTGCCCCACCCAACCCCCGAGCGACCCGATCCCGACCACGGTGCCGCGCCGCCGCTCGATGAGCCAGGGCAGGGCATGCTTGAGGGTGAGGAACGCGCCCTTGAGGTTGAGGTCGAGCAGGGAATCCCAATCGGCCTCCGACAGCTCCTGCACCGCGCCGCCCTTCCAGGTGCCGGCGTTGAGCACCACGATGTCGAGCCGGCCCCAGCGCTCGAGCGTGGCGCGCACCGCGGCCTCGACCTCGGCCGACCGGGTGACGTCCGCCGGCGTCGCGAGCGCCTGCGCGCCCGCGGCCTGCAGGCCGCTCACCGCCGCGTCGAGCCCCGCGCCGGGACGCGCCAGGCAAGCGATCGAGGCGCCTTCGGCGGACAGGGCGCGGGCGATGGCGAGGCCGAGCCCGTGGCTCGCGCCGGTGATGAGTGCCACTTGATTCTCGAGCATCATGTCGTCTCCGGCGCGGGACGGTCCCCGGCGAGCAGGTGCGAATAGTCGTCGAAGGGCCGCTCGCACGGCGGGCCCTCCGCGTGACGGTAGCGTGCCCCGGTCGGGTCGAGCCAGACCACGGCCGCCGAGACGGTGCGCGCGCCGCCTTCGTGGATGCAGACCGCCGGCGTCGCCCGGTTGCCGGCTTCCCCGGCGTGGTGCCGCAGGCGCGCAATCAGGCCGCGCTCGGCCTCCGCGGCGTCGGCCGGGCGCCAGTCGGCGAGCCCGCGCCGCAGCCACGAGGTGCGCGGTTCGTCCGGGTCGTCGAGATCGGCGTGGGTGAGGACGTGCCAGCCGGCGGGGATCTCCTCGACGCTCGGGGGCGCGTCGCGGCGCAGGCTCAGCACCCAGCACGACGGCAGAGAAGCGAAAACGAGCGAGAACGGGGCGAAGCACCCGCTCGAGGCTTCGCCCCACGCCCGCGCCAGCGCCGCGCCCGAAAGCCCGCCCGGCCGCAGCGGCGGGGGGTCGGCCCCCGCGGGATCGGCCGCTCCCACGGCCGCCGCGACATCGAGCGCGAGCAGGCCGCGCGAGCGCACCCCGCTCACCGCGGGCACGCCGCCGCGGTTCAGGATCGCCACCACGGCGCGACCGTCGCGAACCACCAGCCAGCTGCCTCCCGCGACGCGGTCGCGCCCGCCGACCACGCGGGGTGCTGCGAGCAGCACGCGCGGTGGATCGGAGGGACGCCGCGGGTCTTCGTCACGATTGGCGGCGAGGGCGAGCGTGCCGGGGGCGACGACGTCGCGGCCGATGATGAGGGTGCACACGCGGCGAATCTATCCCGCAGGATTCGCGGCGTGCAACGCGGGGGGCCGTCGGGGGTGCCTCGCGCGACGGCGCCTCGCGGGAGCCGCTCCGCACCGTCCCGGCCGCGTGCGTCGCCCAGCCCCGCCCTCCGCCGCGGGCTCTCCGCCCCGTGCCTCCCTTCGCCGTGGGCGCTCCGCCCGTGCCGCCCTCCGCCGCTTTTCAACCTTGACCGCGCCCGGCCAAACAGATTCAACTGCGCGCGATGCCCTTCCCATTCCGGCGCCCCGTGAAGGCCGCATGCGGGGTCGCCACCTTGACGTTCTGGCTGGTTCTCGGCTCGCACCCGCTCCTGCCGCCGGCGGCGAGCGCGCAGCGTATCCGCCCGTGGGTCCCCCCGTTCGCCGATTCGCTCACCCGCTGGGCGGCGGACGCCCGTGCGGGCTTCGCCACCAATACCGGCGACAGCGTCGGCGGAGAGAACTACCGCGCCTACGAGCTGGTGGGGACGATGGGACGCCGGCTGCTGCGTGCGCTCGGCAAGCAGAATACGCTGCAGGCCCACGCGATCGAGCCGGTGCTCGACTCCCTGGGCCTCGACACCGAGGTGGCCCTGGACCCGACGCTCCCGCGCTTCGTGCTGCTCATGGTGCATAATCCCGCGCGGCCATCCGCGCAATCGGTCGGGTTCTTCTACTGGTTCCGGGGCGAGGACCTGCGCATGGAGGGCGCGGCGTTCGGCGGCGGGGATGCGCCGAAGGTGCGGGTCTGGTGGACGGGCCAGCGGACCTACCCCTACGAGTGGGGCGTGATCGATCGGCGTCGCGACACCCGGCGCACGCTCGGCTTCACCCTGCTGCGCTTGAGCGAGGACGGCCTGTACTGGAATCTCACGCAGTACGCGGGCTCGGGACCGGATCTGGGCGAGATGGGGGACGCGGAGTGGGCGGACCTCAACGGGGACGGCCGGCCCGAGCTGGTGGCGTGGTCCCGGGCCCCGGTGGATTCGCTGTTCGAGGTGTGCAGTGACTGCCCGCGCCCGATCCTGGAACGAACCTACGCGGAGCGGCGGGAGGGATTCACGCTCAACGACGAGCGGCTGGTGCCGACGCCGTTCGCCTCTTTCGTGCTGTTCATCCGGCTGCTCCGCGAGCGGAACCCAACGGCCGCCGCGCGACTGCTCGAGGATCCGTCCATGGTCCGCCGGGCGATGGCGGAGGGCTGGGCGACCGGCCGCGGGCGCGGCCTATGGCGAGTGGAATACTTTGAGGAGGGTGAGGCGTGGCCCGCCTGGTTCGCGATCCGATTCCGTGGTGGAAAGGGCAAGCCGCTTTACATCGTGCACTTCACGCAGAAGGAGGGCCGCTGGGTGATCCGGGACTGGATCGTGCCGGTGAAGGCGCCCGAGCCCGCCTCGCCGCCGGCCGGAGGGGCGCGATGATGCCCTCGCCACGCGCGCGCCGCGCGCGCGCCGGTCGGCGCCGGCCTGCCGCGATCGCCATCGCGACGCGGCAGCGCCGCGCCGAAGGTCCCCGGCTCGCCGCCGCGGCGCGGCTGGCGCTGCCGCCGGCGCTGCTCGCGCTGCTGGTGCTGTTCGCGTTGTTGCCCGGCTGCGACCGCAAGCCGCAGTTGGTGCCGCGTGGGTCGGATTCGACCGGGGCGGCAACGGCGGACTCGGTCGAGATCTACCTGCACGCGGGCCAGGAGCGCTGGGATTTCGGCGACGTGGAGTCGGCGGTGGCCTTCGACGCCCGGGCGTTGTTTCACGAGCTGCGGCGGCGCAAGCCCTCCGGCTGGGAGGGGCGCGCCCGTTCGCTGCTGGACTCCATCGGCGTGGGGAGCGAGATCGCGAGCCAGCCCTGCGTCATGGCGGTGAACTTCTTCTCGCGCTCCGATCCCGAGGGCGGATCGTGGCCGTACGTCTACTGGTGCGACGTGGGCGGGCCGCAGGTCCAGGGCCTCGATGGCAGCGGTTTGCGGCTGCTCAAGCTCGCGGCGCACGGCTTCCGAGAGGGCGGTCCCCCCGCCGCCGCGCCGCCGCCCGAAGCGGCGATTCTCTACGGCCGGCGGGCGGGAGCGGGGGTCACGCCGGTGCTGCTGGTGTGGGGCCAGGCCGGTCCGGAGGGACCGCTGCGGCTGGTCCAGACCCTGGGCCCCGACTCGCTCGGCGGCATCGGCTCCGGGCAATTCGAGTCGCCGGCGGACACGGGGGCCGTGCTGGTCACGCGCACCTACCGTCCCGCCCGCGGCTTCGACGAGTGCGGCACCTGCCCCCACGTCTACGTCACCCGCCGCTTCCACTGGGGCCCGCAGGGTTTCGAGCTGGTGGACGAGCGCGAGACCCCATCGCCCTACGCCAGCTTCGTGCACTTCATCGAGGCGATGTCCGCCAGCGACCTCCTGCAGGCGATGCGCCTGAGCGCCGATCCCTCGGTGGTCGAGCGTGCGATGCAACGCGGCTGGGGACGCCGCGGCCTGCCGTGGCGAGTCGCTCCCGCGACCAACGCGGGGGCGAGGCAGATGACGTTCTTCCGCGGCAGCGAAGAGGCCTACCGCGTGCATTTCGAGCCCCGCGGGGACGGCTGGGTCATCAGTTGGTTCGACACCACCTCGCGGGTGGTGGTCGATTAGGCTGTCCGCTCGCCCCCCCTTCTCGGGCGCCCGACGGACGCGGTATACTGCCCGCCTTCACGGGCGTCCCGAGCGCTCCTGCCATCATTGAGCGGGCCGAGATGCGCACGGCGCGCGAGGACCACCTCCATGCACGCACCGCCCACCCGCTTCCTCGAGCGGGCCGCGTCCCCGTCGGCCGGAGAGTCGCCCGCGGCCTGGCTCGCCGAACAGGCGCGCGGGCCCGCGGGGCGCGGCGCGCTCGCCCACTGGGAGGTCCTGACGGCGCGCCCCGCGCGGCATGCGGAGCCCGCGCGCCCGTTGCCGCCGGCACTGGCCGAAGCGCTCCAGCACCAGGGCATCGCGCGGCTCTACACCCACCAGGCCCAGGCGATCGACGCGCTGCGCGAGGGCCGAGACGTCGTGGTCGTGACCGGGACCGCGAGCGGCAAGAGCCTTTGCTACCACGTCCCGGTGCTCGAGAGTCTCCTCGCCGAGCCGGGAGCGACGGCGCTCTACCTGTTCCCGACCAAGGCGCTGGCCCAGGATCAGCTCAAGGGCCTCACCCGGCTCGCGGCGGCGCATCCCGACGTCCTGCGGGCGCTGGTGCCCGGAGTCTACGACGGCGACACGCACCCGGCGACGCGGCGCAAGCTGCGTGACTCGGCCAACGTCGTCCTCTCCAATCCCGACATGCTGCACCAGGGCGTCCTGCCCGCGCATGCGCGCTGGGGCCGGTTCCTGCGCAGCCTGCGGTTCGTGGTGGTGGACGAGATGCACGCCTACCGCGGGATCTTCGGCTCGCACGTCGCCAACGTCCTGCGGCGCCTCGAGCGCCTCGCGCGCCACGTCGGCGCGGACTACCGCTACGTGCTGTGCAGCGCCACCATCCGCAACCCCGGCGAGCTGGCGGGCGGGCTGGTCGGCCGCGAGGTGACGGTGGTGGACGACGATGGGGCGCCGCGGGGCGAGAAGCACTTCGTGTTCTGGAATCCCCCGTACGTGGACGACTCCCGGGTGGAGCGCCGCTCGGCCAACGTCGAGGGCTCCGAGCTGTTCGCGGGCCTGATGACGCGCGGGGCGCAGGCGATCGCGTTCACGAAATCGCGGGTCGCGGCGGAGTTGGTCTACCGCTACGCGCGCGAGCGGCTGGAGCGCCAGGAGCCGCGGTCGGGCGAGCGCATCCGCCCCTACCGCGGGGGCTATCTCCCCGAGGAACGGCGCCGCATCGAGCAGGCGCTGTTCTCGGGCGAGCTGCGCGGCGTGGTGAGCACCAACGCCCTCGAGCTGGGCGTGGACATCGGCGGGCTCGACGCGGTGGTGATGATCGGCGCCCCGCCGACCCGCGCCAGCGCGTGGCAGCAGGCCGGGCGCGCGGGCCGCAAGGGCGTGCCGTCGGTGGCGGTGCTGGTGGGCTACAACGAGACCGTGGACCAGTACCTCATGCGCCACCCGGAGTACTTCTTCGGCCACTCGCCGGAGGCGGCGGTGATCGATCCGCACAATCCCTACATCCTGGCCCAGCAGCTGGCGTGCGCGGCCTACGAGCTGCCGCTCTCGGGCGCCGACGAGCGGGCGTTCGGGCCGCAGACGCCCGCGATCCTGGCGGCGCTGGACGAGGCGGGGGAGACGCGCACCATCGACGGTGTCTCCTACTGGGCGACGACCGAGTTCCCGGCGGCGAAGGTCAACCTGCGCACGATCTCGGACGACACCTACACCATCATGGACGCGGGGACCGGCCACGCGGTCATCGGGACGGTGGACGCGATCAGCGCGCTCGAGCTGGTGTACCCGGAGGCGATCTACCTGCACGAGGGCGAGACCTGGTTCGTGCGGGCGCTCGACCTGGAGCAGAAGACCGCGATGGTCGAGCGGCGCGAGGTGGACTACTACACGCAGCCGGTGCTCGACAGCAACATTCGGGTGCGCAGCGAGCTGGATCGCCGCGCATGGCGCGGCGAGTCGGTGCGCCTCGGCGAGGTGACCTACTCGTGGCAGACGATCGCCATGAAGAAGGTGCGGTTCCATTCCCTCGATGCGATCGGCTACCACCCGCTCGAGCTGCCGCGGCTGACGCTCGACACCACCGGCTTCTGGCTGGCGCCCGACGAGCCGACCTGGCGCGCGATCGCGGGGCAGGGACTCAACCCGGTCGAAGGGCTGATGGGCGTGCGCAACCTCTTCCTCACGCTGCTGGCGATGCTGAGCATGTGCGATCCGTCCGACCTCGGCGGCATGATCGACTCGTCGAATCTCGGCCGTCCAGGACTGTTCGTGTTCGACCGCTATCCCGGCGGGCTGGGGTTCGCGGAGCAGGGCTACGCGCGCCTCGACGACTTGGCGCGCGCGGCGCTCGAGCACCTCGAGGCCTGCGAGTGCGAGTCCGGTTGCCCGTCGTGCGTCGGGCTCCCCGTGCTGCGACCGGCGCAGCAGCAGGATCCCGACCTCGGCCGCGCGCGCGCCATCCCCGGGAAGGCGGCGGCGCGGGCGCTGCTCGTCGACTGGCTGGGGAGGGACTGAGCGTATGGCCCGGGGTCCCGAGTGGCCGGTGGCGTTCTTCGACGACGACTATCTGCGCATCTACCGGCCGACCCTGACCGCGGAACGGACCGGCGCGGAGGTGGATTTCATCGTGTCGGCGCTGGCACTCCCCGAGGGCGCCGAGCTGCTCGACCTGGCCTGCGGATACGGCCGTCACGCGGTGGCCATGGCGCGGCGGGGATTCCGCGTCACCGGACTCGATTTCAATCCGCACTATCTCGAGATCGCGCGCGAGGAAGCGCGCGCCGCCGGCGTCGAGGCGCGCTTCGTCACCGGCGACATGCGGGAGCTCGGCTTCGACGGAGGTTTCGACGGCATCTACTCGTTCTTCACGTCGTTCGGCTACTTCTCGGACGCGGAGAACGAGCGCGTGATCGCGGGTGTCGCGCGCGCGCTGCGTCCCCGGGGCCGCTTCCTGATCGACATGGTGAACCGCGACTGGCTGCTCACCCATCCACAGCAACGCACTTGGACCCAGCGCGACGACGGCGCCCTGCTGATGGAGGAGATTACGCTGGATCTCCAGAGCTCGCGGGTGATCTCGCGCCAGACCCTGATCGAGTCGGAGGGGGCCCGGGTGCAGAAGGAGTTCGACCTGCGGGCGTACACCTGCGCCGAGTTGACCGCGCTGCTCGCGCGGCACGGGCTGGTCCGCGACGGGCTATGGGGCGGCTCGGACCGGAGGGAGCATTCGACCGAGAGCCGCCGGCTGATTCTCGCCGCCGCGCTCGCCGTGGACGGCCCGCGGGAGGACCCGCGATGATCGGTGATGCCGCGCTCAAGGCGCGCCTCGGCGAGCTGGTGCGGGGACGCCGGCGGGCCGGAGACGCGCCGGCGTCGGACGGCGCCGGGGACGCCCCACGCCGCACGCGCCGCAAGGCCAAGGCGCCGGGCGCCTCGGACGTCGGGGTCGAGGAGTTCCTGCCCGGGGGGGAATGGCGCGACGAGCGGGGTGCGGTCTACGTCCACGAGCGCCTGCGCTCCGAGGTCGAGCGGCGCCGGTCGCACTGGGGCCGGCTGGGCGAGCCCCCCGCGATGGAGGCGGACCTGCGCGCCCTCGCCGCGGTGGGCCTCGAGCGGGCGCTGTTTCTCGACCTCGAGACCGGCGGGCTGACCTCGAGTCCGGTGTTCCTGGCCGGCACCATGCACTGGAGCGGCACGGACTTCGTGCTGCGCCAGTACTTCGCGCGGCACTATGGCGAGGAGGCGACGCTGTTGGGCGCGCTCGGCCTGCTCGCGCGCGGGTTCGAGTTCCTGGTGACGTTCAACGGCAAGTCCTACGACGCCCCGTTTCTGACCGGACGCGCGGTGGTGCAGGGTGTGCCGCTGGCGCTGCCGCCGCGGCACATCGACCTGCTGCATCCCGCGCGGCGGCGCTGGCGGCTCCAGCTTCCCGACTGCCGGCTGCAGACCCTGGAGCGTCACGTCTGCCGGCGTGGGCGCTCGGGCGACGTTCCGGGAGAGGAGATTCCCGGCCTCTACCACGACTACGTCCGCCACGGTGACCCCTACCGCCTGATCCCGGTGTTCCACCACAATCTGCTCGACGTCATCACCATGGCGGAGATCCTGCGCGCGCTGTGTACACCGCAGCGTGCCTGAACGCGGGCTCCGTGCCCGGCGGGCCTCCGCGGGTGGGGCCTGCGCGCGGGCCGCTCGGCTCCGCCCTCCTGGCTCCGCCTCGCTGCGCTCTGAGGGGCGCCCCGCTCAGGACCGGCTTCGATGGCATCCGGTGCGTGACCGAGGGGCGCCCGCCAGTCCCTGGCTCCTGCGCGCCTGCGGAGCCCGCGCTCCGGTCCCCGCCCGCTGCGGTCCGCTGGCGGGCGTGTGGCCGCGGCCCGGGCTTTGACACTCCGCGCGGCCGGTGCCTATACTTTCGTCCTGGTTCGCGGGGTGCGTTCGTTCGGAGCGTCGCGTGTTCGTGAACTCTCGATTTCGCCACTCAGCGCTTCGGCCGCCGGCGCCGCCGGCCCTCCCTCTCGTTTGATCCGTCCCCGGCAGGGGCGATCCCTGCCGGGGGCGTGGTGTCTCGCTCACACGCGCGTCGCATCCACCCTTCCCGAGAGGCTCGCCGGTTCATGCCCACGGGTGAAGACCAGCGCATCCAGTGCGCCGACTGCGGCCAGGAGTTCCTGTTCACCGCCGGGGAACAGGCCTTCTACCGCGAGCACGGACTGACCAACGCTCCGACGCGCTGCAAGCAGTGTCGGGAAACCCGCAAGGGACCGCGGCCCGGGGCCGGTGCGGGCGGCAAACCCGCGGCGCGGTCGCGGGGCGGGATGGTCGCAGCGGTGTGCTCGGCGTGCGGGGCCGAGACCCAGGTGCCGTTCCACCCGAGCGGCGGGCGTCCGGTGTATTGTCGGGACTGCTATCGTGCCCGTAAGCCGCCCCGCGTCGCCGGGGGTGTGCGGGAGTCCCCGCCCGCGGCGCCGCAGCCGGCGGGGTCGGCAGCGGAGCGCGGCCAGGGCGCGGTGAAGTGGTTCAACCACTCGAAAGGCTACGGGTTCATCCATGCCGACGGCGGCGAGGACGTCTTCGTGCACGTATCCGCCCTCCAGTCGGAGGGCGGCAAGCCCCTCGCCGAGGGTGATCGGGTCGAGTTCGACGTCGTGCCCGGCGCCCGCGGCAGGCAGGCCGCCCACGTCGTGCGCATCGAATAGCCCTTCGATCCTCCGTTCGCCGACCCGGGAGCTTCCGGCCCCGCCTCGGCGCAGCCACGCAGTCCGAGCCCACGGAGAGCGATGATCGACACCGCGAAGACCTTTGCAGCTCTGAGCGAGGAGTTCGTCGAGGTCTACATGCGGCACCAGCCGGTCGGCGCCACCGCGGCGGGTCTGCACGACTACGACGAGCTGCTGCCCGACGATTCTCCCGACGGCGTGCGGGCCCGCACCTCCTGGCTGCGTGATCTCGACCAGCGTCTGGTGGCGTCGGTGCCCTGGGAGGAGCTGCCGCTCCATCAACGCGTGGACTACGCGTTGTTGCGCTCGCGCATCGCGTCGCTCCGCGTCGACCTCGAGGACCTGAAGGTGTACGCGCGCAACCCGGCGCGCTTCCCGGAGACCGCGCTGCGAGGCGTGTTCCTGCTCGCGGCGCGGCCCTTCGCCCCGCTCGAGGAGCGCAAGGAACCGATCCTCGCGCGGCTGATGGCGATTCCGGATTACCTGCACGAGGCGCGCGCCAGCCTGGGCCAGGTGCCCGAGGTGCTGCTCGACATCGCCTCCGAGGTCAATGCCAGCGGCCCCGCGTTCGTCGAGGAGGTCGTGCGCACGCTGCTGCGCAGCTTCCCGGGCGAGGCCGAGCGCATCGAGCACGCGGGGGGGCGGGCGCGGGCCGGATTCCTCCAGTACCAGGAGTTCCTCGAGGGCGAGCTGTCGCGGCGCGTCGGCGGCAGCTTCGCCATCGGCGAGCGCTGGATGAACTACAAGCTCGAGCGCGAGCACATGCTCTCGGTCGGGTGCGCCGAGGTCGCCGATCTGGGCCGGGTGCAGGTCGAGCGCACCCGGACGCTGCTCGAGCAGGAGGCGCGGCGCATCGATGCCAATCGCGACTGGCGGGCGCAGATCGCGGACGCCCGGCAGCGCCATCCCGAGCCGCTACGGCTGCGCGAGGCCTACGTCGCCGAGGTCGAGCGGGCGCGGCGGTTCACCGAAGAGAAGCATCTGGCGCCGCTGCTGGACGCGCCGCTCGAGGTCATCGAGACGCCGCTGTTCGAGCGGCCCACGACGCCGTACGCCACCTACCTGCCCCCCGCGCCCCTGGACGTGGACCAGACCGGGTACCTCTTCGTGACGCCGATCGACATCGGCCGGCGGCGCGAGGACCAGGCGCATCAGCTCGAGGCCCACAATTACGCGGCGCTGCCGCTCACGGTGCTGCACGAGTCCTACCCCGGGCACCATCTGCAGCTGTCGCATGCGAACCATGCGGGCTCCCGCCTGCGGCTGCTGGCCGACAGCAGCATGCTCTCCGAGGGCTGGGCGCTCTACTGCGAGGAGCTGATGTACGAGCAGGGCTTCTTCCTCGACCCCGCGAGCCGTCTGTTCCAGCTCCGCGACCTGCTGTGGCGGGCGTGCCGGGTGGTCATCGACGTCGGCCTGCACACCGGGCGCATGAGCGTCCCGCAGGCGGTGGAGATGCTGGTCGAGGAAGCGATGCTGGATCCGGTCGCCGCCACCATCGAGGTGCGGCGCTACACCATGACGCCGACCGAGCCCATGAGCTACGTCCTGGGCAAATTGATGCTGCTCGAGCTGCGCGACGAGGCGCGCCGCCGGCAGGGGCGCGCCTTCACGCTGTACGACTTCCACGCCGCGCTGCTCCGCAGCGGCACGCTACCGCTGCCGTTGGTGCGCGAGGAGCTGTGGCAGCACCTGCCCGTCGCTTGAGCTCCTAGGGTGCGGGCTCGTCCCTCCACGGGAACAGTGCCGCGAGCCCGTCTCCGAGACCCTCGATCCGCGGCCGCGCCCGACCCCCGGCCGCGGCCGGACGCGCCCGCGACGAAGTGGCGGTAGCCAGCCCGCGCAGGTCGACGTGCGGCACCCGCGCGCCGAAGGTGGCGTTGACCGCGTCGATCAGGACGTTGCAGAGGATGCCGTGGGCGAGGTCGTTGGGATGCACGCCGTCGAGGCTGAACAGCCCGCCGGTGATGAACTCGCTGGTGTATTCGGTCCCCTGGAAGGGGATGCCGGTGGTCGCCGCCCGTTGCAGCAGGCCGCGCAGATCCACCAGCGCCGCCCCGCGCGCGGCCGCTTCGGAGGCGATCGCCGCGTCGTACTGGTCCACCGCCGAGCGGATGCTCGCCGCCTCGCCCGCCGACAGCACCTCGGCGTCGGTCAGCGGCTGGTTGGTGCCGGCGGCACCCGTGAGATAGGAGAAGGTGCCGGTCGGGAATCCGTTCCCCGCGGCGAGATCGGCCTGCGCGGTGAGCAGGACGTAATCGCCGAGGCCGAGCGGCGTGCCGCCGGGGCCGACCAACGTCAGCGGATTGCCGTTCACGATCACCGGGTTGCCGTTGGCGTCGAGCACCACCGGAGGAAACGTGGTGACGAACGGGATGGTGGTGACGTCGGGCACGTTGAAGAGCGCCAGCTTCACGCCCGGGGCAGCCGCCTCGAGCGCGTCGAGCGTGCCATTGAGCAGCGCGGCGAACTGCGGCCCCGTGAGCGCCGCCACGCCCGAGCCCGACGTCGCCGGCCCGAGCACCTCGTTCGCTCCGTACTCGAAGGTGATGAACGTGGGACCGAGGCTCGCGGCCTGCGCCAGGAGGGTCCCGGAATGGCGCGCGATCAGATCGAAGAACGTGAAGGTGGTGCGGTTCACCGGCGGAACCGTGGCGTAGTAGTGGGTCTCGTCGGCGAGGTCGAGCAGCAGCGCGCCCGGCACGCCGTAGTTGTGATAGGCGCCCACCTGGCCGAGGTTGAGCGGGCTTCCCAGCGTGCGCCCGGCGTTGCTGATCTGCAGCGGACTCAGCGAAACCAGCCGCAGCAGCGGCGGGATGCCGTCCGCGCCGATGGCGGGGTAGGTGAAGCTCCCGGTCCCCGATGCCAGCACCGGCTTCCCGGTCTGGCGCGCGAAGGAGGCGGCGTAGGAGGTCATCTGGTGCTGGTTGGCGACGCCGCCGGACTGATAGCCGGCGGTGATGCTCGTGCCCAGGGCGACGTACGTGCCGAAATCGGCGCTCCCGCCCACGGCGGCCGGCGAACTCAGGGGCTCGATCTTGGCGCAGCCCGAGGCCAGCAGCGCGACCAGGACCAGGCGGGTCAGGGATGAGGTCTTCATGGCGATCATTGCTCCCCCGGCGGCTGGAAGCGGTAGGTGAGCCCCGCTCCGAACGCGTTGATGAACGACTTGTACTCCCCGTCGAAGCCGTCGCGCTCGCGGCCCTCGGTGCCCCGGCGGTCCACGAACAGGGCGAGATCGTAGAGGTCGAGCTGCCAGCGCTTCCCCGCGTCCAGCGGAAGGCCGAGGCCGACGGTCGCGCCGTTGCGCGCGGCGTCCGGCAGCAGCGGCGTCACCGAAGGCGCCGGTGCCGCGGCCTGCTCGAAGTAGTAGCCGAAGCGGTAGGTGAAGGCGGGCAACCGGTGCTCGGCGCCGAAGCGGAAGGCGAAGGTGTCGCGGTAGTCCTCGACGATGGTCTCGTCGTTCGCGGGCGTCTGCTTGAAGCGGAGCGGCAGATCGCGGAACAGCGACCACTCGGTGAACACCACCGCGCCCTCGACGGTCCACGTCCCTGCCGGCAGCCAGGCGATGCCGGCGGACCAGATCGCCGGGAAGCGCAGCACCGTGCTCACCCCCTGGTCGGGCGGCAGCGTGGCCGCCACGCCGGCGTCGAAGACCGGGTCGCCGGTCGGGATCTGCGTGAACTCGGCGTCGCCCTCGGTGTCCACGACGATCTTGCCGCGATAGGCCGCGCCGAGCCGCCACTCGGGGACCGGGGCGTACGACACCGCGGCGTTCCAGCCGTAGCCGGGATCGTAGTCCGAGTGCAGCCGCACCGAGGCCACGTCCACCTGTCCGCCGCCACCGCCGGGACTCGGCACCAGCACGCGGCGGCGGAGATCCACCTGGGCGAAGAGGATATTGCCGCCGGCGGCGAGGCTGAGCTGCGGCGTCACGCGGTAGGCCCAATTCACCGCGCCGTTGATGGCGCGCAGGTCGGCGCGGGTGACGATGTAGCGTCCGGTGAAGCGTTCGGGATCCTGCCAGTCCACGCCGAGCCCGAAGGGCGAATTGATTCCGACCCCCATCGACCAGCGGTCGTTGTAGCGGCGGGTGGCGTAGAGCGTGGGCGGGAAGAACGTCTGGCGCCTCATCTCCTCGGTGACGCCGTAGCCGGGGTAGGGGTTCGTGCCCGCGAAGCTGGTGTTGGTGGTGAGCGCGGTGCCGCCGGCGTGGATCTGCGCGCCGCTCAGCCAGGACATCGCCGCGGGATTGAAGAACACGGCGGACGGATCGTGCACCGACGCCGTGCCGGCGCCGGCCATACCGAGGACGGCCACCCCCTGCTCGTAGATGCCGTAGCCCGCGCCCTGGACCCCGGTGGGCTGCAGCACCGCCCCCGCCAGGAGCGCGGGCAGGAGGAATCGGTGGATTCCCATGGTCTTGGACCTCCCCTGACTGCCCCGAACGCCGGTGGCACCGCCGGAGCCGGATGGCGCTACGTCCCCTCCGGCGTGGCGGTACCCTCGTAGAGCGCCTCGATGAGATGGGCGAAGCGCTGCTCGATGACGCGGCGCTTCACCTTGAGCGTGGGGGTGAGCTCCCCCGCCTCCTGCGTCAGCTCGCGATCGAGCAGCGCGAATCTCTTGATCTGCTCGAAGGGAGCCAGGTCGCGGTTCAGACGCTCGATCTCCCTCTGGTAGAGGGCCAGCACCTCCGGGTGCTCGAGCCGCTCGGCCAGCCCGGCGCCGCCCCATCCGCGGGCGCGCGCTTCCTTCTCCAGCACGCTGAAGTTCGGCACCAGCAGGCACACCACGTAGGGGCGGCGGTCCCCGAGCATCACCGCCTCGCTGATCCATTTGCTGGTCTTGAGGCGCGCCTCGAGTGGCTGGGGGGCGACCTTCTTGCCGCCGGCGGTCACCAACAGGTCCTTGAGCCGGTCGGTGATGACCAGGAAGCCGTCGGCATCGAGATGGCCGACGTCGCCGGTGTGGAACCACCCGTCGCGCAGCGCCCGGCGCGTCGCCTCGTCGTTGTGGTAGTACCCCTGCATCACGTGCGGACCGCGGGTGAGGATCTCGCCCTCCTCGCCGATGCGCACCTCCACCCCGGGGATCGGCGGGCCCACCGATCCGGGCTTCTCCCGCCCCGGGGGATTGAGCGTGATGACCGGCGAGGTCTCGGTGAGGCCGTAGCCCTCGTAGATCGGGATCCCGATCGCGGCGAAGAACTCCATCACCTTGGGGGCCAGGGGTGCCCCGCCCGAGACGCAGAAGCGCAGCCGCCCACCCACCCGCTCGCGCACCTTGGCCCCGACCAGTCGGTCGGCGAGACGGGCGGCCAGCGAGTCCGCCTCGCGGCCCTCCAGCCGCGCGCTCGCCCTTTTCTGCAGCCGGTGCAGACCCCAGAAGAACAGGTTGCGACGCAGCGGCGGCTGGGCGAGGCCGTTCTCCATCACCCGGGCGTAGACCTTCTCGTAGAAGCGCGGCACGCCGATGAGCACCGTCGGGCGCACCTCGAGCGCGTTGGCGGCGACTTGATCGATGCCCTCCGCGTAGGCGATGGTCGCGCCTGCCCTCAGCATGGCGTAGAGGCCGGCCATGCGCTCGAAGATGTGGCACAGGGGCAGAAACGACAGGCAAGTGTCGTCCGCGCGCAGTCCGATCACCTGGAGCGCGGCGTCCACGTTCGAGACGATGTTGTGGTGGCTGAGCATCGCCCCCTTGGGCTCGCCGGTGGTCCCAGAGGTGTAGATGATGGTGGCGAGGTCGTGGGGCCGGACCGCCTTGGCCCGCATCCGGTAGGCATCGGCGTCGGCGCGGCGCGCGACCGTCCCCTGCGCGATCACCGACGCGAACTCCCGCTCCGTCGCTCCGTCGGCCGGGACGGGGTCCATGCACAGGACCGCCGAGAGCCCCGCGAGCCGGCCGGCGACGGCGCGAATCTTCTCGAGCTGGAGCGCGCTCGAGACCAGGACGACTTTGGCCTCGCAGTCGCGCAGGATGAACCCCACCTGCTCGGCGGTGAGCGTCGGGTAGATCGGAACCGTCACGGCACCGATCCCGAGGATGCCGAGGTCCGCGACCGGCCACTCGTAGCGGTTCTCGGACAGGACCGCGACCCGGTCCCCGGGGCGCACGCCGAGGGCGGTCAGTCCGAGCCCGAAGCTTTCGACGTCGGCCAAGGCGCGTTCCGCCGGAATCTGCTCCCAGCGGCCCTCGGCCCTGCGCATGAACTGTGCGGGCTTGCGGAGGGCTGAGACCGTCTCGAGGAAGATGTCGATCAAGGTCCCGGCCATCGCGTCTCCACTCGCGTGACGGGCACAGATCCTCCCGCCCGCGGGAAGCTCTAGCACCCGGCCCCGGGGCCCACAAGCATAAAAGGGCTGCGGTCGCGCCCTCCTGGCCACCCCTTGCCGCGGGGGCGTGGACGAGCGCGGTCGGCGATCCGGCGATGTCGCCCCCGCGTTGACAGCGGGGGGAGCGGTGACGCACAGTCCCCCGGCGTCACGCCCGCGGCTGTTTCGAGGCGCGTGCGTCTCCAGGGAGGAGCCCGTGAGCGCATCGATCCGCACCCGGATTCTGGCGGCCTCGCTCGTCGTGGCCGCGCTGGCCGGCATGGCGTTCCCGGTGATCGCGGCGGAGGAGCCGGCGGAGGATCTGGCCCGCGCCGAGGCCTTCTACGCCAACGGCCAGCTCACCAACGCGCGCGCGGCCCTCCTCGAGATCGTCGCCGCCGAGCCCGGCCGGTTCCGGGCGCTCTACCGGCTGTCGCGGGTCGAATCCGAGCTGGGCGAGGACGCCTCCGGCGAGGACCAGCGCCAGCTCGTCGCGGCGGCGGTCGAGCACGCCCGGGCCGCGGTGCAGACCGCTCCCGACAGCGCCCAGGGTCACCTCGCGCTGGCGGTGGCGCTCGGCCGCCAGGCCCTCCACGAGGGCGCCAAGACCCGGCTCGCCCTGTCGCGGGAGGTCAAGGCGGAGGTCGACCGTGCGCTCGCGATCGACCCCGGCCTCGGGCGCGCCTACCACGTGCGCGCCGCATGGAACCGCAAGCTGGCGAGCCTGAGTTTCATCGAACGCGCCGCGGCCAACACCGTGCTGGGCGGGGTGCCCCGTGGCGCCTCGATGGACAACGCGGTGCGCGATTTCCAGAAGGCCGTCGAGCTGGAGCCGGACTACGTGAACCACCGCCTCGAGCTGGGCCGCACCTTCATGCAGCTCAAGCGCCGGGCCGAGGCGCGCGAGCAGCTCGAGCGGGCGATCGCGCTACCGCCGACCAGCAGCCCGCGCGACACGCGGTACCAGCAGGAGGCGCGCGAGCTGCTGCGCAAGCTGCCGAAGCCGAAAGAGGACAGCGAGTGAACGCCCCCCCGACCTGGCTGCTGGGCGGCATCCGCACGCCGTTCGTGAAGGCGGGCGGCGACTTCAAGCGCCTGCCGGTCTACGAGCTCGGGCGCATCGCCGTCGGGGAGCTGCTCGCGCGGCAGGAGGTGGATCCGGCGCAGATCGACGAAGTCATCCTCGGCAATTGCGCGCAGCCGGCCGAGGCGGCCAACGTCGCACGCATCACCGCCCTGCGTGCCGGGATCCCCGAGGCGGTGCCGGGCTTCACCGTGCACCGCAACTGCGCCTCGGGGATGGAAGCGGTGGCCGACGCCATCTACCGCATCGCGGCGGGCGACGCCCGGCTGGTCCTGGCGGGCGGCATGGAATCCATGAGCCAGATCCCGCTCCAGTACACCTTCGAATACGCCGAGTGGCTCGGAGGCGTGGCGCGGGCCAAGACCCCGCTGCAGCGGCTGGGCGCCTTCGCGCGCTTCCGCCCGCGGCTGCTGGCCCCACGCATCGCGCTGGCCGAGGGCCTCACCGACCTGGTCTGCGGGCTCAACATGGGACAGACCGCCGAGGTGCTGAGCCAGGAATTCCACGTCACGCGGCGTCAGCAGGACGAGTTCGCGCTCCTGAGCCACCAGCGGGCGATCGCGGCGCGCGAGCGGCTGCGCGAGGAAATCGTGCCGGTGTTCGTGCCACCGGCCTACGAGGCGGTGGCCGACGACATCGGACCTCGCGAGGGGCAGACGCTCGAGGCGCTGGCGCGGCTCAAACCCTACTTCGACCGCCGCAACGGCACCGTGACGGTCGGCAACTCGTGCCAGGTCACCGACGGCGCGGCGGCTCTGCTGATCGCCGACGAGGCGACCGCGCAGCGCTGGCCGGTGCCGGCGCTGGGGCGGATCCGCAGCTTCGCCTTCGCCGGCCTGGCGCCGGGCCGCATGGGGCTCGGGCCGGTGTATGCGATGGCCAAGGCGCTGGATCGCGCCGGACTCGGGCTCGAGGAGATGGAGTTGATCGAGATCAACGAGGCGTTCGCCGCCCAGGTGCTGGGCTGCCTCGCCGCCGCGCGCTCGCCGGACTTCGCCCGCGCGGAGCTGGGCCGCGACCGCGCGCTGGGTGAGATCCCGCTCGACCGGCTCAACGTCAACGGCGGCGCGATCGCCTTGGGCCACCCGGTGGGCTCGAGCGGCGCGCGACTGCTGCTCACGCTGCTCATGGAGATGCGCCGCCGCGGCCTCAAGCGCGGGATCGCCGCGCTGTGCGTCGGCGGTGGGCAGGGCGCGGCCTTCGTGCTGGAGCGCGACTGATGCCTACCTTCCGTGTCGAGCGCCCGGAGCCCCGGATCGTGCACCTGGTGATGGACGACCCGGCGCGCAAGGTGAACGTGCTCGACGAAGCCGCGCTCGCGGATCTCGAGGCGGCGCTCGCCCAGATCGAGGCCGACCGCGACCTGCAGGGAGTCGTGCTGCGCAGCGGCAAGCCCGGATCGTTCATCGCCGGGGCCGACGTGGATGCGATCGGCGCGATCACCGACCGCGAACAGGTGCGCACCCTGGTGCGCCGCGCGCACGCCGTGTTCAATCGGCTGGCGGCGCTCCCGGTACCGACGGTGGCCGCGATCGACGGCGTGTGCCTCGGCGGCGGCACCGAGCTGGCATTGGCCTGCGACTCGCGCATCGCCAGCGAGCAGCCGCGCACGCAGCTCGGCTTTCCCGAGATCCTGCTCGGCATCTTCCCCGCGTTCGGCGGCACCACGCGGCTGCCGCGGCTGGTGGGGCTGTCCGCCGCGCTCGACCTGGTGCTGACCGGGCGCACGCTCGACGCGAAGCGGGCGCAGCGGATGGGCCTCATCGCCCGCGCGGTGCCGGCGGCGTGGCTTTTGGACTTCGCCCACCAGCGTCTGGCCGAGTTGGGGCGGCGGCCGGCGGCCAGGCGGCGCGACCGGTTCCGCCCGCGGGGATCCGCGGCTTGGGCGCTCGATGGGAACTCGCTCGGGCGGGGCCTGGTGCTCAACCGCGCGCGGGCCATGGCCCGTGCCCGCGGCGGGGACCGCTATCCGGCTCCCCCGGCCGCGCTCAACGTGATGGAGCGCGGGTTGGGCCGGCCGCTCGAGGTCGGACTCGGGCTCGAGGCCGAGTGGGTGAGCGACCTGGTGGTCGGGTCGGTGTGCAAGAACCTGGTGCGCATCTTCCGGCTTTCGGAACGGGCCAAGAAGGACCCGGTGGTCGCCGACGCCGCGATCCAGCCGCTGGCGGTGCGGTCCATGGTGCTGGTCGGGGCCGGGGTGATGGGGGGCGGCATCGCCGAGCTCGCCAGCCGCAACGGGATCCGGGTGCGGCTGCGCGACATCAGTCCGCCGGCCCTCACCCGCGCGCTCCAGACCGTGCACCGCCTGGTGGAGGAGCGCGGCCGGAAGCGGCGCGCCCCGGCGCGCGAGCGCGACGCCCAGCGCGGGATGATCCTGCCGACCGCGGATCTCACTGGAATTCGGCGCCCCGACTTCGCGATGGAGGCGGTGGTGGAGGATCTCGACGTCAAGCGCCGGGTCTTCGCCGAGCTCGAGGTGCGCATGCGCCCCGACGCCGTGCTCGCCACCAACACCTCGTCGCTCTCGGTGAGCGCCCTCGCCGAAGGACTCGAGCACCCCGGGCGTTTCTGCGGATTCCACTTCTTCAACCCGGTCCACCGCATGCCGCTGGTCGAGGTGGTGCGCGGGGCCCGCACCTCGGACCAGACGCTGGTGACCGCGGTCGGGCTCGCCCGGCGCCTCGGCAAAACCCCGGTGGTGGTGACCGACGCGCCCGGGTTCGTGGTCAATCGGATCCTCATGCCCTATCTGAGCGAGGCCATGGCGCTGCTCGAGGAGGGCTTCACCATCGCCGGTATCGACGGCGCGATGAAACGCTTCGGCATGCCGATGGGCCCGTTCGAGGTGTTGGACGAGGTCGGGCTCGACGTCGCGCACAAGGTCGCCGGGGTGCTGGGCAAGGCGTTCCCCGATCGGATGGCCCCGTCCTCCGCGCTGGAGAAGCTCATCGCCTCGGGGCGACTGGGGCGCAAGAACGGCCGCGGCTTCTACCTCCACCAGGGACGCAAGCGCCGCGTGGACCCGCAGGTCCGCGCGCTCATCGGCCGCCCCCGCCCGCGCAAGGCGCAGAACCCCGAGACCCTGGTCGAGCGCATGACGCTGGCGATGATCAACGAGGCGGCGCGCTGCCTCGAGGAGCGGGTGGTGACCGACGCCGGCATGCTCGACCTGGCCATGATCTTCGGCGCCGGCTTCCCGCCGTTCCGCGGCGGCCTGCTGCGCCACGCCGACACCCTCGGCCTGCAGCGCGTGGCCACGCGGCTGAACGCGCTGCGCGCGGAGAAGGGCGAGCGCTACAAGCCCGCGGCCGGCCTGCTCAAGCTGGTCGCCGAAGGGGGCACGTTCACCCAGCCGCCGCCGATGGCCTGAGCGAGTCGCTCCCGGGGGGCGCCGCGGCATCCGTCGGGCACGCGAACGGGCGCACCCGCGTCCCTGCCGATGCGCCCGCCCACGAGATCGCCCGACCCATGGGCCGGGCGATTCCCGTGAGGCGGGCCGGAGCCTTGCCATTCCCCGGGCGACGCCCCGGTCTTGGAAGACTGCTGCGACTGGTTTGGAGGTCGCATGCCACGCCGGGGCGTGGCTCTTCATGAGACGTCGCCCGGGGCGGAATGGTTGCAAGGGCGGCGTCAAACGTGCGGCCGCCGCCCCGCGCCGGGGCTCCGCGCGGCCGGCCGGGCCCTCAGGCGCCCGCGGGGCGCGGCGCGGGGCCGAAGGCGTCGAGCTGGCCGGCCGCCGCCGGCTGCTTGGCCGGCGGCTCGGGGGCGGGCTCCTCCATCCCCGCGGACGGCTCGGCCGGGCGCGGCGGATCCAGCTTCTCACCACGCAGCACCCGGTTCATCTCCTCGCCGTCGAGCACCTCGCGCTCGAGCAGGGTGTTGGCCAGCAGATGCAGCTTGTCGACGTTCTCGCGCAGCAGCTCGAGGGCGCGATTGTAGGCGCCCTCGACCAGGCTGCGGACCTCCTGGTCGATCGCCACCGCGGTCTGCTCGCTGTAGTCCTTGTGGGAGGAAATCTCGCGCCCGAGGAAGACCATCTCCTCCTTCTTGCCGAAGGTGAGGGGGCCGAGCGCCTCGCTCATGCCCAGCTCGCACACCATGCGGCGCGCCAAGCCGGTCGCCTTCTCGATGTCGTTCGCGGCCCCGGTGGTGAGCTGCTTGAAGATCTGGAACTCCGCGGCCCGCCCGCCCATCATCATGCACAGGATGCGCAGCAGGTCGTCCTTGGAGCGCGAGTGGCGCTCCTCCTGCGCGACGTAGGAGGTCACGCCCAGCGCGCGCCCGCGCGGTATGATGGTCACCTTGTCCACCGGGTCGGAGCCCGGCTGCAGCCACGCCACCAGGGCGTGGCCGGCCTCGTGGTAGGCCGTGCTGCGCCGCTCGTCCTCGGTCATCACCAGGCTCTTGCGCTCGGCGCCGAGCATCACCTTGTCCTTGGCGTCCTCGAAGTCGCGCAGCGAGACCTTCTTGTGGTTGCGGCGCGCGGCCAGCAGGGCCGCCTCGTTCACCAGGTTGGCGAGGTCGGCGCCCGCCATCCCCGGCGTCGCGCGCGCGATCAGCTTGAGGTCCACGTCCTCGGCCAGCGGAATCTTGCGGCTGTGCACGCGGAGGATGCCCTCGCGCCCGCGCACGTCGGGCCAGTCCACCACGATCTGGCGGTCGAAGCGTCCGGGGCGCAGCAGCGCCGGGTCGAGCACGTCCGGCCGGTTGGTGGCCGCGATCATGATGACGCCCTCGTTGGAATCGAAGCCGTCCATCTCCACCAGCAACTGGTTGAGCGTCTGCTCGCGCTCGTCGTGACCCCCGCCGAGACCCGCGCCGCGGTGCCGGCCCACCGCGTCGATCTCGTCGATGAAGATGATGCACGGGGCGTTGCGCTTGCCCTGCTCGAAGAGATCGCGCACGCGCGAGGCGCCGACGCCGACGAACATCTCGACGAAGTCCGAGCCCGACATCGAGAAGAACGGCACGCTGGCCTCGCCCGCGACCGCCTTGGCGAGAAGGGTCTTGCCCGAGCCCGGCGGACCGAGCAGCAGGGCGCCCTTGGGGATGCGCCCGCCGAGGCGCTGGAACTTCTGCGGTTCCTTGAGGAACTCGATGATCTCCTGCAGCTCCTGCTTGGCCTCGTCGCAACCGGCGACGTCCTTGAACGTGACCTTGGGCGTGGTCTCGAGCAGCACCTTGGCTTTGGTCTTGCCGAACTTGAGCGCGGCGCTGCCCCCCGACTGCATCTGCCGGATGAAGAACAGCCACACGCCGAATACCAGGATGAGCGGCAGCCAGGTGAAGAGGACCGAGGCCCAGTTGATGCCCTCCGGTTGCGATTCGATCTCGATCCCCGGGTTGACCTTGAGCGCGCGGTCGGCGAGCTGATCGCCGTTGTCGAGGATGTTGACGTGGAACGCCTTGAATTCGACGTCGCGGCCGCCGGCCTTGACGGTCGCCTCGCTCTTGAGCTCGCCGGTGACGGTGTTCGACATGAACTGGAGCTTGGCGATGTTGCCCTTGTCGATCTCCTGGACCAGGCGCGTGTACGAAATCTCGGCGCGCTGCGGGCTGACGAAGCTGCCCTGGTACATGCGGTAGGCGACCAGGGACAGCAGCACCACCAGCGCCCAGAACGCCAGGGTGCGGAAGGGCCGCCCGGGAGGGACCGGGATCTGGGGGCGCCGCGGCGGAATCCCGCGCGGCGGGCCGCGGCGGCCGTCACGGTTGCGGCCGCCTCCAGTGCCCGTCGGGCCGGAATCGTGCCGAAGGATCACTTCAAACCTCCTCGAGAACACCCACGTAGGGCAGGTTGCGATAGCGCTCGGCGGCGTCCATGCCGTAGCCGACGACGAAATCCGCACCGATGGTCCAGCCGGCGTAATCCACCGGCACCTGGACCTTGCGGCACGGCGCCTTGTCGAGCAGCGTCGCCACCCGCAGGCTGGCGGGTCCGCGCGAGCGGAGCAGGTCGAGAATGTAGGACAAGGTCAGCCCCGAATCGATGACGCCTTCGCACACCACGACGTTGCGTCCGGCGATGTCGGTGCGGAGGTCGGAGACCAGCCGCACCGCCCCGCTCGACGTCGTCGCGGCGCCGTAGGACGCGGCGGCCAGGAAATCCAGCTCGACGTCGAGCGGCACGGCGCGCGCGAGGTCGCACTGGAACATGCACGCGCCCTTGAGCACCCCCACGAACAACGGTCGCCCTCCCGCGAGGTCGCGCGTCACGTCGAGTCCGATCTCGCGCACGCGCGCGGCGATCTGCTCGGCGTCGTACAGCACCCGGATGGACGGTTCGACCTGGATCGCTGGCTGGCTGTCAGTCATGGCGCTCCGCGTGGACCCAGAGGACCTTCCGCGTGGTGCCCTTCACGGGAGCGCGCGCCGACCGGCGCACGCCGAGCACCCACAGGATGCCTCCGGCATCGGCTAGGACCGTGGGACGCGACTTCACGTCCCGTGTCACCCGCTGCTTCTTCAGGAACCGCCCGAGGCGCACCGGGCGCGAGCGCCCGAAAGGGACAAAACACTCATCGGCGCGGGCCTCCCTCAACTCGAGCGGCCCCGCCAACGCCTCGGCCGCAAAAAACTCCTCGTCAGGCTTCCGCCGCATCCGCTCCAGCCGTCGCAGTGCCCGATCCGCGCTGGTCCAGCGACCGCGGACCGCGCTGCCGGCCCACTCGAATCGGCCCGGGACCGGAAACGCCGCGCGCGCCACTCCCGACCGTGGCTCCGCTCGGCGCAGCCGAACCGACCCGCGGTCCCGCTCGGCGGTCCAGCCGCCCGGAAGGGCGACCCGGCTTCCGCCACGGCCCCGCGTGGCGAGGACGGACAGCGCCTCTAGATGCTGGTGGGTGAGACCCGGACCGTTCGGGGCGAGCCGCGCCCACAGGCGACGTAACATCGTACGCTGGAATGCGAAAGGGTAGGTAGCCCACCCCTTCGAATCAAGCGTAATCTCCCCGCCTTGGATGCGGCAAATCCGCGAAAGCACTTGCTCCGCCCAGGTTTCGGCCAGCCGCGCCGCGCCGCGCGCCTCGCGTGCGGTGCGCCCGACGCGGCGGGCGAGCGCCGCGCGGGCGGCCCGGCCGCCGCTCGCGCCGAGCAGGGCGGGAATGGCCTCGAGCCGGATCCGATTGCGGGCGTAGGCCGGGTCGAGATTCGAGCGGTCCTCTCGCCAGCCGATCCCCGCCGTCTTCAGGTCCGCTTCGACTTCGACGCGGGTGGCCTCGAGCAGCGGCTTGAGCCATGGTCCGCGGCGCGGAGCCATGCCGCCGAGACCCCGCAAGCCGGTCCCGCGCACCAGGCGGAGCAGCACGGTCTCGAGCTGGTCGTCCGCCGTGTGGGCGGTGGCGATCGCCGCCGCACCGCAGCGCCGGGCCACGGCCAGCAGGAACTCCCGCCGCAGCACCCGCAGCCCGGCTTGGCCGGCGAGTCCGCGGCGCCTCATGCGCAGGCGGGTATTCCACCGCGCCGCGCTCACGGGCACGCACAGCGCCCCGCACAGCGCCCTCACCGCGGCGAGGTCGGCGTCGGCCTCCGCTCCGCGCAGGCCGTGGTGGAGGTGGGCCGCCCACAGGGAGATCCCGGACTCCTTCGCCAGACCCCGGAGTCCGACCAGCAGCGCGGTCGAGTCGGCGCCGCCGCTCACCGCGACGAGCAGGCGGGTGCCGGGGGCGAGGGCGCAGGGGCCGCGCAGGGCACGGCGCAGGATCGGCTCGAGCCGGCGCAGTCGCACGCCGGTGCGAGGAAATGGTGGCGGCGCAGGGACTCGAACCCCGGACACAGAGATTATGATTCTCCTGCTCTACCAGCTGAGCTACGCCGCCCAAGAGGAGCCATCCGGGCGGGATGGCGGGCGGGAAAACGTAGGCACCCCCACACCGAAAGTCAAGGCCGCTGGCCCCGCGACGGGCTGTGCCAGGGATGCGCACGGCATTCCGAGTGCGGCGAGGCGTCGCATCGTTCCTCACCCCGGGGAAACGTGCCTAGGCTGTATCTGAAAACGCCCGAGGCTCAAGTTGCGCGGTCGGCTCCTCGCTCCAACGTGGCCGGGCACCGCGCACAGCGTGGTCGGCCACGATTCCGCTCGTCGCTCGACCGCGACGCCGTGCCATCGGGCGTTTTCAGATACAGCCTAGCCGGCGGCTTTCTCCCGCGGCTCCCCCACCGGCTCGGAGGCGACCGGTGCCTCCTCCTGCGGGCGGGTGCGGAAGATGCGCGACAGCTCGCTGCGCAGCTCGCCTTCGTCGAGGCGCTGCTTGAGCGTGCCGCGGAACCCCACCGAGATGCTGCCGTTCTGCTCGCTCACCGCGATCACCGCCGCGTCCGATTCCTCCGAGAGCCCGAGGGCGGCGCGGTGGCGCGTGCCGAGCGAGATCGAGGTGCGGGGATTGCTCGACAGCGGGAGGATGCACGAGGCCGCGACCACGGTGTCCTCGTGGATGATCACCGCCCCGTCGTGGAGCGGTGAGCCGGGGCTGAATAGCGTGACCAGCAGCTCGGCCGTGACCTTGGCGTCGATCGGTGTGCCGGTCTCGACGAAGTTCCTCAAGCCCACGTTGCGCTCGAGCACGATGAGCGCCCCGTGCCGGCGCTGGGCGAGCGATTCGGTTGCGCGCACGATCTCCCCGAGCACGCCGAAGCTGTCGCCGCGCAGGAGTGAGCGGAAGTAGCGGGTGCGGCCGAATTGCGCCAGGGCGTGGCGCAGCTCCGGCTGGAACAGGATCACGAAAGCGATCAGCCATACGGTCTTGAGGCTGTCGACGATCCACTTGACCGCGATGAGGTCGAATTCGCGGGCCGCGATCCCGACCAGGACGATCACCAGCAACCCCACGTACATCTGGGCCGAGCGAGTGCCCTTGACCAGGATGAGCAGGCGGTAGAACAACACCGCCACGAGGAAGATGTCGAGGAGGTCGAGGAACCAGAGCTGATGGACGGGAGTCATGGTCGGAGGTGGGGGCACAGGGCCCTCATGAATCTACCAGATGCCCGCGACGCCCGACAGCGCGCAGGTCTGACGAGCCCGCCGCGCGGCTCGAGCTCAGCGTTGGCGCGGCGCATGGTCCTCGACGCGGCGCGCCCCACGCAAGGCCTTGGCCACGCGCAGGGCGCGCGCCGTGGCGGCGACATCGTGGGTGCGGATCACGGCGGCGCCGAGGAACACGGCCACGGCGGCGGCGGCGAGCCCGCCCTCGAGCCGCCGGTCGAGCGGGGCATCGAGCAGGAGGCCGAGGAAGCGCTTGCGGGACGCGCCGACCACGATCGGGCGCCCGAGGCGCGACAGCTCGTCGATCCGCGCCAGCAGCTCGAGGTTGTGGACGAGCGTCTTGCCGAAACCGATCCCGGGGTCCAGCGCGATCTGCTCGGCGTCGACCCCCGCGCGCCGGACTACCGCGACTCGCTGCTCCAGCCAGCGAGCGACGTCGCGCGCGACATCGTCGTAGCGGGGATCGTCCTGCATCGTCCGTGGGGTGCCCTGCATGTGCATGAGCACCAGGCCGGCGCCGGTCCGGGCGGCGAGGCCCGCCATCGCCGGGTCGGAGGCCGCGGTCACGTCGTTGACGGCGTGGACGCCGGCGACGAGGGCGCGCCGCGCGACCTCGGCGCTCGAGGTGTCGACCGCGAGGCAGGAGTCCGCGTCGCGGGCCAGGGCCTCGATCACCGGTTCGAGCCGCCGCCACTGCTCGTCGGCGGGCACGGGTGCCGCGCCGGGCCGCGTGCTCTCGGCGCCGAGGTCGACGAGATCGGCGCCCTCGGCGATCAACGCCCGCGCGCGGGCGACCGCGGCCGCCGGCTCCAGGTGGGCGCCCCCGTCGGAGAAGGAGTCGGGGGTGACGTTGACCACGCCCATGACCAACGCGCGTCGTTCGAGATCGAACGCGCGCCCGCGACAGCGCCAGCGCACGGTGGCCTACCCGCCCGGCACCGCGGCGCGCAGCCGGCGGATCTGCGCGGCGTGATTGTGCGCGTGATCGGCGTAGATCTGCAGCCAGCGGTCGGCGGCATAGAGCCCGTGCTCCGGATGCCAGCCGGAGCGCGTCCAGTCGTCCTCCGACATCAGCTCGAGCAGCTGGAGGGTGGAGGCGCGAGCGGCGCGGAAGGCGTCGAGCGCCGGTTCGATCTCGCGCAGGTTGTAACGCAGCAGGATGGCGTAGGCCTCCTGGTCGTAGGCCTGGAGCACCGGATACTCCTCGCTCAGCAGCTTGCGCAGGCGGATTCCCGCGACGGTCTCGCTGTCGGCGAGGTGGTGGACGATCTCCCGGGCGCTCCACTTGCCGGGCAGCGGGTGCGCCATCAGCGAGGCGGGGGGAAAGCCCTCCAGGCTCCGCACCACCTCGTCGTAGCCCTCTGCGTACTGCCGGACGAGCCGGTCGCGCTCCTCTCGTGTCATGTCGGCTTCCTCCCCGCTGGCGCCCGGCGACCGGGCGAACGCACCGTATCCGTTGACCTTCCGCCTGTCGGATGGTAGCACTTACCGGTCTTTTGCCCGGGGCGGCCGCGCGCGGCGTCGGAGGCCGAACCCACGGATCCGCCGTCGCACGATGCCTCGAGGAGGTCCGCTCCACATGTCCCGGCTCGACGTCGTTCTGTTGTCTGCCGCCGTCGCTCTCTCCGCCGCCACGCCGGCGGCCGCGCAGATCGCGGGACACCCGCTCGAGCTTTCCGGCACGGCCGGTAGCTTCGTCCCGGACGGCCGCGACCGGATGGAATCCGGACCGTCCTTCGGCGGCGCCCTGGGCTGGCGTGCGCAGGCCGGCCTCACGCTCGAGGCCCAGGCGACCTTCAACCCCTCGCATGCGGACACCGCGCCGGGGCAGCGCCACAACTTCACCTACGGCGGCATCGATCTGCGCTGGAACTTGCTCGGGGCGTCGGAGCGCGTGGTGCCCTTCGTTCTCACCGGGATCGGCTACGGCCTCAGCCATGACGGCGGGTCGGTTCCCCAGAAGCTGGAACGCGGCGCGGGCAGTCTCGGGCTCGGGGTGCTCGTCAACGTCCGCGACCAGCGCACCTATGTTCGTTTGCAGGTGCGCGACATGTGGTTTCGGGGCCGCAACGCCACGGAGTTCTCCAATCGCTGGTCGGCGACCGCCGGGATCCAGTGGACCCTGGGTGGCAAGCCGCGCGACACCGACTACGATGGCGTTCGGGACTGGCTCGACCGCTGCCCGGACACGCCGGTCGGGGCCAAGGTCGACGCCAACGGCTGCCCGCTCGACTCCGACGGCGACGGCGTCTACGACGGGCTCGACCAGTGCCCCGGGACGCCCAAGGGCTGCACCATCGACTCGACCGGCTGCCCGGTCGACTCGGACGGCGACGGGGCGTGCGATGGGCTCGACCAGTGCGCCGACACGCCCCGAAGCGCCAAGGTGGACGCCAAGGGCTGCCCGCTCGACTCCGACGGCGACGGCGTCTACGACGGGCTCGACCAGTGCCCCGACACGCCCGAGGGCTGCACCATCGATGCGACCGGGTGTCCCAGCGATGCCGACGGCGACGGCGTGTGCGACGGGCTCGACCGATGCCCCCATACGCCGGCCGGCTCGCCGGTGAACGCGCAGGGCTGCCCGACCCGGCCCGGCGCCCTCGAAACCGGGTTGCTGGAGCAGGGGACGGCAGAGATCGGGGGCGTCGAGTTCGCGAACGCGCAGGGCGATCTGAAGCCCGAAGTCTTCCCGCTGCTCGAGCGGCTGGCGTCCATCCTGGTCCAGTACCCGAGCCTCCAGTTCGAGCTCGGCGGCTACACGGACGAGCGCGGCGATGCCTCCGACAACGAGCGGCTGTCCCTGGCGCGCGCGCAGGCCGTGCTCCGGTACCTGCTCCAGAAGGAACCGCGGCTGTCGGCCGCGCAGTTCGCCCTCAAGGGCTACGGCGCCGGGCCGTCCGGCCCCCAGAGCCGGCGGGTGGTGCTGCGGGTGAGGAACACCGACGTGTTGCGGCAGGAGCGCGAGAAGCGGCAGCCCGGAGAGTGACGCTGGCCACTTCGGGCCGACCGAAGCGAAGAACGGGCGGAGCGCTTGCGCGCCCCGCCCACGGAGTGGGTGGGGGGCCCCGGTCGGGCCCCCGTCACCCGATTGGAGCGGGATCGCGAGACCCCCGCCCCCTTCTCATGGCCGGACCGTCGGGTCACGACTTGCGTCGCGCCCGGAGGCGGCCCGCACCGGCGCCTCGAGGGTGCCGGCGGAGTCGAATCGGCCGCCGCTCGACCTCCAAGCGCGCGACTGTCCGCCCGCCTTCCTGAGTGAGCAAGTCGAGGACCAGCGCCTCGAGGGCGTTTGTGCAGGCCACTTTCCGGCAGTCGAAGGGGAGTCCGGCGGGCCCGCGTGCTGGCGACCTGCACGCTCGAAAGCATGATTTCGCAGCGTTCCGGCCGCCTGGCGGCGCCCGGGATCGGCGCGCGTGCGGATGCGTCATCACCGCGCGGCATGCGGCCGATCCGCCCGCCATCCGCGCTTGGGGCGCACTGCCCGGGCGCGCGCGCAGCCGGGGGGCCCGGTTTGATCGCGCGGTGCGGCGGGCGCATGGTAGGGGCGGCCCCCCGGCTCGCGACCAGGAGGAATGCATGTCCCGACGACGCGCCGCAAGGCCACGTCGGCCGGCAGTGGCCCACCGCTACGGCCGCGTCGCCACGCCGATCGAGGAGCGCTACGCGCCCGACACCGTTCTGGTGCACGGCAAGTTCCGGTCGCGGCACTGGGACTACTCGGACCACATCGTTCCGCCGGTCTCGGCTTCGGCCGCCTACCGGCTCGAGAGCGTCGGACGCGGCGCCGAGGGATTCCTGGAGTTCGCGAATCCCGAGTTCAGTCGTGTCACCGGCGCGCCGATCTTCATCTACGACCGGCTCGACGAGCCGACCCGCGGCATGCTCGAGGAAAACCTCGCGCTCGCCGAGGGCGGCGACCGCGCGGTGTGCTTCGCCACGGGGATGGCCGCGATTTCGGCCGCCCTGGGCGTGCTTCTGCGCTCGGGCGACCGGCTGGTCGCGCACCGCATGCTCTACGGCTGCACCTACTCCCTGTTCGAGAACTGGTACCCGCGCTTCGGGATCAAGGTGGACCTGATCGACGTCTCCGATCCGGTGGCGCTGGCGGCGGCTCTCGAGGGCGACGACGTCATGGCGCTCTACTTCGAGTCGCCCTCCAACCCGACGCTCCAGGTGATCGACTTCGCCGCCGTGCGCCGCGCGGTGACCCGAGCCAACGCGCGGCGCGCGCGGCGCGCCCACGGCCGGCGCCACCGCCGCATCTTCACCGTCGTGGACAACACCTTCGCGACGCCGTTCTGCCAGCGCCCGCTGGGCCAGGGGATCGACGTCGTGGTGCACAGCCTGACCAAGAACCTCAACGGCTTCGGCACCGACATGGGCGGAGTCGTGGTCGGGCCGCGGATGCTGGAGCCCGATCTGCTGCTCTATCGAAAGGACTACGGCGCCCCGCTGGCGCCACGCGGCGCGTGGTCGCTGCTCGCCTACGGTCTGCCCTCGCTGCCGGTGCGCGTCCGCGCCCAGCAGCGCACGGCCATGGTGGTGGCCCGCTTCCTGGAGCGCCACCGCCGGGTGCGGCGGGTCTTCTACCCGGGCTTGCCGTCCCATCCGCAGCACGCGCTCGCGCGCCGTCAGATGCGCGATCCCGACGGCCGCTTCGCGCCCGGAGGGCTCCTGTACTTCACCCTGCGCGGAACCCCCGCCCAGGCGCGGCGCGGCGGCGAGCGCATGATGAACCACATCGCCAAGCACTCGCTGGCGATCACGCTGGCGGTGAGCCTCGGCCAGGTGCGCACGCTGATCGAGCACCCATCCTCGATGACCCACGCCGCGCTGCCGCCCAAGGAGCAAGTGAAGGCGGGACTCGACCCCGGCGGCGTCCGCCTGTCGATCGGCCTCGAGCATCCGAAGGACCTGATCGCCGACCTGCGCGAAGCTCTGGCGCGCGCCTGAGGCGCCGTTCGCAAACGCCCGCGGGCTGCGTTGCGCGGTCGGCTCCTCGCTCCGACGTGGCTGGGCACCACGCCTGCCAGCGGGCCGGAGCGGGCGGGGACCGGAGCGTGGGCTCCGCAGGCGCGCAGGAGCCAGGGA
>MFFQ01000114.1:0-52145 GCA_001780165.1 Candidatus Eisenbacteria bacterium RBG_16_71_46 | reverse complement strand
ACTGGCGGGCGCGCCGAGGATATGCGCCGGATGCCATCGAAGCCCGCTCCGGCAGGGCGCCCCTCAGAGCGCAGCGAGGCCGAGCGGCCCGCGCGGAGGTCCCCGCCCGCGGAGGCCCCCCGGGCACGGAGCACGATGGAAACGACGCCCGCGACGCGTTGCCCGCGGGCGTTTGCGGACGGCGCTTACGTGCGCTGCTTCTTCTTCTCGGCGGCGGGGAACAGCACGTTGTTGAGGATCAGCCGGTACCCCGGCGAATGGCGGTAGCGCGACAGCTCGGTGGGCGGATCGCCGACCATGTGCTGGTAGTCCTCGGGGTCGTGGCCGCCGAGGAACGTGAACGTGCCGCGCCCGAACTGCCCGTGGACGTACTTGACCTCGTCGGTGCCCTCCACCTCGCCCAGCACCAGCACCCCGCTCCTGATCTTGGAGCGGCGGAATCCAGTGGTCTGGCCGAGGAACTCGGGGACGGCATTGACGTGATCCTGCACCAGCATCGTCGGCACCGGGTCGTTCTTCGCCGAGAAATCGAACAGCGTGAAGACCGCGTTGGGGCCGCGCATCGACGCCTCCTGGGTCATGTCGATGTCGGAGAAGCGGTAGATGAACGGGTCCAGCTCGAGTCGAAAGTCCTTGAACGCGAGCGTGCGCGAGAAGTCGAGCTTCTGCTGCGCCCGGGGATCGGGCGGGTCGGCGTCGTAGACCAGGTCGGCGATGTCCACGCCCGCGGCGGCGAGCGCGATGTCGTAGGTGTCGGTGGCGGAGCACATGCCGAACATGAAGCCCCCGCGCGCGATGTAGTCCTTGATCGTGACCGCCACCGCGGCCTTGAGCTGGGTCACCTTGGCGAAACCGAGCTTGTTCGCCATCGCCTGCTGGACGCGCTCTTCCTCCTGGTACCAGGGGAAGGCGTGGTAGGCCATGTAGAACTTGCCGTGCTGGCCGGTGAAGTCCTCGTGGTGGAGGTGGAGCCAATCGTACTTGGAGAGCTCGCCCCGGAGCACCTCCTCGTCCCACACGTTGATGTAGGGGATGTCGGCGTACTTGAGCGCCAGCGTGACCGCATCGTCCCACGGTGGCGTGTTGGGGGGAATGTAGACGGCGACCTTGGGGGCCTTCTCGAGCACCACGGTCTCCATGTTGTTGTCCGCGACCTCGGCGCGCATCGCCGCCTCGGCCGCGCCACCCATCGGCTCGAATGAAACCCCTCGCAGATTCGCCTCGCGCTCGGTCTCGGGGGCGTCCTCGAGCAGGAACGACCCGCCCCGGTAGTTGAGCAGCCACTCCGCGCGCTCGCCCCGCATCAGCACCCAGTAGGCGAGTCCGTAGGCCTTGAGATGATCGGTCTGACGCTCGTCCATCGGCACCAGGATCTTGGCCTCCGCGGGGCGTGGCAGGGCGGCGCCGCCGAGCGCGAGCGAGAGCGCCATGAGCAGCGCGATCGGCCACACCTCGATCACTTCGGCATAGGAGCGCTCCCGGCGTGGGGGCGGCGTCCCGGAGTCGCCGGGCGCCGCCGCGCCGGGAGCGGCGGCGCCCGGCGCGGCGGCAGCCGGCGGGCGCCGCCGGCGCCGGAAGAGCGCCGCGAGGGCCAGCGCGGCCCCGGCGAGGAGCAGCACCAGCAGCGCGGCGAGCAGCGAGCCCAGGACGGCGAGCGGTCCCGCTCCCGGCACGCGCGGGCCGCGGGGAACGCGGCCGTCGAGGCGATGGAAGGTCGAGCGCATGGGGCGGTCCTTTCGGCCTACAGCCGCCGGTCGCGGCGGAGTTGTTCGAGCTTGCGCCGCACTTCGGGGGCGTTCCAGGCCTTGGGGTAGCGCGTGAGGCACTCCTCGTACTGCGCCAGCGCGCGCGCGCCGTCCTGGAGCCGGGTGAGGTAGACGTCGCCGGCGCGCTGGCGCGCCAGCGGGGCGAGTCGGTCGGTGTCGAGCGAATCGGCGACCATCAGCAGCGGCTCGAGCGCGCCGCGGTCGTCCCCGGTCGCGAGCCGTTGGTCCGCCAGCATCAAGGCGGCATGAGCCCACAGGGCGTTGCGCGGCAGCGCGTGGTAGAGGGAGTCGGTCAGGGCGAGCGCGCGCTTCGTGTCGCCGCGCCACACGGCGTAGGCGACGCTGCCGAAGGACGGCAGCGCCTCGCGCGGCGACGCGTCCTCGATGAGGAAGAGGCGCTCGAGCGCCGCACCGGTGAACGGGCCGCTCGGGTCCTGGGCGACCGCCTGGTACCACGCCGAGGCCGAATCCGGCTGCCCGGAGTAGAACAGCGCCTCGGCGTAGCGGAAGGCCGCTTCCGCCGAGCCCCGCGCGGCGCTCCGCAGCGCCGCCAGCGCCCGTTCGACCGGGCCCTCGCGCAGGTCGTTGAGGGCGCGCTCGAGTCCCAGCGCCGGCGGCAGGTTCGCGGCGGTGCCGAGCGGATCGAGCAGCGTGCGGGCGTCGGCGGTGAGCCCGGCCCGGCGCAATCCGCGCACCACGTCCACCAGGAACTCGGGGTCCCAGCGCGCCGGGGGCAAGTCGCGCAGGGCGCGCGCGACGCGCGGCGCGCCTTCGAGATCGGCGCCTCGCGCGACCAGCGCCTCCCAGGCACGGCGCGCGGAGGGCACGCGGTACGACAGGCTGACGGCGCCGTCGCCGGCGACGTCGAGCAGCGACTCGATGGCGCCCGTGGAATCGCGGCTGGACCCCGAGCGCAGCAGCTCGTCGGCGAGCCTCCAGCGCAGGGGCGGTCGCATGCCGGCCCGATCCACGGGGGTCAGGGCGCGCAGCATCCCGCGCAGGTCGCCCAAGTTCCACTCCAGCCGGCCCAGGGTGCCGGCGAGATCCGGCCGGGTCGGCGCGCGATCGACCGCGCGCCGCAGCGCGTCGCGCACCCCACGCGGATCGGCGGGCGCGAGCCGGAGCAACGTGGCCCCCGCCCAGTCGCCCTGCAGCGGGGCGGCGACCCACATCTCGACCGCCGTCTGCGCCGCGTCGCGCACCCGTCCGAGCCGTTCGTAGGCGGTGCACAGCTCGGTGCCGAGCAGCACCGAGTCCTTCTGCGAGAACCGCTCCGCGCGCGCCAGACGCTCGACCGCGGCGAAGTCCTGTCGCTCGAGGTCGATGTTCGCGAGCTCGGCGAGCAGCAGCGGATGGTGGGGTACTTCGGCGAGCAGCGCCGCGGCCGCGACGCGCGCGGCGTCCAGACGGCCGGCTCGGCGCATGGCCTCCGCCTGGCGCAACCGCCCCAGGCGGTCCGCGTCGAGCGGCGGGCCCGGGGCCGCGGGCGGTCCCGGCGCGATGTCCACGATCGCGGTCGGCAGGCTTCGCGCGGTGCGCGGCGCGTCGGCCAGGGCGGCCGCGGCCGCCGCGAGCGGGAACAGCATCGCGGCGCCCAGGGCGATCGAGCGCCTCACCGCGGGGTCTCGTTGAGGGAACGCAAGTACGCTTCGATGAACGCGCGGTACTGGGCGGGGTAGCGGTCGGCCTCGGCCTTGAGCAGATCGAGGCGCAGGCGGTCGCTTCCGCGCAGCATTTCACGCGGCAGTTCGGCGGGCGAGCGGCGCGCGATGTCCTCGCCCGGCCGCGACTCGCGCCGCGGATCGAAATCCCGGCGGTTGAGCGAGCGCTGGGCGTCCAGCAGCCGCGAGAGGATGCGCTGCTGCTTCTGCTCGAGGTCACCGCCGGTCGGGCCCCGGCGAATCGTTTCCTCCGCCTCCTTCATGTCGCGCTGCACCGCGTCGAGCTTGCCCAGCAGCTTCTGCTCGCGTTCCTCGTCGCGCTGGATCTGTTCGAGCTGCTCGCGGATGCGCTGCTGTTCCTGCGCCAGGCGCTCGAGTTCCTGCTGGTCGCCGGCCGAGAGCCGCAGCTGCTGGCTCAGGCGCCGCGCGACCGATTGCGTCTCGCGGTTGAGCTGGGTCTGCTTCTGGCCGAGCTCGCCCAGGCGCTGGGCGTTGTCGCCGCCCTTGCCGCCGTTCCCTTCGCGCGGACTGTTGCACATGGAGCTCTCGGCCTTGCGCAGCTCCAGCACCGCCTCGTTCAGCGCCTGGGCGCCCCGCTGGCCCGACTCCTCGCCGCGCATGCGGTTGCCCTGGCCGAGCTGTCGCCCCGACTCCCCGAGGTTCTGGATCGCGCGGCCGAGCGCCTCGGAGAGCTGCGGGGTGATGAACGGGGTCTGCCGTGCCAGGGTGAATAGCGAGTCCGCGACCCGCGCCACCCCCTCCGAGAGGTCGGTGAGCCGGTCGGCGCGGTCGGCGGCATGCGGGGGCGCGTCGAGATGCTCCTCGGTGCCGCGCTGGAGCGAGACCAGATCCTGCGCCGCGTTGCGAATGGCGGCGAGGTCGGCGCCCTCGCGCTCCTTCTGGAGCTGCTCGGCGATCTGGCGCAGGCGGGCGGCCACGCTCTTGAGCGACTCGCCGGCGCGCTGCCCGGATTGCTTCGCCTGCCCGCGCCGGCTGGCGCGATCCGACTGCGCCGCGTCGCGCTGTGACGGGGCGGCCTGCTGGGCGAGCTGGTCGGCCGATTCCTCGAGCGCCTCCTGGCGTCCGGCGTCCGGCGCCTCCTGGCTCTGCTGCTGGACGTCCTGAGACAGTCGATCGCTCTGATCCGCGGCGCGTTCCTGGCGCTCGGCCTGCGCCTGGTCGCGACGCTCGGCTTCCTTGGAATCGCGCGGCGTGTCGGCGGCGGCGCGCTCCTGGTTGAGGGCGTCCTGCCGCTGGCTCAACTCCTCCGCCCGCTTGGCGAGCGAGTCGATGCGCTCCTCCTCGCGCAGCCGCTTGAGGAGCTCGATCGAGCGCTCGAGGTTGGCCAGCAGCTTCTGGTTCGCCTGCTGCAGGTCCTGCAGGTTGCGGTCCAGGCGGCTGGGATCGAGCTTCTCGAGCGCCTCCTGCATGCGGCGCATCGCGTCGCGCAGCTCCTTCGACTGGATTTGCTCGGTGAGGTCGGCCAGCTCGCGCAGCTTGCGGGTGAGCTCCTCGCTGAAGGCGCGGCGCTCGGCCGCCTGTTCCAGGCTCTCCCGCAGCTGCTGGCTGGCCTGGTCGATCCGCTGCGACATCTGCTGTTGGCGCTCGAGCGCGCTCTTGATCTCCTCGCTGCGCTCGAAGGTGCTCGCCGATTGGGGCGAGGACGACTGCTGCTGGGGCTGCTGCCGCGAGAGCTTGTCGAGCGACTTCTGCATTTCGCGCGCATGGTCCGCGACCTTTTCGAGCGCGTCCTGCACCCCGCCCTGGCGCCGGTCGATCTGGTCGTAGAGCTCGGCGAGCGAGGGGAAGCGCAACTCGAACGTCGGACTCACGGCCCGGCCGGGGCCGTTCACCGCATTGTCGTCGAGCAGCTCGAAACGGAAGCTCGCCACCTCGCCGGGCAGCAGAGCGAGCGACGAGGCGTCCCAGGCCTGGGCCACGCGGGCCTCGCGCGGCTGGTCGGGGAAGCGCGCGAGGGTCCGTTCGCTCCACGGGGCGGCGGGATCCTTGCGGACCTGGAGCCGCAGTTCGGACAGGCCGAGGTCGTCCTGGCCGATGACTTCGAGCGGGATCTGCTGCCCCGCCGGCAGGTCGAGGTCGCCCTCGGGCAAGCGCACCGCGATCACCGGCGGCGCGTCGGCCAGCGGCGCCACGCGGTAGCGGTAGCGTCCCTCGCCGGTGCCCGCCCGGGCGTGCAGCTCGTATTCGCCTGCGCGGTCGAGCGGAATCTCCCCGCGCCAGCGCCGGGGCGTGAGCGCCTTCCAGCGCGCGACCCCCCCGCCCGGAAGGGTGCCCTCCAGGGTTTGCAGGTCGCGGTCGAACGTCACGTCCACCTGCGCCCGCGCGCCGCGCAGCGCCGCGAGGTCGCCACGCGTGGAGGCGCCGCGCTGCACCGGGAGGCGCGCGTAGGCCGGCGAGCGGTACTCGACCTCGAAGCTCAGCGGTTGCGGCTCGCCGACGAGCGAGATGCGGTAGCGCGGGCTCGCCATCCCCGCGACCGCGACCTGGTAGGACTCCTCGCGCGTGAGCTGCGTGAGGTCGAAGCGCCACACGCGATCGCCCTCGGCGCCGCGACCCTCGGGCGCTGCGGCCACCGCGGGACCGCGGTCGCGAAGCAGCCGCGGCCGCCCGGAGCTGCCCCAGACCCGGGCGCGCACCGCGAGCGCGGCACCCGGCGTGATCCGCACCGAGCCGGGTTCCACCACCAGCCGTACCGGGGGAGCGGCCGCCGCCGGGTTCCACAGGGTCATCCAGGAGCGGGTGGTCCGCGCGGGGCTCAGCAGTCCGAGCAGGGTCAGTGCGGCGAGCGCGCCGAGCATCGCGAGCAGCGGGCCGCGCGGGCCGATCGCGGGGCGCAACCCGGCGAGCGGCACGCCCTCGAGACGCCGGGCGGTCTCGGCGGACACCGCCTGCGTCAGCTCGACCGAGGTGTCGAGCGGCGGCGCCTGATCGAAATCGAGCGCATTGCGAAGCCACGAGCGTACCTCGGGAAAGCGCCCCTCGACGCGTTCGAGGTAGACGGCGAAGCCGGGCCGCGCCCGCAGGAACCGCCCGAGCGCGAGCACGAGGATCGCCAGCGCCAGCGCGGCCACGAGTACCAGACGCGCCCACGAGCCCAGCGGACCGAGGGGTGCGACCACGCCGAACAGCACCGCGAGGGTCAGTACCAGCGTCGTGCCGGCCGAGGCGCGGAGCGCGTGGCGCAAGAGCAGCGCGTGGCGCAACGCGTCGTAATGGCGGCGCAGCGTGTGGTGGAGCGGACGGTCGGGCACGCGAGAGTTCCTGGTGTGAGGGGGGCGGCCCGTTCGGGGCGAATCAGTGCGTGAGCGCGTAGTGCACGATGTTCAGCGCCATGCGCAGCGCCGCCTCACGCTTTTCGGGGGGGTCGTGGTGGACATCCTCGTCCTCCAGACCATCCCCCAGGTCGCTGTCGTACGAATAGAATACAACCAGTCTCCCATCGTGGACAATCCCGAAGGCCAGCGCCGGGCTCCCGTCGTGCTCGTGGACCTTGGGGAGACCGCCCGGAAACTCGTAAAGCCCGTGAAAAATCGGGTGCGAGAAGGGCAGCTCGACCAGGGAATCCTCGGGGAACACCTTTTTCATCTCGCGCCGGAAGGAGGTGTCGATCCCGAAGTCGTCGTCCACCCACAGGAACCCGCCCGCGCTCAGATAGCGCCGCAGGTTGACGGCCTCGGTGGAGGTGAACTTGATGTTGCCGTGGCCGCAGGCGAAGGCGAACGGGTACTGGAAGAGCGCCGCGGAGCCCGGTTCCACCACCGCTTCGGCGGTACCCGCCACCGGCAGGGCGGCCCGCTCGCGCGCGGCGCGCAGCAGGTTGGAGAGCGAGGTGCGGTCCTCGTACCAGTCGCCACCGCCCCCGTACTTGAGGCGCGCGATGCCGAACGCGCGCGCGCCGGGAGGCACCACCTCGGCCTCCGCGGGCGCGGAGGTCAAGACCAGCGCGGCCGCCAGAGACAAGGTCACGAGCCTGGACACGTGGCTCTCCCGATGAGCCCGGCGGCGGGGGCATCCGGCCTAGTGGTGCCCCGGGGCCTCCGGGGCGGACGTCGGTGCGGGCTCAGCGATCCTGCGGTTGCACGACCACCGAGCCCGACGCGTAGAGGCGGTAGGTGGTGGCGCCCTGGGCGAACGACGAGTCGCCGTAGGTGAATGCCAGCAGGCGGCCGAGCGCATCGACCGCGGAGATTCGGACCCGGTACGGGCGCCCGCACATCGGCGTGCGCTGGGTCAGCACCAGGGCGCCGGGGCCCCCCAGCTTGTACGTGGTCGCCGGTGCCGCGACGTAACCGACGAAGAGATCACGCGACAGATTGAGGTACATCGGCCCGGGCGCGCTGGCGCGGATCACCTCGTCGATGCCGGCCTGCCGGAACTGAAACGCCTGGATCCAGTAGCCCGCCGCTCCCGGCACCGCGGTCCACTGCATCGTGAAGAGCGAATCGCACCGTCCCTGCGCGTTCGCCGGGAACCGCGTCCCGGTGTAGGTGATGTTCGCGATCGGGTCGCTGCCCATCTGCGCTTCGTTGGTGAGCGGCGCCGAGGCGGTGATCGCTCCGGCGACCACCCCCTGACCGACGTAGGTGGGCGGGCTGAACCCGGAGTTCAGGGTGTCGTTGAAGGCGTAGGCCTCGTAGTGCGAGTCCAGCCAGCGCCGCGCCGGCTGCAGCAGATAGTCCTTCACGGCGCGCAGGCCGCCGCCCGATTCACGCCGCATCACCCGGTAGCTCTCCGCCGCCGTGCCGTCGATGATCAGACCGTGGACGATGCCCGGCCCGGCGAGGCGGACCTCCGACGACCCGAGGAAGACGTCGGCGCTGCTGGGACCGGGCGGCGGGGCGTCCTGGTAGGTTCGCAGCAGGATCGGGGTGTCGGGGAACAGGATGAGCCGGGCCGCGGCCGCGGGCGATCCTTCGGGCGAGGTGTAGGCGGGATCCACGCGGGTGGGCTGCTTCGTGCAGCCCGAGACTGCGAGCGCCAGCGCGGCGGCGACGCCCGCTGCCCGCAGGCCGGCCGCCGCCGGGCGGCGCGCGGGAGCGAAGTGGTGCATGGCGGACCTCCCTGCTATTCGGCCTTGATGCCTTTGCTGCGATCGATGCGGATCCAGGAATCCAGGGCCAGGGCGCTGGCGACGTACACCGAGGAGTAGGTGCCGAACCCGACGCCCACGACCATGGCGAACGAGAAATCCCGCAACACCTCGCCGCCCCAGACCAGCAGCGCGACGGCGGTGAGGAACACGGTCAGCGAGGTGATGACGGTGCGCGAGAGCGTCTCGTTGACCGCGATGTCCATGACCCGCGTGTGCTTTTCCTTGCGCAGCGCCTTGGAGCGCTCGCGGATGCGATCGAACACGACGATGGTATCGTTGATCGAGTAGCCGGCGATGGTGAGCAGGGCGGCGATCACCGTGAGCGAGACCTCGCGGCCGGTGAAGGAGAGCACCCCGAGGGTGATGAGCACGTCATGGAACACCGCGGCGACCGCGCCCATCGCGAACTTGAACTCGTAGCGGACACCGACGTAGACCAGGATGCCCGCGAGGCTGCCCAGGACCGCCCACAGCGCCTTCTGGCGCAGCTCGCGGCCGACCTTGGGGCCCACCGACTCGTTGCGCCGCAGCTCGATGGTCACTCCCGGCAGCCCGCCCTCGATCGCCTGCTTGATGGCGGGGAAGGGGTCGGTCTTGTCGCCCTGCTCCTGCATCCGCAGCAGGAACTCGTCGCGATGCTCCCCCGCGAGCTGCTGGAGTTCGATCCCACGCAGGGCCGCGGCGTCGAGCGCGCCGCGCACTTTGTCGGCGGTGAGCACCTCGCTGGTGCGGATCTGCAACAGCTCGCCGCCCGTGAAGTCCACGCCGTATCGCGGTCCGCCGTGGACCACCAGCCAGACCAGGGTTGCCAGCACCAGCGCGGAGGAGAACATGTAGGCAAAGCGCCGGTACTTCATGAACGAGATGTCGGTGCCGATCAGCATCTGGAGCATGGCGTATCGCCTCGGGTTCTCAAATGCTGAGCCGCTCGACGCGGCCACGGCCCAGCATGAAGTCGAAGACCATCCGGGAGAACAGCACCGCCGTGAACATGTTGGCGATGAGCCCGATGCTCAGCGTCACCGCGAATCCCTTGATCGGTCCGGTGCCGAACTGGAACAGGAAGAGGGCGCTGATGAGCGTGGTCAGGTTGGCATCCAGGATCGTGCGGAAGGCGCGGTTGTAGCCGAGCTCGACCGATTGACGCACGCTGCGCTGGTTGCGCAGCTCCTCGCGGATGCGTTCGAAGATCAGCACGTTGGCGTCCACCGCCATGCCGATGGTGAGGGCCAGCCCGGCGATCCCGGGCAGCGTGAGCGTGGCGCCGAACCCCGCCAGCGCGGCCGCGACGTAGAGCACGTTGAGCGCCAGCGCGCTGATCGCGATCAGGCCGGAGAGCTGGTAGTAAACCGCCATGAACGCGATGACCAGCACCGAGCCGGCGAGCCCCGCCGTCAGGCCCTGCTGGATCGAATCGGCGCCGAGCGAGGGGCCGACCGAGCGTTCCTCGATGATGCTCACCGGGGCGGGCAGCGCGCCGGCGCGCAGCACGATCGCGAGCTCCTTCGCATCGTCGACGGTGAAGTTGCCGGTGATGGAGGCCTGACCGTTGGGGATCGGGTTGATGATCTCCGGAGCCGACGACACCACTCCGTCGAGGACGATCGAGAGCTGCCGGCCGACGTTGTTGCCGGTGACGCGCGCGAATTCGGCGCGACCCTTCGGGGACAGCGTCAGGCTGACGCCCCAGGCGCCGGGATTGGTGTCCTTGAGCCCGACGCGGGCCTCGGCGTTGGCGACCGAGCCGCCGGTCATCTCGGGCACGCGCTTGAGCACGTAGACCTCGCGCCCGGTCATGCCGCCGAGGTTCTGGTTGCGCTCGCCCCACAGCAGCTGCGAGTCGGAGGGGATGATGGAATCGAGCCCGGGGGTCGCGAGCAGCCGCTCGACCGCCGGGAGATCCTCGTTGCGGACCGCGAAAGCCCTGCCGGTCTGGACGAAGTGTCCGGTCAGCGGATGGCGCGCGAGCAGCGTGTCGAGGCCCGCATCGCGCCCCGCACCGCGCGACGCGAGGAAGGAGTCGATGCGCTCGAAGATCGTCACCGCTTCCTCTGGCGTGCGGACCAGCTTGAACTCCAGCAGCGCGGTCTTGCCGATCAGATCGATCGCCGCCTGGCGGTTGGTGAGACCGGGAAGCTGGATCGCGATGCGATCCTCGCCCTCGCGCTGGATGAGCGGTTCGGCGACGCCGAACTGGTCCACGCGGTTGCGGATGATCTCCATCGCGCGCTCGGTGGCGTCGGCCGCTTCGGCCGGCTTGAGCCCGCTGCGGTCGACCTCCAGCACCAGGTACATGCCGCCCTGCAGGTCGAGGCCGAGATGGATGGCCTTCTTCCGCAAGTCGGAGAGTTCCAGGGGAGGCAGCGCCGCGCGCGCCGCGGGCGAGAGGGTATAGAAGCGGTAGGACGGGTAGAGGTACCAGGCGGCGAGAAACGTCGCGAGCACCACGCCCGCCAATTTCCACTGGTCGATGCGGGTCATCGGCTTCTCCCTGCGGACGACGGTGGGGTGAACCCTACGCCACCCGATCCGTCACGGCGTGTGCGGGCAAAAATGAGGCGGGAGTGTACGTTGCGGGTCCTGGAGTGTCAACGGTGGCCGCGGTCGGCCCCGGAGGAGGCGGCCGGGACGGGGGCCGGTTGGCGGCCGGCCCCTGCAGGCTGGCTTGCGATGCGTCGTGGAGGGACGGGGTGGGGAGGATGAACGCGGATCTCTGCGGGATCCCGGTGATGGTTGCTGCACGCGTCCTTCGCAAGCACCGTTCCAGCGCCCCGCGGGCGCGGACACCGGCAGTTGCGGGCGGCCTCCCGCGCTCCGGCGTCGCCCCGGCGACGGCGTCGTCCACTCGATGTCGCCGGCGGAGACACCCGCGAACGCGGAAGTGCTTGTCGCGCGCATCGCAAGGAGCGCCCGCGTCTTGACACCCCCGGAGGCCATTCCTATACTGCGCCGCTTATCGCACCGGGCCTTACTTTTCCTTCCTCGGTCGTGCAAGAGGAGCCACCATCGCATGATTCCACGCCCCTCTGGGGTGGGCATCGCCGTGGCGTCATTGCTCGCGATCGGCTCGGTGTGCTTCGCCGCGGAATCCGATTCCACCTACGCCCCCGGCATGGGCGGCGTCGGCGGGATGATCGGCGGTTCGCATTTCGCCGCCGACGCGGATTACTCGGACGGCGCCCAGCCGCGATTCGCCTTCTCCGCGGACTTCCGCTACGCCGTCAACGACTGGCTGCGCTGGCAGTTGAGCCCCGGGTTCTCCTGGGCGGCCTACCAGAACGACACGCGCGCGCCGTTTCGCGACATCAACTTTCCGGCCGACTCCACCAAGGACGAGTACCTCACCCTGTTGCTTCCGGCCTCGATTCAAGTGCAGGTGCTGCTGCGGCGCGGGCTCTGGGTCTACCATGTCGGCGCCGGGCCCGGGGCCTACCGGGTGTGGGTGCAAAGCCGGCGCAAGGTGCTCAAGGATCCCGCCACCTTCGATCTCCACCGGGGAGTCTACCCCGGGGTCACCGCGCAGATCGGGGCGGAGCGCTTCATGCGGGCGATCCGCCGCACCAGCGTCGAGTTCTCCCTGGTGGGGCACCTGGTTTTCGCGCAGCGCGACGAGCAGTTTCCGAGTGGTTTCAACAGCAATCTGCTCGCCGTCGAGGCCCGCGTCGGTGCACACTACTACTTCGATCTGACCCGGGGCTCGGCCTCCCGGGGGAGCCCGGCGGCCGGCCGGGCCCCGTGACGCCGGCGAGGATGCCGCAGCGCTCCCGCGCTGCGGCGTCGCGGTCTCGGGAGGTGCCGACGTGACGGTGGAACGCGTGATGTGGAGCGAGAAGGTGAAGCCTGCCGCCGGCGAGCAGAGCGAGCGAGTGCCGTGGCCGGCAAAGGTGGGTGCCGAGGCGTTGACGTTCGACGACGTGCTCCTGGTGCCGGCCTATTCCGGGGTCCACCCGCGTGAGGTGGACACCCGCACCCGTTTCTCGCGCCGCATCGCGCTCAACGTTCCGATCGTCAGCGCCGCGATGGACACGGTGACCGAGTCCGAGCTGGCCATCGCGCTCGCCCGCGAAGGCGGCATCGGGGTGCTGCACAAGAACCTCGCGATCGCCGAGCAGGCCCAGCAGGTGGACCGCGTGAAGCGTTCGGAGAGCGGCATGATCGTGGACCCGGTGACGCTGCCGCCGCACGCCACGGTCGCCGAGGCGCACGCGATCTGCGCGCGCTTCCACATCTCGGGCGTTCCGATCACCGAGCGCGGGCGGCTGGTCGGCATCCTCACGAACCGGGATCTGCGCTTCGAGGACAATCCGGCGCGGCGCGTCTCCGAGGTGATGACGCGCGAGCGGCTGATCACCGCCCCGGTCGGAACCACCCTCTCCGAGGCGCGCCAGATCCTGGCGCAGCACCGGATCGAGAAGCTGCCGGTGGTGGACGCCGAGGGCCAGCTCCGGGGCCTCATCACCGTCAAAGACATCGAGAAGCGCATCCGCCACCCGCACGCCTGCAAGGACTCGCTCGGACGCCTGCGGGTGGCGGCGGCGGTGGGCGCGGCCGGGGATTTCCTCGAACGCGCGGTGGAGCTGGTGAAGGCCGGCGTCGATGCCCTGGTGATGGACAGCGCCCATGCGCACTCGCGGGGCGTGATCGAGGCCGCGACGCGCGTCCGCGAGCGCTTCCCGGAGGTGGACTTGGTCGTCGGCAATGTCGGCACCGCCGAGGGCGCGCGAGCGGTGGCGGCGCTCGGGGCGGACGCGGTCAAGGTCGGCATGGGCCCGGGCGCGATCTGCACCACGCGGGTGGTGACCGGCGCCGGGATGGCGCAGATCACGGCGGTGCTGGAGGCGGCCCGCGCACTCGAGGACCTCGACGTGCCGATCGTCGCCGACGGCGGCATCAAGTACACGGGCGACGTCGTCAAGGCGCTCGCCGCGGGCGCGCACTCGGTCATGATCGGGAGCCTGTTCGCCGGCACCGAGGAGAGCCCCGGCGAGGTGGTGCTGCTCGAGGGCCGCAGCTACAAGGTCTACCGCGGCATGGGGTCGCTCTCGGCGATGGCGGCCGGCAAGGGGAGCCGCGAGCGCTACTTCCAGGAGGACGCCGACCAGCTCTCCAAGATGGTCCCGGAGGGCATCGAAGGCCGCGTCCCGTTCAAGGGGCCGCTCGCGCAGTCCGTGTACCAGATGGTCGGCGGGTTGCGCGCGGGCATGGGCTATTGCGGCGTGTGCACGATCGAGGAGTTGCGCACCCGGACGCGCTTCGTGCGCGTGAGCGGCGCCGGGCTGCGCGAGAGCCACCCCCACGACGTGACCATCACCCAGGAAGCCCCCAACTACGAGATTCGGTAGCGGGCCTGCGGCCTCGGCCGAGCGGTCCTGCAGCGGAGGCGCGTCGGACATGTGCGGCATCGCCGGGATCTGGGCTCCTCGTCTCGCCACGGCGGAGCGCGTGGCGCGCGTCCACGACATGCTGCATCGCATGCGCCACCGGGGGCCGAGCGGCATCGCGGTGTGGAGCGACGACGAGATCACGCTCGGGCTCGCGCGCTTGGCGATCGTGGCCCCGCGCAACGCGGCGCAGACCCTCGCCAACGAGGACGGCAGCGTTCACGTGGTGGCCAACGGCGAGATCTACGATTACCGCCCGCTGCGCGAGGCGCTGCGCAGGCGCGGGCACCGCATCGCCGACGGGGTCGACACCGAACTCCTGCCCCACCTGTTCGAGGAGCGCGGCGCCGGGTTCCCCGAGGCGATCGACGGCATGTTCGCGGTCGCGGTGTGGGACGCGGCCCGCCGGCGCCTGGTGCTGGCGCGCGACCGCGCCGGGGAGAAGCCGCTGTTCGTCGCCTCGTGGGCGGGGGGCCGGGCGTTCGCCTCGGAACCGGGAGCACTCGCGGCGCTGCCCTGGATTTCGCGCGACCCGTCGCCCGGCGCCCTCGGCCGCTACCTGGTGCACGGCGGGTTCGCCGGCGAGGACTGCGCCTTCGCGGCGGTCACCCAGTTGCCGCCCGCCCACGTGTTCGAGCTGGGTGTGGGGATCGAGCGGCGCCACCGCTACTGGCGGCCGTGGGACGCGTTGCCCGCGCCGCGCGAGCCCCGCCGGGGGGCGAGGGAGGCGCCCGCGGCCACGCGCGAGGCCCTGGAGCGGGCGGTGGAGTCGCGGGTGCCGGCGGACGTGCCGTTCGGGGTGTTCCTCTCGGGGGGCGTGGATTCGAGCCTGGTGGCGGTGCTCGCGGCGCGCCGGCGTGGTGGCGGGTTTCCGACCTTCAGCCTGCGCTTCCCCGACCGCGGCTACGACGAGTCCGCCTTCGCGCGCGACGTGGCGGCCTTGATCGGCTCCGTGCACCACGAGCTGACGATGGACGTCGCCGCCGGCCGCGAGGCGATCGAGCGCTTCGCCCGCGGCATGGATCAGCCGCTCGGCGACCCCAGCCTGCTACCCACCTGGGCGCTGGCCCGAGTGGCGGCCCGCCACGTGCCGGTGGTACTCACCGGCGAGGGCGGCGATGAGCTGTTTGCCGGCTATCCCACCTACCTCGGCCACCGCTTCGCCGGCTCCGTGCGGCACCTGCCCCGCGCCGCGCGCACGGCACTGCTCGCGCTGGTGCGCCGCCTGCGCCCCGCGCACCACCACGTCACGGTGGCGCACCTCGTGGAGCGGCTGCTCGGCGCCGCCGCCCTGATGCCCTTCGAGCGCCATCTCGCGTGGTTCGGCACCGCCCGGGCGGCCGAGGCGCGGGCGCTGCTCGCGCCGGCGATCCGGCGCGGGTTGGACGAGGACGCGCCGCTCGCGCATCTCGACCGCGTCGCCGCCGCCCTCGAGGGCGCGCCGGTGGGAGACCTGCGCCGCGATCCCAAGCTCGTCGCCTACCAGATCCTCGACTTCGAGCTCTACCTGGGCGGCGACCTGCTGCCGAAGGTGGACCGTTGCACGATGGCGCACGCGGTCGAGGCGCGCGCGCCGTTCCTGCAGCACGACCTCATCGATTTCGCCCTGGCGCTGCCGGCCCGCGCCAAGCTGCGCGGCACCTGCAGCAAGTGGGCGCTCAAGCGGGCGGCGCGCGGGCTGCTGCCCGAGCGCCTGCTGGGGCGCCGCAAGCAGGGCTTCTCGCCACCGTTCTCGGCCTGGGTGCGCGGTCCGCTGCGCCACGAGGTCGAGGGCTGGCTGTCGCCCGAACGGATCGAGCGTGCCGGAGTGCTCGATGCCGGGACGGTGCGCTCGCTGCTCGCGGACCACGTCGCCAACCGGGTCGAACGCGGCCGCACGCTGTGGGCCCTGCTGAGCCTCCAGATGTGGGCAGAGCGCTGGCTCGGAGCGGCTCCGGCGGCCGAGTCCTCGGCACCTGCCGCGGTCGAGGCGGTCCGCCCCGGCTGAGCGCGCCGCGCGCACGAGTCGGGCCCCGGAGCCGGCGGCCCCAGGGCCCTCTGCGCGCCGCGACTGGACTATCGCTTCGGCAGCTCGAACTTGAATGACGGGTTGATCTGGCGGATCTCGCTCACCACGCGCTCGAGGCTCTCCTCGGTCTCCGCGCTCGGCTCCTGCTTCCACGCGCTGTAAAGCTCGAGCAACTCGTCCTGCTTCACCCGCAGCAGCTCCTGCCGCGAATGCTCGTCCACCGACCGCTCGAGATGGTAGACCTCGCCCTGCGAGAGCCGCTTCATGAGGTCGAGGTATTCCCCGCGCATGTGGGAGAGGATGCGGATGTACTTCTCGAAACCGACCGAGAGCTTTTCGAGCACCTCGGAAACGCCCTGGTTCTTGCGGTGCATCTGCTGGCTGTAGGAGTAGGCGAAGTGGTAGTAGGTCTTGCCGCGCCCGATGTAGGCTTCCTCGCTCGGCTGGATGCGCCGGGCCGCGGCGGACATCGGGTTGTCGAAGATCCCGATCGACACCAGCAGGAAGTCGGCGTTGGTCTTGTAGATCAGGTACTTGAGCCGGGCGTCGCTCGAGTGCGCCATGCGGCGGAAGACGTCGGTGTCGTACTTGGAGAGGAACTTGCGCGACTGGTCCACGTACTCGGGGTTGATGAAGGAGTGGAGCAGGTGGGCGAGGTAGACGTTGACGTCCTCGTCGTAGAAGTCCTGATTGGAAACCAGCCCGGTTTCCATCCTGCTGTAGAGCAGGCAGTTGATCATGAAGTAATAGGTGGGCTGGAGGTCCCGGCTGGTTTCCTTGAGATCGACGTAGTGGCGCGGGTTCATCGCTCGGTTCCTCCCTCCCAGGCCCCCCGACGAGTCACGACGCGGAGCGCTGTGGTTCCACTCACCCATACGTTCCTGCATCGTCTGTGCCACAAACGCATTAGAGCCGCATCCGAGGCCGGTGTCCGGGATCGGGCCCGATTCGAGGTTGCAGGGGGGGGTTCGGAACCTCCACATTGACCGTTAGTTCGAGCCGCCTGACGCAATTGCATGGGGGTTCTGACCCGAAACGGGGAGCCGGAAACCTCTCTCGCGCCCTCGGGAACGCGCGCTGCGGGATTTCATCGGATCGTCCACAACCTGCAACGCCTTTTCCGATGACTAAAGCGCTTTGACAGCAGCCGGGCTTCCAGCTTCAAGCGGCGCGCGCGAATAGCACGAGATTGCGGGACGCCGAGGGCCTTGCTGCCTGCATGAGGGCCCGCGGCGGAAGCGCCGCAGGCCGGGATTCGGGGCCACGCGCGCCCCCGGGAACGACCGCGGATCCGCGGGGCATGTGCCTTGCGAAAAGGAGCATCGTGAACTCGCCCCTCCTCACCCTTTGGCGCGCCCGACAGCGGCGCAGGCACACCTCGCATGGGCACTCCCCTCTCCCCCGCTCCTGACGTGAACCCCAAGGCCGGACCCGGGCTGCGCCTCCGCGTGTGGCTCGGCTGCCTGGGCGGCGGGCTGGTGGCGGGCGGCGGGCTCGCGTTCGCGGTCACGTGGGCCGAGCGCAACGGCATGCCCCTCGCCGCGGTTCTCGACTGGCAGTGGCTGTCCGGGATCGTCGGGGCCGGCCTCGTCGCCGGGTTCCTGCTCGCGCTGTGGCTCGAGCGCGGCTTGCTCGCCTCCCTGCGCGGCATCCAGCGCGGCCTCGGCGCCATGAGCGTGACCGAGCTGCGCGGCCTGCCCTCGGTGTCGGGCTGGGGCGAGCTGTCGGCGCTGACTCTCCAGGCCCAGTTCATCATCGCCCGCCAGCGCCAAGCGCTGCGGGGGGAGGAGGAGCTGGCGCTGATGCAGCGCGCGCTCGAGCGCACGCGCGAGAGCCTCGAGCGCTGGGAGCGAACCGAGCGCTGGGAGGCGTTGCCCGCCGCGGGCGGCACCCTCGGACGCGTGCACGAGCTGCTCAATCGCGGGATCGATCGCGGCCAGGAGCTGCGCGAGCAGAACCGCGAGGCAGCCGAGCAGGTGCACGGTGACGTCGAGGCGTCGCTCGACAACGCGCGCGAGTGCACCGAGCAGGCCGAGCGTGGATTCGTCGAGGCCACCGCGCTCCTCACCACCGTGCGCGAGCTGCAGCGTCTCTCGGTCGAGCTGGCCCTGGCCCTGGAATCCGGTCCGCCGCCCGAGGAGGAACGGGCCGTCGCCGAGGCCTACGACCGGTTCCGCGTCGGCGCCGCCGAGGCAATCGAGGAGCTGGTGAGCGCCTCCAGCGAGAGCGTGGCCCACCTGTCGAACGGGCTGCTGCGCGTGCATGAGGTCGCGGACCAGGTCCAGGTGCTCGCCAATCGCGCGACCCTCATCGCGCTCAACATCGCCGTCGCGGCACGCCCCGGCGCCGGCGGCGCGCCGTTCGAAGAGGTGGGGGCCGAGCTCAAGCAGCTCGTGCACGAGGTGCGCGCCGCGACCGACCGCACCGCCGAGCTTTCGCGCGGGGTCGAGCGCGAGGTGACCGCGGCGGACGCGCGCATGCGCGGCATCCGCGAGCGGATCGCGGGGACGCTCGACCGCGTGCCGGCGATGCCGCCCGCGCCCGCGCGCCCGCTGAACGAAGCGATCCGCCTGCTCGACCGCGTGCGGGAGATGGTCCAGGACACCACGCGCAAGGGCGAGCGGCTCTCGGCCGCGAGCGAGCGCGTGTCGCGCGCCGCCGAACGGCTCGCGCGCCAGCTCGAAGAACAGGTGCGCGAGCTCGAAGGGTTGGTCGTGAGGCTGGCCCCGATCGAGGCGCCGGAGGAATCCGCGCAGGCGCCGTCCGCGGGCCAGGGCTCGGGGTTCGGGCACCTGAGCGCCATCGCGCGGGCGATGGGCGAGGCCGATGACGCCCCGGATGACGGGGATGGGGATGCCGACGCGCGGAAGGCGAAGCGTCCGTCATGAACGCCTCCGAATGGCAGCGGAACGAGCCCCGGGTCGCGCGCAGCCTCAGCGAAATGCTGGAGAACGCGCTCGCCCCGGGCGCGACCGCGCTGGCCATCGCCACGGCACGCGAAGTGGCCCAGCTGCTCGCGCTTCCCGGACTCGATCGCCTGATCTCGGAGTTCGAGGTTCACGCGGGCGTCCCCACACCGCGCGATCTGGGTCCTGCCCGGGATCGGCTGCTGCGGATGGCCGCCCGCTGCGCCGGCGAGGAGAGCATCGAGGAGTTCGCGCGTTGCGACGCCGAGCTCGACGGTCTCGCCGTGGAACTCCACGCGATCGAGTGGAGCTCGCCGGTGGCGGGCGAAGCCGGGCCGCTGGTCGCCACGATCACGGTGATGGAGGCGCTGGCGGACCTGCCGATGGAGGACGGTCCGGCGCTGGAGCGGGCTGTCGCGGTGCGGCTGGCCGCCCCGGTCGCGGCCGCGCTGCGCGCGGCGGTGGACTGGCTGGTGGGCGAAGGCGGCCCACTCCGGCCGCTGCGCCTCGCCCTCGACGATTCCATGGTCGAGGTGGGGTGCGAGGTCGTGGACCCGCGCGGCCTCCGGCCGTCGCACGAGGTGCTCGCGGCCGTGGGTGGGGTCGTGAGCCCGGCCGGCGGCGCCCGCGCGACCGCGCGCGGCGGTTGGGTGGTGCGGGTGCCGCTGCACGCGCCGCGCGAGAGCTACCTCATGCTGGTGCAGGGCGCGCTCCGCCTCGCCCTGCCCTGGCGCTCGGTACTGTTCTTCTCGATGGTCCCGCAGGACCTGGTGGAGCGGCGCTCGCTGGAACTCGGCGCCCCGGTGCTCGAGCCCCTGGGGCCGCTCGGCTCCGGCCGCGGCGAGCGCCCGCTCGTGTTGCTCGGCCACGGGCTCAAGCGCGCCCTGCTGGTCGCGGATCGGCTGGTGTGGCGCCTGCCCGCGGAACCGTGCGCGCCCGAAGGTCCGCCGCCCTCGGCGGCCGCGACGCGCGCGGTGCGAACCGACGAGGACGACGTGTACTGGGCGCTCGACCCCGCGGAGCTCATGCGCTCGGTTCCGCTCCCGCGCATTCCGGAGCCGCTTCCCGCTCCGTCGCGCCCGGAGCCCGGCGCGGCGCCCCTGGCGCGGCGCTGGCCGCGCCCAGGGCCGCGGCCGCGCGGCCGCGCGCCGGTCTCGCCGACCACGCCAGCCGCCGTGCCCGCATCCGTGCCGCACCCGGCGCCCGCGCCCGTGCCGCGGGCCACCGCGCCAGCATCCGCGCCGCCGGCCGAAACGCGTGCACCTGCACCCGCTCAGCCGGCCGAAGTGCCCGCCTCTACACCCCCGCCGCCCGCCGCGCCCGCGCCGGTGCCGCGGGCCACCGCGCCCGCATCCGCGCCGCCGGCCGAAGCGCATGCGCCCGCGCCACGGATCGCGCTCGGCGTGCTGTCCGCTGCGGACGTCGAGCCGATCGAGGAGCAGGTCCCGCACGCGCGTGCGCCGGAATCAGCCGGCGGGACGGGTGTCGAGTCGCCGCGTGGGCCCGCGACGACCCGCCGTTCCGAGGTCCCCGCGCCGCCGAGCCCGGCTCCCGCGCCCGCGTGGCGGCGTCGCGCGCTGATCGCCGAGGATTCGATCACCGCGCGGGTGTTCCTCTCGCGCCTGCTCGAGCAACAGGGCTTCGAAGTGGCGGCGGCGGTGACCGCGGCGGAACTGTGGGGCGCGCTCGCCGCGGGTCCGTGGTCGCTGATCTGCGTCGACATCGACCTGCCCGATGCCAGCGGCGTCGAGTTGCTGCGCGAGACGGCGGCCCGCCAGGCCCAGATCGCCCGGCCGGCGCCGATCGTCGCGCTGGTGCGCGACGCCGAGGACGCCGCGTTCTCGGCGGAGGCCGGAGTGCGCCGGGTGCTGCGCAAGCCCTTCGACCGTCCGGCGCTCGAGCGCCTGCTCGAGCGGCTGGGGCTGGCGAGCGGGAGCCGGCGTGGAAACCCCTCGTAGCGTTCCGCGGTCCGCCGGCCCCGGCTCCTCGGTGCTGGTCGTGGACGACGATCGACGCGTCCTCGAGTTGCTCGAGGTCGCCTTCACCGCGCACGGCTATCGCGTGCTGACCGCCGCCGACGGCGAGGAGGCGTTGCGCCGGGTGTCCGGCGACCGGCCCGACCTGCTGATCCTCGACGTGCGCCTGCCGCGGCGCAGCGGGCTCGAGGTGTGCGAGGCCCTGCGCCGCGCCCCGGAAGATGCCCACCTTCCCATCATCCTGGTCTCGGCGATGGGGGAAACCGATGCGCGGCTGCGCGGGCTCAACGCGGGCGCCGACGACTATCTCGCGAAGCCGTTTTCGCCCAAGGAGCTGATCGCGCGCGTCAAGCGGCTGCTGGCGCGAACCGAGGAGGGCCGCGAGGCCCGCCGGCGGATGGCGGAGCTCGCGCGTGACCTGACCCGCGCCGAGGACGAGGTCAAGCGCACGCACCTCGACGCCCGCCAGGAGCACCGGCTGCGCGAGTTGGCGTTCGGTCTCGGCCGCGATCTCCACCGCACCCTGGACGTGGACGAGCTGGCACAGCGCTTTCTGCTCGCGGTGCAGTCGCGGATCGGCCTCGGGGTCGCCGCACTGCTGGTGTCGCACCGCGCCACCGGGCGCCTGGTGCCGTGCGCGGTGCGCGGCGACAGCTTCGACCGCATCGCGGGGCTCGAGCTGGGCCTCGAGGGCGGCATCGCCACGATTCTCGGCGGGCTCGGGCGCCCGGTGTGGCGTCGCGAGCTGGAACGCCTGCCGGAGACGGCGGGCGAGATCCCACCCCTGGTGTCGGCCGGGCTGGTGCTGCTCGCGCCGCTCAGGGGTCCCGACGGCCTCGAGGGCGTGCTGCTGGCCGAAGAGCGGCGCGACGGCCTCGACCCGCCGCGGGGGGACATGGATCTGCTCGCGGGCTTGTGCGAGATCGCGGCGGTGGCGCTGCAGAACGCCGCGCGCTGCCGGGCGCAGCTCGAGGGGACGTTCGCCCTGCTCGCGCGCGAGCGCGGCGCGGGCGACGGCGCGTCCGCGGCGCTGCGCGCGGAGGCGGCAGAGCTGATCGATCACGCGGCGCGGGCCCTGGTCGCGACCCCGCGCACCCGCGCGCTCGTCGCGCACGGGACGCGGCTGGGCCGCTGGGCGGAAGGTGCGGAAGGCCGCGCCGTCCTCTCCGGTCTCGCCGAGGCCGACGCCACCGGCTTCGCGGCCGACCTGTGCCGGATGCTCGAATGGACGCCGATTCCCGCGGCGGGATTCGATCCGGGACCACTCGAGGAGGAGCGCGCCGCGCTGCTGCGGACGCTCGCCCTCGACTACGCGGACGCGCGCGGCGCAGGGCTCGGGGCGGAGGACGCCCTGGCCCGCGCCGCCGCCGCCCGCGGCGAGGCGCTCGACCCGGGCACTCGGCAGGCGCTCGAGGCGGCGCGGCGCGAAATACAGGCGCTCGCGCGCAGCGCCGCCTGAGGCGCGCGGCGGCGCGCGCGTGTAGCATCGATCCGGCTCCGTGCCCGGCGGGCCTCCGCGAGCGGGGACCTGCGCGCGGGCCGCTCGGCTGCGCCAGTCCCTGGCTCCGCCTCGCTGCGCTCTGAGGGGCGCCCCGCCAGGGGCGAGCTTCGATGGCATCCGGTGCGCGTCCGCAGGGCGCCCGCCCTCCATGGCTCCTGCGCGTCTGCGGAGCCCGCGCTCCGGTCCGCGCCCGCTGCGGCCCGCTGGCGCGCGCTGTTCCTCGACGCGCCCGCCCTCCATGGCTCCTGCGCGTCTGCGGATCCCGCGCTCCGGTCCGCGCCCGCTGCGGCTCGCTGGCGGGCATCGTGCCCGAGCGGCCGGCGGTCCCTGACTAGGGCTTGCGGATCCCCTGGAAATCCACCTGTGGCACGGCTCGGGCCGCCTCCGGCACCTGGTAGTAGGGGGATTCCTTGAAGCTGAACGCCGCGGCGTACAGGTTCGTGGGGAAGCGCTTGATCATGACGTTGTAGCCCTGCACTTCCTGGTTGTAGCGCATGCGCTCGGTGGCGAGGCGGTTCTCGGTCCCCGCCAGCTCGTCCATCAACTGGGTGAACGCCTCCGAGCTGCGCAGTTGTGGGTAGTTCTCCACGATCACCAGCAGTCGCCCCAGCGCGGAGTCCATCGCGCGTCCCGCCTCGATGCCCTCCTCCGGCGTGCGCGCACCGCCGAGGCGCGCGCGCGCGTTGGCGATGTCACCAAACACCTGTTGCTCCTGCCCGGCCACGCCCTTGACGGTCTCGACCAGGTTGCCGATCAGGTCATTGCGCCGCTGGAGCTGGTTGTCCACCTGGGCCCAGCGCTGACTCACGGCTTCGCGGCCCGTGACCAACCGGTTGTAGTTCCCCACCAGGCATCCGCCCACGCCGATCAGCAGCACCGCGACGATCGCCAGCGCGATCCACATCCCGCGTTTCATGGTCGACCTCTCCCTTGTCATGCGTCCTTGGACGCCCGGACCCTCCAGCGCGACGGCCCGGACTCTACCAGCTTCCGCCGCCGCCGCCGCCGCCGCTCGCGCCGCCGCCGAATCCTCCGAACGAGCCGCCGCCGCCGGACCCGCCGAAGCCCCCGCCCCAGCCGCCGATCGAGCCGCCGCCCCATCCCGCCGGTCCGACCAACCACCCTCCGCGCCGGCGCCTGCCGCCTCCGGGAGGGCGCGGGGGGTTGATGCTGCCGACGATCGCAACCAGGGCGAGAAATATGAGCAGCACCGCCCAGAACGGAAGCGTGCGGCCGCGCCCGCCGCCGGTGTAGCGCAGCTCGCGTCCGCTCCACTCCAGCGTCACGCCCTTCTCGGCGGCGATCCGCGCCGCCGCGGCCAGGACGCCGGCGGTGATGCCGGCGGCGTAGTCGCCCTCGCGGAAGCGCGGGCGCATCTCGTCGCGGAAGACGCGCGATTGGAGGCCGTCGGGCAGCGTGCCCTCGAGGCCGTAGCCGGTCTCGAAGCGCACGACGCGCTGGTCGATCGCCACCAGCATGAGCAGCCCGTCGTCGTGGTCCTTGCGCCCGAGCCCCCAGCTCTGGAACACGCGCACCTTGTACTCCTCCGGCGCCTCGGGCTCGGTGCTGCGGACGATGAGCACCGCGAACTCGGCGCCGGTCTTGCGCTCGAGCTGATCGAGGAAGGCCTCGAGCCGGGCGCGCGAAGGCTCGTCCAGCACCGCGGCGCGGTCGTTGACGAAACCCACGGCGGGCGGGATCGCGGGTTCCCCGGGCTGCGCCTGAGCCGGGAACGGCACCGCGGCCGCGAGCAGCGCGAGGAGCGCGATCCGCGGCAGCGCGTGATCGGGGCGCGCGGGCGCGCGCCGCGTCGTCATTTCACCGGCAACCCGTCGATCGCCGAGACCAGGCGGTCGAACTCGACCATGAACTTCCGGTACAGGGCGACCACCTCGGCGCGCTTGCGGGTCACTTCCGAATGGCGGATCAGGTGCGCTGCGAGCAACCCCGAAGCATCCACGTGGAACACGTCGGCCACGCGCTCGATGACGTGGGCGTTGTCGCTCGGCGGGTTCTCCCCGCGCAGTCTCAGCAGGGTGCGGAACAGGGTGGCGACGCCGCTCGCGGCCGACCGCAGCTGCTCTTCCAGCTCCGCCGGGTGCTTGCGGTTGGCCAGGTAGGACTGCCGCAGCCGGATGTTCTTTGCGCGCAGCTCGTGCTCGCACTGGAGCCGGAGGTGCGTGCGCGGCACCTCGAGCGGTCCGAAGATGTCCTCGCCCTCGATACGGAGATGACGTTCCTTGATCTCGAGCCACTCGATCGGGAACGAATCGAGCGAGTTCTCGATCTGGTGGCGGGTGAGGAACAGGGGCTCGAACCGCGGCGACCGGCGCGACTTGGGGGTCGCATCGATCAGCGCGTCGAGCCGCTCGGGCGGCAACTCCCGCGCCACCACGAGCAGGTTGACGCGCGAGCGCTTGGGATGGAATCCCTGGGTGAGCACGCTGCCGGTGAGGTAGGCCGAGAGGAAATCCGGTCCCAGCGCCTTGCGCACCGGCCTCAACCACTCGCGCGTCGCGGCGAGCGTGTCCTCTCCCGGCTCGATGCGCAATTCACCGTGCGTGTGCATGACGCCACCACGCTAGCCGGGGCCGCTCCGGGGGTCAAGCGCGCCGCGAGAGGATGCGCCGCGAGGGGTGCGTCGAGAAAGCGGGCCGCCGCGCGCGAGCGCACGAGGTGGGTCGCCGCGCGTCGCGCCTCAGGCGGCCTGCGGACGCAGGTGGTCCTCGAGCGCCTGGAGCAGTCCTTTCATCTCCTCGCGGGCGCGCTCGAAGGCCTCGGCCGCGCCCTCGAGGTCGCCACGCTGGCCGAGGCGCTCGATCTCGGCGCTGATGCCGCCGAGCGCATCGCCCCCCATCGTGCGACAAGTTCCCTTCAGCGTGTGGGCGGTGAACGCCACCCGCGCCGGGTCGCGCTGCGCGAGCGCGCCGCCGATCGCCTCGAGCATTTCCGGGAGCCCGGAGCGGAACTCCGACAGCATGTGCCGCTCGAAGGCCGGATCGGCGTCGGCCACCCCGCGCAGGCGGCCGGGGATGAAGCGCGGCGGGGGAGCCGGGGGCGCGGCGCCCGCCCGCGGACCGCGGGCGCGGCGGCCGATCGGCAGCAGGCGGCCGCGCCAGCGCCCGAGCGCCCGTGCGAGATCCGCCGGGCACACCGGCTTCGACACGTAGACGTCCATCCCCGCGGCGAGGCAGCGCTCGCGGTCGCCCTTCATCGCGTGCGCGGTGACCGCGACGATCGGGATCCGCCGTCCGGTCCCGGCCTCGAGCCGGCGGATCTCGGTCGTGGCCTCGAGGCCGTCCATCTCCGGCATCTGCACGTCCATCAGCACGGCGTCGTAGTGGATGCGCGCCAGGGCCTCGAGCGCTTCGCTCCCGTTGGCGACGGCGTCGGCGTGGCAGCCGAGACGCTCCAGCATCTTCAGCGTGATCGTCTGGCTGATGCGGTTGTCCTCCGCCACCAGCACGCGCAGCCCCAGCGGCACGGCCGGCGGATCGTCTTGCGCGCCGCTCGCGCCTCCGTCGGGGTCCTTCCCGTACGAGCCCCGAGCCCCGACCGCGGCGACGGCGACGGGCAACTCGAACTCCACCCAGAAAGCGCTGCCCGTGCCGGGCCGGCTATCGAGCCCGATCCGGCCCCCCATGAGCTCGACGAGCTGGCGGGAGATCGCGAGCCCGAGCCCGGTGCCGCCGTAGCGGCGCATCGTGTCACTCTCCGCCTGCACGAAGCGTTGGAACACCGCGGCATGGCGTTCGGGCGGTATCCCGATCCCGGTGTCGCGTACCTCGATGCGGAAACTCGCGCGGTCGTCCTCTTGGCGAAGCAGTCGCGCGCGGATCTCCACCGAGCCGCGGCCGGTGAACTTGATCGCGTTCCCGACCAGGTTGGTGAGAATCTGACGCAGTCGCCCCGCGTCCCCCACCAGGCGTTGCGGCAGGTCGTCGGCCACGTCGGTGCCGAAGGTGAGCTTCTTCTCCCTCGCCTCTGGCGCCAGCAGGTCCTCGACCTCGTGAATCACGGATCGGAGATCGAACGCCACCGGCTCGATCGCGAGCTTGCCGGATTCGATCTTGGACAGGTCGAGGATGTCGTTGATCAGGTTGAGCAGCGAATCCGCGCTCTGCCGGATGGTCCGAGCGAGGTCGCGCTGCTCCGCGCTGAGCGCCGTGTCGAGCAGCAGGCCGGTGAGCCCGATGACGCCATTCATCGGCGTTCGGATCTCGTGACTCATGTTGGCCAGGAAGTTCGACTTGATGCGCGCCGCCCGCAGCGCCTCGTCCCGCGCCCGCGCCAGCTCGCCGGCCTGTTCGTGCAGCTCACGCGCCTGCTCCTCGTCCCGGGCGCGCGCCTGCTCGGAATCGGGTAACGACTCGCCGAGCGTCTTCGGGTTCGCGATCGAGACCTCCTGCGCCGACCTGCGATCGGTGATGTCGACCAGCTGGGAGACGAAGTGAAGCGGGTTCCCGTCGGTGTCGCGGACCAGGGAGAGACTCAACCGCGCCCAGCGGATGCGACCGTCGCGCGTCACGACGCGGCGCTCCTCGCGATGGTCGGGGATCTCGTCCGCGAGCAGCCGGCGCCTGATCTCGGCATCGCCGGCAAGCTCCTCGTTCGGCGTGAGCACCGCGCGATCGGGCCCCACCAGTTCGTGGCGCTCGTAGCCGAGGATCTGGCACAACGCCGAGTTGACCTCGGTGAAGGTGCCGTCGTTCGCATGGATCGCCAGGCCCAACGTGGCGCGATCGAACACGCCGCGAAAACGATCGTAGCCGCGGTGGCCGGAAACCGGGCCCGGGAGCGCCAATCGCCCGGACTGGGCGCGCAACTCGAGCTGGAGCACGATCTGGCGCGCCAGGCTGCGCAGCGCTTCGCGCTGCTCCAGGCTGAGCGAGCGGGGGACGTGGTCGATCACGCACAGCGTGCCGAGCGCGAGCCCCTCGGGGGTGATGAGCGGGGCGCCGGCGTAGAACCGGACCGGCGAGTCGGCCGTGGCGAGCGGGTTGTCGGCGAAACGGGGGTCGGCCAGCGCGTCCGGCACCACCAGGAGGTTGGGGTCGAGGATGGCGTGGGCGCAGAAGGAGAGCCGGCGCGGGGTTTCGGCCGGCGCGAAGCGCACGCGGGCCTTGAACCATTGGCGCTCGGCGTCGATCAGGCTCACGAGCGCGATCGGCGTGTCGCAGATCTGCGCCGCGAGCCGGGCCAGGTCGTCGAACGCGGCCTCCGGCGCGCTGTCGAGCACGTCGAGTGCGTGCAGTGCGGCGAGGCGCTCGGTTTCGTTGTCGGGTTTGGGTGCCTGAGGCATCTACTCCACGCGCGAAATGAGTACGCAGCGGCGGAGCGCCGGCTTCATCGAAGCAGGCACGCGCCGTTGCATCCGGATCGCCTGGGGCGAAACGGATGCCGGAGGTGACCCGGTCAAGGCCGACGGGGGCTGTCTGGATCATCGGCTAGCTGCAAGGGATACTTGAGGCTTGGGCGATTCGCCTCCCCCCCGGGAGGCACCGCCGCTGCCCCGCTGCCCCGCTGCCCCGCTGCGAGGTGAATGGGCCGCGGGCCGCCTCGGAGGCGCGCGATGGGTCGCCGCGGCTTGACCCACCCCGTCCATGCCCTTACGGTTCATCGAATTGTGGGAACGGGTCGAGCCCAGGGGCCGGTTTCCACGCCCGGGCCCCGCGCGCCGCAGGCCGGAGCGCGGGCGCCGGTGGACCGAGTGCCGGCGTCCCGTGCTCCTGAAGGAGAACGGTTGCACGAAGTCCTGATCATCGGCGGCGGCCCGGCGGGTCTCACGGCGGCCATGTACTGCCGGATGCGGAGCATGTCCGTGCTGGTGCTGGACGCCGGCCGATCGGGCGGGCAACTGGTCTCGCTCTACGGAGAGAAGCCGGTGCACGACTGGCCCGGGTATCATCGCATCATCGCCAACGAGTTGGCGTCCCAGATCGCCCAGCACGCCCGGCAACTCGAGGTCGAGATCGTCGAGAGCCGCAAGGTCGACGACGTGCAGCGGCTCGGCGCCGAAGGCTTCGAGGTCCTCGCGCACGACGTGGTGACCGGGGAGAAGCACCGGCACGGTGCCACGGCCCTGATCATCGCGATCGGCGGCGGGGCATTCGAGCCCCGCAAGCTGCGCGTGGACGGGGAGGAGGGGCTGTCCGAGGACACGCTCACCTACCGGATGCCCGAGCGCTCGAGGTCGGCGGGCAGGCGCGTGGTGGTGGTCGGTGGGGGCGACTCGGGGCTCGAGAGCGCGCAGGCGGCGCGGGACGCCGGGGCCGAGGTGACGATGATCCAGGTGCTGGATCGCTTCACCGGCATGCAGAGCAACATCGACGAGGTGAACCGGATGGGGATCCCGTGCCACCTCAACACCCGCGTCAAGGCGATCGAATCCGAGAACGGGGCGATCCGCGCGGTGATCGCGCAGACCAAGGGCGCGCCGGAGCCCCTGCGGGTGGAATGCGACTACCTGGTGGTCAACATCGGCGCGGCGGTGAATCTGGATGCGGTCAAGCGGTGGGGGATCGAGACCCGGGGCAACCAGATCGTCGTGGACCCCCAGATGCGAACCTCGGTCGAGGGCATCTTCGCCTGCGGCGACATCGTCACCTACGAGGGGAAGTACAAGCTGCTGATCACCGCCTCGAGCGAAGGCGCGATGGCCGCGAACGCCGCGTACATGTGGGTGCGCAAACCCGCCCGAATGACGATGGGCGATCTCTATTCCTGAGCCTCGTGAACGGCCGGCAGCCGGCCGGGAAGGTTCCCGCGTGAATCCAGGGGTGAACGATTTCAGCATCCAGGTGGCGACGGTCAACGGCTCGGGGAGCCAGACCTCGAACACCGTTCTGCTGCGCGCCATCTTCCAGATGGGTGTCCCGGTGAGCGGGAAGAACCTGTTCCCCTCCAACATCGCCGGGCTTCCGACCTGGTTCACGATCCGCGTGAGCCGGCACGGCTGGGTCGCGCGCGCCGCCCGCACCGACGTCATGGTGGTGATGAACCCGGAGACCGCCGAGGCCGACGTCGCCGGTGTGGGGCCCGGCGGGGTGATCGTGCTCAACGACCAGATCCAGGTGCCGCCGATCCCGGACGACCGCGTCGTCTACGCGGTCCCGATGCGGGCGCTGATCGAGCCGATCACGCACGACGTCCGGCTGCGGCGGCTGGTGGTCAACATGATCTACGTCGGCGTGCTCGCCGAGCTGCTCGGCATCGCCGAGGGGGAGATCGAGCGCGCGCTGGACGCGCAGCTCGGCCACAAGCCCAAGGCACTGGCCCTCAATCACCAGGCGGTGCGCGCGGGCTGGGAATGGGCGCGCGACCATCTGGACAAACGCGATCCCTTCCGGGTCGAGCGCATGAGCCTGACCGAGGGCAAGATCCTGATCGACGGCAACAACGCCGCCGCGCTCGGAGCGATGTTCGGCGGGGTGACGGTGGTGACGTGGTATCCGATCACGCCCTCGTCGAGCCTGATCGAGGCGCTCATCGGCCACCTCGAGCGCTACCGCCGGAGACCCGACGGCCGGGCCAACTACGCCGTGGTGCAGGCCGAGGACGAGATCGCGGCCATCGGCATGGCGCTGGGCGCGGGCTGGGCGGGCGCGCGGTCCATGACCTCGACCTCGGGGCCGGGCATCTCGCTGATGGCGGAATTCGCCGGGTACGGCTACTACGCCGAGATCCCGGCGGTGGTCTGGGACATCCAGCGCGTCGGCCCCAGCACCGGGCTGCCGACCCGCACCTCCCAGGGCGACCTCGCCTTCGTCCACCAGCTCTCGCACGGCGACACGCGTCACCCGGTCCTGCTGCCGAGCTCGGTGGAGGAGTGCTACGACTTCGCGATGCGCGCATTCGACCTGGCCGAGCGGCTGCAGACTCCGGTGTTCGTGCTCTCCGATCTCGACCTCGGCATGAACAACTGGATGAGCGATCCCTTTCCCTACCCCGAGCGGCCGTGGGATCGGGGGAAGGTCCTGACCGAGGCCGAACTGGCGAAGCTCGCGACGTTCGAGCGCTACCGCGACGTGGACGGTGACGGCATCCCCTATCGCACGTTGCCCGGGGTGCGCGATCCCAAGGGCGCCTACTTCACCCGGGGCTCGGGACACGACGAGGCGGCGCGCTACACCGAGAGCCCCGAGGTCTACGCGCGGGTGATGGACCGTCTCGCCCGCAAGTTCGAGACCGCCCGCGCGCTGGTGCCCGCACCGCTGGTGGAAGACGACGATCAGGCGGAGGTCGGCCTGATCACCTTCGGTTCCAATCACTGGGCGCTGCTCGAGTCGCGCGACCAACTCCAGACGGAAGGCGTGCGCACCGGCTACCTGCTGCTCCGGGCGCTGCCGTTCACCGAGCACCTCGGGCGTTTTCTCGCCCGCTACCGTCGCATCTACGTCGTCGAGCAGAACCGGGACGGACAGATGGCCGCGCTGGTGCGGCTCGAATCCCCCGCGGACGCGGCTCGCGTGGGCTCGATCCGCTGCTACACGGGGCTGCCGGTGGACCCCCGCCACATCACCGACGAGGTGCTGCGCGAGGAGCGCGCCGCGGGCGCCGGCGCGGCGCGGCCGGCACCCCCGATCCGGGAAGGAGTCGTGCGATGAGCGGCACCGCAGCGGAGGGGCCCAGGAACCTCGCCGGCTTCACCAAGGCCGACTACGAGGGCGGCAAGACGACGCTGTGTCCCGGGTGCGGGCACAACGCCATCACCGGCGGCATCATCCAGGCGGCCTTCGAAGCCGGCCTCGAGCCCCATCGCGTGGCCAAGCTCTCGGGCATCGGCTGCTCGAGCAAGACGCCGGCCTACTTCCTCGGCCACGCCCACGGGTGCAATGCGGTGCACGGCCGCATGCCGAGCGTGGCCACCGGCGTCCACCTCGCCAATCGCGAGCTGCTGCTGATCGGCGTCTCCGGCGACGGTGACACGGCCAGCATCGGGCTGGGACAGTTCTGCCACCTGGTTCGGCGCAACGTGCCGGTGGTGTACATCATCGAGAACAACGGCGTGTACGGGCTCACCAAGGGCCAGTTCTCCGCCACCGCCGACGTCGGCAGCACGATGAAGAACGGTCGCCCCAACGCGCTGATGCCGATCGACTGCTGCGCGATCGCGATCGAGTTGGGCTGCGGATTCGTGGCGCGCTCGTTCTCGGGCGACCAGAAGCAGCTGCGACCCCTGCTCAAGGCCGCCTTCGCCCATCGCGGCACCGCGGTGCTCGACGTCGTCAGCCCCTGCGTCACGTTCGCCGACCACGAGGGCTCGACCAAGTCGTACGCCGCGGTCAAGCAGAGCGATACGCCGCTCCACGAGATCGACTTCGTGCCCTACTTCGAGGACATCCACGTGGACTACGCGCCGGGCACCACCCGCGAGGTCGAACTGCCCGACGGCTCCCACATCGTCCTCAAGAAGCTGGCCGAGGACTACGACCCCACGAGCCGCGCGCGCGCGCTCATGACGCTGGAGGAGGCGCGCACCGAACGCCGGCTGGTCACCGGCCTGCTCTACGTGGAGCCGGAGAAGCCGGCATTCGACCGCGATCTGGGGCTGGTGGACACACCGCTCGCGCGGCTCCCACTCGAGCAGGTGCGCCCGCCGCGGCGCGTGCTGGAGGAGATCATGGAAGGGTTTCGCACCGGCCGTGGGCAGGTCGCCGCCGAAGGCGGCGGCTGATCGCCGGCGCGCGCCGGCGCAATCAGTTCGTCACCTGGACCCCGCCCAGGATCGCCCAGCCGGTGACGACCAGCCGCTGGGGGCCGGGCGGTACCGGAGGCCGGGTGCCGTCCTTGAAGCCGCCGAGCACCGGCGTGCCGCGCAGTTCGACCGTCCAGCTCTCGGGGACGCGCAGGTGCACGGCGCCGCACAGCGCGAAGGTGTCGATCACCGCCGTCGCGTTCCCGATCGAGGCCTGCCGCAGATCCACCTCGCAGCCGCCGAGCAGCGCGGTCAGCTCGCCGCCGCCGAACGCCTCGGCGTTGCTGCCGCGGCTCGCCCCGCCGAGCACGGCGATCAGGTTCAGCCGCCGGCCCTCGTCCGCCGCGGCCGGCGCCGGACGCGTGCCGCCGACGGAATTCCAGATCAGCCCGATCCCGATCGCGACCAGCGCGAGCGGCCAGTAGCGGCCGAGATCGAGACGGAGCACGCCCAGGCGGTCGAGGAGCAGCAGCAGCCCCAGCGCGGCGAGCAGGAAGCCCGCCGCCCGGCCGGGGCCGGCGCTCGCCTGCGACATGCGGAGCCCGCCCGCCGCCACCAGAAGCAGCGGCCAGAAGCGCCAGTAATCGAAGAAGCGCAGCAGGCCGAGGTGGTCGAGCGTCAGCAGCAGGCCGACGACGACGGCGAACAGGCCGAGAACGACCCGCGGCCCGATGGGTGTGGCGGCTTCGCCTTCCATCCAAAGCTCCTCTTCGGGGATCCCGTCGAGCCGCCGACGCTAGCCGGTGGCGCGCCGATCGTCCAGGGGCCCGCCGGCGCCGCGGGTGGCGGGGGTATCGTCGTTCAGGGAAAGAGCGCGATGCCCTCGTCGTCCTCGATCGTGATCGCCTGGCAGGGACAGGCTTCCGCCGCCTCGAGCAGCACTTCGAGCGGGGCGGCCTCGGGGTCGAGCACCGTAGCCTTCCGCTTCGTGTCGAGCGCGAAGACGTCGGGGGCGATCGCGACACACTCGGCGTGGCCGCAGCACTCCATACGCAGGATGCGGACCTGCATGATTCCTCGACGATCGGGTGAGCGCGACGGCCGGCCATCCTCACAGATTCGGGGTGGCAAGTAAAGATCCGGCCCTTCTGCTAGAGTGTCGGCCTTCCGGCACGGACGCTTGAGCACCGCCAGGAGATCGCGCGTATGGACCCGCTGACCCGGTATCTCGAGACCCATCGCGAGCGCTTCGTCGAGGATCTCAAGGCCGCGCTCAGGATCCCGAGCGTGAGCGCTCAGCCCGAGCACCGCGAGGACACCCGGCGCTGCGCGGAGCACATCGCGGGGCATCTCCGCGAGCTGGGAATGACCCGCGTCGAGGTCGTCCCCACCGCCGGACATCCGGTGCTCTACGGCGAGTGGCTCGGCGCGCCCGGCAAGCCGACGGCGCTGTTGTACGGCCACTACGACGTGCAGCCGCCCGACCCCCTGGAACTGTGGCGCACCCCACCGTTCGAGCCCACCCTGCGCGACGGCAAGCTCTTCGCCCGGGGCGCGGTGGACGACAAGGGCCAGGTCTACATGCACCTCAAGGCGATCGAGGCGCACATGCAGGTGAACGGGGGGCTCCCGATCAATCTCAAGGTGGTCATCGAAGGCGAGGAGGAGGTCGGGAGCGAGCACCTCGAGAGGTTCCTGCGCGAGCGCCGCGCCGAGCTCGATGCGGATGTCATCGTGGTGAGCGACACCGCGATGCTCGGCCCCGACCAGCCGGCGCTGTGCTACGGGCTGCGCGGCATCCTCTACACCCAGATCGAGGTCACGGGTCCGGCGCAGGACCTGCATTCCGGGCACTTCGGCGGCGCCGTCGCGAACCCGGCGAACGCGCTGTGCGCGATCATCGCCGCGCTGCGGGACGGTGACGGCCGGATCACGGTGCCGGGTTTCTACGACAAGGTGCGCACCGTGCCTCCGGGCGAGCGGGAGATGCTGCGGAACTCCCCGTTCGACGAAGCGGCCTACCTGCGCGAGAGCGGCTCGCCGGGGCCGTGGGGCGAGCGCGGCTACAGCACGCTCGAGCGGATCACGGTGCGGCCGACCTTGGACGTCAACGGCATGTGGAGCGGCTACATCGGCGAGGGGAGCAAGACGGTGCTGCCCTCGCTCGCCGCGGCGAAGGTCAGCATGCGGCTGGTGCCCCACCAGGACCCGGTCGAGCTCTTCCCGCGCTTCGAAGCCTACGTGAAGAAGCTCGCGCCGCCGGGGGTCACGGCGAAGGTGCTCGATCTGCACAGCGCCCCGCCCTTCCTGACCGACCCCGCGCACCCGATGCTCGAAGCGGCCCGCCGCGCGCTGGCACGGGCGTGGAGCAAGCCCGCGGTCATGATGCTCGAGGGCGGGTCGATCCCGGTGATGGCGACGTTCGAGCAGACGCACGGCCTGCCCTCGATCCTCATGGGATTCGGGCTCGACGACGACCAGGTGCATGCGCCCAACGAGAAGTTTTCGCTCTCCTCGTTCCACGGCGGGACCAGGAGCGTTGCCTACCTCTACGAGGAGCTGGCGCGCGGAGCCTGATGCCCCACGCGGCGCCGCGTCGCCCGTGTCCGGGATGACGCGATGAGCCACGAGATCCCGATCCTACGAGAGTTGCTGCTGCTGGCCGCGACCTCGCTCGGAATCGTGCTCCTGTTCCAGCGGCTGCGGCTTCCCGCGACGATCGGCTTCATCGTCGCCGGCATACTCATCGGCCCGGGCGGCTTCCGCCTGGTCCCGGACAGCGAGTTCGTGCGGACCATGGCCGACATCGGCGTGGTGCTGCTGCTGTTCACCGTCGGGCTCGAGTTCTCACTCGCCGACCTGCGACGCCTCGGTCGCACCGCGATCGTCGGCGGCGGGCTCCAGGTGCTTTTGACGGTGTCGCTGGTCGCCGCGGCGCTGATGGCGATCGGCCAGCACCCGGCGCGCGCGCTGTTCTTCGGCATGATGGTGTCGCTCTCGAGCACCGCCGTGGTGCTCAAGCTCCTCAGCGACCGGGTCGAGCTCGAAGCCCCGCACGGGCGCCTCGCCACCGCGGTCCTGATCTTCCAGGACATCGTCGCGATCGGATTCCTGCTCGCGATACCGATGCTCGGACGCTGGCTGCGCGGCGGAGCGCCGGAGCCGGGAGCGGGCATCCAGTCGCTGCTCGGCGTGCTGGCGCTGGTGGCCCAGGTCGGGCTGCTGTTCGTCGGCGGGCAGCGCGTGGTGTCCTGGCTGCTCGATCACGCGTCACGCTCGCGCTCGCGCGAGGCGTTCCTGTTCGGGGTGCTGCTGGTGGCGCTGGGAAGCGCGTGGCTCGCATCGCTGGCGGGCGTATCGCTGGCGCTCGGGGCCTTCCTGGCCGGGATGATGCTGGCCGAGTCCGACCTGCGGGAGCAGATCGCGGCCGACGTGCTGCCGTTCCGTGACACCCTGGCCAGCGTCTTCTTCATCGCCATCGGCATGTCCTTCTATCCGCGAGTGGTGTTGAGCCATCCGCTGCTGGTGCTGGCGAGCACCGTGGGGCTGGTGCTGGTCAAGCTGGCGGCGGGGCAGATCGGGCTGCGCGTCGCCGGGGCCCCGTGGCGCGTGGGGTTCGCCGCCGGACTCGCACTCGCGCAGATCGGAGAATTCTCGTTCCTCATGGCACAGGTCGGCGAGCCGCTGGGCCTGCTCGGCGACGTCGGCGGCCAGGCGTTCTTCGCCGGCGCCGTGTTCTCGCTGGTGCTCACCCCATTGCTGGTGGCGCGCGCGCCGGAGTGGGCGCTGGCACTCGAGCTGCGGTTCTTCGAAGCGCGGGCGCGCCTCGGGCGGCACGAGGGCGCGCCCGTCCGGCCCGGGCCGGAGGAGCACGCGCCGCGGTCGCCGTTGCGGTCCGGGCACGTCGTCATCGCCGGCTTCGGGCTCAATGGCCAAAACGTCGCGCGGGTGTTGCGCGCGACGCGCCTGCCCCACTTGGTGGTGGACATCAACCCCGATGCCCTCGGTCAGGGCGCCGAGGAGGGCAGCCCGGTGCTGCTCGGCGACATCACGCGCCATTACATCCAGAAGCAGGCCGGAATCGCGCGCGCGCGCGTGCTGGTGCTGGCGCTCAGCGATGCCACCGCGACCCGGCAGGCCTGTCGCGTCGCGCGCGCCCTGTCCCGCGAGGTGCACATCATCGTCCGCACCCGCTACGTCTCGCAGATCGATGAGCTCTACCGGGTGGGAGCGAACCAGGTGATCCCGGAGGAGTTCGAGACCTCGATCGAGATCTTCACCGCGGTGCTGCGCGACTACCACGTGCCCAACAACGTGATCCAAGTCCAGATCCAGCTGCTGCGCGAGGAGCGCTACAGCCTGCTGCGCGGCCACCGCCTGCCCGGCTCGGTGGTCGAGCAGCTCGACGCCATCCTCGAGCGCGGGACCACCGAGACCTTTCTGCTGCTGCAGCACTCGCCCGCCGTGGGACGCACGCTCGAGGATCTGGGGTTCGCGGGCGCGGGCCGCCCGAAGGTGGTGGCGGTGGTGCGCGGCGGCGCGGCGATCGCGGGGTTCGATCGCGGCGAGCGACTGCGCGTCGGGGACACCCTGGTGCTCACCGGCACCCACGCCGAGATCGATCGGGCGTTCGACGAGCTGGGCCCGCCCCGGGAGGGCTCGCTGCTATGATGCGCCCACGCGTAGCACTCGCCATCCCCCGGAGCGGTCCCGCTCCGATGCGTCGATCATCCTACATCCCGCCGTGCGTCGCGCTGCTCGCCTCGGCGCTGGCCGCGGCCGCGCTGCACGCCACGCCGAGCGACCCACGCGTGCTGGTGCTGCGCGGCCGGGTCACGGACAGCCAGGGCTGGCCGGTGGAGCGCGCCCGGGTCGTCGTGCGGGGGACGCGGGCGCCGGCGGTCCTCACCGGGGTGGATGGGCGCTACTCGCTCGCCGTGCCGCTCGGCGCCCCGCTCGATCTCGCCCGCCGGCCGCTCGCGATCCGGGTCGAGGCGCAGCGCGGCGGGTGGGCGATCGCGCTCGCCGGCGGCCAACCCGGACTCGGTCTCGACGTCCGGCTGGTCGGGGCGGTCGAGGGCGGCGCGCTCTGCCGCGTGCGCGCGAACGACGCCGGCGTGGCGGAACAGGTGGCGCGGGCGCTGGCGGCGGAGGGCGCGGCGAGCGGGTTCGCCGAGGTGACCTTCGTGGGGATCAAGGGCGGGGGGAGACGATCGCAAGGTCTGGTGCTCGGGGCGACCCGGGAGGTCCCGCTCGCGGGAGTGCCCGCACCGGCCGCGCCGGTCGTCTCGCCGCCGGAGCCGCCGCGTCGTGCGGCGACCGACGCCGCGGGACGCGCCGCGGCCCGCCCCGCGCCGCCTCCGCCCGCGGCGAATCCGCCCGCTGCGCCGGCGCCCGCTGCCTCCGACGCGAGCGCGCCGCCGGCGCCGGACAAGCCGAGTCTGGGGTCCCCGGGGCGTCCGCTCTACGAGTCACCGACGCGGGCGTCCGACCGGGCGGCCGACGCCGGGCCGCGAGTGGGTGCGGCGACGGACGGCTCCCGCGACACGCTGCCGGCGGTGACCCTGCCCGGCCCCGGTGTGAGCCAGACCAATTCGGCGCTGATCCAGCGGGTCGAGCCTGACCCGCCATCCGGCCAGAGGCGAGCGCCGCCCGCGCCCGCGCCCGAGCCGGGGTCCGCCGCCGATTCCTGCTCGTGCCGCATCAAAGGCACGATCGAGCTGCACCCCGACCGCGTGCTCTCCGACCCCCTGCGCGTGGTCGTGTCGCTGCGCGAAGCGCCCTCGCAGCGCGACACGGTCGAGCTGTTCATGGGCTCGCCGCGCGGATTCGAATTGCCGCGCGTGGGCTGCGGCCGCTGGCGGCTGGTGGTCGAGGCGATCTCCCGGCGGCACTACGGCATCGTCTCGCAGGACGGAGGCGCGCCGATCGAATGCAGTCGCGGGGCGCTGCGCCAGCTGCGGCTCGTGCTCGCGCCGGAGTGAGCGGATCGCGACCCCGGCGCGCCGCGACCCGGCGCAGGGGGCCCGTGTAGACCGCGCGACATCTCACAGCTGATGCGCGTGCAGAACTACGAGTGCGAGCAGGTCTCGCAGCCCCGGCGGAGACCTTCGAGTTCTTCTCCGACGCCGCCAACCTCGAAGCGCTGACCCCGGCCTTTCTCCACCTCCGCATCCTCACCCCGTTGCCGATCGAGATGCGGGAAGGGGCGCTCATCGCCTACCGGCTGAGCCTGTTCGGGATCCCGCTGCACTGGCTCACCCGCATTGACGAGTGGACCCCCGGGCGCGGCTTCGTCGATCGGCAACTGCGCGGGCCCTATGCGCTGTGGATCCACCGGCGTCGATTCGAGGCGTGCGGCTCCGGGACGCGCGTGCACGACCGCGTGGAGTACGCGTTGCCGCTCGATCCCTGGTCGCGGCCCGCTCACCCGCTGTGGGTGCGCCCGACCGTGAAGCGCATCTTCGCGTTCCGGCGCGAGGCGATCGCCCGGCGCCTGGGTGATCGAGCGTCACCCGTGGCGCGCGGCGCCTGATCGCGCGGGCGCGGACCACGGAAACCCGCGGCGGCTCAGTTCGAGCGATAGTTGCCGAACGTGGGCTCGACGCCGGTCCGCGCCGCGGCCGGACGCCCGCGCCGGCTCACTCAATGGATCACCGCCAGCCGGTGGACCGCGCTCGCGCCCGGCCACTCGAGGCGCACGAAGTAGAGACCGGGCGGCGCCCGGCCGGTCGCGGCGGCCCCGTCCCACGCCTTCCCGTAGGTCCCTGGCGGATAGACTCCGTCCGCGAGCAACGCCACCTGCCGCCCCTGGAGGTCCAGCACGGTGAGCCGCACGCGCGCTTCGCGCGCCACGGCGAAGCCGACCTCGACGGGGCCCGGGCTCGGGTTGGGCGCGAGCGACTGCAGCGCGAACGCTCGCACCGGGTCGCCCGCCGTCGCCTCGAGCGGGCCGGCGCGCAGGGTACTGCCGTCGCGATGCGTCGCGACCAGGCGGTAGCGATAGGCCCGGCCCCGCTCGACCACGCGGTCGAGCACCACCACCGTGCCGTCGGTCTCGCGGCGCTCGGCGGTCACGGCGGTCCACGGCGCGAGCGCTGACGCCGCGCGCTCCAGCACCGAGGCCGCGATCTGTCCGGGATCGGGGAACCGCCAGCGCACCTCGATGCCCTCGCCGGTCCAGGCGGCCTCGAACAGCGACAGCAGGATCGGGCTTGCGGTCTCGGTGACCGCCACGCGCCGGTCGGCGCCGGCCGTGAGCAGGTGGGCCGCCTGCAGCGTCCCCGACGGCCAGCGCACGATCAGCGAGTCGATCGCGGACGCCCTGCCCAGGCCGAACGATGCCACCGGCGCGTTCTGCGAGCCGTTGCCCGAGCCGCCCGACAGCTCGCGGATGCGGGTGATCCCGCCCGCGACCACCGCGACTCGCGCCCCGATGCCCGTGCGGTTCGACGCCGTCCCCTCGAGCGTCACCTCGAGCCAGTGGTTGGCGCCCGCTGACTGGTTGCGGAGCAGCCGGTTCGCCGACCCGCTGTTGGCGAGGTAGAGATCGAGGTCGCCGTCGCCATCGTAGTCGCCCCACGCCACGCCCACGCCGAAGCCCGCATCGGCGAACGGGGTGCCGCCCGCGATGTCTACGAACGCGCCGCCGTCGTTGCGGAACAGTTTGTTCGCCGAGCCGAACTCAGCGAGGTACAGGTCGAGGTCGCCGTCGTTGTCGAAGTCCCCCCACGCCGCGCCACGTCCGTTGCCGGCGTCGGCGAGCGGGGTGCCGGCCGCCACGTCCACGAACGTGCCGCCGTCGTTGCGGAACAGCCGGTTGGCCATCCCCAGGAAGTTGACCAGGTAGAGGTCGAGGTCGCCGTCGTTGTCGACGTCCCCCCACGCCGCGGCGCGGCCCGGACCGGCGTCTGCGAGCGGCGTGCCCGCCGCGACGTCCACGAACCTGCCGCCGTCGTTGCGGAACAGCCGGTTCGGCTCGCCGAAGTTGACCAAGTAGAGGTCGAGATCGCCGTCGTCGTCAGAGTCGCCCCAGGTCGCGGCCTGGCCGCTGCCCGCGTCTGCGAGCGGCGTGCCCGCCGCGACGTCCAGGAACGAGCCGCCGCCGTCGTTGCGGAACAACCGGTTCGCCGAGCCGTCGTTGGCGAGGTAGAGGTCGAGGTCGCCGTCGTTGTCGACGTCGCCCCACGCCACGCCGCGGCCGTTGCCGTCGTCGCCGAGCGGGCCGCTCGTGGCGTCCACGAACGTGCCCCGGTCGTTCCGGAACAGCCTGTTGGCGGAGCCCGCGTTGGCCAGGTAGAGGTCGAGGTCGCCGTCGTTGTCGTAGTCCCCCCACGCCACGCCCGCGCCCGAGCCCGGGTCGCCGAGCGGGCCGCGGGTGGCGTCCGTGACGCCGCTCTCCTTCACGGTGACCACCCGGTCCACCGCGGGAGGGCTCACCGGCTGCGCGATCCCGCTCGGCCACCGCACCTCGAGCTGGTCGATCACCGTCGCCGCCCCCAGGCCGAACGAGGCCACCAGGGCGTCCTGCGACCCACCGCCCGAGCCGCCCGAGATCTCGCGGATGCGGCTGACTCCGCCCGCCGTCACCACCACCCTCGCCCCGATCCCCGCGCGGTTGGACACGGTTCCCTGGAGCTTCACCTCGAGCCAGTGGTTACCGCCCGCCGCCTCGTTGCGGAGCAGCTTGTTCGCCGAGCCGGAGTTGGCGAGGTAGAGGTCGAGGTCGCCGTCGCCGTCGAAGTCCCCCCACGCCACGCCCTGCCCGTTGCCGGGGTCGGCCACCGGGGTGCCCACCCCCACGTGCACGAACGCGCCGCCGTCGTTGCGGACCAGCCAGTTCGCCTGGCCCTCGCAGACGTAGTAGAGGTCGAGATCGCCGTCGTTGTCGTAGTCGCCCCAGGCCGCCGCCATGCCATTGAGGATCACGAACAGATCGCCTATCGGGGCGTTCACGAACATGCCGCCGCCATCGTTGCGGAACAGCATGCTCGCCTGATGGTAGTTGAGGAGGAAGAGGTCGAGGTCGCCGTCGTTGTCGTAGTCGCCCCAGGACGCGCTGCGCCCCGGGCCGAGCCACCCGCCGCGCAGCGCGGTGCTGGTGACGTCCACGAACGTGCCGCCCCCATCGTTGCGGAACAGCTTGTTCTCCTTGCCGCTGTTGACGAGGTAGAGGTCGAGATCCCCGTCGTTGTCGTAGTCCCCCCAGGCCGCGCACTGCCCCGGGCCCGCGTCGCCGAGCAGGCCGCTGGTGGCGTCCGCGAACGTGCCGCCGCCCAGGTTGTGCAGCAGCTTGTTGGCTTGGTTGAAGTTGACGAGGTAGAGATCGAGCTTGCCGTCGTTGTCGTAGTCGGCCCACGCCGCGGCGACACCGTCGCCCGTGTCGCCGAGCGGGCCGCTCGTGACGTCCGCGAAGATGCCGCTGCCGTAGTTGCGGAGGAGCTGGTTCGCGGAGCCCGCGTTCACCAGGTACAGGTCGAGGTAGCCGTCGTTGTCGTAGTCCCCCCACGCCGCGCCCGAGCCGTCGCCGGTGTCGCCGAGCGGTCCGCTGGTGGCGTCCACGAAGACCCCGTTGGCGTCGTTGCGGAACAGCTTGTTCGCCGAGCCGTAGTTGGCGAGGTAGAGGTCGAGATCGCCGTCGTTGTCGTAGTCGCCCCACGCCACGCCCGAGCCGTTGCCGGTATCGCCGAGCGCGCCGCTGGTGGCGTCGGCGAATGGGGCCATCCCCTGGGGGCGCGACGGCGTCGCGAGGGTCGTGGCGAGGATCAGGCAGCCGCACTGGGCGAGGAGCGCGGCCAGACGGAAGCGGGCGGGGGCCCGCGGCGATCCGCCGGTGCGTGGCTCTGTCGACATCCGGGGCTCCAGGCGAACGGACGGTTCCCAACCCTGGGACAGACGAGCGTCGCACGCCGCGATTCGCGGCGTCCACGAATAAAAGACGGCCCCGGGCTCCGCCCGCGCGCCGGAGGCCGGTGCCGCAGCGCAGCGGGCGGCGAGCGGGGCCGGCCCGAAGGCCTTCGTATTCGCGGTCTTGCGGAGCCCGTCTCGCAGCCCGGCTCAGTTCGAGCGGTAGTTGCCGAACGTGAGCTCGATGCCGAAGTCGTGATCCTTGAGCAGCGCGATGACGCTCTGGAGATCGTCCTTGTTGGGCGAGGACACGCGCACCGTGTCGCCCTGGATCGCGGCCTGCACCCGCTTGAGCTTCGCCTCCTTGATGTGCTTGGCGATCGCGCGCGCCATGTCGGCGGTCAGGCCGTCCTGGATCTCGATCGCCTGGCGAACGCTCGCGGCCGCCGCCGGCTCCACCGCGCCGGGCTTGAGGTTCTTGAGCGGAACCTGCCGCCGCACCATCTTGGACTGGAGCGCATCCCACATCGCCTTGAGCTTGAACTCGTCGGGGGCGCTGAGGGCGATGCGCTTGTCCTTTTCGTTCAGCTCGATGGCGACCTTGAGTCCCTTGAAGTCGTAGCGTTGCGTGATCTCCTTGGTGGCCTGCTCCACGGCATTGCGGACCTCCATGAAGTCCACGCCGGTGGTGACGTCGAAAGAGCTGGTGCTCGCCACGAATGCCTCCTGGTTAGGGTGCCTGGCGCCGGCGGCGCGTGCGCGTGCGCGGCGCCCCGTCGGGAGCGGGGACCTCGAGGGCGCGCGCGAGCGGGCCGCCACGCAGCACCTCGCGCCGCAACGCCTCGAGTCCGCGCCGTTGCGCCTGCCACAGGAAGCGTGCCGCCGCGTCCCGCGCCGTGAGAAAGCGGTGCGCATCGTGCTCGCTCGACAGGCGCACCACGTCGCGCGCCCCCACCTCGGCGGCGAAGAGCGGCAGCGCCGTGACGGCGTCGGCTTCGGAATCGTAGAACAGGGTGAGGGTTTCGAGCGCCCACCAGCGCCGCGGCTCGAGCCCGGTCTCCTCGAGCACCTCGCGCGCCGCGGCGGCCAACGCCGTCTCGCCGCGTTCCTGCCGCCCGGTCACCGGTTGCCAGACGCCGCCGAGGGAGCGTCCCGCGCTCCGCCGCAGCGCCAGGTGCTCCACGCGGCCCCCGCGGCGGCGGAACACGTAGACCTCGACGTGGGTGCAGGCGAAGGTCGGCACGGCGGCGGAGGATAGGGCGAAGCCGCCCCACCGCCAAGCCGGCCTCTGGGAGCAGATTCGGGCGATTCGACTTAGGGTTGGCCCGCGGGACCGCGCCGGCCCTCGATCGCGGGCGGGCCGCGGCGAAACTGTCCCCTTTGCGGCGGTTCCGGGCAGTTTCGGGTGCAGTTTCGGGTTGACCCCTCGCGGGCGTTTCCTTACAGTGGCGCGCCGGTCGGCAGGCGTTGAATCCGCGTTGGTTCCCGGCCGCTTGTGAAAGTTTTCACGGGGGCGGTCGCGATGCCGGTTTCAGGCGGGCAGGATCCCCGATTCCAGGGGATGCGGACCGCGGGTCTGCTGCTGGCCATCCCGACGTTGCTCATCGTTTCACCTCTCGCCGGTTTCTTCCTCGGTGGTTGGCTGGACCGGTTGTTCGGCACCCCGCCGTGGCTCGCGATGATTGGCCTGGTCCTGGGCTTCGCCGCCGCCGGGCGCGAGGTGTACCGCATCTACCGCCTGTACCTGGCCGAAGAGGAAGAGGAGCGCAAGAAGCGCCGTTGACCCCCGCGTCCGGCGCCACCGACACGATGGGACTCGAATTCCTCTCGCGCGTGCGCCGCGCCACCCTCTGGCTGGGTGGGATCGCGGGGCTGCTGTTCGCGACCTACCACGCGCCCGCCGTGGGCCTCGGGTTGGCCGCCGGCGCGGCGTGGTCGCTGGTGAATCTCTTCCTCATCGAGACGCTGGTCGTCGTGCTCACCGGTCCCGCGCGCGGCACGCCCGCGACGCTGCGGCCGCTGGGCCTGGCGCTCGGCGGGATGCTCCTGCTGTTCGCCGCGGGAGCGGCGCTGCTCCGGTTGCTGCCGCCGATGGCGCTGGTCGCGGGCTTCGTCCTGCCCTTCGTGGTGCTCACGCTCAAGGCTGCGGCGCTGCTGCTGATGCAGACCCCGCTATGGCGCCTGCTCGCGGGCAGCCCCCGGCGCACGGGCTTGGTGGCGCTCGGACTGGGCGCCGTGCTGTGGGCGGTGATCGCGGCCTGGCCGTTGCCCGCAGCGTCGCCCGCCGGGGCGACCGGCGGACACGCGGCACCCGCGGCGGCCGCGAGCGTCGCAGAACACGGGGTCGCGGAGTCCGGGGCTACGGAGCACGGGGCCACGGGCACGGCGGCCGAGCACGGGGCGACCGCCGGGCCCGAGAAGTTCCCGAGCTTCATCACCATCATCGCCCGGGCATTCCCCGACCAGGCGTGGTCCCACTGGCTCCACGAGTGGGAGACCATCATCTTCGCGTTCCTGATTGGCGCCATCCTGAGCCTGGTGGCCTGGGCCGCGAGCCGCGACGCGCGCATGATCCCCGGTCGGCTCCAGAACGCAGTCGAGATCGCGGTGGAGTGGCTGAACGATTTCGTCGTCGGCATCCTCGGCCCCAAGCACGGCCGGCGGTTCGTTCCGTTTCTCGGCACGCAGTTCATCTACATCTTCGCGATGAACCTGTTCGGGCTGATCCCGTTCATGGACTCGCCGACGTCGAGCCTCAACGTCACCGTGGCGCTCGCGGTCGTGGTCTTCCTCTACGCGCAGTATCTGGGCCTGCGGGAGCTCGGCCCCCTCGGCTACGTCGACCACATGGCCGGCACCCCGCGCTCGCTGGTCGGCTGGTCGCTGGTGCCGCTCATGCTGCCGATCCACGTGCTGGGCGAGTTCGCCAAGCCGATCTCGCTCTCGGCGCGACTGTTCGGCAACATCTTCGGCGAGGACATGCTGCTGGTCGCGTTCGCCTCGCTCGGGATCACGGTGATGGCCTTCACCCATCTGCCCTTCGGACTGCCGCTGCAGTTCCCGTTCCTGTTCCTGGCCTTGCTCACCAGCGGGCTCCAGGCGCTGGTGTTCACGGTGCTGAGCACCATCTACTTCCTGCTCATGCTCCCGCACGAGGAGCACGCGGGGCACAACGCAGTCGTTCACCAGTCACCCTAAAACCGGAGGAGGGTTCCATGAACTTCCAGGCAGCGCTCGCGCTCGGTCTTCCGCTCGGCATCGGCATCGCCGCCATCGGCTCGGGCATCGGCCTCGGCCTGATCGGCCAGGGGGCGATGCAGGCCATCGGCCGCCAGCCGGAGGCCACCGCCCGGATCCAGCTGGCGATGATCATCGTGGCCGCGCTCGCCGAGGCGCTCACGATCTACGCGTTCGTGACCATGTTCATGCTCTCGCCCAAGATCGGCGGCTGATCCCGCACGGTGAACCGCGCGCGGCGACCGTCGCGCGCAGGGAGTCGCGATGAACCTGATCGACATCCGCCAAGTCGTCACCCAGGCTCTGGGCTTCCTGCTGCTGGTCTGGGTCATGCGCCGCTGGGCGTGGACGCCGCTGCTCGGCATGCTCGACGCGCGGCGCGAGCGCATCGCCGCGGAGTTCCGCGAAGCGGAGCGGCTCCAGGCCGAGGCCCAGGAGACCCGGGGCCGTTACGAGCAGGAGCTGCGCGGGATCGAGGCCCAGGCCCGCCTGCGGTTGAACGAGGCGGTCACCGAGGGCCAGCGCGTCGCGGCCGAGATGAAAACCCAGGCGCAACAGGAGGCCGCCCGGCGCCTGCAGCGGGCCGAGGAGGACATCGGGCGCGAGCGGGAGAAAGCGAAGGAGCTGCTCAAGGCGCAGGTCGTGCACCTCTCGATCCGCACCGCCGAGAAAATCCTGCGACAGAAGATCGACGATGCCACGCAGCGCAAGCTGGTGGGCGACTTCGTGGACGAGGTGGGGACGCTGCGGTGAGGGATTCCGCGATCGCCGCGCGTTACGCCCACGCGCTGTTCCTGGTCACCGAGCGGCACGGCCAGACCGCCCGCGCGCTCGAGGATCTGCTCGAGCTGCGGCCTCTGGTCGCGCCGCACAGCCGGCTGGGGCGCTTCCTCGCGTTCCCGCAGGTGCGCCTCGCCGACAAGCGCGAGGTCCTGGGCAAGGCGCTCGAGGGGCGCGTGCTGCCGTTGATCATCGTGTTCCTGGTCCTGCTCCTGCGTAAGAAGCGACTGCGCGACTTCGACACCATCGTGCAAGAGTTCGAGTCGCGGGTGGAGCGGTCCCAGGGAATCCAGCGGGCGCAGGTCGTCAGCGCGGCGCCCCTGACCGAGACCGAGCGCACGCGGCTGCACCAGGAGCTCGAGCGCTTCACCGGTGGCGGGATCAAGCTCACGAGCGCCATCGACCCCGAGTTGATCGGGGGCGCGCTGGTGCGGATCGGCGACCGCGTGGTGGACCGCTCGGTGAGCACCCTGCTGCGCACCGTCGAGAAGGAGCTGCTGGAAGTGAGCGTGTGATCGTGATGCGTCGTTCTTCGACTCTCAGACATCGGGGTTGGCCTTCATGAGCTTTCGACCGGAAGAAGTGAGCGCCGTGCTGGCGCGGGAACTGGAGCGCTACGAGGCGAAGATCGAGACCAAGAGCGTCGGCACCGTGCTCTCGGTCGGCGACGGTATCGCGCGGCTTTGGGGCCTCGAGGACGCCATGGCCGGCGAGCTGCTCAAGTTCCCCGGCGAGATCGTCGGCATGGTGCTCAACCTCGAGGAGGACAACGTCGGCGCGGTGTTGTTGGGGTCCGACAAGAACATCAAGGAGGGGGACCGTGTCGAGCGCACCGGGCGCATCGCCTCGGTGCCGGTGGGCAGGACGATGATCGGCCGCGTGGTCAACGCGATCGGCCAACCGGTGGACGGCAAGGGCCCGACGGGGTCGGACCACTTCCGCAACATCGAGTTCACGGCCCCGAGCGTGGTGGAGCGCCAGCCGGTGAAGGAGCCGCTCCAGACCGGCATCAAGGCGATCGACTCGATGATCCCGATCGGGCGCGGGCAGCGCGAGCTGATCATCGGCGACCGGCAGACCGGGAAGACCGCGATCGCGCTCGACACGATCATCAATCAGAAGGGCGGCGACGTCACCTGCATCTACGTCGCGATCGGCCAGAAGGAGTCCACGGTCGCCAACGTGGTCGCCACGCTCGAGAAGTACGGGGCGATGGAGTACACGATCGTCGTCACCGCCTCGGCCTCGGAGCCCGCGCCGCTCCAGTACATCGCCCCCTACGCCGGGCTGGCGATGGGCGAGGAGTTCACCTACCAGGGCGGGCACGTGCTGTGCGTCTACGACGACCTCTCGAAGCACGCCCAGGCCTACCGGCAGCTCTCGCTCCTGCTGCGGCGCCCGCCCGGGCGCGAGGCCTATCCGGGCGACGTCTTCTACCTCCACTCGCGACTGCTCGAGCGCGCGTGCAAGCTGTCGGACGAGAAGGGTGGCGGCACGCTCACCGCGCTGCCGTTCATCGAGACCCAGGCTGGTGACGTCTCGGCCTACATCCCGACCAACGTCATCTCGATCACCGACGGCCAGATCTTCCTCGAAGCGGACCTGTTCTATGCCGGCGTGCGGCCGGCGATCAACGTGGGCATCTCGGTGTCGCGGGTCGGCGGCAACGCCCAGATCAAGGCGATGCGCTCGGTGGCGGGCCGGCTGCGCCTCGACCTTGCGCAGTACCGCGCGCTCGCAGCATTCGCCCAGTTCGGCTCCGACCTCGACAAGGCGACCCAAGCGCAGCTCACCCGCGGCGAGCGCATGGTGGAGCTGCTCAAGCAGGACCAGTTCACGCCGATGGCGGTCGAGCGGCAGGTGATCTCGATCTTCACCGGCACCCAGGGCCATCTCGACGACCTGCCGGTGGAGGCGGTGCGCAAGTTCGAGTCGGAGTTCCTCGCCTTCGTGGAACAGAGCTTCCCCGAAGTGCCCCACAACATCCGCACCAGCAAACAGCTGTCCGAGAGCGACGCCGCGCGCCTCACCGCCGCCGTCAAACAGTTCAAGGCCGGGTTCAAGGCTTGATCCGATGAGCTCGCTCCGCACGCTGCGCCGGCGCATCCGCTCGGTGCAGAATACCCAGCAGATCACCAAGGCGATGGAGATGGTCGCCGCGGCGAAGCTGCGACGCGCCCAGGCGCGGGCGCTCGCGGCGCGTCCCTACTCGGCCAAGATCACCGAGATGCTGGGCAATCTCGCCGGCGCCGCCGGGGATCTCGAGCACCCGCTGTTCAAGATGCGCGAGGTGAAGCGCACGGCACTGGTGCTGGTCACCTCGGACCGGGGGCTGTGCGGCGCCTACAACGCGAACCTAATCCGCGCCGCAGAGCAGCGGCTGCGCGCGGATGCCACCGGGGCGACGCGGCTCTACCTCGTCGGGCGCAAGGCGCGCGACTACTTCCGCCGCCGCCGCTACCCGACCCTGCGCACGATCACTCCGGTGCCGGCCGAAGCGCAGCTCGACTTCGCGCGCGAGATGACGCAGGACCTCATCGGCCGCTTCGTCTCGGGGGAGGTGGACCGGGTCGAGCTGATGTTCACGCGGTTCATCTCCGCCCTGCGCCGCCGGATCGTCGTCGAGACCTACCTGCCGATCGCGGGCGGAAAGGCCGACGGGTCGCCGCGCGGGGGCGAGGCGATCTTCGAGCCGGACGCCGAGGCCATCTTCGGCGAGCTGCTGCCGCGCTACGCCGCCGCCAAGCTGTTCGCGGCCCTGGCGGACGCGCTCGCCTCGGAGCACTCGTCGCGCATGATCGCGATGGGCTCGGCGCGCAAGAATGCCGGTGAGCTGATCGATCTGCTCGTGCTGCAACGCAACCGCCTGCGCCAGGCGGTCATCACCAAGGAGCTGCTCGACATCGTCGGCGGCGCCGAAGCCCTTCACTAGGGTTCCGTCCCAGGAGGAGCTTGTCCACGAAGGTGCCCGCCGCGCCCGGCGGGCAAGACGCGACGACGAAGTCGTATCGTCGAGATACGTCGAGGAGGAGCAACGCAGCCCGCCGGGATGCGGCGGGCGCCGACTGGCAAGCTCCTCCTGAGACGGAACCCTAGGAGCCGACCCATGGCCAACGCGCGGGGAGACCGCAAGAAGACCGGAGCAGGACGCGACGAGGCGTCGCCGCGCGATGCGTCGAGCCAGGATCACGACCGTGCAGGTGACGGGGCGGGCCCGCTCGACACCAGGAAGGACCAGCGCATGAACGCCGGAAAAGTCGTGCAGGTGATCGGGCCCACGGTGGACGTCGAGTTCGATCCCGACAAACTGCCGCGGCTTCTCAACGCGATCAAGATCGACGACGAGAAGCGGAACATCCACCTGACGGTGGAGGCCGCGCTGCACCTGGGCGACAACGTCGTGCGCTGCATCGCGATGAGCTCCACCGACGGCCTGGTCCGCGGCATGACGGCGCTCGACACCGGGGCGCCGATCACGGTGCCGGTCGGCGAGACCGGCCTCGGACGCATCTTCAACCTGCTGGGCGAGCCCATCGACGGCAAGGGCCCGATCAAGGCCGAGAAGATGTATCCGATCCACCGGCCCGCGCCGAGTTTCGAGGACCAGGAGACCTCGATCGAGATCTTCGAGACCGGCATCAAGGTGGTGGACCTGCTCGCGCCTTATCAGAAGGGCGGCAAGGTCGGCCTGTTCGGCGGCGCGGGCGTCGGCAAGACGGTCGTGCTCCAGGAGTTGATCCGCAACATCGCCACCGAGCACGGCGGCTTCTCGGTGTTCGCCGGCGTCGGCGAGCGCACGCGCGAGGGCAACGACCTCTACCTCGAGATGACCCACTCGGGGGTGATCTCCAAGACGGTGATGGTGTTCGGCCAGATGAACGAGCCGCCGGGGGCGCGGCTGCGCGTCGGGCTCACCGGGGTGACGATGGCCGAGTTCTTCCGCGACGAGCGCGGGCAGGACGTGCTGCTGTTCATCGACAACATCTTTCGCTTCACCCAGGCGGGGAGCGAGGTGTCGGCGCTGCTCGGGCGCATGCCGAGCGCGGTCGGCTACCAGCCCACGCTCGGCACCGAGATGGGGGCGCTGCAGGAGCGGATCACCTCGACCAAGAAGGGGTCGATCACCTCGGTGCAGGCGATCTACGTGCCGGCGGACGACCTGACCGACCCGGCGCCAGCGGCGGCGTTCTCGCATTTGGACGCGACGACCGTGCTCGACCGCGGCATTTCGGAGCGCGGCATCTATCCCGCCGTGGACCCGCTGGCCTCGACCTCGCGCATCCTCGACCCGCGCATCGTCGGCGAGGAGCACTACGCGGTCGCGCGTGGCGTGCAGAAGATCCTGCAGCGCTACAAGGACCTCCAGGACATCATCGCGATCCTGGGAATGGACGAGCTGAGCGAGGAGGACAAGCTGATCGTGGCGCGCGCGCGCCGGATCGAGCGCTTCCTCTCGCAGCCGTTCTTCGTCGCCGAGGTGTTTACCGGTCGACCGGGCAAATACGTGAAACTCCAGGATTCCATCAAGGGCTTCAAAAAGCTGGTGGACGGCGAGTTGGACGATTTGCCGGAGCAGGCGTTCTACATGTGTGGGACCATCGAAGAGGCGATGGAGAACGCGGAGCAAATGACGGCGGAGGTCTAGCAGGAGTCGGTTCGGCGGGCCGGGAGATCGCACAGCATCGACCGGGATAGCGGCCGCCCCGCGCCCGCGCGAACCGTAGACCGGAGACGGACGCATGGCCACGGAGTTCGAGCTCTGCATCCTCACCCCCGAGAAGACGGTGTTCGAGGGGGCGGTGGAGTACGTCGAGGTGCCGGGCACGGAAGGCTACATGGGCGTGCTCGCGCACCACGCGGCGCTGGTCACCGCACTCGCCGACGGCACCCTCAAGGTGCGCCACGCCGGCGGTCGCGAGGAATCCATGCGCGTGGGTGGGGGCTTCTTCGAGGTCTCGAACAACCGCGCCACGGTGCTCGCCGACGCGATCGAGGAAGCCGCCGGCGCGTAGCGACGCCGGCGACCGCCGGTCCGAGCCGGCGCGGTCGCGCGGGGGTCCTATCGGAGACCCGCCCTCCCGAGCGCCGCGCGTAGTTCGGTTTCCGGCCGCACGCCGACGTAGTGCGCCACGATCTTCCCCTTGCGGTCGATGACCACGAGCGTGGGGATGCCCACGACGTGGTACAGATTGCCGACCTCGCCCTTCGCGTCGAGCAGCGTCGTCGTCGTGTAGCCGGACTTGCGCATGAACGCGCCGGCCGACTTCGCCGACTCGCGCTCGTTGACCGCGAACACCACCAGCCCCCGGCTGCGGAACTCGGTCAGGAGCTTGTCCACCGCGGGCATCTGGATGCGGCACGGCCCGCACCAGGTGGCCCAGAAGTCGAGCATCACGACCTTCCCGCGATAGGATTCGAGCGCGTGGATCTTTCCCGCGAGGTCCGGCAGGGAGAAATCGGTCGCGATCCGGCCGCTGAGGTCGACCTCTTCGGGGCCGAATCGCTTCACTTCCTTGGCGCCGGCCGGGGGGGAGAACGCGAACAGGCTGTCCGGCACCGGCTGATCCAGATCGACCCGGTCGTAGACGACCGTCTCGAGGCGCTCGATCCTGGCGCCGGCTCCCGACTCCACGGTCCGAACCTGGTGCTCGAGAACGACGAATCGTTCCTTGTCGATCCAGAAGCTCCGGACCGGCGCGTCGTCCCCGCCCTGGTAGGTCACCTCGAGTACGTAGCACTCGCGCTGACCTCCGCCGAAGGGCAGGTAGTCCACCGGCCGCATCCGCACGGCGGCCACGGTCATCCCCACCCCGCGGTAGTTCGCGAGCAGGGCGCTACCGAAGCTGATGCGCATGCCAGCGCCCCCGCCGGCGTCGGGGTCGAGGATGTCGGGGCGGCTGACCGGCAGGTGCTGGTACTGCTCGAGCGCCGGGTAGTAGGTCCAGGTCTGCGAGCCGTCCGAGACCTGCACCATGCCGGATCGGGGATCCGTCAGCTCATCGCGGGTGCGGCCGAAGCGGGCGGCCGCGACGACGAAGGGCGACTCGAATGCGTCCTGTCCCCCGGAGGGGATGGTCTCGACACGGATCCTGCCGGAGAGATGGACGCTTTGCAGAGTGCGGTAGGTCTCGCCCACCCGATCCAGGATGCCCTGCTCGTAGGCGGGAACGTCGGCTCGCACCAGGGCGGGCAGCGACAGGCCCAGCAGCATGAGGCAGCGGCACGCTCGGAGATCCATCGTATCCTCCGCGGGCGATGATGGCAGAAGCGGGCGGTCCGTGCCACTTGCGGGCGAACCGTACGGTCGTCCGGGCCGGCGGATCTCGGGGCCCC
>MFFQ01000113.1:7071-7660 GCA_001780165.1 Candidatus Eisenbacteria bacterium RBG_16_71_46 | reverse complement strand
TCTCCTGGCTGCCGTAGTTCATGGGGTTCTGGTGACAGCGCCTCCGCTAACTTGTGCCTCCACAACGGCCGTTCGCGCCTCTCACGTCGTTCCGTTGCCGGACCCTCGCCGTCTACCCCCGCCCCCGGCCGCCGAGCCCGCACAGGCTGTGAAGCTGGGTCTGGAGGACGTTGCGCGGGCCGTCCTGGATCGTCTCGGTGACATGGCCGGCGTGGGCTTGTCGATCGACGACCCGGACATCGGCAACCATCTGGCCGGGGTGTGGATGGAGGACCCGACGTACATCATGCTCAACGCCAGCCGGCTGAACGCCACACCTGACCGGGTGGTGTCGGTGGTGCTCCACGAGGCCATGCACATCCGCCAGGCTCGTCTTGGTCAGACCAGCAGCACGCCGGGGCTGGAGGAGGTGGCCGACTGCGCGGCGATCGAGCTCGGGGCGACGTGGACCTGGTACGCCAGGGACTGCTCCACATGGGTGGACGAGGTCACGGCGCTGATCCCTGTTACCGAGTTGTGACCGTTACGTGACATTCCCGCAACCGAACTGTCGCCAAACCGCAACCTTGGTCAGCGCCCGGCCAAGTAG
>MFFQ01000113.1:0-7047 GCA_001780165.1 Candidatus Eisenbacteria bacterium RBG_16_71_46 | reverse complement strand
CTTGGTCAGCGCCCGGCCAAGTAGGGGTTGTCCCGGCCGTCCTGGTACCTGGTGCGCAGGTACTCGATCCACCCGTCACGTGTAGTGATCGGCTTGATCTGCCTGGCATACAGCCGGTGATTCGCTTCGCGCGGCACGGCGTAGGGGTCGGTGGCGTCACCCTTCGGCGCTCGCGGGTGCCACAGCTGGCACATGCCACCACGCACCCGAGCGCGTTCGCCATCGTGGAGAGTGCACCCGTGGACGAACGCGCGGTCCTCGTGCCCCCAGCCCTTGAAGCGGTCGTCGTACCCGCCGACCAGATCCCACAACCGACGGGTGATGACGGACGGACCACCGAAAGGCACCTTGCCCGCCCAGGCCAGCGTCTCTCGTGCTGCCTCTGAGCGGGTCTGCTTGTGCGCGGCGTCGAAGCAGGCAACGTACCCCCGGTCGACCTTGAGCGCTGCCCGGACCTGCTTGACCGGATCCTTGAGCACGAGGTCCGCGCCCCATCTCACGGCCTTGTCCCAGTGCCCATCGGCGTCGGCCATCTCGGACAGGAGGTTCCAGGTGCGTGCGATGGAGAAGGGTTGGTCGCCGGAGTCGGCGGCGTACACGTCAAACCCCGTGGCATCGGCTTGTGCGCGGACGGCTTTGTACGCTGCCCTGCGCCAGGCGTCGGTGCCCCGGTAGGGGATCAGGATCACGGTGCGGGTCATCGCTTCTCCCAGGGGGAAGGCTTGGGGAACATGGAACGGATCGTCCGGCCTGCGCGGCCGTTCCACGACGTGTGCGCTGTGGACGCCCACCCTGTGCCGGTCTTCATGTCGGAGGGTCCGGCGACCTTCGGGTCGGCCACCCGGACCACCCGCCCCGGCCACAGCCCGCCATAGATCGCGCGGAAGTGGCCTGCCGGGTGCGCCGGGTAGTCCTTGGCCAGCAGGTCCAGGAGCTCGCCCAGGTGGCCGGGGTCGAGCAGGTGCGGCAGGTGCATGTCGGCGTTGTGCTGGGTGGTCACCCCCAGGTCCCGCAGGATGTCCCGCTGCGACGTCATCCCGGCCACGAACGACCGCGTGTATCCCACAGCACGGTGCGCCTTCCACTTTGCCAGGTACGCGTCCAGGTCGTCCTTGCGGCACCACGTGGGCGGGTCGTTGAGCAGGTTGTGCTTGACCAGGGGGAAGATGTCGTCAGCGGTCCACCAGAACGGTGCATCGAACGTCTCGACCGCGGCGCGCATGGCGCGAGGGAAGTTCTCGGTCCACTGGTACGCCGCACCCACACGTTGTGTCGTTGGCAGGTGAGGACCCTTGTACCAGGAGGGTTTGCCGCCGATGACGGTCACTTCAACACCGGGGAAGTTGTACGCCCAGCAGCGCAACGCCCAGCGCAGGGAGTCATTCTGTGCGCCCGGTCGGGTCGGGATGACGATGTTCACGCCGCACCTCCTGTCAGGTTCGGATGCTACCCAGGACCAGCAAGGTACCGGTCGAGACAAGCACCGTGACGACCGAGTCCTCTGCCGTGACGGCACCGTCGACCACTGGGACATCCGGGATGACGACCCCGGACAGCAGCAGGTCTACGGTCCCGTCCACGTTCTCCGTGTCCACGATCGCGGTTCGTAGGACCAGCGCAGGCTCTCCACCAGCTGCCGGGAAGAGCGCTTCGACTACCCGCGTCCAGTCAGTGCTCATAGTGGCCTCAACGCTTGAGAAGTAGTGCCTGTGACGTTCAGTGAGACGGAGTCCACTATGTAGTTCTTGCCAGCCACGCTGATGATGTCGTTGACGTCTGCCGTCGGGTCGAACGAACGAACCATGGTCATAGATGCTCCAGCACCGAGAGAGGTTGCCAGGAGCGCTACGGCTGTATCGGCAGCCTGAGCCTCCGTGTAGATCATCTTCGACGAGTAGAACCGTGTCACGCGCCCGTAGTCCGAGGACCCGACTGTCGTCCCTGCGTACGTAGGCGAGGACGGGTCGTCGTCGTAAGCCACTACCTGAATCGGCTCAGCGTCGGCAGGCTCCCCTCGTACCACGATCACGTTGTACGGCCGAGTGTCGAACTTCACCGACAGGGATAGTTCTCCGGATATCGGCTTGGCGAGGCTCGGGTCTTGCGAGACACCTCCAAGCCCCAGTGAGCCCGACCTGTCGTACCAGGCGGTCATGTCGAAAGCGTCCAGAATACTGAGAACTTCGGACCAGGGTCCGGTTTCCGCGGACAACCCGAACGTGCGCGGTGCACCGAGGGTGCGACCAGTGGCTGTGAGGGTGGGGTTTGTACCGGTGCGGGATGCGATCACAGCGTTGATCATGTCGGCCAGATCGGTGCCTGCGGCCACCGGCAGCGGCTCCTCGAACCGGTAGCGTTCCGGGACGTCCGCCATGTCAACCAAGGTGACCTTGGTGACGGACGAGTCAGCATCTACATCTGCCGTGGCGGAGCCGATCATGTATCGCCCGTAGGGCACTACAGACCTTGTGCCGTCGGCAAGCTCTACTCCGAGGGACACAGCTACTCGGGTGCCGAACGGAGTCAGCAGATCGTCCGGACCGGTCGGCAGCAACGCCGGATCTGAGAATGTCAGTGATCCGGCCCATCTCTGCGAACGCCTGGCATCTTGCGTGAATGAGGCCGATGTCGGCTCCACGTCCAGACTCACCCCGGCACGAGACAAGGTGATCTGAGTGACTCGACGGATACCGGTGGTCGAGTTCAGCGCGTTGTTGTGTCGCGCACTGGGCAGCGGCGTGGTCACAGGTATGTCACCGGCTCTACGAGTGTCGGAGCTGCGGAGGCTACGAGAGTGACGCTCAGCAGCCTCGTACGACTTGCACCTGAGGGTACAACGCTCCATGACCTGGGGGAATACCAGCCGGGAGCTCCTCCCCACGGGGTGAAGTACACGGTCTCCGTAGCGAGAACGGCCTCCAGCGCCGCCATCTCAGCAGTGGTGCGCACCCCGATCTTCAGCGACAGGTCTTGCCCTGGAGCGGTGGAGAACACCTGCGGCAGCCCCCCGACGATCGGCTGATCTGAGGAGAACAGCCGTGGCTGTGTCCAGGAACTGACGGTGCACAGCGGAAGCGTCTCGTCGTCAGTGGAGAGACGATCCATCCCGGGATCGGAATCCAGTGCAGGAACAGAAGTCTCGGTGAAGTCGGATGACTGAATGAAGGTCACGTCGTTGTCGATGTTCCCGACGTCCAGGCGCACGAAGTGGACGCCCTCGTACGGCGGGACGTGACTAACGACGTTCGTGTCCCCCGCCGATGCGTCCGTGACGGCCGGGGTCGCGGTGGCGGTGTCCGGCGCGGTGTGGGTGTGCGCGAGCAGGGATTCATCGTTGGCGGGGGTGCCGGTGTTCCGCTGGTACCCGGTGATCGTCGCGGCCTGGACTGTGACCGTGTGAGCGTGGTTACCGAGGGTGTGGTCGTGGGTAGGGGTGGTGTGGTCGTGGTCGTCGACCGTGGTGGTATCGCCGACCGCCCCGCCCGTGTACTCCCTGGCGAACAGGTCGCGCATGTCAGGAGTCGTGCCGGTCCCGTCGCAGACGACGAGCTGGTCCGAGACAGCTGAAGCCAGTCCGCGCCACGCCGCGATGATGCCCGTGGACAGGTACGCCGTGGTGTTGCTCAGGACTCGCAACCGGCGGAACGGAGGTTCGGAGGTGGCTGACCCGGTGGAATCGCCACTGTCCGTGGTGGTGTTTCCGGTCGAGGCGCTGTTGAACGCGATCACGTGGGTGTGTGACCAGGACCAGCGTGGATCGGTGGACCCGGTGAAGGCGTAGTTGCGAGTGGTGGAGTTAGTTGATCCTGAGGTGCCGTTCGGGTGAACGTGCGACAGCCCGGAGTGGTCGTGGTCGTTGACGACGTGGGTGTGCGTGGCGTTCCCCCCGATTGCACCGCCGTCCCCGCCAGGCGCTGCGCCCTTCAAGAACCGGTTCGTGGCGTCAGCCGTCCACCCGGTCACGGGGTCCACGGACCAGGCCAGCGCGCCGACGGGCCACGTCGAGGGTGTCCCGTCGGACGCGATCCACACGACCACCGCATGCTGCGGGTCGTTGTCCGCGCCCGCGGTGCCAGGGGACGCGGAGCCGGAGTTCCCGCCCGAGCCGGTGCTACCAGCGGCTGGGACGGTGTGAACGTGCGCGACCACCGGAGCGGTGGCGGAGTGGTCCGTCTTGGAGGTGGTTGTCCCGGATGCAGCTGCGGTCGAACCTCCGGAGGAGTGTGTGTGGCTGGTGATCGCGTGGACGTGCCCGGAGGTTGTGTGCGAGTGGGCGGCTGCGCCGCCGGTCACGGTCGTCGGATCGTCGACCGATGAGCCCATCAGGTACTTTCCATCCAGGTCAGTGACTCTCGACCACCCGGACGGGATGTCCGCCACTGCGTCAGGCCATCCGACGATCACGCCGTCGGGGACGTGCCCATACGTGGTGACCGTGACCGTCTGCTTGCCCCAGTACCGGACCCGATAGGTGATGTCGCACTCGGACTCGGGGCACGTGCCAGCTCCGGTCGTCGGTGCGGTGCGATCCAGGAACGACCCGGTGAGTCCGTCCGGAATGACCGCGATGCGCTGCGACCCGTGGCAGTCGTCCCGCCACACCTCTGCCACCGCGTAGTCGTCGTCCCACGACGGGGTGCCTCCGGGGTCCGCCCAGGACACCTCGATGCCGCCGTCAACCATCGTTGCGGTGAGCCCATCCGGCCCAGCTGGCGGTGCTGTAACGGTGACCGTGAATTCCACCGAGTAGTCGCCGCTGGAGTAGACGTCGCTGCCCCGGATGAGAGAAGAGGCCGTGAAGAATGCTTGGTAGGAGCCGTCGTCGAGCTGAACACCGCAGGTGAGTGCGGTTGGCACTTCCCCCTCGCCACTGTCGGCCCACACTGTGGTGCCGGTGACATCTTGAACCTCGACGGTCCACGCCTGTGCAGGAAGACCGTCGTAGTCGACGGACCCGAAGGCGAGACCAGGAGTGCGAGTGTCCACCACGACACCGACAGGCGCACCAGTGGCGTCCAGCACCTGCGGCGCGAACAGTGGAGCGTGCCGCGTGTCGACCTCCAGCCACACCTCGTGAGCCTTGAAGGTGTCCGTGACGTCTGCGCTCAGAACGGTGAACAGTGGCAGTGGGTTCGGTGAAGCGAGACTTGCCGTCAGACCCCAGTCGTTGCTCCACGGCGTTGAGCGCTGCGCGAGTGTGGACGCGATCGTGTAGCTGTAGCCCGCCGATGCCCCCCCGGAGCCGAGACCGAGGAACACGAGGCTGGTCCCCGATGCGAGCGACAGCCGAGCGACCGATCGCATCTGATGCCGCTGGTAGCCGACTGCCGGTGTGTGTGCCGGGACGTTGAGCCACAACGCCTGGTTGGCAGCGGGACCTGTCCGCTGCGCGTACGTGGCGTCGTTCGAGTCTGACGTGACCCCTTGGAGTGTTCCCCCTGGTTGCGCTGTCCACCCGGTGACGTTTACCTTGACCGAGGTCGGCCGCAGGGTGTCGATGACAGCCATGTCAGATCACCGGCTCTGGCCCGGTAGCGGTCGTCTGCGCGGTCACGGTCCTGACCCTACCGACCTGAACCACCCTGACGCTCGAAGCAGATGGAACGACCCACTGCGCGGCAGAGTCGGCCGGAGAGGCGAGGATCAGCGGTGCAGCAAGAACGGCACTCAGGTCGACCAGATCAGCTTCAGTAGGTACGGCCAGAGACAAGGTCAGATCGTGCCCTCCCACAGCGCCAGACATCACTTGTCGAGCACCCATGACACCCGTGCTAACAGCGAACGGTCGACTGACGATCCAGGAGGCCTTTCCGCACGCGCTGGTGTAGATCGGCCCGTCGGGGGTCATGGCGCGCAGCAGGTGCTCACCTGACGGCATGATCAGTCGTTCGATCTCCACGACGTCGGAAGTGGAGGTGGTGTCAGACCAGGGGGAGGCCACGATCTTCTCGTCCACCTCTCCGATCACCCGAGCACGCCAGGACAGCGGGCAGTCGTAGTCCGGTTCATCACAGAACACGCCTTCAAGCGTCCGCGGTGCCGTCCAGTCCCGATATGTGACTCCAGGAGCGTCTCCAGTCGGTGTCACTGTCAGGACCCACATGAGAAGGTCGAACGGGTAGTCATTGTCGACCACCGGATCTGGCAGAGCCACTTGCAGGACGTGCGAAGCGGCTGTAGCAGTGAAGGTGTACTCCAGCGTGGCTGTAGCGGCATCGAGGTCGGTAGTGACGGCTGTAGCGACGCCCCAGCCAATGCCGTCGACACCCAGGACGTAGTCGTGATCTGCATCGGTGTATGCGGACACCTGGAACGAGGCACTGTATTCGACGCCTACGGTCAGCCCATACACGGTTCGTTGAGAACCGAAGGCGTACGCAGCAGCGGAGAACACCGGCCCAGGAGGCCCTGCGTACGGTCCGAACCAGCAGTCGTTGGCTACGTGATCCAGCCACCGGGTGGGACGCGACCAGAACTCCCACCCAGGGTTGCCGAAGTCGGTCCAGCGATTGCCTTCCGCCTCATCCCACTCCGTGATGTGCAGCACCCTGCGCTGGAAGTCCTCAGACTCAAGCAGGGCAATGGTCGCAGATTCCTCACAGTCAGTTCGTTGAATCTGGACAGCCACATCGCCGTCGTATCCGGACAGATCAGGGAGAGTGATGGTCAGATCGAACCAGGGCAACGCCGCAGCAACCTCCACGAACGGTGCGTACGGGTACTCCGCTGTGATGTCGAAGGCCACGTCCACGATGGCTGACGGATACTCACCGTTCTGACCGATCGTGGACCACACCTGTCCATGCAGGTTGTAAGACCCAGCGGGAAGCGGCTCTACTACCGTTTCGGTAGGAAGTCCTCCCACGATTCCGGTGTCCCACACGATGTCCAGACCATCGTCGATCCATGCTCGCCAACTCCGTGACGCCAGGTCGTCGAGGTCCACGTTCGTGAACGACACCGAAGGTGCGGAGGTACCGGTCACCAGGATCGTCGGAGTTCCGTCCTCAAGAACGTCCAGGTCGAAGGTAGGAGCCTCTCGGCAGT
>MFFQ01000112.1:1951-18423 GCA_001780165.1 Candidatus Eisenbacteria bacterium RBG_16_71_46 | reverse complement strand
TGCTCGAACGCTTGGGCCTACGTCTGCCGGAGCGGCTCAGGATCCCGCAGCGGATTGCCAAAATGTAGTGCCAACTCGAGGGGCAAAAACCGGCTAAGTTGTTGAAAGGTCGAGAATCGGTTCCTTGAACTGCGGAAGTTGGGCTAGAATCCCGATCGTGTCCGATGCCGCAGGGGCGCGCGCCGCTCGTGTGCCCGGACGAGGGCGCGCGAACGGGCAAGCGGCTGGCGGCTCCGGACGTCCGCTGTGCTTGACCGTGCCCGAATCGCGCCGATCGATTGAAGGCTCCTCCGCGGCCCATCCCCTCCCGCGACGCGCGACGTGATCCGGAACGATTTCGAAAGCCGGCATGCGCTTCCACGCGGGAGGCGATCCCCCGGAGGATCGCGCCGAGCCGAGGAGCGTGGGACGGGATCGGAGCCGCGCTTCGAACTCGTCGGTTTCCATCGGCGAGGAAAGGAGTTCCACATGTTCAGATGTAGCGCAGTTTGGCTCGGGGCTGCAGCCCTCCTTTGCTGTGCCGTGGCTGGCCCCGTCATGGCCGACATCATGGTCCTCGATGGCGACGACGTCTCCGACTGGGCCCGGGTCCTGTCTACCAGTTCGTGGAAGCACCGCGACGCTTGTCTCCATCCCAACGGGCTCCTCAAGTTCGACCTCGACTGGAAGTGGCCCGTCCTCGAGATCCTCGACGCCAAGCTCTACCTGTTCGTGGAGAAGACCGAGCCCGGCGCCGCCATCGAGCTCTGGCACGTCCAGGACGACTCGTGGAGCTATGGCCAGTCGGATCCGGAAGACCTGTGGAACTGGCCGGTCTGGCACTCGATCGGCGTCATCGGCTTCGCCGACACCGCCTCCTTCTCCATGGACGTCACTCAGCACCTGCGCGAGGAGCTGCTCGCCCGGGACGCGACGTTCTCGATCAAGATAACGGCGGCGGGCAACCCCTACCCCGACATCCGGATCTCGTCGCCCCTGGCGCCGATCCAGCGGATGCGGCCGCGCATCGTCGTGGAGTTCGTCGGCCCGCTGGCCACGCCCCCGGTCCCCGATCTGGCGGTTTCGACCGCGGACCTCCGCCTCGCCCCGATGCGCCCGGCCCCCGGAGACAGCGCGAACCTGCAGGCCTGGGTCCGGAACATCGGTCCCGGCGATGCCTGGAACGTGCCGGTCTCGTTCTCGGATGGGCCTCCGGGCTTGGGTCAGCCGATCGGCACGGCGGTCGTTCCTCATCTGCCCGCGGGAGGCGGTACGGCCGCTGCCGCCGTGAGCTGGACCGCGGTGCGCGGCCTGCGGGAGCTGTACGTCACCGTCGATCCGCAGAACACGATCGGTGAGACCGACGAGACCAACAACAGCGACTTCCGCAGTTTCCTGGTGGCCGACCGCGAGGCCGGCACCGACGTCATCGAGAACGTCGAGAGCTTCGAGTACCCCGGCCTGCGCGCCTGGCACACCGACTTCGACGTCCCCAAGCAGTTCACCTATCCCGGGCCCAAGAGCTTCTACCTGAATCGCTCGGGTGCGGAGGCCTACCACGGGGACTACTCGCTGGAGATGTTCCTCGACGGGACCGCCGACGACGGCACCCTCTGGATCGAGAGCGCGGTCCCGGTGGATCCCTACCGCTGGGTGGACGTCGAGGTCGATTTCGAGCTGTTCCGCTACTACGCCGACATCGCCTTCCAGCCGGTCGTCGCCGTGAGCGTCCTCGATCCCGAGGTTGAGCGGGATTTCACGGTCCTGCCCGTGGGTCCCCAGGTGGGTTGGACGCTACACTCCCGCGACGCGTCGCTCTTCACCGGACCCTACGACATGGTGCATGTCGCGGTCGGGCTGACCGTCACCTGGGAGACGCCGGGGACGTTCTACCTGGATCTGGTGCGCACGCGGGCGATCCCGAAGACCGTCGCCGTGGACCTGCCCGCCGCGACCGGCGCCCGATCCACGGCCCTCTTGTCGAACCGCCCGAACCCGATGGGTCCGCTGACGACGATCGCCTTCCGCCTCGCTCAGGCGAGCCCGATCTCGCTTCGCGTGTTCGACACCTCGGGGCGCCTCGTGGCGACGCTTCGGGAGGGGACGGAACGGGAGGGGTTCCACGAGGTGCACTGGAACGGAACGGACGACAACGGAACAGCCGTGCCCTCGGGGGTCTACTTCTATCGCCTGGAAACCCCGCTGGAGGTGGAGAGCCGGAAGCTCCTGCTGGTCCGCTAGGCTCCGTTTGAAAACGCCCGAGGCTTAAGTTGCGCGGTCGGCTGCTCGCTCCAACGTGGCCCATAGGCGACGATTCCGCTCGTCGCTCGACCACGACGCCTTGCCCTCGGACGTTTTCAAACGGAGCCTAGCGCGACGGCCGCGAGTCGCCCGCTCGCCTGGGGCGGGCGGGCCGGCGGCCCCCCTGAAGCCGGGGCGGCATTCGGCCGATAACCCCGATCTCGAAGGTGTCAGGGGTCGCGATTCCGGCATCCCGCCCGGGCCCGCGTGCGACGTCACGCCTCCGACGCCCACGGAGAACCCGGCATGTCCAAGCGGCGCACGAAGATCGCCAAGCGGCTGCGCTCCCTGATCGCGCCTCTCGCGCTCAAGGTGATCAGCAACCGCATCTTCCTGATCTTCCTTTCGTTGTGCGCGCTCGGTTTCGTCGTCGGGCGCCACGGCTTCCATTCGCCTCCGCCGATTCCCTACGAAGATCTGTTCGACAACATGGACGTGTATTCCTACCGCGAGGCCCCGGCCGACTCGGTCACCCACGTGGTGGTCGAGCTGAACGCCGGCGGGCATCCGTTCCGCGAGTACGACATCGACTCGCGCCGATTCTCGGCGCCGAAACAGGGCAGCCGTTACGTCCGGTCGGTGGGCGGCACGCGCTACCGCCCGCTGCGGCTGCGGGGTCACGCCGCGCAGGGCTTCTGGCTCGAGCTGCCCGATTCCCTGAGCCCGGGGGCGGGCGAGGGTCAGTTCGACCAGCTCTACCAGCGCAGCCTGTCGTTCGTGCGCCCGCTGGGCGTGGTGCGCACGGCGCTGGGCATCCTCTCCGGGTATTCGGTCGGCTACCACCTGGCGACGTGGGAGGGTTCTCTCGGCAATCCCGCCATGCAGGCACGCATCATGGACACGCCGGGGATCGGTCGCGCCATCGCGCGCGAGGCCTGGCGCCGCGTGCTGCTCGAGCCGGTGCTCATGGGGGACGGGACCGACATCGAGGTGTTCGGCGCCACGCACGACAAGCAGCGGGTCTACACGAACTTCTTCAAGCTCGCGCTACGCGACAGCGACGATTTCGTTCCGCGCGAGGTCGCGCGGCTGGCCGCGGCCGGGCAGCTCGAGTTTTCCCGCGCGATGGCGGCCTTCGCCGGCGCGGTCGATCACGCGCAGGAGGACAACCGCGAGCTGTCGTCGGACGACTTCCGCGCGATCGAGGTGTGGGCCCGCATGCTCTACGGCCGCGGGCACTGGGCGCGCCACGTCGCGCCGGCCGCCTCCGAGGAGCGGTCGATGTATCTCGGAGCGCTCACCTATTACGGACTGGCGCCGGTCACGCCCGACCAGGCGCGCATCTGGATCGGGCCGCGGGTACTGGTGCAGTACGGCGAGGTGGACGGGTTCGTGGCCGACGACATCCCGGCCACGGCGCTGGGCTGCCCGCTCTCGTGGCGGCGGCGGCTGATCCCCGACACCACCGCAACCGGCGCGGACGCCTGGGCGTTGCGCTGGGTGGACCAGAGCACGATGGGCATCGCCCAGCTGATGCCGGTGTGGAAGGCGCTCCGGCGGGGCTTGCCGTTCCTGCACCCGCGGCCGCGAATCTAGCTGAAGCCCGGGGGCTCCTTCCGCAAACGCCCGAGGGCAAGGCCTCCCGGTCGCGCGACGAGCGGAGTCGTGGCCTCATGGCCACGTCGGAGCGAGGAGCCGACCGCGCAACGCGGCCATCGGGCGTTCTCAGACAGAGCTTAGCGCGATCGCACCGCCGCGGGCTGGGGTCCGCGCACCGGCTGGGCGATGGGCGCCGGCTCCTCGACCGGCGCCGGCCGCATCGCGGGAATGCGCGCGATCGGCTCCGCGGTGACCAGCACGTTGTAGTCGGGCTCGCCCGAGACCGGGTCGAAGCGCCGCGGGATGAGCACGTTGACCTCGGGCCAGTAGGCCTGCAGGTGTCGCGGCTTCATCGGCGCCAGGCGCGCGATGCCGACCCATTCGGCGAAATCCGAGCGCAGGCGGATCTCCTCGCCGTTGCGCACGCCGATCCGCTCCGCGTCCTCGCCGTGGATCAGGACGTCGCGCCGGCCCTTGCTGCCCATGAGGGAATCGCGGTCGCCGTGGTGGATGCTGTTGAACTGCTTGCCGCGCCGGGTGGTGAGGTAGAACCAGCCGGGCGGGATCTCGACCCGGGGGATCGGCACGGGCGAGAACCGCGCGCGGCGGCCGGGCATGTGGGCGAAGCCGTCGGCGAACAGCCGCTCGCCGCCCCACTGCACCCACTGGCCCTCGCGCTCCAGCGTCTCGATGCCGGCGTAGAGCGGCATGGCGCGGGCCATCTCCTCGCGGATCTCCGGCGGCCCGCTCCACGCGAGGAGCGGGCCCAGCTCGGGCCGGGCGGCCGCGGCCACCGCGACCGGGATCCGCCATTCGGGCCAGGCCTCGGCGATGCGTGGGCCCTCGATCTCGGGGGTGAAGCGGATGCGCCGCTCGGTGCTGGTCGCCGTGCCCCCGCCCGGGGTCTCGTAGCGGGTCTGCGCCGGCAGCACGATCACGGTCTGCCCGGGCAACAGGGACGAGGTGTTGAGCACGATGTCCTGGTGGAGTCGCAGCTTCACCCGCGACAGCGCATCGTTCATGTACGCGGTGTCGGGCATGGTCTCGAGCAGGTTGCCGCCGAGCGAGTAGAGAAGGTCGATCTCGCCGCGGTGCGCGGCTTCGAGCATCTGCAGCGTGCGGTGGCCGCGCCACGCGGGCAGCGGATGCCGCCACAGCGTTTCGAAGCGGCGGCGATCCTGCTCGTCGGCCACCAGGAACCCGCCCGGATACTTGTCGGGATCCACGCCGCACTCACCGCCGCCCTGCACGCCCGAGTGGCCGCGGATCGGCATGATGCCGCACTTCTCGCGCCCCAGCATGCCGCGGGCGAGGGCGAGGTTCACCACCGCCTTGACGTTGTCCACGCCGAAGCGGTGCTGGGTGAGGCCCATGCTGTAGACGAAGACCGCGGTCTTGGCCCCGGCGTACTGGTCCGCGAAGCGCGCCATGTCGGCGCGTTCGAGCCCGGCCGCGTCCTCGATCTCGCGCCACGACAGTGCTGCGACCATCGCCTTCAGCTCGTCGAACCCGGCGGTGTGACGCTCGATGAAGGCGCGGTCGCAGGTGTCGCGCTCGATCAGGTGCTTGAGCGCGCCGTGCAGGAAGGCGACGTCGCCGCCCACCGCGACCTGGAAGAAATCATCCGCGAGCCGGGTGCCGAACAGGGCGCTGCGCAGATCGCTCGGCACCCAGTAGCGCTCGAGGCCGGGCTCGCGCATCGGGTTCACCACCAGGATCCGCGTGCCGCGGCGCTTGGCCTGCATCAGGTACTTCATCGTCACCGGTTGGTTGTTGGCGAGGTGGGAGCCGAGGATCACCACCAGGTCCGAGCCGATCATGTCCTTGAGCGAGCAGGTGGGGGCGGGGACACCGAGGGTGTCCTTGAGCCCCGACACGCTCGCGGCGTGGCACAGCCGCGCGCACAGGTCGAGGTGATTCGACCCCAGGAGGCGCGCGGTCTTCTGGAACGCGTAGTAGGTCTCGTTCACCAGCCCGCGCGAGGTGGCGAAAAATCCCATGCGCTCGCCCGGGACCTCGCGCAACGCCTCGCCGATGATCCCGAGCGCCTCGTCCCAGGCCAGGCGGTGGAGGCGGTCGCTGCCGGCGCGGTGGATCAGCGGGAACGGCAGCCGCCCCAGCCGGTGGAGGTCGGGGTTGCGCATCGCGCGCAGCGGGCCGACGTCGCGCAGCCGCTCCTCGGGGATCGGTCCCATGGTGTTCAGGCGCAGGAGCCGCAGGCGCGTCATGCAGAGGTGGACCCCGTCGATGACGTCGTCGCGCAGGCCGCGCGGTCCGAGCGAGCAGCCGTCGCACACGCCGCGGGTGAGGATGCGCCAGGCGTAGGGCAGGTTGTCGCGGTTCTCCCAGGCCACCTGCGCCATCTCGAAGTAAGGCCGCGGGCGCGGATGTCGGCCGGGACCGAAGGGGATCAAGTCGCGCAGGCGGAAGCGGCCACCGCTGCTGGTCAGGGGGGTCGAACCCATGGGACCAGAGACTACCCCCATGGCGCGGGGGGCGGCAATGCTCGCGGCGGGCCGGGTGCAGCTCGTCTCCGTTCCGGGCCGCGCGCTGCGGCTCCGCCGTCCCTGGCTCCCGCCGCAGCGCGTCGGGGCACGCTCCGCTCCTGCTCCGCGTGCCCCTCCAGCGGCCCGGAACGGAAACGAGCTGCACCCGCGGGACGCGGCGGGACGCGGCTGGACAGAAGCGCCCGGAGAGGATGTACTGGCGGTGTCGCGCGCCCGTCCGGCGGCCCTGGAGCCGCGGGCGCCGTCGCCCCACACTCGACATTCGACCAGGAGCGCTTCCGTGAACTACCGCACGCTCGGCCGCACCGGACTCAAGGTCTCGGAGATCTCGCTCGGCTCGTGGACCACCTACGGCGGCTCGGTGGACGAGAGCGACGCGGTGCGGATCGTCCACCGCGCCTTCGAGCTGGGCATCAACCTGTTCGACACCGCCGATGTCTACGTCCGCGGGGCGGCCGAGAGCGTGCTCGGCAAGGCGCTGCACGGTCTGCCGCGCGAGCAGCTGGTGATCGCGACCAAGGTGATGGGCCGCGTGTGGGACGGGCCGCTCGGCGCGGGGCTCTCGCGCAAGCACATCTTCGACGCCATGGACCAGAGCCTGCGGCGCCTGGGCGTGGACTACGTGGATCTCTACCAGGCCCACGCCCCGGACAAGGGCACGCCGATCGAGGAGACGCTGCGCGCCTTCGAGGATCTGGTGCGCGCCGGCAAGGCCCGCTACGTCGGCTTCTCGAACTTCGACCACCAGCCGCCGCTCGCCCGCAAGGCGCTGGCGCTCCAGAAGGCCAACGGCTGGGACGGCTTCGTCTCGAGCCAGCCGCGCTACAATCTGCTCGACCGCCACATCGAGCCGGAGCACCTCGGGTTCTGCCGGCGCAACGGCATCGGGCTCATCGTCTACTCGCCGCTCGCCCAGGGCGTGCTCACCAACAAGTACGCGGGCGGTGCCTCGCCCGAGGGCAGCCGGGCGACCGGCGCGTTCGCGCACTTCCTCACCGCCGAGAAGGCGATGACGCCGCAGAACGTCGCCGCCGCCGAGCGGCTGGCGGCCTGGGTGGCCAAGCGCGGCCTGCCCGGCACGGCACCGGTGGCGCTGGCCTGGGTGCTGCGGCGGCCCGAGGTCTCGAGCGCAATCATCGGCGCGAGCCGGGTGGAGCAACTGGAGGAGAACCTCCGCGCGCTCGAGCTGTCGCTGTCGGCGGCCGACTGGCGCGAGGCGGAGGCCGCGGTCGCCGGCCGCCGCCGCGCGCGCCCGAAGCCGGCGCCCCGCAAGGCGCGTCGCGGCCGGTAGACGCGGGTGACCTGCGCGGCCGGCGTCCGATGCTATAGTCGCCCGCGGTGAACCAACCGACGGTGATCGTCGTGGGAGCCGGCGTCGCCGGCCTCGCATGCGCGCGGGAGCTGTCCCGGCGCGGCGTGCCCGTGCGGGTGCTCGAGCGGGCGCGGGGCGTGGGCGGCCGCTGCGCCACGCGCCGTGTCGCCGGCGACCAGCCGGTGGACCACGGCGTGCCGTTCCTCCACGCCGCCTCGGGCGAGTTCCGGCAGGCGTTCGACGAGCTGGATCCGGCGGGCAAGATCCCGGGCTGGCCGCGGCGCGTGCGCCAGCCGAAGCTCGCCTGCCAACCCGGGGCGTTCAATCCCGGGCGCCGGCGCCAGGCCCGCCGCGAAGGCTTGAGCGCCTTCCCCAAGCATCTGGCGCGCGGTCTCGAGGTGGAGTTGAACCGCACCGTGCGCGCGCTGCGCGACGGCGAGGGCGAGGTGGCGGTGGAATTCGAGAATGGCGAACATCTCGCCGCCCGCTTCGTGGTGCTCGCCTGCGCGGTGGACCAGAGCCTGGCGCTGGCCGCCCCCTGCGTGGCGGACTGGTCCGGCGCGCGGGGGGCGCTCGAGGCGATGCGCGCCATCCGGCCGATCCGCACGCTCACCGTGATCGCCGGCTACGGGCTCGACGTCCCGGAGCCGCCCTTCGACATCTGGTATCCCATCGAGACCACCATGCTCCACACCATCTCGCACGATTCGGCCAAGCGTACCGCGCCCAGCTCGCGCGTGCTCGTGCTCCAGGCGCGGCCGCGCTACTCCGAGGAGTACCTGGAGCGTCCGGCGGAGGAGTGGCGGGACGAATTGGTGTGGGAGGCGGGCGAGCTGCTCGGGGCGTGGGCCGCACGGCCGGCGTGGACGCAGACCCACCGCTGGCGCTCGGCGCGGGTGCGACCCGCCGAGCTGCTCGGCGAATCGCCGGTGTTCGAGTCGCCGCGCGGTGGGCGGGTGGTGGTGATCGGCGACGCCTTCGCCCGCGACCCCGGGCTCGAGGGCGCCTACATGAGCGGTATCTCGGTGGGCGAGCAGGTCGCCACGCTGCCCAGCGTGCGGGAGAGCCGGGCGTGAGCGCGCGCCGCGCGCGCCCCGCATCGACGCCGGGGGCCACCCCAACGGCCGCGCGGCGCCGGAGCGCCCGCCGTACCCCTGCCCCGTTCGCGTTCGCGCTCGTGGCCGTGGTGCTGCTGCTCGCCGCGGGCAGCGGGGAGGCGGCGCGGCGCACGCCGTTGCGGGTGTTCGCCGCCGCGTCGCTGCGCGAGAGCTTCGAGGCGCTGGGGCGGGAGTTCGAGGGCGCGCACCCGGAGATCCAGGTGGAGTTCGAGTTCGCCGGCACGGCGGTGCTGCGCGCCCAGATCGAGCGCGGGGCGCCGGCGGACGTGTTCGCCTCGGCCGACGAGTCCCACGCGCACGCCCTCGCAGCCGACGGCCTGATCGAGTCGCCGCGCGTCTTCGCCCACAACCGCATGGTGGTGATCACGCCGCCCGGCGGGCGGGTGCGCACGCTCGCCGATCTCGCGCGTCCGGGGCTGCGCCTCGTGCTCGCGGGCCGCGCGGTGCCCGCCGGCCGCTACGCGCGTCGCGCGTTGGCGCGCATGGACTCGAGCGGCAGCTTCCCGCCGCGGTTCCGTTCCCGGGTCGAAGCCAACGTGGTGAGCGAGGAGACCAGCGTGCGCGGGGTGCTGGCCAAGGTCGCCCTCGGGGAGGCCGACGCCGGGCTGGTCTATGCCACCGACGCGCGCGCCTCGCGCACGCCGGTCCGCGCGATCGAGATCCCCGACCGCTGGAACGTGACCGCCGCCTACCTCATCGCGCCGACCGCCCGCGCGCGTGGGAACCGTGGGGCGCAGGCGTTCGTCCGTGCGGTGCTGGGCGCGCGCGGACGCACGCTCCTGCGCCGCCACGGCTTCCTCGACTGACGTGGCGAACGCACCCGACGCCCGCCACCGGCGCCGCGAGGGTTTCGGCCCCCTGTGGCTCGGCTCGCTCGGGCTGGTGCTGCTGATCGCGATCCCGATCGCCTCGCTGCTGTTCACGCTGAGCCCGGCGACCTGGCTCGAGCAGCTGGGCTCGCCGATGGCGCGGCGCGCGCTCGGGCTCACGCTGCTCACCACCGCGATCTCCACCGCATTGTGCGTGGTGCTCGGGCTGCCGGTCGCCTACCTGCTCGCGCGCTTCGATTTCCGCGGGCGCGACACGGTCGCCACCCTGCTCGACCTGCCGCTGACCGTGCCGCCGGTGGTGGTCGGCCTCGCCCTGCTGCTCGCCTTCGGGCGCCAGGGGTTGGTGGGGCGCCACCTCGAGGCGTGGGGCGTGCAGATCGCCTTCACCCGCGTGGCCGTGGTGCTGGCCCAGGTCGCGATCGCGAGCCCGTTCTTCGTCAAGGCCGCCCGGGCCGGCTTCGAAGCCGTGGACGAGCGGCTCGAGAGCGCGGCGTGGAGCCTCGGCGCCGGACGCTGGCGCGCCTTCTGGACCGTGGCGGTCCCGCTGGCGCTGCCCTCGCTGCTCGCCGGAACGGTGCTGGCCTGGGGGCGCGCGCTCTCGGAATTCGGCGCGACGATGATGTTCGCCGGCAACTTCCCCGGCCGCACCCAAACCCTGTCGCTGGCGGTGATGAGCGCGATGGAGAGCGACCTCGGCACCGCCGTCGCGATCGCCTCGATCTCGCTGGCGCTGGGCGTCGTCGCCCTGTTCGGCGCTCGCGCGCTCGCGCGGCGCTTCGGCGCGCCGGGGTTCTGAGGTGACCGCCCAAGCGGCGCGCGCGCCGGCGGCGGGCGCGGCGGTGACCGCCCGCGGTCCCGATGGCCTGGTCTTCGAGGCGCGGATCGAGCTGGGCGGGTTCCTCCTCGACGCCGGCTTCTCGGTGGGGCCGAAGGAGCGCGTCGCGCTGGTGGGGCCGAGCGGCGCGGGCAAGAGCACGGTGCTCCATCTCGTCGCCGGGCTGCTGCGCGCCGACCGCGCGCGCATCACGCTCGCGGGCCAGATCCTGTGCGACACCGCGCGCGCCGTGGACCTGCCACCGCACGCACGGCGCGTGGGCCTGGTGTTCCAGGACGGCGCCCTGTTCCCGCACCTCTCGGTGCGCGACAACGTCGCCTACGGGGCGCGCGCCCGCGGCGGGCGCGCGGCCGAGGTGCGCGCGACCGTCGAGCGCTGGCTCGAGCGGCTGCATCTGGTCGAGCTCGCGGCCCGCCGCCCGGCGCAGCTCTCCGGCGGCCAGCGACAGCGCGTGGGGCTGGCGCGCGCGATCGTCTCGGGGGCGCGCGTCCTGCTGCTCGACGAGCCCTTTGGATCGCTCGACGTGCTCACGCGCGACGCGGTCCGCGCCGAACTGCGCGCATTCCTCGACGAGGTCGGGCTGCCGACGCTCACCGTGACGCACGATGCGGTGGACGCGCGCGTGTTCGGCGACCGGCTGGTGGTGCTGGATCACGGGCGGGTGGTGCAGGAGGGCCGCTGGGAGGACCTCGCGGCCGAGCCGCGCGGGGCATTCGCCGCCGAGCTGGCCGGGCTCAACCTCTACCGCGTGGCGCTCGCCCGCGGCAGCGGGCTGCGCGAGGCGCGCGTGGGCGGGGTGGCGCTGCACGTGCTGGCGGAGGGCCTGGCCGGCGAGGTCTACGCGGCGTTCGCGCCCGGCGAGGTGGCGCTGTCGCGCGAGCGCCCGGCGGGCTCGCCGCAGAACGTGCTGCGGGCGCGGGTGACGACGCTGCTGCCGATGAGCGACCGGGTGCGGATCCGGCTCGACGCGGGGATTCCGATCACGGCGGAGGTGACGCGCGAGGCGCTCGCCCGGCTCGGCCTCGAGCCCGGCGTCGAGGTCTGGGCGTCGGTCAAGGCCACCGCGATCCGCGTCTACCCGTAGCCGCCGTTCGCAAACGCCCGAGGGCTGCGGAGCGCGGGCCGCTCGATCGGGCTCCGTGCCGGGCGGGCCGCAGCGTGCGGGGACCTGCGCGCGGGCCGCTCGGCCTCGCTGCGCTCTGAGGGGCGCCCTGCCGGAGCGGGCTTCGATGGCATCCGGTGCAAATCCTCGACGCGCCCGCCATCCATGGCTCCTGCACGTCTGCGGAACCCGCGCTCCGCAGCCCTCGGGCGTTTGCGAACGGCGCTTGGCCCGCACCAAACGCGACGCGGCGCCGGGGGGATCCCGGCGCCGCGCGCGTCGCACGGTTGCTGGTCAGCGGGTCGGCGGCTGGGCGAACCCGTACTGACCGCGCTCGCGCTCCCACACCCGGTTGCGATCGGAGCGGGGGAAGATGCCGAGGGCACGCAGGCCCGAGGCGTATTCGTAGCGCAGGGTGATGCGGTCGCTGGCCGAGCGCGCCGCCTGGAACTCGGTCCGCTGCACCGGATCCCAGCGCCGCTCGCCCCAGCCGGTGCCCGGGCTGGACTCGGGCGCGCCCTGGAGCTTCTGCGACTCCGGGGCCGCGCGACGATCACCCAGACCCTCTTGCTCGTTGGGCTGCTCCGCGCCGCGCTTCAGCTCCCCGGGCGCGGGCGCCGCTTCCTCGCGGGCGTCGGTGCGGCTCCGGTTCCAATCCCCGTCGCGCCACGCGATCGGCCTCACCTCGTTGAACGAGAGCACGCGGATCCAGCCGAGGTCGCCATTGCCCTGGCCGGTGCGCTCGGCGTAGGAGCGCTGCTCGTCCACGAAGACGAACCGGCGCACCTGCTGGAGCGAGGTCCGCCAGCCGCGGATCTCGGCGCGCTCGTAGGGACCGAGTACGTACATCGGCTCGTGGTTGGACAGGGACGACAGCTCGCCGTTCACGACGTTCAAGCCGTCCACCGCGATCAGCACACCCACGCGCCGGCCGGTGTTGTTGCGCACCACCAGCGAGTAGTTGCGGCCCTTGAAGGCCTGGAAGTAACGGCGTTCCCAGCGCCCGGAGGCGAGGTAGAGCGGGGCGGTCTGGCCGTCCACCACCACCTGGACGTCCACCAGGCTGCCGTCCACCCGGTCCCAGCTCCTCGACCAGTCGGCGGCCGACGCGCCGGGGGCGTACATGCCCAGTGTCAGGGCGGCGGCGGCGAGCACGAAACGCCCGTAGGGACGCGGCCTGCGTTCGGGAACCGGCACCGGCACGGGAAGCGGCTCGGGGCCGGGCTCGGGCGAGAAGCGAGAGATCCACCGCGCGAAGGCGCGGGCGAGCCGGTGAGGCAGGGTCCTGAAGCTGAGCATGACATCCTCCTGTGCGATGCACGCGGGTCAGGTCGGTCTCCGCGGCGTCTATGCACGGTCTACGCCACCGTGCGGCCGCTATTCCGCGGCCCGGCATCCGGCGGCGTGGCAGGAGGTTGGGAGGGCGGTGGAGGGCGCGCAGATCGCGCGATCGCGCCGGCGCCGCGGCGCGACCGCCACGGACTGTGGCGCGCGGCGACGGTGAGCGTCGCGCTTCCCGCGCCCGGGACTTTCTGCTAAGTGTTGCGCCGGAGCCGGCATGACGAGGGAGCCCCCACGCCCCGCGCGCCGGCCGTCCGCGATGCCCGGCGACGCCGGCGCGGCGCGGACGAGGAGGCCCGCGGGGCCAAAGACGGGAGGCGGCGGAGATGCACGAGGAGACGCTCGTGGACCTGAACGAAGAGCAGCAGACCATCCGGGATCTCGCGCGCACGATTGCCGAGGAGAAGGTCAAGCCCATCCGCCAGAAGTACGACGAAGAGGGGACCTTTCCCTGGGACATCGTCGGCGAGCTCGCGAAGGCCGACCTCTTCCGGGTCTTCATCCCGACCGCCTACGAAGGGTTGGTGGAACGGGGCCTCGGCGTCACCAACATGTGCATCGTCACCGAGGAGATCTCCAAGGTGTGCGCCGGCATCGCGCTCGCCTTCGCCGGCACCGCGCTCGGGGCATTTCCGATCCTGCTCTTCGGCTCGGACGAGCAGAAGCGGAAGTTCCTGCCGCCGATCGCGGCGGGCAAGAAGCTCGCCGCCTTCGGAATCACCGAGCCGGCGGCGGGCTCGGACGCGGGCGCGATCCGCACCACCGCGCGGCGCGACGGCGACGACTACGTCCTGAACGGCACCAAGATCTTCATCACCAACGGCGGCGAGGCCGACATCTACACGATCGTCGCGCTCACCCAGCCCGAGAAGGGCTCGCGCGGCGCCTCGACGTTCATCGTCGAGAAGGGCACGCCCGGCTTCACCTTCGGGAAGCGGGAGAACAAGATGGGGATCCACGCGAGCGCCACGCGCGAGCTGATCTTCGACGGCGCGCGCGTGCCCGCGGCCAACCTGCTCGGCCGAGACGGCATGGGATTTCTGGTGGCAATGAAGACCTTCGACTGCTCGCGGCCGGGGGTGGCGGCGCAGGCGCTCGGGATCGCCGAGGGTGCGCTCGAGGAGACGCTCAAGTACGTCCACCACCGCCAGCAGTTCGGCAAGAACGTGATCGCCTTCCAGGGCATCCAGTGGATGTTGGCCGACATGGCGACCGAGATCGAGGCGGCGCGGGCGCTGATCTACAACACCGCCGCGCGCATCGACCGCGGCGAAACGAAGGACATCGGGCACCTCTCCGCGATGGCCAAGGTGTTCGCGTCGGACGTGGCGATGAAGGTGACTACCGACGCGGTGCAGATCTTCGGCGGCTACGGTTACATGTCCGAATACCCGGTCGAGAAGATGATGCGCGATGCCAAGATCACGCAGATCTACGAAGGCACGAACCAGATCCAGCGCAACGTCATCGGCGGCTACCTGGTGAAAGAGGCGGCGCGGCTGGCGGAGTAGCACCTGCCCACCCAGCACACCCTCGCGCGGGGGCTGCGCGCCGGTCCCGAGAACGCGCTCCCGCTACCACCCCATCACGTGGTAGCCGGCGTCGACGTAGAGCGTCGTGCCGGTGATGCCACTCGCCAGCTCCGAAAGCAGGAACAGGGCGGCGGTGCCGACCTCCTCTTTCGTGATGTTCCGCTTGAGCGGCGCCATGTGGGAGTGCTCCTTGAGCATGTCGGTGAAGCCGTGGATGCCGCGGGCCGCGAGCGTGCTCACCGGGCCGGCCGAGAGCGCGTTCACCCGGATGTTCTTGGATCCCAGCTCGAAGGAGAGCTGGCGCACGCTCTGCTCGAGCACCGCCTTGGCGCTTCCCATCACGTTGTAGGACGGCACCGCGCGCTCGGAGGCGAAGTAGGTGAGCGTCACCACGCTCGCGCCGTTCTTCTGCAGCAGGGGAAGCGTGCGGTGGATGACGTTGATCAGGGAGTAGGCGCTCACGTCGAGCGCGAGCTGGAAGCCCTCGCGCGGCGTGGCCACGAACGCGCCCTCGAGGTCCTCCTTGCGCGCGTACGCGATACCGTGCACCAGCATCTCGATCGAGCCCCAGCGCCCCTCGAGGCGCTTCGCCACCTCGTCGATCGTGTAGTCCTTGGTGACGTCGCATTCGAGCGTGGTCGCGCCGATGGTCCCGGCGAGCTCCTCGACCATGGGCTTCAGCCGCTCGCTCGCGTAGGTCAAGCAGACCCGGGCGCCGGCGCTGTGAAGGCACTGGGCGATCGCCCAGGACAGGCTGCGGTGATTCGCCACGCCCATCACGAGCGCGTGCTTGCCCTTCATGTCGATGTGGATCACAAGACCCTCCATGTGCGTGCCGCCGGGCGGCGCGAAGACGGCGGGGCTGAGCTTCGTGCGGCCCTCACGCCGCGCGCTGCTTCTCCCACACCCGGATCGGCAGAATGATGACCTGGACGCCGGCGAACTGCAGCCGGCGCTGGATCGAGAACGCGGTCTCGTGGTGCAGCGAGCGAGTGAACAGGTTCTCGCGCTGGAACACCAGTTGCCCGGCGAACACGACCGGGCGGCGGAACTCCTTGATCAGGCCGAGGCAGATCGCCTCCAGTTCCTCGATCAGGTCGGTTCCCAGGATGACACGATACTCGGAGTAGTAACCCATGCGCTGCGCCAGGTTCACGTACTTCTCGAGGTCGGCGCGCACCGTGTCCTCGAGTTCCGCGACGCTCTCGACCCCCTTGAAGCGCCCGGAGTCCACCAGGCCCACCGAGCAGAAGACCACGTTCTTGAAATGGCGCGGGAACATGCGCTGGATCGAGAGCAGGGTGTGGATGCCAAGACCGGCGTACGACTCGACCAGGACGATCGCGGTGGGGCCTTCGGGCGTCAGCTCGGGGGCGGTCTTGGGCTCCGGGAGCGGCAGGTTGGTGAGCACCTCGTCGAGCGACGACATCATGCGCTTCACCCTACGGTAGTGGGACCGGACCAGGAAACAGAATCCGATCAAGGCCCCGGTGGCGGCCAGCGTCACCCATCCTCCTTCGCGGAACTTGATGGTCGTGGTCACCAGCAGGATGCCGCCGGTGACCACCGTCCCCACCGCCGCGATCGCCAGGCGCCGATGCCAGTGGGCCAGGTGCCGGCGCTCGTTCCACCAGTGTCGCACCATCCCCGCCTGGGTGAGCGTGAAGGTGAGGAACACGTTGATCGAGTACATGACCACGAGCACCGCGACCGCCCCCCGCGTGTAGCCGATCACCAGCCCCGCCACCAGGCCCATGCCAATGACGCCGTTCTGGGTCACCAGCCGCTCGGAGAGGTGGGCGAAGCGCTTGGGCACCCACTGGTCCACCGCCATCGAGGCGAGCGTGCGCGGTCCCGCCGTGAATCCGGTCTGCGCCGCCACGAACAGCAGCGCGCCCTCGGAGAGCAGGGTGATCCACACTACCGCGGGACCGATCTCCAGCCCGCCGATCGTCCAGCCCTGGGTGAGCCGGCCCCATAGCGAGGCGTTGAGCGTGCGGCCATGTTGATGGTGGACGTCGTTGAGCAGGTAGCAGAGCAGGATGCCGCCGGCGGTGAAGGCGAGCGAGATCGCCA
>MFFQ01000112.1:0-1929 GCA_001780165.1 Candidatus Eisenbacteria bacterium RBG_16_71_46 | reverse complement strand
CGCCATGTAGAGCATGGTGCGCTTGCCGGTCTGGACCTTGGGCTCGCGCAGGATCTCGGTGCTGTTGCTGACCGCCTCGATCCCGGTGTAGGTGCCACCGCCCAGCGAGTAGGCCCGCAGGAAGACGACGATCACTCCGAGCTGTCCCAGCTCCGAGACCGCGCCGCGCGTGTCCTGCACCGTGTCCGCGAGGAGATGGCCGAGCCCCGCCGCGTGGCCGAAGATCCCGAAGAGGATGAGCCCGACGTGCGTCACCATGAAGACCAGGAAGATCGGAGTCAGCACCAGGACCGATTCGCGCACGCCGCGCAGGTTCAGCCCGGTCAGCGACGCGACGATCAGCAGCTCGACGGGCACCTTCATGCTCGCGGCCTCGGCGGGAAGCATGGAGAAGATCGCGTCGCAGCCCGAGGCCACCGAGATCGCGATCGTGAGGATGTAGTCGACGACCAGCGCCGCGCCCGACACGATGCCCGGTACCGGTCCCAGCAGCTTGGTGGCGACCAGGTAGCCGCCGCCGCCGGTCGGAAACAGCTCGATGATCTGGGTGTACGACGTGGAGATCAGGAAGACGGTGAGCACCATCGCCACCACCAGGTAGAGCGCGAGGTGGGTATGGGAGCCCAGGTGGCGGTAGGCCTCTTCCGGCCCGTAGGCGGAGGACGACAGGCCGTCGGAGCCCAGACCCACCCAGGCGAAGAAGGCGATGAGTGCCAAGGAATGATAAATGCGGGGGTCGAAGAGACTCTTCGGACCCCCGAGCAGGAGATCACGCAGCCGGTCGAACACGCGTGGAATCTATGCCGGGTCCCGCCCGGCTTCAAGCGGGCCCCAGGGCGGGCGTTTGCGGACGGAGCCTACGCGGCGCGCTGCTTCTCCCACACCCGGATCGGCAGAATGATGACCTGGACGCCGGCGAACTGCAGCCGGCGCTGGATCGAGAACGCGGTCTCGTGGTGCAGCGAGCGGGTCAGGAGGTTCTCGCGCTGGAACACCAGCTGCCCGGCGAACACCACCGGGCGGCGGAACTCCTTGACCAGGTCGAGGCAGATCGCCTCCAGCTCCTGGATCAGGTCGGTCCCCAGGGTCAGGCGGTATTCGGCGTAGTAGCCCATGCGTTGCGCGAGGTTCATGTACTTCTCGAGGCCGGCGCGCACCTGTTCCTCGAGCACCGCCACGCTCTCGACCCCCTTGAACTGCCCGGAGTCCACGAGGCCCACCGAGCAGAAGACGACGTTCTTGTAATGGCGCGGGAACATGCGCTGGATCGTGAGCAGGGTGTGGATGCCGAGGCCGGCGTACGACTCGACCAGGACGATCGCGGTGGGGCCCTCGGGCGCCAGCTCGGGGGTGGTCTTGGGCTCCGGGAGCGGCAGGTTGGTCAGCACCTCGTCGAGCGACGACATCATGCGCTTCACCCGCCGATAGTGCGAGCGCACCACGAAGCCCGCGGCGATCAGGGCTCCGGTGACGAGCAGCGACACCCAGACCCCTTCGCGGAACTTGAGGATCGCGGTCAACGTGAGCACGCTTCCCGTGACCAGGGTGCCGACCGCGGCGATGAGGAGCCGGCGGTGCCAGTGTTCCTGCGAGGCGCGCGAGTTCCACCAGTGGCGCGCCATCCCCGCCTGGGTGAGGGTGAAGGCGATGAACACGTTGATCGAGTACATAACCACCAGGATCGACACCGCGCCGCCGGTGTAGAGCACGAGCAGCACCGCCGCCGCCCCCATCGTGATCACGCCGTTCTGGGTCACCAGCCGCTCGGAGAGGTGGGCGAAGCGCTTGGGCACCCACTGGTCCACCGCCATCGAGGCGAGCGTGCGCGGTCCCGCGGTGAATCCGGTCTGCGCCGCCACGAACAGCAGCGCGCCCTCGGAGAGCAGGGTGATCCACACTACCGCGGGACCGATCTCCAGCCCGCCGATC
>MFFQ01000111.1 GCA_001780165.1 Candidatus Eisenbacteria bacterium RBG_16_71_46 | reverse complement strand
ACGAGCCACGAGCCACGAACCACTAGAGCGCAATTCCCGCCGCCCAGGATGCGATCGCGGCGCGCAGCGCGTCGCCGCCATTGTCCGGCGCGGAGTGCTTCGGATGCACCCCGTCGTCCGTCCAGGCGCCTCCGGTCACCTTCCAGCGGTTGCTGTCCTGGGCGTTGTCCACGACCAGGTTCGGGTCCCAGTAACCGTCAAACGGCGTCGGCGTGGTCCTCACCCAGGTGTTGAAGTCTCGCCAGCGCTGCGTGATCGTGCCGCTCCACTTGTCGGACTGGTTTTCAAGAGTGGCCCAGCTGTCCGTCGACGTCGTGGCCGGTAACAGGGAGGCCAGATAGACCTCAACTCCCCTGGCCTTGTACAGGTTGGCGATCGTCTGGCAGTCCGCCTGGAGCTGTGCGAGCGTCCGGCTGTTGTTCAGATCGTTATAGCCATACCAGAGCAGAAGATGCGAACATACCTCCGAGATCATGCTCCGGAGCAGCCGGTTGGCCCGGAGCGCGTAATACTGCGCCCGCTCGCCGGTGTTGCCGCAGTTGACGTAGGCCAGGGTATCGGCCAGGCCCCGCCCGATATACATGCCCGGTATGCTGTCCCCCACGATCGCCCAGGACGGAATGAGGACCTGGCCGCCCGTGTTGCCGAGAATGGCGGACGGGAAGATACCGCCGACGCCCTGATTGGCCGGGATATCGGTCGTATCGCAGTAGTCGACGCCGTACTGGTAGTAGTCCGGCCCGCCGGTCAGGATGCCGGCGTTGGTCTGCCAGACCTCGCCGCCACCGACCAGGACGTAGGTTCGGACATAGAAGTACTCGCCCGCGGCGATGTAGATGTCCTCGTCCGGGTCGGTGATCATCCAGCCAGTGAGGTCGGTAGTGCCCAGGCTGGTAGGCCTGGCTCCGGACACATAGAGCGGGATGACCGTTCCGACCGGGTACTCAATGCTGCACTTAACGCTGATGGCGTTGCCCGGCGCGACCTCTCCGGCTCCGACGTTATTGCCGTAGTTGGCGATGATGACGCGGGGAGAGTAGTATGGTGTGATCGCCTTGTGGCGCGTCCGGTAGATGGCGCTGGTCTGCCCGGTGATCTGGCTGTATTTCTGCAGGTAACACTTGTCGGCTACAGGACGGTAACGCTCCCCCACCCGCGTATGGCGCATCGCCCGCGTGACCGCCGCATCCAGGGTCGCCAGGTTCCCCGTCAGTGCGTTCAGCTGCGCCGCCGTGGCAGTGACCACCGTGCCGGCCCCCGCTCCCAGGGAGAGCGCCGCCGTGTGCAGCTCGTCGATCTCCTTGCTCGCGCCCAGCACGACCGCCTTGCCCGCCGCCGCCTGGCCCGCTGTCACGCCGTCCAGCACATCCACTTCCGCCCGCGAAAGCGCCGCAGAGGACTGCGCGACGTAGGAGGCCGCAGCGCCCGGATCGGGCACGTGAACGGTCGTCGCCTGGCCCATCGCGTCCGCCAGCAGCGTGACGACCGTGTCGCCCGTCTGGTTGGCGCAGGCCAGCGTGAGCTTGCCCTTCGCCTCCGTCGCGGGGAATACGTCCACGCTCCCGGCCACGCCCGAAGCGCCCGCGTCGATGTTGACGGCGTCCAGGTCGCGGAAGTCGCCGATGTCCTTGTCGGCATCCACGACGACGGCCTTGCCGGCCGCCACGGTCCCGGCGGTCACCCCGCCGGACTTGTTGATCTCGTCTGCCGTCGCGGTGACCTGCGTGCCGGCCAGCTTGAGCGCGCCCCCGCTCTCGACGTCCAGCTCACCGCCGCTCTCGACGTCAATGGAGCCGCCGGCAGCCACGACCTGGCGGTCGCCGCCCTGCTCATGATAGATCTTCCGTTGATAGGTGCTCATTGGAGAATCCAGGTTGTGGGGTGTAGGGTGTAAGGAAACGGCTTGTGACGTGTCACTACTCCCTATACCCTACTCCCTACTCCCTGCCTTTACGCCGTGCCTTCCGCCGGCGCGCTGTGGCACTCGGCGGAGATCACCGTGGTGTCCTGTGTGATCGGCGCGTCGGCCGGCAGGTACAGTTCCGCCAGGATGAAGTCCACGACCGCGTTCTGCGTGCCCCGGTCGATCACGACATCCAGGTACCGCTTCTGCGGATGGTAGATGTCTATGATCGCGACCTGGTTGTCGTCATCGTCCGCGACTGTGATCCCCGATCCCTCGATGTCCGAGTAGGCGTCCGTCGCGGCGTCGTCCGTGGACTGCTGCGCCTTGACGCTCGTCACGGCCCCGCTGGTAATCGCCCCGAAGCCGATGAGGAACCGTACACCAGCGTAACCCAGCGTGTCCAGTCCCTCGCTGGTCAGGTCGCTCGTTCCCGCCGTGCCGGTGTAGGTGCTCGTGCCGTCCAGCGGCAGCCGCACCGTCTTGCAGTTCTTGCTCAGGTTGTGCATGATGTTTCTCCTCTATCAGGAAGCCGGAAGTCGGGAGTCCGGTGTCGGAAGAGGTTCTCCCGTATTCCGTCTTCCGACTTCCGAATTCACTCGCCGCTCGCCGCGGTCTACGTGGCGACCTTCTGGACCTTCATCGCCCAGGGCTTGGCGACCTTGCCGCCGAACCTTAGCCGGCCGACCAGCTCGATCTGGTTGCGCTTGGCCTTCGTCTCCCGCAGCACCTGGATCGAGAAGCCGATCCGCTGCACCAGGTAGTAGCCCATCGGATCGCCGAAGATGATCGGGTAGGCGTTGGCCGCCACCGCCGGCATGAACTCCGAATAGGCAGGCGGGAAGCCGAGCAGGTCGCGGTTGAGGATCGGGCGGGCCAGCCGGTTGTCCTGGCTGCCCATGCTCCACAGGTAGTTCCCCTCGCCGTCTTTCAGCTTGGTGATGGCCTTCGCGGTGGACAGCCAGTTCATGATGAAGCGCGCGTTGCGCAGGTACTGCGGCGCAAGCCCGAAGGCCAGGTCCAGGATGCCGTCGGCGGTCAGCGCGTCAGCCACGCCGGAGACGATGTACTGCGGCTCGTCGCCGGTGGCGCTGGACGACGGGTTCTTCAGGATGCCGCTCGCCTGCCCGACGCCCGTCCCCCGAAGGATGCGGTAGTCCTGCTCCAGATCGACCGTCTCCTGGTAGATCTCCCGCAGGAACGCCTCGACGTCGACGGCCGCGTCCTCCAGCATGTCGTTGGTGATGCTGGAGGAGAGCATGGCGGTGTAGACGTCTATCCGCAGCTCTCCGGTGGCCGGATCGGTCGTGTCGATGGTCGTGTCCGCGTCCGGGATCTCGCCCGGGTAGGTGACCCGCACGCCGGTTGAGTACAGGACCGCGTTGGCGTCGTCATCCGCATTGCCGGTGTAGCGGACCTTCGGGAAGATCTTCGCGTCGCGGGCCGTCTGCCAGCGACGCACCAGGCTGGAGATGACCAGCGGCGTCGGCTCGCGCCGGATGATGTCCAGCGTCCAGTCCGGGGGTACAAAATACCCGCCCTGGTCGTCGATGCCTTCCTGGAGCGCCTTCATGTTGTCGTTCGACAGGTTGCGCTCGCCGCGCAGAATGTAGCCCCCGAAGGCTTCCTTGTACTCCTTTGTGACCAGGTTCTTGTACTTGGACTGCGCGATCAGGCCGTAGCCGGTGCTCTCGACCACGCCCTTCCTCTCGTCGATCAGCGTCTCGCCGGCATACTCCAGGCCGGTCACTTTAGCCTTGAGCGACGGGTCGTTGAGCCAGGACTGGTAGGACGTAAACGACCCTTTCAGGGCCTCCTGGGCGTTGAGGGCCTCTATCTCGGTCCGGATGCTCTTCAGTTCCCCCTGGATCGCCTCCGCGCGCGCCAGCTCCTCCGTTGTCAGCCCGTCCGCCTTCTCGGATAACATCTTCAGCTCGGCGAGCAGGGTCTCCGCCTGCTCCAGGAGCTGCTTCTTTCTCGGATTCATCGTTCTCACTCCATGGCGCCCATGAAAAAGGCCCGGCTCCGAAGAGTCGGACCGTCCACGGGCTTCTGTTTCGTTTCGTCAGAGAGGGAGTGACTCTAATCGGATGTTCGTTGCCGTTGACCTTCCCCGACACCCGACACCTGTCACCCGCCGTATAGCGCCGCGCGCTCCAGGGCCTCCGCTTCGCGCAGGATCACCTGCGCCAGGTCCGGGCGGGACGCGCGGGTCGCCACCGTCTCGGTCAGCGCGTCGATGGCGGCCCGTACCTCTGCCAGCCGCTTCTTGCGCTCCCCCGAGAGCGTGCGTCCGTCTCGGGCGCGCAGGGCCAGGATCACCTTGCCGCGCGCCGTCACAGTCTCGACGGCCGCAAGCGCCGTCCCGATCTGCGTCTCAAAGCTCTCCGCCGCAAGCGCGGAGAGAGAAACCTCCTTCGGATCGCGGAAGACCGCCTTCAGGGCCGCCTCGGCCTCTTCCATCGGCTCCATCGCGCCCATCAGGGACTCGATGACCCGGATGGCGATGTCCCGGTACTCGTCAAACGCGCTGCGCAGGAAATCGATCTTCTCCACCAGAGGCGCGTCGGAAGAGAACAGCACATCGGCCACAACGTACCAGAACAGGGTGTCCGTCAGGTCCCGAAGCGCCGCCCAGGTCATGTCGCCCTCGGCGTGTGGCCCCAGATACTGCGCCTTTAGCTCCGCAAGCCTTTCCCTGACACCCGTTACCCGACACCCGTCACCCATCTTGTCCTCCTCCATGCCCGGCATCTGGATCGAGTCATCGTCAAACGCCTCCCGCATCCGCTCGTAGTACCGGGCGATCCGGCTCATCACGGCCTCGCGGTCGTCGTCCGGGATGTCCACTCCGCCCCGCGCGCCGTTCATCACGCCCGCGCAGGAGAATATTCCGCGCGGAATAGCTGTCAGCGTCCCGTCGATCACGTCGGCGAACATCATCTTGTAGCTGCCGAAGTTCTCAGAGGCCGACTCGTCGTACCAGAAAAATGCCTTGCGATACTTCGCGTTGGGCGCGTCCTCCGCGCCGGCCCACTCTCGCACACGCGTGTCGGCCTCGGACTTGCTCCAGGCCCGGTCGCGGTCCGCCAGCGGCAGGTCCATCGCCCCGGTGGCGCCCTTCGCCTCTCGCCTCTGGCCTCTCGCCTCTGGCCTCTCGCCTCTGGCCTCGCCCTTCGCCTCCGTCGCCTCCGCGCTGCGCAGCGCCGGTACCGGCACGACCGAGTCCTCCGCCAGCTCGATCTCGGAGAGCAGGCGGATCTTCGCAAACTGCTTGCTGCGGGCCAGGGCATCCTGCAGTTTGTCCGCCTTGACGACTTTGGGAAGCTCGGTCGCGTACTGGCCGGGATAGAGGACCTTGACGCCCCAGGGCCAGTAGCCGATGGAGCAGAAGACGCCCTTGCCCGCCGCCATCCGCTCCTTGATCTTGGTGCGGACGGCCTGCGCGTCCTCGGTCGAGTGAAACTCACTCGCCACAAACAGGCCGTAGTCGTCCGTATTGGCTTTTACCGGGTATCCGATCAGACCGCCATAGCTCCACTCGTGGGTGTCCGCCGTGAAGCCGCGAGTCAGATACTGCTCCAGGAACTTGTCATAGGCGCCGGGGAGCACGATGTCCCCGGCGTCGTCCAGCTCCCCGAAGACGGACCGATACCCCTCGAAGCCGCCCGGCCCCTCCTCGATCATCTTGAGCTGCGCCAGCGGCAGAAACTTGAACTGCTTCTTCATCGCTCTCTATCCGATTTGCGTTGTCGACGGAACGGCCCGGTCTTACGGACCAGGATCGCCAGCGCCCAGACGTAGAGCGCTGGCAGCCACCAGGGCGCTATCCTCTCCTGACGGCGAAAGTGACCGACGGCCCGGAGGTAGAGCACCGGCAGATACCACCGGGCGATCCGTACATCGACGAATAGCTGCCCGTCCCGAATGTACGAGCCTGACATCTTCACCCATCGCGGCGGTTTCACCGTATGCCCTCACCCTCGCCTTCGACTGCCGTTGCCCTTGCGAGCCACGAGCCACGAATCACGGTCTTTCTAGCCGCTCTCTTCCTGCGGCAGCTTGAAGCCGGTCTCCCCGGTCTCCCGCTCCAGCCAGCACTTGCAGTTGGTCCGGCAGGCCGTGCTCGCGTCGCCGGGGAAGCCGGGAACCGTCGCCGCCGTATACGGGCTGCCGTCGGCCAGCACCGGGCAGTCCGCGCAGTGGTCCACAACGCTGAGCTTCCACCAGAGCACGGTTTCCGGCGGAAGCGTCCGCACCCACGCTTCATTGGCTGTGCCGAGCAGCCGGTCCACGTACATCTCCGCCCGCCGCCCGATGCGCGCCAGGTTGAGCGTGCCGTCCTCCAGCGTGTACTTCCCGCTCTCGATGTCCGCGAGGAAGCTCGCCAAGTACGACTCCTGCTCCGCCATCACGCTCGCGCCAAAGAGCAGGTCGGCCTCGCCAAACGCAGCGGCGCTCCCGGCCAGCGACCGCCCCAGGTAAGCCGCCTGCGCGTGCGCCTCGGAGAGCAGCGTGCGCATGAAGTCCCCGAACTCCGAGACCGACATCGACCCCGCGGCGTCCGCGCCCAGGAAGTCCAGCACCGAGGCCCCGCCCGCTTCGATCAGCGCGATCAACTGTGCGTTCGGATCGTCCGGCGGCCCGTCCTTGCGCTCCGGGAAGAGGGAAGAGGGAAGAGGGAAGAGAAACGACTCGACCGGTCTCACCCTATCGCCCACTCGCCCCATCGCCCACTCGCCCCATCGACTTCTTCCAGACCGCCGCGATGATCTCACGCGCCCGGGCCAGACTGGCATCCCCGACCCCCGGCCCCCGGCCCCCGGTCTCCGTCTTTCCCTCCTGGATCGCCCCGTCCCGGTCGGCGTCTACCGGCGTGCCGCCGCTGCCGCGCGGCGGATAGAGCGCGTCACCCCCCGGCATCTCCGGCAGGCCGACCTTCGCCCGCGCCTCGTTCGGCGTCAGCCACGGACCGCCTACCGCCGCCGTCTGGCGCTGGTAGAGCTTGTCCATGTCCTCCTGGAGCGCCCGCACGTTGCTGTAGTCGCGTCCCAGCTCGTCGCCCGGCCGCGAGAAGAGCACCTGGTCCATAAGCACGTCGGTGATCTGCTCGTCGATCATCGCCTGGCGCTGCATCACGTTCTCGTAGGTGGCGCGCAGAGCCTCGGAGAGGTTGGAGTAGGTCTTGTTGTCCGAGGGCAGCCCCACGGCCATGGGATCGACGCCCTGAGCCGCGCAGATAAAATCGGTCGGGATGCGCCGGATCTTATCCAGCGCCATCTGCTCCGGCGAGTAGCCCGGCGTGGAGACCTCAATCGGGATCGTCGGCACGAGCGGTTCCGCCGCGTCGCTCTCCCGCCACAGTCGCTTCAGCGCCTTCGCCTGGTCAGCGGAGAAGGTGTACCGTTTGTCCTCCGCCAGTTGCTTCGGGCTGATGAGCAGCCGCAGCAGCCCTCCGCTTTTGAGCAGGCTCGCTGAGTAGGTCGCCGCCTCGTTGCTCTCGCAGACCTCCCGCAGCAGCGCCCCCAGGCGCGAGAGGCCGGTGAGCGGACGGCGCGGATCCAGGCCGTCCCGCAGGTGGACAACCTGCCAGGTTTCCAGCTTGACCCGGTAACCGCCCAGATACCACCAGTAGTGGGAGAGCCAGCCGTCCGGTCCGCCGGCTACCGGCTCGACCTGAAAGTGGGGCAGGTAGTGCAGGCCGACCAGCTTGCCCGACTCGGCGAAGAGCCGCAGCCAGTAGGCGTTGCCGTCGACGTCGAGCGACAGGTTCGTTCCGGCCATCAGTTCCCGGCCCCGGTACCAGGGATTGGGGTGCTTCAGCAGCGTGACCAGCGGGTGCTCCGGCGTGACGATCTGCAGCTTCCCCTCGGCGTCCGGGCGGCGCACCACCAGCCGCGCCTCGCCGAAGGTGTCCTCTTTCCACTTCAGGTTGATGCGCACGACCGAGTTGTCCCAGAGGTCGCCCGCCTGGGTCTTCCAGTCGTAGGTCGTGCCGGGCAGCGTGGTCCAGGTCAGCCCGGTGCTGCCGTAGACGCTGGATGCGCCCCGCGGCAGGGAGAGGGCCTTGAGACCCGCGCCGAGACGCTCCCGGATGCGCAGTGCCACCCTACGGCCTCCGCGTCCAGCCGACCACGTAGGCCCATACCAGGGCGAGCGCCAGGACGGCCAGGCCGATGAAAAACAGCCCTCCCGCGACCGCCACCAGGCTTAAAAACAGCGTCGCCGGCCCGCTCATCTTATCGCTCCCTCGCCGCTGCCGTTACGAGCCACGAACCACGATCCACGAACCACGAACCTACACAATCTCAATCGCGATCTCCTCGTCAAACAGGTAGTCCGGCCCGCAGGCCAGCACAAAGCCGTCGCCGTCATCGGGCGAGCGCGCCAGCCCCTGCTGCTGCATCCGCTTGCGGAACTGCTCTTTCGGCTCCAGCTTCTTCACGGCGTGCCCGGATATATTCACAAACGTGTAGCGCCGCTCGCAGAGGTCGCCTTCCAGCGCCTCCGGCGGGCGCAGGATCGTCAGGCCCTTGATCGACTCCGCCGCCTCCGCGTACATCTCCGTGCCGAGATCGGCGTAGCTGTCACGGTCGTAGGGCGATCCGCCGAAGTCCGACAGCAGGACCTGGTAGTCCTCAAACGCCTCCTGCAGCAGCGCCTCGCGCTTCAAGAGGTCCGCCGGCCCGAGACCAAAGCCTCCGCCAGCGTCGATGCGGATGTGCAGGCTCTTGACGCCCTCGTCGGCCAGCGCCAGCGCCGCGCGGCGCGTGACAAACCAGTAGTCGGTCGGGTCCTGCTGGGCAAACTGCGCCGCCCGCCAGACCGCCCCGTTATGGCGTATATAGAGCGTCCCCAGGTCCGTGCCGTAGCCCGCGCAGTCCATGCCCATCCGGGCGATGGCGGGATGATCTTCTTGCCGCTCCCGCTTGCAGGCCGCCTCAAAGCGTCCGACCGGCACGAACGTGTCATCCGAGATGTTCGCCGGCGCGATACCCATCACCCGGAACAGAAACTCCGCATTGGGCCGGAAGATCGTTCCCGCCGGCCCGCTGGACCCGGTCCCTTGCGCCGGCGCAGGCACGTCAAACGGCAGCGTGAACGTGTGGTCATCCTCGCTGCCCTGGTCCACGACCTCGCACCACTTCTGCACGCACTTCACGACCCACTCCCGCCTGGTCGCACCGGGCACGGTCTCTCTGCCGTCGAGTACGTTCGGATGGTCGAGCACGGAGAGCCGGTAGTTTGCGACGCCCGGTTCCTGACCGACCTTGTGGAACCGGCTCGTGCGAGTCTGCGGGTTCCCCAGCATCAGCACGATCACGACACGGCAGCCGGTCATCATGGCCCAGACGGCCTTAAACACAAAATCGGCAACCCCCTCCGCCTCATCCAGGATGAACAGCCCGAACTCCGGATGCTTGCCCTGGAACCGCGCGCTGCCTTTGCCGCCGCTGTCGGAGGTGGTGCGACCGACCGCCCACCAGTTCTCCCCCTTGACCATGCGCGGCGTGCCGGGCAGAACGCGCCCCGGCAGCTCCTTCGGGCGCATGCTCTTCACATCGGCCCAGAGCAGGTCCTCGACCTGGCTGGCGGTCGGCGCGGTCGTGTAGACCGTTGAACCACGCTCCCGGCGACTCGGCGGGAAGCAGTCAAAAAACCAGTTGACCAGCATCGCCGCGCCGAACGTCTTCCCGACCCCATGGCCGGCCTCGACGCGGAAGATCTTGACCGCCTCCTCGCCCGCCAGCTGTAAGCCGACTGATTCACCGATGTCCTCGAAGAGCTCTCGCTGCCCCTTCGTATTCCGCCCCGACCAGGGGGTGAGCTTCAGGATCTCCTCTGCGTACCGGATCGGGTCGGTCTGGTAGCGCAGGAAATCACGGCTCCGGCTCCTCGCCTGAAGCCTTTCCAGCAGCCTCTGCTTCTCGTGCGGCTTCCAGCTTCGCCAGCTCGCGCTCGATTCGGGCGTCAAGATCGGGGTCAACCTGCTCCATCCTATCGGTGAACAGCTTGTGGTGGCGCCCGAGCTGGACCAGGGCCGCCTGCGGGTCCGTGAACAGGATTGACAGGCTGCCCTTCTTGTCGTACTCCCACCCCTTGACCAGGTGCAGCTTCCCGTCCCGCTTGAGCGCCTCCCAGTCCAGGTCCATCATGCGCATCGGGCCGTAGACCGTATCGAGCACCGCATAGCTCAGGTAGTCACCGATCCCGCGCGCCTGGTCGGCCAGGCGGGAGAGCACCTCCTCCGCCGACATCGCCGTGGCATCCAGCCTGCGCTCGATAGCCGCCCGAATCTCTTGTTTTCTCTTGTTCTCGTAGCCAGCCTGTTCGGGATCTTTATAGCCTGCGATCCGTGCCGCCTCCGTCGCATTAAACCGGGCAGGCCCGAGATAGGCCGCAAGCCACTGCTTCTGCCGATGCGAAATCGCCATTACCGAACACCCACCATCCGGTTTATCCGGTTGATCCTCTCAACAGCCCTTGCCTTCCCCGTCACCCATCCGGCAAACAGCGCAGCGCCTCCCACTCCAGGACCGGAACGGCCAGGAACGCCTCGATGACGTCCGGGTCCAGCTGCGCGCCGGCCTCGCCCTCCACGATGCGCCGTGCCCGGGCGGCGGACTGGGCTGCTCGATAGGGGCGCTCGCTCGTCAGCGCGTCAAAAGCGTCCGCGACGGACACAACCCTCGCGGGCAGCGGGATCGCATGGCCGGTCAGCCGGTCCGGATAGCCCGCCCCGTCCCAACGCTCATGATGGTGCCGGATGATCTCCAGGACCGCCCGCAGTTCCTCGTAGGGCGCGCACATCTCATAACCCAGTCGTGGATGCCGCCGGATCGCCGCGCGCTCCGCCTCCGTCAGCGTGTCCGGCTTCTGCAGGATCTCCAGGTCGATACCGACCTTCCCGATATCGTGCAGAACGGCCCCGGTCCGCAGCGACACCCGGTCGAGCGGAAAAGGCAGCGGGCGCATCCGTTCTGACAAGACCAGCTCGATACGCAGTGCGACCCGCGCCACGCGCCGGCCGTGCAGGGCTGTTTCGGGATCGCGCAGCATCAACGCTGCCAGCAGCAGCCGCGCCACCGCTGGAATCCCCGGTTCCGGTCCCACGCTCAGGGATTGATCTTGACCGGCTCCGGCGTCCGGTCCGGCGCAAACACGCCGCAGCGGAGACAGATATGGACGCCGATCTTGCCATACTGCCCACGCCGCGTGAACTGGAACGGTGTGATACTCCAGCGATGGCCGAGCAGGAAACAGACGATTTTCAGCCCGAAGCGCGGGTCCGGTGGTTGTTGATCGCTCAAAGCCATGCTCCTTCATATGATCCGTCCGATCTTCCCGATCCGTCGGACCCGCCGCTTCCCGGCCGTAAAAAGAAGACCAGGGGAAATCTATTCCCCTGGCCGATCCATCAACACCGGTATATAGATATGCAGAACGATACGAAATGGGTGAAGTTAGTACTAAAAAATGTGACCTTTTGCACAAATCACACGTTTCTCATATAATAGGATGGAAGCTGCGACACCCGCCTTCCGAAGGACAACACCCATGCCGACCGAAAAACAACAGTTAGAAGGCATCCGTGACGAGGCGGGCAGAATTTATTGTCCCAAATGCCACCGGTTTTGTGGAAAATCCACCTCGGAACAGAACCAGCACTACTGTCCGAAATGTGACATCGAGATCATCACGCCCCAACCGTCGAAGGCGCTCCTGATCCAGGAAGTCAACCAGACCCTGCGGGAGGCCGTAGAAGCCACGCGCGCGCTGATCCCCCATATCGAAAAACTTACGTAATCGAAAAACTTACGTAGACGGCTGTGGTCTCCCCGTAGACTCATTCATCTGTCTGCAGTTGCATCCCCCGTGATGCCCCTGTGCGCCCTGTGGGAAACCAGGAGCGCATATGGCATTACCACTCAGCCTCAACCGTTCGCCGACTAAGCACCCCTCAAGCTACCTGTCCACGGCAGCCTACTGGAATATGGCGGCCCGCTTCCGGGGCATCCTGGAGCGCGAGGCCGCTATGCGGATGCCACCCGACGACTCCATCGACTTCGCCACCGACACGCTCTACCACGCGGCCCGCAACCTCCACGCTTACGACGCCGCCACCGGTCCGCAGGGCCTGCTTGCCTGGCTCATGATGCTCCATCGTCAGCGACTTTCGATGCTTCGACGCCGCCGGAACAGCGAGGAGTCCTGGAGCGCGCTGGCCGAGGCCCGCTACGACGCGATCGCGGCGGAGAATGAAAAGGAGGCGCTGCTGACGGCCGATTTTATCGCCCAGGCCCGCCAGCGCCTGCGGTGTGCAAACCTCTCGCCTCAGCAGGGTATCATCCTGCACGCACGACTGGAGGGGCGGACGGTGGCCCGGATCGCCCGCGAACTCGGCCTGTCCGTCAATACGGTCAAGACGCATCTCCGGCTTGCTGTGGAGAAGCTGCGCGCCGTGCCGGTGGACCTCTGCGAGTCCGCCGACGTGGACTTCTATCTCTTCCGCTACTGCTCGCATGTCACCATCTACCACCCGCCCGCCAAACAGGGCAGCGCCCTGGCCCGGGAGCGCTTGAGGGCGATGAAATGAGAGAAGCGGCGGTTAAGAAGGGAAGTGGGAAGAGGGAAGAGACGGTAGTCCATCAACCATCAACCATCAACCATCAACCATCAACCGCCCTTTGGACTCGCTGGCTTCAGGACCGCGATATGCAAGCGCGGGAGTGCCTGATCCTCCACTACCGCTACCTCGTGATCCTTACCACCTGCCGCTTCACGGGCGGACATCCGGTTCCACTCGACCGGGAGGACCTGGTGAGCGCCGGCTTCCTTGGCCTGGTCCGGGCGGTGGACAGATATGCGACCCTGGAAGCGGAAGCGGAGCGCGTGCGGGCGCAGTCAAGGGAATTACTCACCGCCCTGCAGGCCGACTATGACAGCCTGATGTATCGCTTCGGGGGGGAGTTGGAACACTGGACCCAAGAGGAGATCGCGCGGCGTGGCGGCAGACGGAAGAGCGTCATCACGCTGCAGGGAACACTCGCTCTCCGGACCGTTCCGCGCAGCCTGCGGATCGCCGATGAACAGGCCGCCTTCGCCTACGCCAGAGAGCAGGGGATGGAGCTCATCACCTCCCTGAATCGCCAGGCATATAACAGGGCCGCGAAAACCGCCCTGGAAGAGACCGGGGAACTGCTGCCCGGCATGGAAACGACGCCTGAGCACGAGACGTTCAGTATCCGGTTCGGCAAAGATAAAGGCGGTTCGCCTGTCGAGGAGTAAGGGTAGGAAGGGCCGTGATCGCCCCGGCCCTTCCTACATCCCTATTCCACGACAAAATTTCACCGCTTCCTTATCGTAAGTATGGATAGAGTCTGGTTTCTGCTACTCCTCTTTCCGTTCTTTGGCGCGTCGAGTCATGTAGTGCAAATATACATCCCGGATCCGGACCGTCACGCTCTCCAACCCGCCGCGCAGCTCGACCGTCACCTGCCGCACGTGCATCCGCCTTCGGGGCGGCGCCGCCACCTCGATCCGGCGGATCGCAAAGCGAGCCAGGGCGCGCCGCTCGTTAGCCGTCGCCTCCGCCCAGATCGCCTCCACACCATGCCGGCGGGCCGCATCCAGCAGGCTGACATCGGCGAGGGCGCGCTGCTCCTCGATAGACGCTTCCAACGCCGATAAGCGGGCCTGCGCATCTGCAAGCTCCGACCGGGCCTGCTCCGCCGCCTTCAGGTAGCCCTCTTCGCCCCATGCCCGCGCCAGCAGTTCCACGTTGCGGGTAAGATCCTCAATCGCCCGTTGCGCGTCGGCCTGACGGCGGCGGGCGGTCTGGTAGTCGCGGGCCAGGTCCTCCCGGTTGTCTGTCAGGCGGGCATCCGTCCGCGCCAGCAGGGCCGGCAGCGCCCGATGCAGCGCGTGGACCACGATCCGCTCCGCGATCGCCGCGTCCAGGTACATCCCCGGATGCTCCCGCCCCTGCCGCTTACAGCCGCAGCCGTAATCGCCCGGACCGCCGGCCCGCATCGGGTAGCCGGCCGCGCAGCGCAGGAGGCCGGTCAGCGGATAGCTGCTCACCGTCTTTCGCGCGCCGGCCTGGCTGCGCCCCTGGAGGATCGAGCGGATCTCCCTCCACTCCGCCAGGCTGATCGGGTGCGGATAGGATTGCTCCTCCTCCGACAGGACCCATTCCTCTTCCGGCAGTGCGCGCCTGCGACCGCGCGCACAGGTCTGCTGCTGCGCCGGGTAGCCGGTGTAGACCGGGTTGGTCAGGATGCCGTGCAGCGTGCTGGTGTGCCAGCGGCGCGCGATGTTGCTCTTCCGGCCTTGCGAGGGCGGCAGGATGCCGCGCCGGTTGAGATCGTCCACCAGGCGGTTGAGCGACTCGGTCCGGATACGCCGGAACAACTCGCAGAGGATGTCATACTCGCGGGGATCGGGGACCATGCCTCCAGGTGCCTCCGGATCGGATCGGTAACCATAGGGCGCGAATCCGCAGTACCGCTTCCCCATCCTGGCCTTCTGCCGGTTGCTGGCCTGCCGGCGGCGGCGATAGGCGCGCAGCTCGTGGCGGGCGACCAGGGCGCGAACCTCGTAGGGCAGCGGGTCGTAGTCGGGACTTCCGAAGTCGATCACGCCCTCGGAGGCGCTTACCAGCCGGACGCCGGCGTCCAGAAAGCAGTCCTCGATCTCCTGCTCGTCGCGCTTGTCGCCCCGGAGGATCCTCGCCTGCTCCGGCGTGACGATGACTTTGCACTTCCCGGCGGCGCAGAGGTCGAGCAGCTGGCGCAGGACGGGCCGGTGGACGATGTTATCGCCCGACTCCTGCTCGCAGAGTATCTCGGTCAGGTTCACCTGGTGACGGCGGGCGCACTCCTGGACGATGCGCCGGCGCACCGCGAAGCGCTCTTCAAGGGGGCTGTCGCGGTCGGGATCGTGGCGGGAGAGGCGGACGTAACCGTAGGCAGCGCCGGGATCCGTCATGAGCCATTCCCTATAGCCGGACCAGGTCAATGTACGAAGTGCTGTCCGGGATGCTCGAGAGGTCGAGCGCGAGGGACATCGCAAGGGGAGCGGGGACGGTCAGCGTGCCGGTGAGGTGGACGTTGGCGAGGGCCAGGCTGCCGGCTCCCTGTGCGGTCTGCCCGTTCGCATCCGTCACGTTCGCTGCGATCGCGCCGCCGGGCTGCATGGAACCCTGAATGCGAAACCGGGTCGTGGCGTTGTTGACCGTCTTCAGGAGAACGCCGCTGAAACGGTGATCGGCCATCATCACCAGCGTGAGGGTATTCACTTCATTGGGCGGTCCCTGCGTGTTGATGGCATTCCCGGACCAGATCGCAAAGAACGGATCCGCCGGTTTGGGTACGGGAGCGGTCTTGAGGAAGCCGACCAGGTGGCCGGCCGCGTCGATGACGATCCGTCCCGACGCCGTATAGGTGCCGGTGGGGTAGGTGTACGTGGCGTTCAGGTCCTTTCCACGGACCTGTCCCTGCACGGTTCCGGTCGAGAGGATGGTGTCCCGGCTCAGATCGTCCGGCGCGGCGGGATCGGGCTGCGTCCGAAAGACGTTGCCGGTGACCTGGCCGACATCCTTATCGTCGATCAACACCACGTTGAGCTGCCCCTGCTGATTGACGCTGTTGTCCACCCAGCGCCCCTGCCAGTGCCCGACGAGTTCCGTATCCGGCCCGGTCCCCCCTCCGCAACCAAGCATTACGACAAGAGAGATTGCCAGGACGATCCGATTTTTATGCCTTTTCATGGCGCGCATCCCCCATTAAGCCATCAGCCGCTACTCAGGCAGTGCCTCCCCGGCATCCATGATAGGGCTGATGTCCTTCCTTAATCCGTCCGGCGCAGGCGCCCATATCTCGTGTATGTCGGCCCATCGCTTCATGGTCCGCGCAGTTCCGTTGACCGCGTAGGTCGTTCCATTCGTTTCAAAGAGGATGCAAGGCCCCTCCCGGCGTACGGTGCCTTCCTCGACGGTCAAAGGCCATCGGTCTCCGAAGTCGGCTCGAGTCAAGTGTCTACCACCTGGTTTCGATTGCATCATTACCATGATGACGATGATCAGCACAATCACCGCACAACCGAGGGAGGCCAACCCACCTATGAGCTTTCCCCCGGCCGCGATGAGGTTCACCCTGGCCTCCGCCAACTTTCTCTGCGCTTCATCCTCTGGATTCATCAATCTCTTACTTTGTACGTCAGCGCAACTCCCTCTCAACCAGGTGAGCGATGCGGTGACATTCCTGCTCATCCCCCGGAAACCGGCAGGGCGGTCCGGCGCCGTCCCAGTGGAGGAGCCATTCCGTGACCTCATGGGCGATCCAGGGATGCATCCGGTCCCAGCGGGGTGTGTAGCGTATTATGAGCACATCCTCGACTTGCCAGGCCCGGAAGGAGCCACAGGCGCGCACCAGGAGGAGCGATATGCCGAAACGCCGGCAGACTCGACGCCACTCGCAGAAGGTTTCCGGCCAGGGGCCACCATTGGCGCGTTTTATCTCCACCATGCAGCGGTTGACCATCCGCTGCCTCCACTGAAATCCCACTCGTGACGATCCTCACTCCGCCTTCTTGCCGTGCGTCGTCAGCCTGCTTCGGATCTTGTCCAGCTTGATCTTGACGAGCTGGACCACCTCAGCTCGCTCCTCTTCGGGAAGATCCTGGTAGCCTGCCTCGCGCAGATCGTCATAGACAGGCACGCGATATTCCTTGATATCATCTCTCAATACGTCCAGGCCGGTTCCTCCCTCTGTCGGTCCTCTTGTGGGCGTGTAGGGGCCTTCTGGCACCCCCCGGTTCTCCCACACCTCGGCAATGTCGTCATAGCCTGCCAGTCTGAGCGCAGTGGGTATGTCCTCGCCGAACCCTTTAGCAAACCGGATGATGGTCTCTGCGTTAGGCTGACGGCCCTGGAGTATAGACATAACCGTCGTGGCAGCGATATTCGTTCGGTTTTCCACCTGTCTAAGCGAAAGACCGTTATGCTCGTCGATGATTCTCTGAGCCCATTCTGCCAGCTTGTTGTTGTATCGCACAGGCATAGACAGATGATAACTCGACTTCAATCCTCCGTGTGAAAAATCCTGAAAAATAGTTGAAAATCCTATTGCACTCCGGTGCAACAACGCATATAATAGACTCGTTGCACTGCGGAACAGCAGCGAAAGGGGATTTTTATGCGAATACGTCGTGGAGGAAGGCCGCGGACGTCGATGCGCCAGATGGATGAGAAGCTCGCTAACCTGGGCGGGCTGCGCCCTGTGGTTAAGGGCATGGATCGCCGCGAGATGCCCTACCAGCAGATCGCCGATGAACTTGAGCGTCTGACAGGCGTACGCGTTCATCCCGTGACAATCCGCAACTGGCTGATCTACTGGCAGATCCAGGAAGCAGCGGAGGAGGCAGCAGAGGAGGTGACAGCGGCATGACGCGGGCGGAGCGGCAGGATGCGGAGGAGACGGTCATCCGTATGTTGTCGGAATGGCGGAGGCTGAAGCATCTGACCCGCGAGACGGAGTCGATCTACAACCACGTCGAGGCGTTAGGCGATGATCTAGCCGCAATCGAGAGTGATGTTACTAACTACGCGGGTCGGACGGATCGCAGTCCGGCCCTGGCGAGGACCTGAGATGGAGGATGACGAGGAGAGATCGGCGCAACGCGACGGACTGCGCGCTCTTGCGGCAATCGTCAGGCGGCTGGAGAAGGATGCCCCTCCTAACACCGCCCGGACGACCAAGCGGCATCCACACAAAAAAGAGCGGCCTGAGCAGCCGATACGCTGACTCAGGCCCTCAGAAAGACGAAATGACATGGATACTTTACCCACAACACCCGAATCTGTCAAGACCCCGGAATCGCTGCTGGCCAGTGGCCTCCACTGGCTCGGTTACGGTGAACTGGACGTATTCATCAGCCGCATCAACCCTGATCGCATCATCCCCTGCCTGCTCGTGGCCGAGAAGCGGGAGCGCCAGGGCATGGGCGAAGTTGCTCTCTACGTCGAGTGTTCGCAGGTGGATGATCTCGGCATCATCCACTACTGCCGGATCCCTGCTGCCACTTACTCTACCGCCTTTGGCAAGGACTTCGGGTCAGACTGCCAGGAGCGGCGTGACGCTGCGCAGACCCTCTACGAGATGATCCGGAAGTATCTGTTTGACTGCAACCTGGAACCTGTACCTGCAGTCCATGCCAAACCGCGTGACCTTGTGCTGCTGGATGGCTCTTTCAGCCTGATCCGTTATGATCAGGGTCTCAAGACTTACATATGGCGGAAGGATCGGCCATGACGGTTTACCTCCTCCATTTTGACGACCCTCTGCCGGGCGAGCCGGCCTACCCCCTGTCTCACGCTCGCCATTATTTGGGCGTAACGGACGACCTGGAGGCCCGGCTCGAGCTCCATAGGCAGGGGCGCGGCGCGCGCCTGGTGGCCGTGGCGATCCAATCGGGACTGACATTCCGGCTGGCCCGTACCTGGTCGCAAGCGGACCGCACACTCGAGCGGAAACTTAAGAACCGGCACGAGGGACCGGCCCTCTGCCCGATATGCCGAGGTGCCTCATGATCCCGCTGCGAACAAACCCCGCCGGCAGTCCCGACCTGGCCCACGCATCCGGACTGCTGCGCCGTTTCGGCCATAACTGTCTGCCGTTTTATCATCACGGCACGCAATACCAGACTCACTGCGTCAAATGCTACGCCGTCGCGGTCGTCTCAGAAGGCAGCCTCGGCGGCCTGGCGGTGGAGAACCACTGCAACCCGGCCTCGCGCGCCGCCAACCTGCAGGCCATGCGTGAAGCGATCCGGGGAGGAAGCAGCCAGGACGCGCACCTGTCCCACGACACCCGACAACCAGGATGAAACGACCCGGACGCACCACGCTTGACAGGGACGGGAACCCGGCCTACCGATCCCGCCTGATGCCGCGCGAGAAGGCCGTCCGCTTCGCGCGCTGCCTCCAGCACAACCGCCGTGTCCGCTCGGTCGAGGTGGACCGCTCCCCACACGCCGCCGGACCACGCTGCTGGTTTGTGCTCTGGCTGCCCTCCGCGGCCTCCAGTAGGGAGCGGATAGCCCGGTGGATGCAGTACCGGCGTGACCTCCGCGCCGAAAACGAAGGCCGCGGCTATCAGTTCTATCCGGACCCGGACGACCCGGACCTGGTCTACTGCATCAGCGTCAGTGAGCAGGTCTATGAGCTGAGCCGGAACCGGTGCACCTGCCCAGACTACCGGATGCGCTGCGCCCGCGCCGGACTGCGATGCAAACACCTTCGCGCCTACGAAATGAGACAATCCGATGACCGATACAACCATAAAACCAGACACACCGTCCGCCACGCCGCCTGAGCCACCCGAGTTCAAGCGGCGCATGCCCGAAACGATGCGACGCTTCCTGCTCCGAATGCAGGGCGGCAAGCTCTACCTGCCCGCCGCCTATCGCATCGTCTGGATGCGCGACGAGTGCCCCGACTGGGGCATCACCACTCAGGTCCTGGAGGGCGGTCACTCCGCCGGCTACGCCATGGTCCAGGCCACGGTCTACACGCCGGAGGGACGCGCCATCGCCACCGGCACGAAAACGGAGACGAAGGAGGACTTCCCGGCGGGATGGGTCGAGAAGGCCGAGACCGGAGCCATCTCGCGCGCCCTGGCCGTCGCCGGGTTCGGCACGCAGTTCATGCCGGAGCTGGACGAAGGCGCCCACGTCGCGGACAGCCCGCAGCCCCTCAACGGCTCCGGCGCTGCGCCGCCAGCGGGCAACGACATCTGGCAGGGACCGGGCCAATGCCCTGCCTGCCACGCTCCCGAAGGGAAGAAGCACGGCAAACCATGTAGATCGTAGGGCGTGCTGGCCCGTCCGAAGGCTGAATACGTGTCTCAGGTGACGGCAGGCAAAGGTCTTTGACCTTCCCCGACACCCGACACCCGACACCCGACACCTATCAGGACGGTCCCTATCGCCCCGCAGCCGGGAGGGGGCCTATTTTGGGGACAGACCCCCTCCCGCCGGAACATAGCGAAAGGAGCGCGCCTATGACCTGATCGAGTATGCCCATCCCTACCACTCCGCCGGGCGTTTCGTGCCTGTCCGGAACGCCCGGCAACAAGGGAGCAAGGGGGCGACACCACCAACCGTTATCCGTCGTTTCCGACACCTGACACCCGTCACCCGACACCTATTGAAGGACACGGACATGCCCGCAATCATTGACGAGTACGACAGATTTGTCCATTTGGTGGCCACCCGGACCACCCTGCAGGATATCATCGAGTCTCCCGTGAGCGGAGACCGCTGCCCGCGCTACGAGGCCTGGCTGCAGTTCCGGCGCACGCAGCAGGCCGGCGACATGCACGCGCTGCTGCAGATGATCTCCGCCCGTGATGCTAACCGCCGGCTGGCTCTCCGGAAACGTCTGGAGTTATTCTACCGGTTCGCTCCGATGCCCGATCCGCATAGTCGCTCAGAGCGACATAAGCCGACCTGGGAGGTCTGGCGGGACCGGTTCCTGCCCGGTGAACCGGAGGACCTGCCGGAAGTGCTGCCGGACCCTGAGCTGGAGGAGCGACTGACTGCCTTTGAGCGCGTTTACTACGTAGGAGTGGGCGTGCTGATGCTGGTCGCGGTGGTCGTGCAGATCGCCTTGCACTACGGTTGGTATCCGTAGCTGATGACAGGCGCGCTGGCCCATCGGCTCATCCAGGAGCTGCACGGCGCTCCGCTTAACGTCTTCGGCCTCGCCTACCTGTGCGGGGTCGAAGTCGCGCCGACGCTCCTGACGGTTGAATACGTGGCCGCCGACCTGGGTCTGCGACTGGAGACCGTCAGCGACGCGCTGCGGGAATGCTGCGAACGGGGCTGGCTGGCCCGCGCTCGCACTCGCGGCGGTTTTCTGTACCGGGCGGCCTACGCCCTCACAGGCGAGGATCCGGAGGATCCGGAGGACCTGCCGGGTGTTTTACCGGAAACCGGTAAAACGCTCGAAGCGGAAAGTGTGAATGAGTTGATCTCAGAGGCGGAAAAACGCGGGGAAGTGTTTTACCGGAAACCGGTAAAACGCGAGGACGAAAGTGTGAATGACTTGAGCGTGGAAGCGGAATTTCTCGGCGGCGGCGAGGGCGCGCGCGCGCGTACGCGCGGAATCCCTGAATCCTTTGAATCCTTGAATCCTAAGGATTCCTTGAATCCTGGAATCCTGGATTCTACAAACACCCACGGCCCGGAACAGAATCCCACGCCCTTGCCTTTACGAGCCACGAGCCACGAACCACGATCCACGATCCATGAGCCACGAGCCACGAAGAGCGGCCACGTCGCCCCCGCCGTAGAGGCGCTGGCCTACGAGAGCGCCACGTGCATCGGCGACCTGCGCGGCCTCGGGTTCCATTGCTCGGTGTGGATCCACGCCAACAAGCACGGCCTGGAGGAGATCGTCTACGACGCCCTGCGGGAGATCGGGCAGAGGATCGCCATCGCGAAGGCGGACGGGAAACCGATAGCCGCCGGGAGAGCGTTTAACGCGCTGATCCGGGAGCGGTTCGAGGAGGCGGGCAAGCCGATGCCGGTGCGGATCAGCTCGAACGACCAGGCCGACCTGGAGGCGTTCCGCGCGCACGTGGCCGCGCAGAAAGCCGAACAGGAGCCGGCGCGAGGATCCCCGGCTGCCGCCGCCCGGCTGCCCGCGCCGCCGGAGGGAGCTGCGCCGCCCGCATCAAAACCGGCGCCGGCGCAGACGGACCTCTACGACCCGCAGCCGGCGCAGGTGGCCCGCGAGCGCCAGACCACGGAGGAGCTGCGCTCGATTCTCTCACACCTTTCCCCGGAGGATCGAACCGCCCTGGAGTCGACGGCCTTTGCCGCCATCCGCGCCGGAAACCGCTTCCTGTACGAGCGGATCCAGCGGGCGGAGTTTCGGTGGGATGACAACAAGTGCCTGCGGGAGAACGTCTGGCCCTACATAGCCCGCGAGCTGAGAAAGGTGTCGGATACATGAGCACAGAGATAGACCACGATGCTGTGATGCGCGCGCTGCAGGAGATGGAAGACGCCCCGCCCTTCCACATAGCCATCGATCCCCTGATGCTCTTCTTCGTGGTGGGTCAGTGCCAGCTCGCGCTGCGTCATCCGGAGAATACCGGACCTTCGGCGGCGGCCGCACGGGAGTTCATCAACCAGGTCCGGGACACGCTCTTTACCGATCCGGTCCTGCTTGAGATTCTGCGTCAGGGCGATGATCCGGAGTACGATGTCACGACCGATGAGTCCGCATCGCCCATGATGCCCGAACGGCGCTGCCGAGTCTGCGGCTGCACGGATGAGGCCGGCTGCAGACCGGCTTGCTACTGGGTAGCGCCCGACCTCTGCAGCGCGTGTCTGCCGGCGGCGCAGAGAGTGACACGACTATGAAACACGGAGGTTCCGCTTTATGAGAGAGCACGGCACGCGCACGAAGTATATGCACGACGGCTGCCGCTGCTTTCCCTGCCGCCTGGCTAACGCGGACTACGAGTCGTCCCGGATGCGCGACCGCCGCGCAGGAGAATGCTACCAGGTCCGGTACTCCCCGGTAGTGCGCCATTACGTCGTCCGCCACAAGGATACGGGGGAGATCGTCCTGCGGACGCCGGACCGGGACGCGGCTTATGCGGAGCGGGATCGGCTCAACCGGGAGAGCGGCGCGCCAATAACACCCTGGGCCACGCCTATAGAGGTCCTCAACGTGCGCAAGCACCTGCGCCGGCTCCAGGAGTCCGGCGTCGGCATCAACACCATCGCGAAAGCCGTCCCGATGAGTCGAACGCGCCTTCAGGAGATTTATCACAACCGCGGAGCAAGACCCGACAGGCCGGACAGGCGTAAACTGCGCCGCGAGACGGCAGAGCGCATCCTCAAGGTCTGGCCCGATCCGCCCGGCGCGGCATTGGTGGATGCCGGAGAGACCTGGCGCCTGCTCAATGAACTGCTCGCGGCAGGATACCCGAAAGCGCACGTTGCGCAGGCTTTGGGCAAGAAGATGCCGGCGCTGCAGATCCAGAAACAGTGCGTCCTGGCACGCACCGAACGCGCGGTGCAGGCGCTGCATGATGAGACCTGGCGGCTCAGCCCCGCGCTGCGGGCGGTCTGCCGCTGTCCGGAGTGGCAGCCGGAACAAGGAAAGGGGAAAAGATGAATACACAGGAAGCATCCACCGTCGATACGCTCACGATGGGTGAGCGCGCCTACCTGGGCAGGCTGGAGCAGACCATCGAGAACGGCCTGCAGACCTACATCGACGTCGGCAGCGCCCTGGAGGAGATCCGCGCCCGCAAGCTCTACAGAGGCGCCCACGCCACGTTCGAGGATTACTGCCGGGATCGATGGAAGATCAGCCGCATCCATGCGCACCGGTTGATCCAGGCCGCAGAATTGGCGGCAAATTTGTTACCCATGGGTAACATTCCGCCCGACAACGAGCGCCAGGCCCGCGCGCTGGCGCACCTCCCGCCGGCATACCAGGCCGCCGTGCTGGAAATGGTTCGCGCCGAAAAAGGTGATGACTACACCGCCGACGACCTGAGCGCCGCCGCGAAGCTCCACGTGGCGCGCCAGGGCGGCGACACCACCACCTACGACGTGCCGGCGCAGTTTGTCATCGCCCTCGCCGACGGCACGCCCATCCGCTGTGAGTACCTGCGGGGCGTGCTCGGCAGCGCCGATGAGATCCGCTTCCACGGTTCCGTCAGTGAGACCGGCTACTGGCGCGACTACCTCTGGGGCCGGCCCGCGCCCCTGGATCCGCGCAGCAAAGAGGGACTGATGCCCGGCTACCGACGCGCCGACTTCCCGACACCCCGCCTCCTTGCGTTTGCCCGCGCCGAGTGGCTGCACAAGCACTTCCTGGAAGCGCTGAAAGAGGTCAAGAAGGCCGGCGACGTGGGGGAGATCGTCGCGGAAGAACCGGCTCCGCGTACACACCGGTCCGAAGAGCCTGGTGAACCGGATGAAAAATCAACTAACGGCGCCCGGGCCGGCAATCAGACTGAAGAGAACCGGAAGCTGGAAAGCCTTACCCCGTCACCTGACACCCGACACCCTCGCGAGGAGGAGGCGCGGCTTGAGCGCCGATCCCTCGCAGTACCTGACGTTGAGAAGCTGCAGCGCGAGATCGCCGGCCTGCACGCGCAGATGGACCGCCTGAAGCAGGAGCGGAATTCGCTTAAAGGCGAGATCCAGGAGATGCACAAGCAGCATAAGGAGGAGTGCAGGCGAATCCGCGATGAGCAGAACCAGGAACGCGAGCGCATACGAACTGAATCGGCGATCATTGCCGCCAGGATGGTCAAGGTCGATGGTGGTAATGCGCTCACGGCCGCGTTCATTGAGTGCCTTTCTGCCGGAGAAATTCGTCGATTCGCTCTTGATCTCATTCAGAGGCTGAATAGAGTTAATGAGATCGAGAAAGCAAAGACAGCAACTGCGACGGCGGATCCGATCCCGGATGGCGCGGAGGTTGAGGAGCAGGAATGGGAAATGGCCTGGGGGCATTGCGATGTCCATGATTGCGACTATTTGCACTCCGAGGGCTGTGATGACTGCCGGGATGCCGCGCAGCGCCGACGTCGTGACGCTGAGGAGCCAGAGCCGGAAGAGGAGGAAGAACCCATGCCGGATGTGCGAGAGACGGCCTTTCAGGCGTTCTGCGACATAATCGGCGTCGCGCCGATCGTGGAGAACCGGCACGTACTGCGCGCTGAGCTCGGCAAACTGCTCGGGCAACCCGTCGAAGCCATCGGTAAACTGTCGGCGGAGGACTTCAAGGCCGCCATCGCGGTATACCGCAGGGAGACAGAAATTGAAGCCGACCTATGAGGAATTGGTGGCAGCGAGTATCCGTATGCGGCTGAAGCAGAAGCTGTTCTGGCGTCTACGTCGGGATAAAACCTGCGATGTCACAAGACGGAGCAAGGCGCTCGGTGAGGCGTTTGAGGCAGAGCGGGCGTTCGACCGTCTTCTGGAAGCGGCCACGTCGCCGCAGAAGAGCCTGATGGAGGAGGGCTGATCATGCTGCGCTGCCCCCGCTGCGGAGCCTGTTGCTCCGCCATGATGGACCCGGAAGCCTTCTACGGCTGCTGCCGGCGCTGCGGACACCGCTGGATCGAGCCCGTAAACCGGACAGAAAACAAAAGCGGGCCTACCGAATGCACCGGCAGGCTCGCCACAAATGAGGAGGATCAACACAGATGAGCATAGCACAGAAGAGCAAAGCCGTCAAGCCGGCTGAGCCGCCGTTCCCTGTCGGGGCGCGGCTGAGGCATAAAGACGGGCTAACGTGCCGGATAGCAAAGAAAGTAGATGATTTCGATGGTGGACACTGGTGGCTCGATTTCGAAAACAACACTGGCATCAGCGTGCCGGTGTTACTCCTCAAGCGAGACTACAGCATGTTGTGTGTGAGCTGCGGCGTCGGGCTGGCCAGCCGTGCCGGGCTGTGCGAGCAATGCGATCCGGAGGAGGAGAGGCCAGAGGCCAGAGGCGAGAGGCCAGAGGCGGAACATTCGTCACCGAATAGCCCGGCCATGCAGGAAGAGATACCCCTTCGGTTGATCGGACCGTCACCCAACAATCCGCGCCGGCGCTATGATCCGGAGTCGATGGCCGAGCTGGTGGAGAGTATCCGCACCCACGGCCTCCTGGAACCGATCCTGGTCCGGACCTGCGACGGCTGGCGTGTCAATCCAGGCGCACGAAGCGGTCAAAAAGGTTACTTCGTGCAAAATCCCGCCTTCGTGGATAAGGAGAGGCAGACCTACGAGGGGACCAGTCTATTCTTCCTGGACGCCGACGAAGCGGAGCGTAACTGCCCTCTCTACGAGATCATCTGCGGCGAAAGGCGCTGGCGCGCTGCCCGTGGCGCCGGCCTGGAGACGATCCACGCCCTGGTCCGAAACCTGGACGACGTGAAGGCGCTCGAGCTCTCCCTCGTGGAGAACCTGGTTCGGGAGAACATCGATCCGATTGAGGAGGCTGAGGGATACAAGCGTCTGCAGGCCCTGGGGCACTCGCAGACCATGATCGCCGAGATGGTACACCGGAAGCAGGAGACCATCAGCAACCGCACACGCCTCTTGAAGCTCCCCGACGCTGTCCAGGAGCGGATCCGCGCAGGGGAGCTCTCTGCCTCCCATGGGGTGGCACTGCTCAGCATGAACATCGAGTCGGAGCCGATCCTGACGGAGATCGCGTCGGCGGTGGTGGAAGCGAAGCTGCCGGTCAGCACTCTGGAGAAGGGGCTGCCGAGCGCGGCGGCGGATAAGCTCCGCAAAGCGAAGCGGCTGGTGAACCTGCACGAGAGCCGCCCGAAGTTCAACGTTCGGGAGACCTGCGAGCAGGCTTGCCCCTTCGAGGCCTACCGCAAGAGCAGCGATCGTTCCTGGGAGGCTTACTGCCTCAAACCGGAGCACTACCGGCAGTTGCAAGCCGGAGCGCAGGCGGAGGAGAAGACTGCACTGGAGCGCGAGGCGGCGGAACTGCGCGAGAAGGGTATCGACGTCGATAAGCTGGTTACATGGAACTACAACACCCTCGTAATCATCGGTCCGAACCCGCCCGCTGGCTGCACGCCGGACTGTGAGTGCAGGGCCTACTCCCGGCAGCTCTACGACAACAAGAAGATCGTCCCGGTCTGCACCAACCGGAAACGCTACGAGGAGGAGCAAAAAGCCGAGGCCGAGGCGGAGCGGAAGACCAAGCTCGCGACGTTCGAGCTGAAGCGCGCCCTGGTCCAGCAGTGCGTCGAGAAGATGACGGACCTGGCGGACTTTCAGCCGGCCCTGGTCCTGTTGGCTCAGGAAAAATTATCGAATGTCCGGTCGAGGCAGATTATGTTCGATCTGCTGTTGCGCTATGGGATGGAAATTCCGAACGAAGATGCTCGCCACCAAATTGACCGGAACGACATCTTCGTCACACTAGTCCAACTCGACTCCATGCGACTGCTGCAGTTGCTCGTTGAGATTAACGCAACCGAAGAATTGTGGTGGCGTTTTGGGGCTGAATATGGGGACGATAAACACGGGATGCCGATGGCGGACCGCCTCCTAAGCAGGTTCTGCCCGGACTGCGGCCTGCTGCCGGACGAATGCCTCTGTGCGGAGCGGAAGGCGCGGGAAGAAAGACAGGCTAAGGAGGCGAGGTCGGAGGAAGTGGCGGCCGTCGCGCAGATGAAAGGAGACTAGGATGCTAGAGGAACTTTTCAGCCGTCTCTTTTCGACGCCGGCCGGGAAAACTGGTGCGGCAGTGGAGATGGTAATCGATACCTGTTGTTCGTGTGGAATCACCTTCGCCTACCCGCTTGTACTCTACAAACAGCGTGTTAAGGACGGAGATCACTTCTTCTGTCCGAACGGCCATAGTCTGCATTATGGACAGGGCGAAAACGAGAAGCTGAAAAAGGAGATCGCGGCGCTGAAGCGCCAGACCGAGCGCCTGAACTCCTCACTCAAGTTCGAGCAAGAGTGGAACGAGAGGCAGAAACGCTCCCGCGCGGCCCTGCGGGGCGTCGTTACACGCCTCAAGAACCGCGCAGCACAGGGAGTATGTCCCTGCTGCGATCAGTACTTTGCCGACCTGCACGCGCACATGCAGCAGGAACATCCCGAATATGAGGCCCAGGTGGAGCCGGGCCAGGACCTGCCGGATGACCCGGTGAGCACAACTGTGGCGGGACCGGGCAGGAGGGCGAAATCTCATGCCTGATGTCGTGGTGACCGTTCCGAAAAGGTTCTCAACGGCGCTTTCGATCCAGTCCGGTGGTCGTAGCGGACTGGATGCCTGGATCGAGGAGGGAGATGCCGCTGGGGAGCCGGAGACCGGCCAGAGCTACTATTTCCATCTCGGCCATGTCCACCTACCGGACATCGAGCTGGGCGAGCGCGTCTATATCGTCTACAACGGCTGTCTGCGCGGGTATGCGCCGCTTACTGGCATCGAGGAGGATCCGGCGGACGATATCTATCTGGTGCGTCAGGGCGGCGCCGTCGCGGTCACGATCCCGGAGGTGATAAGGGGCTTTCGTGGATGGCGCTACCGCTGGTGGGAGCGGTCTCAGGAGGTGGCCTTCCCGGACTGGCAGAACCCGCACGCCTCCCCCTTCCTCCCGAACGGCGCACAGGAGGCTCTTGCGCTATGACGATCATCTACCGTCCCGTAATTGGTAAGAACCGGAAAGGAGACGAACCGTGCCCACCGCGACCGTGAAAATCATGCGCTCTTACGACTATTGCCACTTTGAGGTCCAGCTTGGCAGCGACGAAAACCTGACCCTGGAGGAGATCAACGACCTCCGCAAGCAGGCCGCCCTCCTGGTGGATGAGGCCGTGCGCCAGTATAAGATCGCAAAGAAGAAAGAGCAGGCACGCACACAGCATGAATGGGAGACAGAACGGCTGCTCGAACGCATCCAGGCCATCGAGCGGAAGCCTGAACGCGCCAATGCCCTCTTCTTCGCCAGCGCCCGGACCGACATCCCCCTCCTCTGCGACGCGCTGCGCGCCGCCTGGGAGCAGCTGCGCACCGCGCAGGACGTCCACCGTGAGCCTCGCCCTCCTTACGGACGCACGCGCAAGGAGGACCCGGGCCCATGACGCCATACAGCGCGCAAGAGGTCTACGATGGCTCGGACGGCGATCTGACCCTGCGCTTCTATGCAGAGCTGACACAGCACGGCCTGCTCGGCAAGATCGCCGTCTGCCTGTTTCGCGCTCAGAAATGCTCGGCCCGCGCGAAAGTCTACCGGGGCGGCATTCGCGGCAAAGGATCGTACCGCTCGATGGCCTACGACCGCAAGGGCTGGTCGCTCTCAATCCTCTGCCTCTTCCTCTGCGAGCACGGCGCGGAGCTTGGCATCCGCTTCGGATGGGGTCGGGACGACTCGCAGCCGCTCAACTCCTGGGTGCTCTACGTGGACCTGCCGCAGGGACAGGTCAGCTTCCATTCCCCAACAAGGATGCAAGGACCCGACTACCCCGGCGTCTGGGACGGACAGCAAGCAAGCGAAGAACGGATCATCGCCTTCGCGCAGACGGTGTTGTGAGACAAGGAGGAGGAAGATGCCTGAGCAGGATGCGGAGCAGGATCCGATCGTAAGGGCTGGTCTGGAGATCATCTACAAGATCCGCGGCGAACCGAGTTTGGAAGAGAAGCCGACCGCTGCCGAAGCGCTTTCCTCAGCACAAGAAGATAAGCTGCGGGAAGACGTGGAGGCGGCTATCTCACGGCTGCGTGAGGCCCAGACTGCCAAACAGGTTCAGCGTGCGGCAGAGACCGCAAGCCAGCGCATCCTCGATGATAGTCGGTTAACTTCAGAAATGAGAGAGGATGCAGTCTTAACTAAGGCTATATTCGAGGATCATATACGTAAATCCGATGCTGTTTATGGGGAGACGGAAGAGAAGTTTACCAAGGCGCTTGAATCCATGCAGAACGAGCCCTATGAGTACCTCTGCGAACATGAAGATTGCAACGAGGTAGGGCACGAGTGCCGCTACGAGGACGCAGAGGGTGTTTCCACCCCTTTCTACTGCCCGAAACATGCCATCGAGCATGGTTACGATCCTGATGGATCACTATCTGATGACCGTCCGTGGTATCGTTACGATCCTGATGGATGGGGAGATTAGAAGAGGAAAGAATGATGGAGAAACGGGGAGCCGTCAATCAATACACCTGCCAGACGTGCGGCGAAGTCATCACCACGGTCAACCTGACCGATGGCGTCACCCCGATGTTTATTCGTTGCCGCCGTTTGGGCGGTCGTTGCGAAGGCATGATGACCAGCGCCGTCTATCGGGTCTCGCAGGATAGCCTATGGCCTACGCATGTCTGGTACAGGCCGCTCGGAGAGCAGCTGAAGCGGCTGACGGTGGGAGAGAGGTCGCACGTCGAACAAGGCGGCCTGCTGATGCGCGCAGCGGATGCCGTCGCGCTGGAAAGCGTCGGTTTCCGAACACGGAGAGCATAAGAGGAAGCGATGAAACCGACACAAAGCGAGAGTATCGTAGAAATGATGATGCGCAAACCGAATGAAGATGACATCCTTCATGCGGAGGAACAGATTGAGACGCTGAAACAGCGCATGATCCTGCTCACCGTTTTAATTCGATCTGTAGACGGCAGATTGGCAGATCTTGAAAAGCAACGGCGTGAGCTGGAGGCAGAGTTACAACCCCTCGAAATTCAACTGGATGAAGAGAAGAGACGCTTCTTCTTCTACACCGATGCGGCATCCAGGCGAAAGGTTACCTGATGCCTGCTGATACAGATTGCACGGAAGTGCTGAAGATCATTGGCAGATTCATCGCCAACGCGCCGACCTCCGATACTCCCCATGACTGGCTGTTCCAGGAAACGGAAGATCGATGCGCGGGATGCCTATCGGTCACTGAGGCGGGATGCCTGATAAATAGCCCCTGCGTCCTGATTAACGACGCAGGAGAGGTCCTTCCGCCATCCCCGCCACCTTCGGCGGAAGAGTCGCTCTGATGCCCTCCGATGCTCCGCCGCCCTGCCCCCTCTGCCGGCAGCCCATGCCGGCTGTTCTGCGGACCGTACTCATCGGTGGACGCTACCTCCGGCTGCCCTTCTGGGTCTGCCCGGGCTGCAACGTGCAGCAGCCCCGCGAGCGCCGCAAGGAGGATGTCCTCGTGCAAATGAAACTGCCGGGACTGCAGCCCGGTCGCCGCGCCGTCCAGACCCCCTGCGCCCCGGAGGACGTCGAGCAGCAGCGCCTCTTCGAACAGATCAGTCGCTACGAGCGCGACCACTGGCAGCTGACCACCCTGTTTCACATTCCCAACGAGCGATGGAACGCCCTGGAGTGTAAGCTCCTGAGCCGGCAGGGCGTGCGCGCGGGCGTGCCCGACCTCCTCAGCCCCGTCCCATCCCACGGCTACTTCGGCCTGGCCATCGAGCTCAAGCGCCTCCGCGGGGGACGCGTGGAGCAAACGCAGAGGGAATGGCTTGACCTGCTCCGCTGGCTCGGCTGGCGCGTCGCCGTCTGTAAGGGCTGGCAGGCTGCCTGGACGGAGATCTGCGACTATTTCGACCTGGAGGAATTGATATGAAAAACCAGATTGACGAGCAAGATTTCCAGAAGGCTATTTCGGAGGCCATCATACAGCTTATCCGGCAGCCCCCCATCACCCTCGTGCTGCAGCGTCCATTCTTGTTGATCCTCATAAGCCACCTGCAATTAGCTCTGCGTCATCCGGCGAATAATGGCTGTTGTTCGGAATCGGTTCGCCAGTTCATCGATGCCATGACCGATGAATTCTTCACCTGGTCGCCGGCGCTCCTGGAGCTGATCTGCCGCGGCGACGATCCTCATTACGACGTGCTCAACATGGAGATTGTCGCGCAGCCGGAAGGAGCGCAGCGCACCTGTCGAGTCTGTGGCTGCACCGACCGGGAGCCGTGCAAGCCGGCCTGCGCCTGGATCGCTCCCGATCTCTGTTCCGCCTGCCTGCCCGCCGTGTCGAGGATCCTGAGACCATGAAAGCACCTCTCGGAACCATCTACCTGGCCGGCTACACGGGCCGCAAGCCGGAGCGCCTGCGCGACCTGGCCACCCAGCTCGACGCCATCGTCTGCGATATCCGTTATGCGCCCCGCTCGCGTGCGCCCTACTGGTCGAAGGAGGCGCTGGAGACGCCCGGCAACGCATCCCTCAGCGCGGTCGCGTGGAGAGCCTGGCAGATCGGCAGAACGTGATCCTGCTCTGCGCCTGTGCAGAGACTGCGTTCTGCCACCGCGATGAGGTCGGCAAGTTACTCTCCCGTGAGGGCTATACCATCCGGGAGCTTCCTGCCTGAGACGAGGCCGTCAAAACCGTTCCTCAAAGATCGTTCAGGAAAGAGTAGGGGAGAAGGAAAGAAGGTGAGGGGATGAACACAACGGCCTGCTTGATTTGCGGACAAGAGTATCGTCCTGGTCAGCCGATTATCCTGGTAGACACTAAAGAAGGTCGCCGGATCATACATAAAGCCTGCCTTGGTGACTTCATCTTTCAGTCAGTTGAGGCGGAGGTGTCAAGAACGCAGGCGAAAAAACTGGTGAAAATCGGGGCCTGAATGTGGAATAACCGGACCTGAAATGAAAAAGGCCCGCCGGCAGCTCCTCCGGCGGGCCTTTTCTAGCCACTAGCCACTAGCCACTACCGCTCGCGGGTGACGTGCAGCCCGTCGATCCGGTAACGCGCGCCGCCCTTCCCCTTCACCAGCAGGAAGTTGAGCTTCTGCGCGTTCGTGATGTCGACCGTTGTCTCCTCCCCGACCGTGCGCAACTGCGCATCCGCAAGCGCTCCCGTGGCCAGCACCTGCGCGTAAAGCTGTATCAGATCTTCCAGTCTCATGGCTTCTCCTCCATATTCCGGACCGGCATGGTTCCTGCCTGCGCAGGCAAATCCGGCCCCCGGCTTTCCGGCCGTTGACTTTCCCCGACACCTGTCACCTGACACCCTCGCGAGGAGGAGGCGCGGCTTGAGCGCCGATCCCTCGCAGTACCCGCCGTTTCCTCCGCATCCGCGATCGCCTCTTTCGTCACCGCCAGGTAACGCCCCGCAGACTGTAGGAACGCGCGGAAGAGCACCACCTTCACCCCGCCCGCCCGCTCCAGGAGCGCCATGTTCTCGATGATGGAGATTGACTCGATCCCGATAATCGCCATGAGCGCCCCGGAGATGACAAACCAACTCTTGGCCAGCAGCGCAGCCCCCGTCGCGACGCCGACCAGCAGGCTGTACTGCAGCAGTTTGGCGACCAGCCGCGTGGTCAGCTTCTTGCTCTGGACCGCGCCTCCGTGCGCCGCCAGCCAGACGCCGGTGATCGTGTCCAGCAGCACAAACAGCAGCACCACGACCGTCTGTTCTCGCACGGCCTGGGGCACACCGCTGAGCGGTCCGGTCAGCGCTCCGATCGTTCCCGCCACGCTCCTCGCAAAGTTAGAAGGCAATCTCGTCACTCCTCCATTCATTCCGGGCTCTTGCCTTTTCTAGTCACTAGCCACTAGCCACTACGGATGCCAGTACCCATCGTAGTACTCCGTCCCGGCTCCGCCGTTGTACAATGTATTCACCTGGTCTGCCGACAGACAGGTGCCCTTCCACCAGCCGACGGCGTCGACGTCGGTGACGGGGATGTAGGGATCGGTTACGACCCAGTTTCCAGGAATGCTGAATGTGTAAGCACCGTCATATGTGCCGGCCGAATAACTGACCGTCTTCCTGGTTCCATTATTGATGGTAATGCCCAACAGGTCGTTCGCCGCATCATAAGTTCCTGTCAGAAGCGTCCATGTCGCATCAGGCACTTGAGAGTCCGCCTCGACGGTGCCTCCGTTGTTGTTGATGTGAAATCCCGGTTTTCCAACAGGCACATTGGGGTCGAGGAAAAATCCGTACTCACAGGTATTGTAGGCATTTGCATCCTTCCCACCGGGAGCGGAGTTCCATCCGATAATATGCGACTGGTTGACCTTGATCCAGACCGCCAGGGTAAAGTCCGCATTGCCGACAGACATATTGGCGTTGTCGGTCAGATTCAGCTTCTGATTATAGGCGGTGAAATGGCAACAGTTACCGATCTTGCCGGTCCCGTTGCCCGGCTCGTTGGCCGGCACCAGATCATTTCCACTCCCCGTAGAGTCCACCCGGTTGTTCGCTCCCGTTTCCTCCATCCGCCAGAAGGCCGTTGGCGTGGGGATGTCCAGGCCAGTCTCACCCCCCCCGGCGCCAGACTCGACAAAACGTCTAGCCGCCGCGCCTCCTGGCGACCAGGGCGTGACGGGCATACAGGACATCGCCCGCTCGAACGCCGGCGATCCCGGCAGGAGCAGCGGCAGCCGGTGGAGTGGTTCCGGTTGGGGCACATAGAGGTGCATGGCCTACTCCTCACACAACAGCAGCGTGCCGGTGATGGCGGCGGCGGCGCTCGCGGTCGCTTTCAGCACGTTGTTGGCGGCGGCGGAGAGGAACCCGTTCGCCAGATCAAAGTTGTAGGGCGTGTCCGCCAGGAGCTTTGGCGTGCGGAACACCGTGTTGCCCGCCGTGTTATCCTCGAACAGCACCGAGCAGGCCGCGCTGACGCTGATGCAGCCGCCCATCAGCCGGAACTTCTTGCCGGACGTGGGCGTGTAAACGGTCGCGATGGAGGTGATGGAGACGGCGCTCATATCGCCGAACTTGTTCGCCGTCCGCACGCGGTCCCACGTCGCGCCGTTGTAGACGAGCAGGGGCGCGCCGACCAGCGGGGTCGTCGGGTTGCTCGCGCCGTCCGCCAGGGCCGCCGCCGCCGGCAGCTCGGTGTCCGCGTTCGTGTAGAGCTTGCCGCTCGCGTCGCAGTTGAGCGTGACGTAATCGCCGTCCGCTCCGCCGCTCGAGGCCGCCGTGTCGCGCCGCACCGCGCCCGCGAGCATGAGCGATTCGCCGCCCGCGCTGGCCGCGTCCTCCGCATACTGCGTGGCTCCCTCCAGGATCGCGACCTTAAGGTTGCCGCTGCCCGACAGCGCCGCCGGCAATCCCCCCGCCAGCAGCGCCTCGACGCCGTCCACGTAACTGAGCAGCGTATTCAGGTCGTTCGTGAGCCGCCGCAGCTTCGCGCTGAGACTGCCCACCGCCCCGGCGGCGACCATCGCGTCCGCGTTCGCCCCGAGCGGATCCGCCGGCAGCGTATCCACGTTCTGGTGGGGGGTATGGACCCCCGCGTTGTCGGTCGTCTTGATGACCCGGCTCGCGTTCAGACCATCCTTGATGTCCAGATTATTCGCCACCGAATATTTCCTCCTCAAAGGCCGTGGCGCGTGGCTCGTGGTTAGTGAAAGTCAAGGTCAAATGCTTTTGACTTTGCCCTTACGAGCCACGCGCCACGCGCCACGAGCCACTAAAACACCATCGGCACATACTGGCTGTTCGTGTCCTTGCTGAAGTCCAGGTTCGGGCCGACCGTCACGTACGGATGACTCGGAACGCGTATCACCACGTCCTGCGCCGTCACGTCGCCCAGGGTCTGCCCCGGACTGACGCACTTGACCTTCACCGTCTGGCCGACCAGGCTGTCGTCTACGCTGACCCGGGCGACGGCCCGCGAGAGGAGCACGAACGCCTCCCCGATCCCGTGGCCCGTCATCGGCGTGTCGCGCCGGCCCCGCAGGATCGTTGTCAGGGTGTACGCCCCGCCGCCGCCCGCCGCCGCCGTCGTGAAGCCGGCGACCTCCTCCCCGACCAGGATTGCGTTGTCATAGGTCAGCTCCACATCCGTCTTGCTGGTGCTCTCCAGCGTGCCCGTGGTGTCCAGCGTGACGTCGAGCGTGGTCGCGTCCTCCCAGGCGTTGGAGGCGACGCCGTCCGGGAGGAGGGAGGCGGTCTCCCCGAAGACAGACCGGTCGAAGATGTTCCCGGCGTCCAGATAGGTCGTCCCGCCGTCCGGACTGTAGTAGATCGCGCATCCGTCCCATCCGTCGCCCCCCGACGCCGCGACGTAGAAACCGGCCCGCAGGCCGTCCTCCTCACGCAGCTCGTACCCGCTCCAGGCATAGAACAGGGTCGGCACCACCGCATCCAGCGCCGGCACGCCCGCCGCCTCCGGCGTGCCCCCGACCACGCTCTGGTCCAGGATGCCGGTCACGTCATCATCCCGCACCGCCGAGAAGCGTAGCTCCCCGAACAGCCCGATGTCCATCCCGACGATCCGGCAGCGCTCGTTGACGCCGTTGACCGGCAGCAGGACCGGGCTGCCCGGACAGAGCTTCAGCCACTTCGGTCCGAGCGCGTATCGGTGCGAGGTCCGTTCCAGCCACTCGCCATACAGGAGGCGCTCGGCGGTCTGGCGCGCGTCGTCGTCCGTCATCGCCAGGGGCGCCTGGACCGTGTGCGCCTCCTGCACGTCGCCTTTCGTGTACCGGACGGCTCCCTGCGAGGTCTGCTCGTAGGTGCGCTTTGTAACGTCCGCATCATACCGGAAGTAAGCCAGGTCCAGACGCCCGGGCAGCTCCAGGTCCTGCCCGCGTTTTGTCTCTAGACGGGTCGGCGGATCCCCGCGGCCCTCGCTCCAGACGTGCGCGCCGAGATCGTCCTCCGCGATGGTGGCCGCCTCCGGACAGCCCCGCGGGATGGCGATCAGCATCCCGTCTATCTCCGCCAGGTCGGTCGCTCCCACCCGCAGGACCGGCTCCAGCGCGCTCCGGGCGGCGGTGCGCTGCGCGATCACGAACCCGATGATGCGGTGCTCCGCCTCCTCAAAGGACGTGTCGCTCTCGGCGATCCCGACCTGCTCGGCCAGGTCCCGGAGGATGTCCGCCACGGAGCTGCCTGGCGCTTCCACCTCAAACGACATCGAGGGGATGCGGTTGCCCCAGTCGGTCAGCAGCAGGTCCTCGAACACCGCGTAGGCGATCCCCCGGTAGGCGGGCACGTTCCCCGCCCCTAAAGCAGCCTCCATCAGCGGATCGACCGCTTGCTCCTCTGTGCCGGTGTAGACCGTGATGTCATGCTTGCTCGATGGCGTCGAGTCGACGTCGTAGATGAGCTTGTCTTCCGCCCAGATGCGCCTTACACCCCGGATCGGTCCCCGGCAGATCGCCATCGCGCAGGAGACGGTGTAGGTGTACTCGTTGACCGTGACGCCGCCGCCCCCCTTGCCGCCCTCCTCGCGGCTCGTCACGTGCTCGACCAGGTCCGTGGACCAGAGCATGTTCCCGCCGACGCGCGCGCAGCCAAAGCACTGCGGGATCATCACGCCGTACCCGGAGCCGGTGATGCGCAGGTCGTCCAGCTTCCCCCGGTCCTGCGCCCCCATCTTCGGCGGAAAGAGCATCCCGGCGAGGGAAACTCCGACAGAGAACCCCATCATCGGGTTCCCGAAGATGCTCCCGATCCCCGCCCCTACCGCGCCCAGCACGATCGTCGCCATCGCTACTCCAGGCCAGAGGCCAGAGGCCAGAGGCCAGAGGCTAAGGCGGCCGTTGATTCATCCTTCATCCTTCATCCCTCATCCTTCCACCGATAGGTGGCGACAAGCCGCCTTCTCCACGCTCCCGCCAAAGCGTGCTCGACCACCCGCCCGACGCTCTGATACGTGTGAATGAACCGCTCCACGTTCGTTTCCTCGCCTTTGCCGTTACGAGCCACGAGCCACGCGTCACGAGCCACTTCCGTCACCATCCCCACGTGCTGCGCGCTGCCGCGCATGGAAAAGAGCAGCAGGTCGCCGGGCCGGGCTGCACCATCCGGCACGCGCTCGCACACCGCCTCGATCTGCCGCTGGAGCCTATCCGGGTTGACGATCCGGCTGTAGTGTACGTCCTCGTAGTCCGTCAACCCGATGTCGTGCGCCGCGCAGAGGAGCAACCCGACACAATCAAGCCCCTGCCGCGAACGCCCCGCATGGACAAACGGAACGTTCAGGTAAGACCTGGCCGCTCCGACCAGCCGTTCCTCTATACCCGTTGCCTTTCTCCGTGTTCTCCGTGTCCTCCGTGGTTGATGGCTATTGACGTTACCCGGACGGCGGCCGTCCCCGCCGGATCAGCTTGTCCGTTCCGGGGACATAGGGCTCCGCTCTCATATTGATGACATTGGCAAACCGGCTCTTACAGATGTCAAAGGTCCGGTTGCAGCCGGCCTCCAACGTCGCCGTGTCCCCGACCTGTACCGTGAAGGGGAACGCCTCCTGCATCTTCAGGAGCGCCTCGCCGCCGACCAGCGTGTGGACCTTGATCTCCCGGCTCAGGCCGTTATTCAGGCCGCTCGTGAAGGTCACCTTGCCGTAGTCAAAGTAGCCGCTCGCCTCCGCGCTGGCCCCGAAGGTGAACTGCCGGTCGCTGTCCACGTCCGTCACCGTGCGCGCAAACTGGTAGTCTGTGATGTCTTTTGCGTCGGCGAACAACCCTCCCGGCGCGCACTGGCTGTCCCCCAGGGCCTTCACCCGGCACGTCGGGCTGGTCAGGTCACCGATCTGCTGCGCCAGGCGCTGCATCTGGCTGCGCACCTCCGCGGTGTACTTCCCGTCCTGGATCGTGATCTCCCCGAGGGTCCCCTTCAGGAGCGTCACCGCGCCATCGGAGAGCGAGTCCCAGTTGACCAGCATGAGCGTGATGTCCGCGCCGTCATACCGGCCCGCCAGCAGGTCCGTCTCCGCCACCGCATCGCTCTGCAAGAGGCCAAAGACGTCCAGGTTGTCGATGCCCGTCCCCAGCTCCTGCCGGAGGGCCGTCGCTTCGACCGCCGAAAGCGCCTCGTAGGTCGTTCCGCTAAACGTCAGGTCCCGGTCGTGGGTCGTGAAGCCCAGGATCGTCCCGTCCGTCCGCTCGACCTTGACGCAGACCGCGATGGTCAGACTCTCGCCCGCCAGGTGTGTCGTCATCTCGGCGCTGAGCGTGCGCAATACTCCCGGACAGCAGCCGTCGACGTGCTCCCCGAACGGGTAGGAGAGGCCGAACCCATCGTTGTAGAGCGCCGCCCGCTGGTCCGCCGTCAGTACGCCGCCCCCGCCCGGCGCGGACTTCCAGATACCGACGTCTGAGATCCACCCGTTCAGGATGTTGTAGCCGGGTTCCGCGGGACTATAGCCCCCGATCCGGAAGGGGAGGTCAGCGGTGTAGATGCCTCCGGCGAGCGCCTGCGAGTAGATCGTGCCGTTGTTGACCTGCAGGTTGACCGTGTTGGCAACGGCGTCGTGCCAGAACACCACGAAATAGGGGACGCCATCGGTCGCCACAGGACCGGCCAGGTTGATGATATCCGCCCCATTACTGGTATACTGGCAGCCGATCTTATGGTCCGTCCAGTTAAAGAGGAGGTTGTAGCCATAGACCAGCGAATCCCAGAAGCCGGCCAGGCGCGGCGTGTTGGTGTGCGAGTCGGCCTGGAACCATAAGGCGAGCGTAAAATCGTTATCTCCGATCCCCAGATCCGTATCGCCTTCGCGTAACAACTCGGCGGTCGTATCGAAGTCGGCAGCGTAGCCGAGCAATCCCTTCCGGTGTCCGACGGTTAAGCTCCGGTCCTCCACCAGGTCCTTCCCGCCGCAGGTCGCGTCGTACCGGTCGATCCCCGGCCCCTCCCGCAGCTTCCAGTACACCAGCAGCGTATCCAGCAGCCCCATTTAGCCGTTGTCCTTGCCGTTTCTAACCACGAGCCACGAGCCACGAGCCACTAGACTCGCAGCTCCACGATCGGCACGCTCCAGCTTCGCACCGTCACCGCATCCTGCTTCATCTGCATCTGATCGGTATCAAAGCGCACCGGCACGTCGAACTCGAACGTCGCCGTCGGCACGTACCCGGGCGCCGCGGCGAACGTGCAGACGCCGGTCGCGCTGGCCAGGCTCCACGCGACCGCGCTGAGGGATGCGTTGCCGGGCGTCTCCAGCGCGGAAAAGTCGGCCGTCAGCGCCAGGGTCGTATTGCGCAGGTCGCCGACAAAGGTGATCGTGTAGGGACCGCCCGCCGAGCCGGTGACCGTCGCGTTGCCGCTGCCGACCGAAGAGAGGCCCGTCAGCGCCGTCTGCACCGTCGCCGCGCTCGCGTTGTAGGCGATCTCTCCCGTCGTCTGGCTGTTGAACGTCAGGTGGAAGTGCCCCGACGCCTGCGCGCCGAGCGTTACCGTATACGAGGGTAGCACCTCTACTCCCGTGCCCGGATGATAGAGCTGCACCGTGCCCGCGACCGGCTTGTTGATCTCCCGCGTGTGGGTGATCGCGCCGGAGGTGTAGACCTTCTGCAGCTGGAAGGTGGTCGTGGTGATCTGCGCGGTGGCGTGCTTGGTCTCCACGTCGCCGATCTTGGAGGAGTAGTCGGCCCAGTCCTTGAACCGGAAGCCGCGCAGACGACCCTGCCGCGCGATGAAGAAGGCTGCCAGCACGTCTGCCTGCGCCCGGCTGCGGTCGTCGTACTGGATCTCCCAGCGCCGCCGCCCCTCGGCCCACTGCGCCACCCGCTGCTCCGCGCCGCTCCCCGTCACGATAACGACGGTCGAGTACATCGGCCCGCCGGTCGCCCCGTAACTCAAGCTCTCAGGGAGCCGGATTTCATCAAACGCCATATCTGTCCCTTATGTAGGGCGCGTGCCTTCCCCGACACCCGTCACCCGTCACCCGTCACCCGTTCCTTGCCTGCGTGCGATTGGCTGCACGCCACGCGTCCTGATAGAGCTGGTCCTGCGACGCCCGGAATGCCTGCACGTCCGGCGTCGTGATGTTGAAGGTGATGTTGACAGAGCCGCCCGCCGCCGCCCCGGCCAGCCGGCCCGTCGGTACGATCTGGCCGCCCCGGTCCGGCGTAAAGAGTTCCGGTCCCTGCTCGCCGACGATATAACTCCGTCCCGACACCACCGGCCCGCCCGCGGCCCGCCCGCCGCCGAAGAAGGCGTTGACGCCCGCGCTGCCCCCGATGGCCCCGATCAGGAGCCTGGTCAGCTGCGAGGCCAGATAGTCGGCGGCCATCCGCTGCAGCATCTGCTGGAAACCCTGGACCACCGAGCCGAAAAACCCCTTGAACCCGCGCTGGAACAGGTTGTCGAACGCCGACTGGAAGACGCCGTAGAAGTCCTGCGCCACGCCCCGCCAGATATCGCGCATCTGCTCCGCCTTGCGCCGCTGCTGCTCTATCGCACGGTCCATCATCTGACCCATGCCCGCAGACATCCATTGCATCCCCTCCGAGATCGCGCTGCCGATCCCGAACGTACCCGCCGCTTTCCGGGCGCGCTCATTTTCTGCGGCCCGCTTCGACTCGGCAAAGAGCGGACCGAGCATCCCGCTGTACTGGCCCATCGCGCCGGTGGCCTGCGACAGGGCCGCGAACTGGTCGCGCGCTTTCAGAAGACCCATCTCGACGCGCATCTTCGCCAGGTCCGAGGCCGTCTTGCGCAGGTTTGCCGGAAGCTCTGCAAGCGTCTTCCCGAACACCTCCAGGGAGACCCGCTCCGCGTCCGTGGCCGCCTTCATCTGCAGCAGCTCCACCCGCGCCCTCTCCATCGCCGACGTGCCGGTCTCCTGTAGACGCCGGTTCTCCTCCTGCGTCTTCGTCAGCTTCTCCAGGGCCTCCCGCTGACCGAGGAGAGACTTCAGCCGCGTCTCGCTGATCCCCGGATACTCCGCCTTCAGCTTCGCCAGGCCCTGCAGTTCGTTGTTGCGGGTCTCCCGGATGCTGGCGTTGGTGACGTCCAGCGCCTCGCGGAACTTCTTCTCGCTCTCCTGGCCTTTCAGGCGCTCCGTGACCGCCTCCCGCAGGTGCGTGATCTTCGCGCGCAGCGCCTCGGATACCAGCCGGTACTTCCCGGCCAGGTCCGAGGCGACCTGGCTGCCGCCCTCCTGGAGCGTGTTCAGCCGGCTCTGCAGCGAGGCGACCTCCGCCAGCGCGGCCTTCGTCTGCGCCTGCGCAGGCGTGAGCTTCGGCTCGCGCGCCGCGCGTTCCGGCGTATACCCGTAGATCGGCGCGCCCGGCGAGGCCATCTTGGAGAGGAGCGCATCCACACCGCCTGCTGACCTCCCACCTCCCATCTGCACGTGCCACGGCTCGTACTTCCGGCCCGCCGCGCGAGAGAGCATCGGAAAGGTCAGACCGAGCGAGGGCGCGATCTGGTGCGCCAGGTCCAGACTGCCCGACAGGTCCGCCGCCATGCCGCGCTCGTGCAGCGAACGACCGGGCGGCGCCGCCAGACCCGGCTTACGGCGGTACAGCTCCGCCTGCTGCGCGGTGGTGCGAAAGCCGTCCGTGATCGAGAGACGACCGCCCCGCGCTTCGACCGCCTTCGCCAGCTGGTCCAGGCGGGAGGCGAAGTTGACGTTCATCCCCCGATAAACACCCGATGGCGCAGTCCCGGCCGGCGCGGTGGATGGGCGCATCGACGCCGGCAGGAACGCGCCGCCCGTCGGCCCGTACATCGCCGACAGGGCCGCCGGACTGTTGGGATACTTCGAGGCGGTCGAGTACTGCAGGGCGCTGACCGTCAGGCCGGCCCCCAGAGTGCCGAGGCCGATCCCGCCTAACTTGCCGGGCAGACCCGCCGCGCCCCCGGCCAGAGCCGCCCGACCCTGCGCCAGGGCCGCCGCCTCCGCCGCCACCCGCGCCGCGATCCAGGCGCTGCGCAGCTCGACCACCAGCTTGATCAGACCCGCGACCCGCCCGCCGACCAGCATGAGCGCGCCGCCGAGTAGACCCCACTTGACCAGGTTCTCCTGCGTCGCCGGGCTGAGGCGCTGGAACCAGCCGAGCAGTTCCTGCAACGCCTTGAGCACGGAGCGCAGCGCCGGCAGCAACACGTTCCCGGCCTGGACCGCCGTGATCTCGATCTCTTTCTTGAACTGCTCCCACCCGGCTGCTTTTAGCTGCTCGTTTAAGGCCCGCTGCGTCGCGCCGATCCCCTCGGTCGCCTTGCCCATCTGCAGCAGCTCTTCCCGGAAGCGCCGTCCGTTCTCGGAGCCGGCGGTCAGGAGCCCGCGAAACGCCTGCATGTCGGGAAACAGCTTGCCTAACGCGTCCTGCTGGCCCCGCGTCTTCTCGATGATCTCGGCCAGCACGCCCCCCAGACCCTTGCTCTGCAGCGCGGTCAGCCCGTAGCTGATCCCCATCTCCCGCATCATCTTGGACGCCTCGTCGGAGGGCCGGATGATCTTGGTGATCAGGTTCTGGAGGTCGTTGATCGCCTCGGCGCCGGACTGGCCCGACTTGGTCGCGACGGCGATGTAGGCGCCCACTTCCTGGAGGCTGATGCCGGCTTTGGCGGCGATGGGCAGCACCGAGCCGATGCTGCCGGCCAGCTCGCTAAAGTTGATGACACCCCGGTCCACGACCTTGAACAGGACGTCCATCGCCTCCTTGGCGCTGTGGACGCCGGGGATGCCGCTGTTCAGAACGCCCATCAGCGCCCGGCCCGACGTGGCCGTATCGGACAGGCCCGCCGTCGCCCCTTTTGCCGCGACGTGCAGCACCTCCAGCGCCTTCTTGCCCGTGAAACCGGAGGAGTAGACGTCGTAGAGCCCTTTCGCCAGGTCGCGCGGTCCCTGCGTGATCGACGGGTCCTTCGCAACGCCCATCACCGCCGCCTTGAGGCCCTGGAACTCCTTCTCGCTCACCTGCGCAATCGAGTTGACGTTGCGCATGGACTTGTCGAAGTCGTTGGCGACCTTCGCGCTCGCCCCCAGAGACGCGACGATCCCGGCCCCCGCGACCTCTAATCCGCGCCCGATCTTCTCCCCCACGTCCCATCGCAGGCGGGAGAACTCGTCGTGCGCGCGTTTGGCGGCAGCCGCGGCTTTCGCCGCCTCCGCTTCCGCCCGCTTGGTGGCGGCTTGCGTGGCCTTCTCGGCTTCGGCATAGGCGCGCTTGGTGTCGCGCGGGATCTTCTGCAGGTCGTCCGTCTCGGCGGTGACCCGCACCGCTAAAGAGGCAATGTCCATCAAATTCCTATAGACAGGATGAACAGGATGGATAGGATTTTTTTGATCCTATAAATCCTGTTGATCCTGTCCAATGTCTTTGTCTTTCCCGTCACCCGATACCCATCACCCGCGCTTCGTGCCACCGGCGCGCCTCCTCCTCCGCAAACCAGATCATCACCGCGCGGTTGTAGTCGAGCATCGGTATCTGACGCGCCTCGCGGGCCGGAATGCCAAGCACCCGGCCCGCGATCACGTCGAGATAGTAGGCGGGCAGCTTCGCGCCCCGGACCTTCGAGCCCAGCGTCAGGAACCGAACGATCCCGTCTCGCTCGGAGGGTCCGGCTGGCTGTCCTCGGCGATGGCGCGCGAGAGGGCGATCAGCAGCGAAGAGGGCACCAGGGAAAGCGTGTCGACGTCGATGGGCAGAACCTTCCCGCCCTCCGACGCCGGCTTATCATACAGGTCCCAGGAGTCAATGAGCGTGACGAGCATCACCCGGAAGGGCATCGTCTTGATCTCCGATTCGCCCGCCGACGCGATGCTGTCCTCCAGCTCCGGCGTGAAAGCGCCGGGCCGGTAGTGGAGATGGAGCGTCTCGCCCTCGTACTCGACTGCCAGCGCCTTTGTCACCGCCTTCAGCGTTTTCAGGTCCATGCCTTCCTCCTCTTGCCGCTGCCCTTGTCTTTACCCTTACTAGCCACGAGCCACGAGCCACGAACCACCAGCCCCTGTCACCCGCCGGCCGGTACCGCCGGTATCGTTCCGAGCACCTTCGAGCTGTCCACGACCACCATGCCGTTGAGGGTGACCACGACCTTTCCCGCGGGGTCGGCTACGATGACATAAGGCATCTCTTTCAGTACGACTTTCGTTACCTCGTCGAAAAACACCGCCTTCCCGCTGATGTTCCACTTCCCGCCTTCTGCCTTGATGGTCGGCTGCACGGTGTCATAGAAACGGTAATTATACCGCTCCCAGACCACCGCGGTGTGCAGGGCCTCATAGGTTACCACCATCGTGTAACTTTTACGACCCAGCGGATCCGTCTCTTCCGCGACCACGTTGAAAAACAGGCTGGCTGCCCACGACGGAACAGCCGCGAACAGCGTCAGCACGACCAGCATCAGCCGTGCTGCCAGTTTGAATGACCTCATGAGAGTTAACTCCTTCCGCCCCCTCCGGGGCAGCCACGTAAGGGATGGTTTTCCCCTGTCTTTTCCAGCCACGAACCACGAGCCACGAGCCACGAGTCACGCGCCTTTAGAGAGCCGTCAGCGCCGTCTCGACGATCACTTCCATATAGCTGCCGACCGCCGAATGGTAGAGCAGCTGCAGGTCGTAGGTGCCGGCCTGAACATCCTCGTGCGGTCCCCGCTTCGGGTTGAGGAAGGCAAACGGCGCGGTCAGGATGATCCTGTACTTGTAGCCGGTCTCGATAGAGGAGCCGTTGGCGACGATGCGGATGTACTTCGTCGTACCCGAGCGCAAGTCGTCCATGAAGGCGTCGGCTACGCTGTTTTGCTCGACGATCAGCTGCATGGTCGGATCGCCGGCCAGCTCGAGAGTGCTGCTTAAGGAAGGATCCGCCTCGTCGAGCGTCATCACGCCGCGGTGCCGGGGCTTGAAGTCCCACTTCCATTGCAGGCAGTCCTCCAGCTTCGTCAGCCCGAGCAGTGACGCACCCACGTAGACGGAGACCTTCTTCGGGGGAACCGGCACGTGCGCGACCTCCGTCAGCGTCAGTCCCGCCGTGCAGTAGCCGATGTTGGCCGCCGGGCTGGTGCCGCCCGTCAAAGAGGTGCCGTCCGCCGAGAGGACCGTGATGGTCGTCTCCGCAAGGTCTTCGATGAACTCCACGGACCAGGGGCCGCCCAGGTTCGCCGTGATCGCCGCTCCCGCGCCGCCTACCAGGCTGCCGAAGTCGGCGGTAAGGGCCAGGTCGGTGTGGATCAGGTCGCCGGTGAAGGTGATCGTAAACGGCGTGGTGTTGCCGGGTCCGCCCGACACCGTCACGTTGCCCGTGCCGATGGTGGAGAGCGCCGCCAGGGTCGTCTGCAGTGTCGACGCCGAGACGTTATAGGCGATGCCGGTCGCCGAGACGCCGTTGAACGTCAGGTCGAACGTGCCGCTTGTCGGCGTGTCCAGGTCCAGCGTATAGGCGCGCGTGCCGATCACGGAGACGTTGCCCGCCAGAACGGTCGAGAGCAGCTCGAGCGCCGCCTCCACCTCCGCGCCGGACGCGTTATAGGCGATGTTACCCGTCTCCTGCCCGGCATACGTGAGGGTGAAGGTTCCGCCCGTCGGCGCGCCGGAGAGGTAGACGTTCTGCACCCGGTAGCCTTCCGCCAGCCGCCGCCCGAGCGTCTTGCCGGTCACGTCCGCGCCCTTCTCCGCGACCGTCAGCCCGAAGTCCGTGAACTTGTGGCCCGCCGCCCGGCCCGCCTCGCGTGTCGTGCCGGTGGCGACGGTGTAGCTTTCGACGGTGTCCGGATCGCTCTGTTCAGGCAGGAACCGCCAGCGCCGCGTGTTCGTCGCCGCCGTCGTGGCGATGCTCGCGTTGCCCGGTGTGGTCAGCGTGGAGAAGTCCGCCGTCAGCGCCAGGGTCGTGCCGATCAGCCCGGCCCGGAAGGTGACCGTAAAGGGTCCGCCCGCCGCGCCGGTCACCGTCACGTTGCCGCTCCCGACCGTCGACAGCGCCACCAGCGCGCTCTGGACGGCCGACGCCGCAGCGTTGTAGGCGATCTCATCCGTCGTCTGCCCGTTGAAGATCAGGTGGAAGTGACCGCTGCTCTGGGTACCGAGCGTCACCGTCCAGACGCCGTTGGTCGTCGGCGTGCTGATAGTGGCCGTACAGAGCAGCGAGGAGAGCAGGTAGAGGAACTCGTTGAAGGCCCAGATGCCCTTTAAGCTCCCCTCGCTGCTCTCTTTCATCACCACCATGCCGACCGGGGCCTTGTTGCCCTGCACTTTCACCGGCTCCGCGGGGACCACCGCATCCAGGTCCAGTGAGAGACCGAGCAGGCGCTTCAGCGTCTGCACCGCCGTGCCCTCCATCGCCTCGACCCCCAGGAGCACGCGCTCAAAGATTGCTGCTCTTCCCGCCATTGTATCTATCCTCCGCAAATCAAAAGCCCGTCTCCCCTAAAGAGACAGGCTCTGCCGCTCAACAAAAAGGCGCCTCCTATTCGGCGCCGAATGATGCCGTTCCTGAATGTTCCTGACACCATCAGGAGACTGCCCGGATGTACGGGCGGTAGTACCCTCCGCCCCAGCTGTATCGAACGCCGTTCTCGATGTCACTGTCTGCAGCCGGGTGCTCCCGCACGCAGCCCAGGATCTCGTATTCCTGTCCCTCAATGGTTACGGTAGAGACCGGGTTATCTTCATCGGGCTGCACGTCCAGCAGCGCGTCCAGGCGCATCACAAGCGCGGCGATGTCGCCATAACCCCCCTCGCCAATCACCCGCACCAGAAACAACGGCTTCGACAGGAGTCGCTTGCCACCGACGCCCCGGCAGTCGGTGCCGGCGATGAAGGCGGCGGTAAGGAGCGGATAGGCCGGCGGATCCCCGTTCGGATCGTCCGGATCTACGTCCGGCGCGCCGTCCGCGTAGGCGCGGGTGCCAATGCTCGCCGAGAGTGTCGTATCCGCAATCGCCGTGCCGGTGATCCACTTATAACCGGCCAGCACCTCGCTCATCAGGAACCCTCAGCGGCAGGGCTGCCCATCATGAACTCCTCGCGTTTCATCCCAGTTTCCCGACTGCCTCGCGCACTGCCTCACGAGCCGCCTGCCGGACCGCCTCCATCATGTCGCGCACGAAGAGCGGACGCTGCTCCTCAGCAGAAGGGGCCAGGAACGGGCGCGGTTTGATCTTCCCGCCTGGCGTGCCCTGCTCCAGGTACTTGCCGCCGTACTCCGCGCCGACCTGTACCTCTGAGGTCCTCTCCCCGACCACCACGCTGACGATGCTCTCCTCCAGTTCCTTCGACCAGGAGGCGGGCGCTTCGCCGGGCGCGCTGGCCTGGTGCGGCGAGGGCTTCGTGCGCGAGCGGTAGACCCGGCCGGTCTTCGGACCCCGCTGGATCTTCGCCTTCGCGCGATCGCGCAGGGCGTCGGCGGTGTGCCGCACCACCTGCCCCGCTTTATCCCCCGTCAGCGCCACCAGCTGCGGCGACAGGTCGAACCGCATCTCCATCTTAATCGCCATCTCGCCATGCCCCTCGCCGTTCCCCGATACCCGGCAGCCGAAAGCAGCAAGTACGCTCTCAACTGCTCACCCGACACCCGACACCCGAACCAGCGTCGCCGTCAGCACCGTCGCGCCGGTCCGGCCCGCATCTGTCTCGGTCACCTCGTAGGTCCGCCCGCCGATCACCACGCGGTCCGCCGGGCGCACGTCGCCGTCCAGCTTGAAGTAGCAGGTCCAGACCGTCAGGCTCTTGAGCTCCCCGGCCTGCACGACCTCCGCGCGCCGCGTCGTCTTGTCCAGCGCGCAGGCCACCTCGCCGGCGTCATTCCAGACCAGGCTGTGCGTGCCCAGGCCGTCGGCGGTCAGCGTCTTGCGCCGGATCGTCGCCGTCTCGGAAAGCGTGATCGGCTCCGGCGCGCTCGGTCCCCCGCTTGCCGGATCCGCGCTCCCGAACGATCCCGGCCCCCCCGGCGTCAGCGGCACCGCCTCTCCTCCCGCCGTTCCCCGACACCTGACACCTGACTGAGCGGAAGCGGACTTCCCATCAGCTTTTGACATTTGACACCCATCTCAGACCACCTTCCGGTATGCGTACACGTTGATCCCGGTCGTATCCTCCCCCACGTCGCTATAGTTGACCAGGGTGATGACGTAGATCAGCCGGTGCCAGATCAGCTCGTCGCCCTCCATCGGCGGCACCACCAGGCTCGTCGGCAGGAAATCGGCCGGATTGAACCGGAAGACGCGCGGGTCCGCGGAGGCGATGTAGGGTCCGAGCGTGTCCTTCTTGTCCAGCGCCTGCACGCCCACCTTCGCGCCGCTCACCTCCTCGGTGAGGACCCGGTACTCCGTGCCCTGGAACTCGACCGTCGTCCCGACCTTCTCGCGCAGGTCCTGCAGCTGCCAGGCGATGTTCTCGCTGATGTGACTCATCCGCCTTTGCCCTTACCAGCCACGAGCCACGAGCCACGAGCCACTAAAGAGACACCCGTTCATACCGCAGCGCCGCCATCTCATAGTCGTCCCGCCATCGCTGCGCTTCCAGCGAAAGCGGAGCCGTGCCACCCCCCCCGTAGCGGATCTCGGTGTTCAAGTCCCGGTGCGAGAAGAGACCTCGCGAGATATTGAGCGAGAGTTCCTGGTAGGCCAGGTAAGCCCCGTACTGACGGACCGCCTCCCACGCGTCGTCCGGGATCGTCTCCGCGCGCCCCCACCGCCCGATGATCCGGATCGAGCGGGGCGGGCCATACTGGTTGCTCGAAAACTGCACGATCTCCCAGGGACGCCCCTCCGCGTCGGCGTTGTAGTCGCCACCGGCATCTGTCAGCCAGAAGTGCTCATTGACGGTCAGCGCCGTCCCGTCCGGCTCACTGACGGAGAGGTGCGTGGTGAGGCTGGTCAGCGTCAGCAGCCCCGCCTCCAGACGCAGCAGACGCCCGCCGCCCCGTGAGACGCCCTCCCGGTTGGGCCCGGGCGGATCGAACCAGCGCGTCACGTCCGCCGCGTCCTTGAGGAAGGGTTTCCAGCCGGTGCGCTTCTCCCAGTCGCTCCAGGCCGCCGGCGCCTTGACGTCCAGACGCATCAGCGCCACGGCATCATCAAACTTCGTCGGGTTGATGACGCCCAGACTCTCGATGTACTGCTTCAGATCGTCGCTGGTCGGAGCCGCCGCCTGACCCATCAGACGACTTCCTCCAGTTCCGTCCAGGTCGGCGTGGCCCGCGTGCCGGTGTTCTCGTAGAGCACGCCCGCGCCGTCGCCGTTCTTGGCCGCGAGGACGCACCCGTTCTGCGCGCCGCGATAGGTCCCGCGCACTCCCGGCGTCACCGTCGTGATCGTCACGTCCTCGTCATCTCCCACGCCGGTCAAGCTGGTTCCATCGCCCGTCATCTGCGTCTGGTTGAGGCCGCCCAGGTTGTTCTGGAACGTCACGTCGACCGGCGTCGCCGGCAGCGATCCGCCGGAGCAGGCCACGTCGCCCGGCTCCACGTTGGAGAGCGCCTGCAGCGCCGCCTGTACCACGGCTGCCGTTGCGTTATAGGCGATGTTTCCCGTCTCCTGGCCCGCGTAGGTGAGCGTGAAGGTGCCGCCCGTCGGGCTGCCGTCGAGCGTCACCCGCTGCACCTCGTTCACGCCGTTGACCGGCACCCCGTCAAAAACGAGCTGGCTGTAGTTCTGTGGCATGTTTACCGCCTCGCGTTCGCCATCCGGCTCCGGGATTCGATCTGTCGCCTGTGGCGCTTCTTCTCCCACGCCGCCTTCCGTCGCTGGCTGGCAAGGGAGGGTTTGGTAGGGCGCGAAAAGGACAGCGCCGGAATCGGATGCGACTCCAGTTTCCCGCATCGCGCGCAGATCCGCTCCCAGGAATCTTCCAGCAGGGTCCGCAGATGCCACCGATGGCCGGAGAGATAACACAGGAACCGTCGAAGCATCCGTCTCATTTCCGACAACCGGCCCAGTATCCGTCTCACTTCCGACCTCGCGGCCCGCGCTTCATCTTATCCTGCGCCGGCGCAAAGGGTGCCGCCGCCTCCGCCTCCGCGCAGCCGAAAGCAGCAGGAATGCTCTCAACCGCTTCTACCAGCCGGGGCGCGGGCTGGACCAGGACGCGCACCACCTCGGCGGACTCCGTCTCTACCAGCACGCAGTCCCCTTCAATCCCCCGGACCGTGCCGGCGTGTCCAGCCAGGCGGACCTTCTCGCCGATCATGTAGACAGGCATCTCACTTCCCTCGTTTTGAAGGCGTCGGTGTCCGCTTCGGGGCAGGCGTCGGTTCCGGTAGCTCGGGTCGTTCCGGCTCAACCTCAGAAACATCAGAAACCTCACAAACCTGCTCTTCCGCCCATCCCTCGCGCAGAAACACGCCTCCCAGGTCGTCCGGCAGCGTGTAGACCTGGCCGGCCTGGTAGGTATTGACACGCATCCCATCGGGAGAGCCGTCCATCGTCTTGAGCATCCGCACTTCGATCATGGTACTTCCCTCGCTTTCGCCTGGATGTGCGGCAGGTCAACGAAGCTCGACCAGTCGCCGCCCCACTCCAGGCCGTATGTCCGCGCCGCATGACCCAGGATCTGCCACAGCACAAGCGGGCCGTCCCAGTGAAAGCGTCCTTTTCTATCCAACCAGACGATGTCCGCCGCATCCCGCTCGGTGTGCCGGCTATGTTTCGTATGGGTGACGATCGAGCCGGGCCGGGTACGTCCCTGCGCGTAGAGATAGTCCTGCCGGGTCTGACTGCGGTATGTTTCGAAGATCACCCAGGCATAGAAGTTGGTGAACTTCCCCACGGTCTCCCGGTTTGCCTGTTCCAGAGCCAGCACGAGCGCGAGACGAAACGCCGGCAGCAGCGCGTTCACGTCTCGGCATACCTTAATTGGATTGTCACGCTTCGCCGCCGGCATGATCGTATCTACCGCTTGAACTCGCCGAGGACCGCGAACGTGAAGCTCTGATCCTCCACCGGGTCGCCGTCCTTCGCCACGATGTACCGCACCCGCACCTGGTCGCCGAAGATGGACGGCCTTACCACTCCGGCGTTGCAGTCGCTCGTGAAGTCCACCGTGCTCGTGCCCGCCGCGCCCGCAGGATCCAGCGTGGCGCTGTACTTCTGTGAGTCCGCGCCGTTGCCCAGGATCTGCGGGAAATGAACGACGTTGAGCCAGGTGCTCCCGCCGTCGAAACTGGTGTCTACATACACGTCGAGGGTGTCTCCCACGTCCGTGTCGGCGTCGGTGACGATCAGGGCGATCTGCGCCTGACGATACGCGCCCAGGCCCGTGATGGCAGTCCCGTTCACCGTGCCCGACGCCGTGACGGTCGTCTCCGGCTGCAGCGTCACCTGACGCACCGGCCCGTAGTTGTCGACCAAACTTACGCTCATGCCGCTCTCCCGTTAGCGGCCGGTGACCGTGGCCGTGGCCTTGACGAGCCACGAGCCACGAGCCACGAGCCACTCGCCTATACGAACGTGATAGCCCCGCTGGCGACCAGCTTGCCGTTGGGCAGCACGAGGATCAGGTACCAGGTCGCTGCCCCGGCCTCGATCAGGTTGATGTCGATGTCGCCGTCGGACTCGCTCACCAGGTCGAACGCTTTCGGCACAGCCGAGAGGGCTGTCTCGGTGGAATCGTTGAACGCCGCCGTGGTCACATCGGAGCCGTTGGTCAGGTCGTCGGTGTTGGCGGTCCAGTCGCCCGCGTTGTTCTCGATGGCGATGTAGCCCAGAGCGATGTTACCCGCATCCGCTGCCGGCAGGGCCGCCAGGGCCGTAGGAGCGTCATTATACGCCTGAGGACTGGCCGGCACTTTGGTGGAGACCGTGCCCGCCGCGTTGATCTGGATGAGGATGACGCCGAACTTGCTCGCGGTGATGACGTGCGCCGCCGTGAAGGTGAGGGCGGTCGTCGCCGCTTTCGTGTGCGAGACGCCGTTGAGCATGAACGCGGCCGTCTGCGTGGTCTTGAACTTCTCCGGGACCGCGTCGATGGCCAGGTTACCGTCCACGATCAGGGCGTTGGCGAGCGCCGGCGTCAGGGAGACTAGAAGCCCGTCCGTGCCGATGGCGATCCCGCCGGAGGGTGTGGCGGCTGCCAGGCTGTCGCCGTTTGCGTCGTCGCTGAGGTAAGCACGCACGTGGCCACGCACCGCCAGGTCCGCAGCATTGCCGTCCTTGAGCTGGACCGCGACGTTGATCGTGTTGCCCCCTGTTTCGGCCCCGACGACGATCGTCGCATCCAGGGGCGCGCCGTCCAGCTTATTGATCTCGTCCGCCGTGGCGGTGAGCGCCGCGAGTTTCGCGACGTCGGCATAGACGACACTGGCGACGGAGCCGGGGTTCTGCCCGTCCCGCACGTTCAGTTGCCCGGCCACACCGGCCGCGCCGTTCACTCCGAGCGTCGCCTGGCGAGCCCCGACGACGTCTTTGTTGGCATCGGCGATCACCGCTTTGCTGGCGACGACGGTTGTGCCGGACCCGTTCAGGTATCCCAGTTCGGTGGCGTCCAGGCCCGTCCCGGCCATCGCGTTGATCTCCGCCGCGGTGACGGTAATGGCCGTGCCGTTTATCTTGAGCGCGCCCCCGCTCTCGATGTCGATCTCGCCGCCGCTCTCTACGTCGAGCGATCCGCCCGAGGCCACGACCTGCCGGCTGCCGCCCTGCTCGCGATACACTTTCGGTTGATAGGTGCTCATTACATTTCTTCTCCGTTGGCTTCAGCCCGCGCCGCCCGCGGACCTATCCGATTTTCGGAACGAATGAGTACGCAGGCGGCCTATGGCGGCCACCGCCCTGCGCCTTTTTTGCCCTTGCCTTTTCTAGCCACGAGCCACGAGCC
>MFFQ01000110.1 GCA_001780165.1 Candidatus Eisenbacteria bacterium RBG_16_71_46 | reverse complement strand
AGGCCATGAGCCCGAGGCTGAAGGCGATCTTGGCCCCGAACACCAGGACGGTTCTCCGCCCCGGGCGCCCCTCCCCCGGAATGCCCACGCTAGTGTCGCCCCGCCCCGGCGAGCAGCGCGTCGAGCGAGCGCGCCGCGCACTCCGGCCAGTGGAATCGCGCCGCCCACTCGACCCCGGCGTCGGCGAGGCGCTCGCGCAGCGCCCGGTCCTCGAGCACGCGCGCCAGCGCGTCGGCCAGCGCCGCCTCGTCCCCGAAGGGCACGAGTAGGCCGGTCTCGCCGCGGCGCACCGAGTCGCGCAATCCGGGGCTGTCGGCCGCCACGACCGCGGTTCCGCACGCGCCGGCCTCGACCACCGTCAGTCCCCAGCCCTCCTTGGGCGAGGGCTGCACCAGCGCCCAGGCCTCGCGCACGCAGCGCACCTTCTCGGTCAGCGGGCGGAAGCCGAGGAAGTCGACGGCCCCGCTCACGCCGGCCGCCCGCGCCTGGCGCTCGAGGTGGGCGCGGTGCGGGCCGTCGCCGATGACCTGAAGCCGCGCGTCCGGCACGCGCGCGCGCACCGCCGGCAGCGCGCGGATCACCCAGTCCAGCCCCTTGTAGCGGCGCAGGCGGCCGACGAACACCAGCGTCGGTCGCGCGGACTTCGGGGTCGCCGGGTCGGGGCGATGGACTTCGTGGTCGAGCCCGCAATGGACCACGGCGATGCGCTCCCGCGGCACGCCGCGATGCACCAGATCGTCGCGGGTGCTCTCGGAGATGACCACGAATCGCGAGCGCGCATAGACCGACGGAATGAGCGCCTCCAGCAGCATCACGTAGAGCGCGACCGGGAGCGAGGCCTCGCGAAAGGCCGTGAACCCGAACAGATGCGGAATGATGACCGCAACCGGGCTGCGGGTCCACCACGGGGTGAGGCACGGCACCTTGTTGATGTCCTCGATCACCAGGTCCGGCCGCGGGCTCGAGAACTCGCGCCGCAGCACCCCCGGCACCACCAGGTTGAAGTTCCACCACGCGCCCCGGCGCACGATGCGCATCCCGCGGTCGTGCGCCTCCGGCGCCGCACCGGGAAAGGCGGTCGCGAGCCAGGTGACGCGGTGCCCGCGGCGCACCGCTTCCAGCAGGATCTCGGCGAGGTGCTGCTCGGCGCCCCCGGCCTCGGGGTGCGCCGGGTCGCGGAAGTTGACGGCCAGCACGTGGCGGGGCGCGCTCACGGCTTGGTGGCCACCGAGCCGATGACGTGGCAGGTGTAGAGCGCCCAGCGGTGCCGCGCCAACCGCGCCCGCAGCCGCGTCCACCCCCGCGCCCACCACTCCGGTCCGTGCGGCTCGAGCGGCAGGGTGACGCCCGGCCCGCGCTTGAGCAGCTCGCGCAGCACGCGGTACCAGAGGCCGGGCACCATCCATTCGCCGTAGCCGCGGCGCACCGCGAGTCCGGCGGTGCGCAGCACGCGCTCGAGCCCCGCGGGGGTGAACTGCGTCTCCCAGCCGGCGAACCAGGCGTTGCACGCGATCAGGATTTGCTTCATCACGGTGTAGACATGCAAGGTCTGCGGCACGTCCACCACGACGCGGCCGCCGCGGCGCGCGATGCGCGCGTTCTCCCGCAGCAGCGGCAACGGGTCGCGGAAGTGCTCGAGCAGGCCCTGGTGGAACACCACCTCGAAGGTGTCGTCGCGAAACGGCGTGGCGAGCGCGTCCGCCCGCACCAGGTGGACGGCGAGGCCCTGGGCCCGGGCCTGGGCCCCGACCAACGCGAGCGAGGCGGGCGAGTAGTCGAGCACCACCGCCTTCGCGCCGGCGCGCGCCAGCTCCAGCGTGTCGCGGCCCGAACCGGCGCCGACTTCGAGCACCCAGCGTCCGGCCACCGCGCCGTCCTCCAGCACCTCGCGCGCGAGACGTCCGCCGGTCGAGTAGGTGCGGTCGAGGTCGGCGTGCCCCCGCCAGTAGGACTCCCAGTGCTCGAGGGTGGAGGCGCGGGCCGGTCGCGAAGCGGCCACCCTATTCGCCCCACTGCAGGCGGTCGGCCAGGAACGCCGGCAGGCCGGCCGCCCGGATCCGGCCCATCGCCGCGGCGACGTCGTACTCGAGGCGCACGTGCCGCAGGCTGCGCGCGTCGTCGTCGTAGAGCAGGTAGCCAGCGCGCGGATCGCCGTCGCGGGGCTGGCCGACGCTGCCGACGTTCACCAGGTAGCGGTGCCCGGGCTCGAGCGGGAGCTCGGCGATGCGCGTGTAGCGCACGCGGCGGCCATCGTGGTCGAACGCGCCCGGGTAGTGGGAATGCCCGATGAAGCACAGCGCCTCGCCGTAGGTGCCCATCTCCTCGCCGGCGTCGGCGGTGGACATGACGTAGTTCCACTCGCGCGGCGCCGAGGGCGAGGCGTGCACCAGCAACGCCTCGCGCCACACCACCGAGTACGGCAGGCCCTCGAGGTAGGAGCGGCTGGTGGGCGTGAGCTGCACCCCGGTCCAGCGCGCGGCCGATGCGGCGTCCGAGTTGAACTGGCCCAGGGCCATCCCGCCGCACGCGGCGACGTCGTGGTTGCCTAAGACCGCGACCTCGATCCTCGGCCGCAACCGCTCGATGCACTCGTTGGGGCAGGCGCCGTAGCCGACGAAATCCCCGAGGCACACCACGCTCGCCGGGCGCCGGCGGTCGAGGTCCGCCAGCACCGCCTCCAGCGCCTCGAGGTTGCCGTGGATGTCGGAGATCACGGCGTGCAGCATCACAGCTCCGCCGGACGGAGCGCGTGCGCGACGCGATCGAGCACGCCGTTGACGAAGCGTCCCGAATCCTCCGAGCCGTAGCGCCGCGCGATCTCGATCGCCTCGTCGAGCACCACGCGGCACGGGCTCCCGGGGCGGCCGATGAGCTCGGCCACCGCGCTGCGCAGCACCGAGCGGTCGGTGGCGCTCATGCGCGCCAGCGGCCAGTGTTCGGCCGCGCCCCGCAGCGCCTCGTCGACCTCGCCTCCGCGCGCCTCGAGCACCCGCACGATGTCCTCCACCAGCTCGAGCTGGTCGGCGGTGAGGTGCTCGGTCTCGCGGCGCGTCTTCCAGGCTTCGGCGTAGCCGTCGCCGGCGACGTCGGCCTGGTAGGCGACGCGGAACGCCACTTCGCGGGCGCGGCGCCGGGCGGTCACCCCGCGCGCGCTCACCGCGTCCCGAACCCAGCGCGCAGCCCCGCCATCTGCAGCGCCGCCAGGGCCACCTCGGCGCCCCGGTTGCCCAGCTCGCCGCCGGTGCGCGCCGCGGCCTGCTCGGCGTCGTGGGTGGCGAGGATGCCGTTGAGCACCGGCACGCCGGTGTCGAGCGCCACGCGCTCGATGCCGTGGGTCGCGGCCTCGGCCACCAGGCGGAAGTGCTCGGTCTGGCCGCGGATCAGGAGACCGAACGCCAGCACCGCGGCGAAGCGCCCGGTGTCGGCGGCCCAGCGGCAGGCGAGCGGCAGTTCGAAGGAGCCCGGCACCCACACCAGCTCGAGCGCGTCGTCGGGCACGCCGCGCCGCCGCAACACCTCGGCCGCGGCGGTCACCATGCGCTCGACGTACGCCTGGTTGAAGCGCGAGGCCACCAGGCAGAAGCGGTGGCCGGTGGGGGGCGCCTCGCGGCCCGGATCGTGGACCCTCACGTCTCCCCCAGCTTGAGGTCGAGCAGGTGGCCGAGCTTGTCGCGCTTGGCCGCGAGGTAGCGGCGGTTGTGACGGTTGGGCTTGATGCGGATCGGCAGCCGGCGGGTGATGGTCAGCCCGTAGGCCTCGAGCCCGACGACCTTGCGCGGGTTGTTGGTCATCAGCTCGATGCGTCGCACGCCGAGGTCCACCAGGATCTGGGCGCCGATGCCGTAGTCGCGCAGATCGGGAGCGAATCCCAGCTGCACGTTGGCCTCGACGGTGTCGAGTCCCTGGTCCTGCAGCGCGTAGGCGCGCAGCTTGTTGGCGAGCCCGATGCCGCGACCCTCCTGGCGCAGGTAGAGGAACACGCCGCGCCCGCGGCGCGCGATCGCGCGCAGGGCCGCGTGCATCTGCGGCCCGCAGTCGCAGCGCTGCGAGCCGAACACGTCGCCGGTCAGGCACTGCGAGTGCACCCGGGTCAGCACCGGACCCCCGCGATCCACGCGACCCCTCACCAGCGCCACGTGATGGTCCCCCTCCAGCGTGCATTCGTAGACGTGGAGCTGAAACGGTCCCTCCGGCGTCGGCAGCGGCACGGTGACGATGCGCCGCACCAGCGTATCGCTCTGGCGCCGCCGGTGCTCGATCAGGCTCTTGATCGTGAGGATGCCGAGGCCGTGGCGGCGCGCGAAGCGCTCGAGCTCGGCGAGACGCGCCATCCGCCCTTCGTCATCGAGAATCTCGCACACCGCGGCCACGGGCTGCAGCCCGGCGAGCCGGCAGAGATCCTCCGCGGCCTCGGTGTGGCCGGCGCGGCGCAGCACACCGCCCGGCACGGCGCGCAGCGGGAAGACGTGCCCCGGCCGCACCAGGTCCTCCGCGCGCGTGCCCGGGTCGGCCAGCACCCGGAGCGTGCGCGCGCGATCGAAGGCGGAGGTGCCGGTCGAGGTGCCGCGGCGCGCGTCCACCGACTCGGTGAACGGCGTGCCGAACTTGGCGGTGTTGTCGCTCACCATGAGCTTGAGCCCCAGCCGGTCGGCGACCTCGGGCGCCATCGGCGCGCACAGGATGCCGCGACCGTGCGAGACCGCGAAGTTCACCATGCGCGGCGTCGCCTTTTCGGCGGCGAACACCAGATCGCCCTCGTTCTCGCGCTGGGCGTCGTCCACCACGATGATCAGGGCGCCCTCGCGGATGCGGCGCACCGCCTCGTCCACGGTCAGAAACGGCGCGCGCGGTCGTGCCGCGGGCGCTCCATTGCGCCCGGGCCCGGCGGCCGCGCGCCGCGACGCGCGGGCGGGACGCTTGGCGACATGCGGGCTCACGCGGTCCTCCCCGTCACCCCGGCCTCGTCCAGCAGCCGGGCGAGATAGCGCGCCAGCAGGTCCACCTCGAGGTTGACCTTGCGACCCGGCGCGTAGCTCCCGGCCACGGTGGCGGCGAGGGTGTGCGGCACGTAGGCCACCTCGCAGCTCCCGCCTCCGGCCCGGGTCACCGTCATGCTCACGCCGTCCACCGCGAGCGAGCCCTTCTCCGCCACGAAGCGCGCGAGTGGTGGCGGCAGCGCGAACGCCACGCGCCGGCTCTCGCCCTCGGGGCTCACCTCGAGCACCTCGCCCACGCCGTCCACGTGGCCCTGAACGAGGTGGCCGCCCAGGCGCTGGTCGAGGCGCAGCGGGCGCTCGAGGTTGATCGCGTGCCCGGCGGACCAGGCGCCGATCGTGGTGCGCCGCAGCGACTCGGCCACCACGTCGGCGGCGAAACGCGTGGGCTCGACCGCGATCGCGGTGAGGCAGCAGCCGTCCACGGCGAAGCTGTCGCCGACGCGCGCCCCCTCGAGCACGCGCCGCCCCGCGATCCACAGCCGCCGCCCGGCCGGGCGTTCCTCCACCGCGTCCACCCGCCCGATTTCCTCGATCAGTCCCGTGAACATGTCGCTCTCCTCAACCGGCCGAACCCATGCCAACGCCTGGCTCGCGCGCGGCGAGGTCCACGAGCAGGAATCCGTCCGCGCCCAGCCGGCGCTGTTGGACGATCCGCCCCGCCCGCGCGCGGCGCAGGCTCCCGACTCCGAGCGCGCCGCACCAGGCGAGGCCGTCCGCGCCCAGCAGCCGGGGTGCGGTGAACAACGCCACGCGATCCACCAAACCCGCTCTCAGCCACGCCGTGCCGAGCGTGGCGCCCCCCTCCAACAGCACCTCGTAGCGGCCTTCGCGCGCCAGGCGCCGCGCCAGCGCCGCGGGCGAGACCCGCCCCGCGCGCAGCGGCAGCGGCCACACCGTCACGCCGCGCGCCTCGAGCGCACGCCGCCGGCGCAGCGGAGCACTCGGGCCGCACGCCACCACCGTGCCGCGCGCCAGTGCCGCGCCGAACAAGCGCAGCGTCAGCGGCAGCTCGAGCGCGCTGTCGCACACCACGCGCAGCGGCTGGCGCGCGGCGCCGACCGCGCGCGCGGTGAGCCGCGGGTCGTCGGCGCGGGCGGTGCCCGAGCCGATCAGCACCGCATCGGCCGTCGCGCGCAGGCGATGGCCGTGGGCCCGCGCCTCGGGCCCGGTGATCCAGCGCGAACGCCCGGCCCGGTCCGCGATGCGCCCGTCCAGGGTCGCCGCCACCTTCCACGTCACGCGCGGGCGGCGGCGCGTGTGGGCGAGCCAGTAGCCGCCGAGCAGATCGCGCGCCTCGTCCGCGCCCACGCCCACGTCCACGCGGATGCCGGCGCGGCGCAGCGACCGGATCCCGCGCCCATTCACGATGCGGTGCGGATCCCGCAGTGCCACGACGCAGCGCGCGATCCCGGCCCGCTCGAGTGCCTCCACGCAGGGCGGGGTGCGCCCGGTGTGGGCGCAGGGCTCCAGCGTCACGTACATGGTGGCTCCCCGCGCCCGCGCGCCGGCGCGGGCCAGCGCCTCGACCTCGGCGTGGTCGAGCCCGATCGCGCGGTGCCAGCCCTCGCCCACGACGCGTCCGGCGCGCGCCACGACCGCGCCCACCATCGGGTTCGGATGGGTGCGCCCGCGCCCGCGCTCCGCCAGACGCAGGGCGCGGCGCATGAAGCGGCTGTCGTCGTCGTCCGAAGGTGGCGCCATGTTCGCAAGCGAAAACCCCGTGGCATGTGGACCACGGGGCGGAATGAGCGTGGGGCCCGGATGCGGACACACTCCGGCCTCCCTCCTTCTTCCATCCCGACTGTCACGGTCGGCCCCGGAATCGCACCGGGTCTGCAGCGGCGTGCGGCTGATTCAAAGCGTGCCGGATCGCTCCGGACGCCGCACGCTGCGGCTCGCGGGCTCTACCGCCGGTGGGGACTTCGTCACCCCGCCCCGAAGGAGCTTCTAGCCGAGCAGCATATCCGCGCCGCGAGCGCAGTGTCAAAGCCGGCGGCGGGCCAGACCCGGGCGGGCGAACCGCCTAATAGTGGAAGGCCAGCCGTGCGGACGCCACCGTCCAGGTGGTCGAGGCAAGGAAGCCGGTGCGGCCGCCGAGCTCGAGTCCCACGCGCACCGGGGCCGGCGCGCGCCGCATGAGCGTCACCTCGTACGCCAGTCCGGGCACGGCCTCGCCCACCGCGAGGTCGCTGAACGCGGCGGCGCCGCCCGAGGTGGACAGCTCGGCGCTCGCCAGGAACAGGGCGGGCCCGGCCGAGACCCGCCCCACCGGGCCCAGGCGCGGCGGCAGCCAGTGGAGCAGGGCGGCGGCCTCGAAGACGCTGTAGTCCACGTTGGCGTTCAGGCTGCCGCGGTCCACCGTGCGGCTCCCGAGCAGGTGGTAGCCGATCGCGGGGCCGATGCGGAACTGGCCGCCGAGCGGCGCGTCCAGCCCGCCCCCGACGGAGAGCGAGCCGCCCGGGGAATCGCTGACGAAGAGCTGCGAGACGCCCACCGAGAGGTGACCGTTCATCTCGCCGAGCGCGCGCGACTCGGCGGGCAGGCCGAGCAGCAGACCGGCCGCGATCGCCGCCGCACTCGTCGCACATCCGAACCTGCGCATCGCGTCACCTCCCGGGGTCGTCACTTGTTGAAGCGGATCTCGAGGCAGTCGCCGTCCTGAACCTGATAGTCGCGGCCTTCGAGCCGCAACCAGGCCCGCTCGCGCGCCTTCGCCTCGCTACCCGCCTCGAGCAGCCGGTCGCACGCCACCACCTCGGCGCGGATGAAGCCGTGGGCGAGGTCGGTGTGGATTTCGCCCGCCGCGTCCACCGCGTTCTCGCCCTGCCGCAGGGTCCAGGCGCGGACTTCGTCCGGCCCCACCGTGAAGAACGAAACCAGTCCCAGCAGACGGTAGCAGGCGCGGATGAGCAGCGACAACCCGTCCTCCGCCAGCCCCAGCTCCGCGCGGAACGCCGGCCGCTCCTCGGGGGGCAGCGCCACGATCTCGCGCTCGAGGTGGGCGCGCAGGACCAGCGCCAGGGCCTGCGCCCCCGGCTCCGGCGGCACGCGGGTCGAGCGCTCGTCCTGGTTGTACACCACGAGCAGCGGCTTCAGCGACAGCACCTGGAAGCCGCGGAGCAGCTTCTGCTCCTCGGCGTCGAACGCCTCTTCCCGCAGCGGGCGCTCGGCCTCGAGCAGGCCCCGGAGCCGCTCGAGCACGGCGTGCTCGCGCTCGCCCTGCTTCTTGCCCACCCGCAGCTCCTTCCCGATGCGTTCGATGCGCGTCTCGACGATGGCGAGGTCGTTGAGGATCAGCTCGGCCTGGAGGTTGCGCAGGTCGCGCGCCGGATCGACCCCGCCCTCGATCGGGACCGCCGGGTTCTCGAAGTCGCGCACCACCAGCAGCAGCGCGTCGCTGGTGCGCACGCCGGAGAAGAGGTCCGGCCCCTTGGCCGCGGCCCGCGCGGAGGTATGGCCCGCGGCGGCGCTGTCCACGAACTGGATCTGGGCGTAGGTGGTCTTCTTCGGCTGGTAGAGCGCGGAGAGGCGGTCCACCCGTTCGTCGGGGACGCGCACCACGCCGACGTGGTCACGCGCGGCGCCGCCGGGCGCCCCACTGCCGGCGCCCTGCATGAGGATCTCGAGTACGGTGGTCTTGCCCGACCGCGGCAGGCCCAGAATGCCGACGCGCTTCATGACCATCCGGAAGGGGACAAGCGAAAGCCCGCGGGGTTTGGCCCCGCGGGCAAGCCGACGAGCGGTAGCCGCGGTAATCTACGCGGCACGCTGACGCGCTGTCAATCGCTCCGCAGTTTCTCTCCCGTTTCTCCGTACTCGCGCGCCAGCGCGGCGTCGAGCCGGGCGGTCACGTGCAGCGGAAGCTCCACCTTGCGGTCCGCCTGGTAGAGCACGATCGTCTTCTTCACGCTATCGACGTAGATCTGACAGTCGTGGCACTGCGTGAGATGCGACTCGATCGCACGGCAGAGCTCCTCGCGGGCATCCTCGTCGAGATAGTCCGAGAGCTGCTCCAGAACCTCGTTACAGTCCAATGCCTCACTCCAGTGGCAGGCCAGGGGGAATCCGTGCGACCTCATAAAACCAACATTGACAGGGCGCCCCGGCGGGACGCCCGTGTCTGCGGGTTTCTAGATGCCTGCGAATACTGTCAGATTTGCATAAAGTTGACCCGGCGGCGAGATTTTTCATTGGCGCCGGCCCAAACCTATGAGCCTCGGTCGACTGCCTGGTGAGGCGTGAACACCTAAACGATTGACCCACCACAAATTACAACATTGGTGACCCGTGCTGGGATCGAACCAGCGACACCCTGCTTAAAAGGCAGGTGCTCTACCGACTGAGCTAACGGGTC
>MFFQ01000109.1:9091-34197 GCA_001780165.1 Candidatus Eisenbacteria bacterium RBG_16_71_46 | reverse complement strand
CAACGTCCGCCGCGTGTGGCGCGACGAGGACGCGCGCGGGTGGCGCGAGCGTCCGGGCGTGCTGTCGTCGCAGGAGCCGCTGCCGTGGCGCGGCATCCTCGGCCCGCGCGCGCTCGGGGCGACGATCTCCGCCGATTCGCCGCAGGCGACCGCTTATCTGTTCGTGGATTTCTTCGATGGCGCCGCGGGGCGCGCGTTCGCCTCGGCACTCGCGGACTGCCCCGGCGCGCCGCGGGTGCTGGATGGCGAGAGCGTGCGCTTCGCCGTCGAGCGCTTCCGGCCTCAGCAGACCAAGCGTCTCGGTCCCGGCCTGCTCGCGGCCGAGATCCTGCTTCCCGCCCGCGAGGTGCCGCGCTTCCTGCCGCGGGCGGAGCGGCTCGCGCGCAACGTCGGCCTCGAGCTGGATGCCGAGGTCTATTACCTCGCGGACGGCATCGCGCTCGCCATCGCCGGCTTCCTCACCGACCATCGCCGCGGCTCCTTCGCGCTCGACCTGGTGCTGGCGCCGGCGCTGGTGGATCTGGCGATGAGCGGCCACCAGGGCCGCCCCTACGTGCTCGGGCGCTGGCAGTCGTCGTGGCTCGCGCGCAAGGTGGGCGCCGCGGAGGCGAAGCGGCTGCGCGGCATCAAGCGCGCGGTGGATCCGCACGCCCTCCTCAATCGCGGCGTGCTCTTCGGACTCCGGCTGCGCGGCGTTCTCGGGGCGCTGCTCGGCGCCACCTTCGGCATCGGGGTCACGCTGGTGCGGGGCGTCTACGGCTCGCCCGCCCTGGCGTGGCTGCCGCGCGCGGCGCGCCCGGTGCTGGCCCGGCTGCGGGGACCGGCACACGGGCGCGGCGAGCCGCTGCCGGTCGAAGGCGCGTTGCCCGCGCCGGCGGGGCCCGCCGCCTCCGCGCGGGCGCTGCACTGCGTCAACTGCGGCGAGTGCAACAGCGTCTGCCCGATCTTCGTGGAATCGAAGGTGCGGCTGCCGCAGATGCTCACGCATCTCGGCGAGGCGCTGCACGGCGGCGAGGCGCTGTCGGAGACCGGCGGCACGCTGCTCGACCTGTGCATGCGGTGCGGCAACTGCGAGGAGGTCTGCCAGGCCGGGATCCCGCACCTGCCGCTCTACGACGCGATGCAGGCCGCCGCGGACGCCGCCCGACCCCGCCGCCGCGAGCGCCACATCGCGATCCTCGCCGCGGTGCGCGATTCGAGCCGCTACCTGCGTGACGAGCTCGGCGTGCGCCCCGGCGGCTACGTGAAGCGCGCGCCGGCATCGCTGCCGGGGGTGCCGCGCTACCTGTTGCTGCGCGCCGAGAACGACGCCGGACCGGCCGCCACCTGCATCCACTGCGGCGCCTGCGTCGCGGTGTGCCCGACCGGCGCCAACCACGAGTTCCGCGGCGAGGACCCGCGCTGGATCACCACCGAGCAGGAGCGCTGCATCGGCTGCGGCACCTGCGTCGAGATCTGCCCGGCGAATCACCTCAACGGAGGCCAGACGCTGCGCGTGGTCGAAGCACCGACCGCCGACTGGTTCATGGCACTCGAGGATTTCGACCGCGGGAGGACGCCGTGAGCATCGGCATCGAGGAGCTGGGCGAACGGCTGATGCCCCTCGAGCGCGGGGTCGATCCGGCCCGGCTGCGCGAGCGGCTCGCCGACTGGGAGGACATGCTCACGCTGCTGGTGGACCCGGAGAGCCCCAAGGTCCGCGACCGCATCCGCACGCGCGGGATGCTCGACTTCCTGCTGCGGCGCGCCGGGCTCGACCTGGCGGATTTCTGGAGCCTCGGGCGCGGGCACCGCGGGCGGCTGTTCCTGAGCCGCTTCTCGCGGGTCTCGCGCGAGATCCCCGGGCTCGAAATCACGTCGTTCGATCTCGACAAGGCGCTCAAGGAGCGCTTCCGCCAGGAGCCGCTGACGCTGGGGGCGGCGTGGCACTACGGCTTCTGGCGCTCGTACTTCTCGCACGCGGCCATCACCCACCCGGCGAACGACGGCCTGCGCGAAGAGTTCTCGACCGCGTGGGACATCGTGCGCAAGCACCCGGCGGTGCTGTTCCGGACCGCCGCAGGGCGGCGCCGTCAGGAGATCCTCGCGGTGCGCCTCGACCTGCCGATGATCGTGGGCCCGCTGCCCTACACCGACGGCGAGACCATGGAGCGTGCCTACCTCGAGGCCATCGCCGCCGCCGATCCGCGCGCCGACCTGCTGACGCGGTCGCTGGTCGTGGTCGAGGCCCGCCGCTACCTCGAGCACCGCGCCGCGCTGCGCCCGCACGCCGCGCACCTCATGCTGCGCCTGGCACCCGACGAGGTGGCACGGCTCGACGTCACGGGCGAGGCCGGGGAGACCCTGCGCGACGCCCTGCGCGCGTGCCGGCTGGTGGAGCTGGTGTGGAGCCCCGAGATCGAGCGCCACGTGAGAGCGGCGCTCCAGGTGAATCCCCAGCTCCTGGTGTCGGTGTTCCTGAGGTACGGCGCCTCCGCCCGCGACGGCTCCGGCCCGGGCGGGAGACGCTCGGGCGAAGCCGGAGGAGCCGCCGGGGAGGGAGCCCCGGGCGCCGCCGCGGCGGCCCCGGACCCGGTCGACGACCCCGCCTTCTGGCGCGCGCTCGAGCAGTCGGTGCGGCTCGGCGGCGTCGCGCTGCTCCACTACCACGCCGGCCCCGAGAAGAGCTACCGCCTCACCCCGCGCATCGACGCCTTCCTCAAGGCCCGCCTCCTGCGCGCCCGCGCGCAGCTGGTCTCCGCGGGCGGCGACAGCGACACCCAGGCCTCGGCGGCGACCGTGTACGAGTCGGTGCTGCTGGGCGCCAACGGCGGCGCGATGACGCACCTGGCCGGGATCGCCCTGCTGCCCGAGCTGATCGAGGTCTACCACGGCGGCGATCCGCGGACCGCGCTGGAGGCACTCCAGCGCGCCGACCGCGAGGAGCTGCGGCGGCTCGCCGGCAACACCCTCACCTGTTGGCAGCACAGCATCCTCGACTTCCTCTCCTGCATGGGGATCGACGACATCCAGAAGACGTCGGGCAACACCATGGCCATCACCATGACCGAGGACTGGGTGCGCGAGGTGGATGCCCTCGCGACGCCGGAGTTCGGCGGCATCAACCGCGCGCTCAACGACCGCCGCGTGGCGGCGGAGCCCGTGCCGCGCCCGGTGCGCGACGCGTTCAAGGTGTCGGCGCTGCTCGCCGAGGTCCGGCCCGAGCTGCCGCTGGTGCACGCGGCGCGGATCCTGGCGCACGAGAACGCCAACTGGCACATCGAGAACACCAACCGCAGCCTGACCGCCGACTTCCTGGAAGCGATCTACCGGATGGCCGCAGGCCAGCTGCCCCGCGTCGAGGATTTCTTCATCGAGGGCGACATGGGACCCTACTCACTCGACGCCGTCGGCCTGCGGGTCTCGCGCGCGTCGGTGGCGTGGGCGCTCGAGCGGCTGCAGCGCGATCCCGCCGCGCTCGACTACGTCTCGCTCGCGGTCCCACGCGGCTTCATGCGCCCCGGCGCGGTGCCGCCCGGCGCCGAGGTGACGGTGGCCGTGGCGCCCTCCGGACCGCCGCTCCAGCGCTTCACCGCCGATGCGCGCGGCGGATTCGAGGTGCGACTCGAGGCCGATCATCCGCTGGTTGCCGCGATCGCGGGCGACCGGCCGCTGGCGCTGTCCGCCCGCGTGCCGGAGGGCGGGGAGACCCGCATCGAGCTGACCGCCGACGCGCAGGCCGGCGCCGGGCTCTCGGTCGCGCGGGTGTCGCGCGACCGGTCGGTCGTCGTGCGGCGCGATCCGCGCGGCGGCGTGGTGCTCCGCGGATTCGGCTTCCGCGAACCCGTCTGGCACGGCCCGGTGAACCACGCCAGCATCTCGCTCGGCGCCGCCTCCGAGGACTTCCTCCTCGCGCGCATCGAGGGCAGCGCCGGCCTGGCCATGACCTCGTCGGGCGAAGGCGGGCCGCTCCGGCTCGCCGACGAGGAGATGAAATGGGAGAGCCTGCAGGCGGCGAGCGGGCACTTCGGCCTCCACGCCGCGGATCTCAGACGGGTGCGCGACGTGGAGATCAAGATCAACCAGGGCGCCAAGCCCGGGAAGGGTGGCCGGCTCTCGGGCGCCAAGGTGACCTCGACCGTGAGCCGGGCGCGCAACATCCCGGTCGGCACCGACGCGCTCTCGCCCGATCCCAAGCACGACATCTACTCGATCGAGGACATGCCGGCCGAGGTCTGGCTGTGGCTGCTCTACCACAACCACTGCGGCATCAAGATCACCGGCTCCAACTACACGCGCTACGTCGCGGCCGGGATGTGGTCCAACTTCGTGGTGGACTACCTGCTGGTGGACTCGGGGCTCGGCGGTTCCGGCAACTACCACGCCGACTCCTCGCACGTCGGCTGGCCCGACATCTTTCGCAGCATCCTGCACACCCACCACGCCCTGGTCTCCGAAAAGGTCGACCTCGACCGCTCGGGCGAGCTCAAGCCGATCCGCGATCTCAACGGCGCGCCGTTCGGAGCGCAGGGCGGCACGCGGCTGTTCGCCTCGGGCGGCCTGCGGGGCGAGATGGACATGCTCAAGGTGCTGATCGCCGGCGCCGACGCGCTGATGGAGGCGAGCATCGGCAAGGCGGTGGCCTTCGGCTGCAACCAGTGCGGCAACTGCCACCTCGATTGCCCGCGCGGCGGCATCACCACCAAGCCCGAGCTGACCGTGCAGAACGATCGGGCGCTCATGCGCCGTCGCGTTCGCAACTGGAACGCGCTCAACATGGTGAAGCTCGCGATGCTGATCGACGCGCTCAACCGGGAGAGCGGCGCCCTCGATGGCGCGGGACGGATCGCCCGCCCCGAGCTGCTGATCGACGACATTCGCAAGCTGCGCGGACGCACCGACCTGCTGATGATGCCGGAGCATCCGGCGCGCGCGAACGGCGTGGCGAGCCCGCCGCCGGCGCCGGCCGAGCACGACTCCTGCCGCGTCGGATCGCTCGCGGTCTCGGAGCCGGTCACGGTGCACGCCGTCTGGGAGGCGGCCTGCCGTTCGCTCAACGGCGGCAACAACCGCGGCGGCGGGATCGACTTCGCCGGGTTCGCCCCGGCGGCGGTGCGCGAGAAGACCTGCATCCTCATCAACACCATCGGCCCCGACCGCGCCGACACCATGCGCGAGATGCTGGGGCACTTCGCCGGGTGCCGCTTCTCCGAGGGCGGGGAGCGCAGGGTCGCGGAGGTGCGCGAGCACCTCGCCGAGTACCGGGTCCCGGTGCGCGAGCGCTACGCCGGCGAGGAGGGCTGGCGCCAGGCCGACCTGCGCGAGAGCCCGGGCGACTTCTACCTGTTTTTCGTGGAGCTGCGCCCCGAGATCCTGCGACGTTACGGGCGCGGGCTGCTCGAGAGCGCGCACTGGCTGCAGCATCGCACCAAGTACGGAGACCTCGCGGAGTCCGCGCTCGAGCACGCGATGGACGGCCTGGATCCCGCGAATCCCGCGTTGCAGGGCCTGGCGGCGCGGGAGCGCGAGCGGTTGGAGGAGCTGGTCGACGACGTGCGTGAGGAGTACTTCACGGCCCTCGCCCACCTGCTGGATTCGCGCTACTACCGGACGCACGGCCGGGCCGACGGCCGGCCCGCCCCGGCCGGCAAGTACGCCGCCAAGCGGCGCGGATTCGTGGTCTCGCTGGGCGAGGACCTGGGCGCGATCAAGATCTCCGGCTGGACGCACACCATCCCCGAGTACTTCGACCTGGACCGCTTCTGGGCGGGCTACCCCGGGGCCCGGGAGCGCGGCGGGGTGGAGGTGACGGTCAAGGGCCGCACTTCGCGCAGCGCGGCGCTGCACGCGCACGTCTGGGGGATGCACCACCGCTATCCCACGAACTCGCCGGCGATCGATCCCGAGGGCCGCGGCAACCCGGCCGGGGCGCATCCGTTCAAGGCCTACAACCTCCTGCTCATGCACAACGGCGAACAGGTCGCGGTGGATTCGACCTCGCCGTTCCTGAACGAATTCGGCTACGTCCACGCCGATCCCTCGATGGGTCCGGGTGCCGCGGACTACCACGGGGATTCGGTCTACGAGCGCAAGGCGCTCACCGACACCGAGTACGCCGCCTACCTGGTGGACTTCACCCGCCGGGTGCTCGGGCTCTCGACCGAGGAGGCGAGCCAGATCATCTCCCCCATCACCGGGCTCGACTTCGAGGCGATGGACGACGCGCGGCGCGAGACGCTGGGGCTGCTGATGCGCAATTACGTGCAGCTCACGCCGACCGGCCCCTACAAGTTCACGATCGTCGAATCGCGCCGCCGCGGCGCCGCCGGCAGGAGGGAACGGGCGGTCGGCTTCCGGGAGAACATGGACATCAAGTTCCTGCGTCCCCACGAGATCATCGTCACGATGGACGCCGCCGCGGGCGGCGTGCACGCGGTGGCCAACGGCAGCGAGGCCAAGATCGCCGACAGCATGCTGCGCGTGCTCCGCCAGCAGGGGCTGCTGGGGGACGCCGCCGCCGACCTGCGCTTCAACATGCGCCCCGGCGGCAATCCCGCGCGCGGCGATTACGGCGGCGTGGTCGAGGCCTTCACCACACCCGGGAGCGGGCGCATCGACCTGCGCAACCGCTTCGGCGAGGCGGTGGCCGTCGAGCGCGCCGGCGTCAAGGTGGACCTCGGCGAGGCGCTGGCACAGGCGGCGGCGCGCGCCGATGCCGGATGGAAGCGCTTCGTGGCGGAGCGCTGCGGCGAGCTGGCGCGCGCCGCGGCCGCGGAGGCGGTGGATGGGCGAGCCTTCGGGCCCGAGGACGCGCTGCCGCCGCCGGCCAACGACCTGATCGAGAGCACGCTCGCCCGCGTCCGTGAGCTGGGCTTCGAGGACTACCGCCACCTGGTCGAGCAGGCGCTGCCCGGGCTCGCCGAGGTGGGGGAGCGGCACCGGGCGCTGGCGCTGCGCGTGCTCACCGAGCTGCGCAAGCGCCTGGCGTTCGCCGACCTCGGCGGCAAGGCGCTCTCCAGCCTCGAGTACCTCACCGACGGCGGGCGCACCGCCGACGGCGCGCCCGAAGGGGGCGTGTACCGCATCCTCGATGCCGTGCCGCCGCTGTTCCTGGTGCAGTCCGACCCCGCGCCGCGCGTCGGGCGCTGGGGCCGCCTCACGCTCGAGACCCGGGACGACCTCGGGCCCCCCCACCATCCCGAGACCGATGTGCTGGTCATCGATTTCGCCGGCTTCAAGAGCGAGTCGTTCCACCTCGACTCCGCCTCGCGCATCCTCAGCGAGGCGACGCGGCTCGGCTGGCGCCACGTCGTCGGCTACGACTTCATCGGCGGCCCGCGCTACGTCGGCACCAACCTCGCCGGTCCCGATGGCGGGTCCGCGCGCGGGGTGACGATCGAGCTCTACGGACGCGAGTTCGGCGACTTCATCGGCGCGGTGCTGGAGGGCGCGTCGATCTGGGTGTACGGGCAGGGTCAGAGCCACCTCGGCATGAAGGCGGACTCCGGCTACCTGTTCGTGCTGCAGGACACGCTCAATACCTGCATGTACGCGGCCCACGGCGGCACGATCAGCCTGTGGGACTCGGGTTCGCGCTTCGCCGTGGCCGGGCAGAACAAGGTGACGCTCGCCGACGGCGGGACCCCGGCGCCGGGATTCAAGTCGATCCACTTCGGCTCGCCCAACGAGTACGCCTTCGAGTACCTGATGTCGGGCGGCGAGAACTCGCTGCACGTCGTGTTCGGATTGCGCAAACCCGACGCGCGCGGCGAGCTGGCGCTGCGGCCCAAGCCCTACGCCGGCAAGTTCTTCATGTCGGGCGCCGCCGCCGGGAGGGTGTACGTCTTCGACCCGCTGGTGAAGCTCGACCCCGCGCAATACCACGGCAACGTGCTCACCGGGATCTCGCCCGAGGAATGGAGCGGGGACGTGGGGCCGTTCATCGCGCGGGAGGCGGCGCGGCGCGGCGTTCCGATCCGGGTCGAGGGCGAACATCTCACCGTGCGGCTCGCGGGCGAGTGGCGGCGCTGGCGGTTCGACGAGGCGTTCGCCAAGCTGGTGCCGATCAAGGTGGCCAAGGCCGCGCAGGAGCAGGGCGTGGCGCCGCCGGCCCTGGTGCAGATCGTCGCCGAGTAGCCAGGGCGCGGAGACCATCGGCGTGACGATCTCGAGTCCCGGTCCCGGCGGCGGGTCGATCCCGACCGCGGAGGGCGCGGTCGCGCCCCGGGCGGCGCGCGCGGGAGGGCGGCGTTGGATGCTCGCCGCCGCGGCGCTCACCCTGCTCTCGTTCTCCCTGCACCTGGGCCTCGGCGCCCACTTCCGCGGGCTCGGGGTGTGCGACGAGTGGAACGTGCTGTTCGACGCCGACCCCAACGTCTACCTGACCAGCTTCGCGGGGGGCGGCCTGATCGGACCGTGGGGAGGCCGCAGCTTCGTGCATCCCAATCTCTCCAACTTCGTGCACCCGCCGCTGGTGCTGCTCGCCAGGAGCATCGAGCGGCTCCACCTCTCGCGCCGGGAGCCACGGGAGCTGCGTCGCGACCTCGCGATGGGGGTGGCACCGCTGTTCGCGGCCCTGCGCGTGCCGGTGCTCCTCGCGCTGTTCCGCCTGCTCGGCTTTCCGCTGGGCTGGGGGGTGCTGTTCTGCCTGCTCGACCTGGTCTCGTTCTCGGGCCTGCTGTTCGGGAGTCTCCCCGAGTCCTACGGGCCGACCGGAACCCTGCTCGCGGTCACCTACCTGCTGGTGGCCGACGCGATCCGCCCCGGCGGGCGCATCCGACACGCGGCCTGGCTCGCCACCGGAGTGGTCGTCACCGGCATCACCATCTCGAATCTCCTGCCCTTCGCGCTGATCTACGGGCTCACGGTGCGGTTCCAGCCGCGCGCTCCGCGGGGCGCCTCCGCTATGGCCGGGGCGGCGGTTTCGACCGCGCTCATGACGGCGGCCGTCGCCGCCCTCACCTTCGGGATCTACCGGCTCGGCGGCTACGCCGCGGGCTCCGCCCTGCCGTTCAGCCCTCACGCCACCCCCCACGTTTTCGAGGCGTGGGATCCGGACCTCCTCAAGGCGGTGCGCGACTTCCCGCTCGCGCTCGCCAACACCTTCGCCCCGGGCCTTCCGGGCCAGGTGCCGAAGGACTTCCCCGGCGACCTCCACTCCTTCACGCTCACCTTCGCTCCGACCGGCCGCGCGCTCACGGGATTCGACCTGCGCTCGATCGCGATCCTCGCCGCACTCGCGGTGGGGATGGCGGGACACCTCCGGGCGCCGCACGCCCAACGGGCGATGACCTGGGCGATCGCCGGCGTGATGGCATTCAGCTGGCTCTTCTATTCCCTCTACGGCCGGGAGCTGTTCCTCTATTCTCAGCACTGGCAGGTTCCGGCGCTGCTGATGCTGGCCGGGATCGGTCATCTGCGGCATCGTTTCCCGCGCGCCGTCGTCGCGGGCACGGTGCTCCTGGGGCTGCTGATCGCGGCCCAGAGCGCCCTCCAACTCGGCCGCATCACCCGCCTGCTCGCCACGCCCGGCTCGTAGGCCCACCGGGGAAACCACGATTGCGCCTCGCCCCGTTCACTCGCGCGCTGCTGGTCTTCGCCGGCCTCAACCTCGCGCTCTCGCTGGCGCTCGGCGACTTGCACAGCCTCCGCTTCCTCGGTTTCACCCGCAGCTACATCGGGAACGACCTGGCCTCGCTCTACGACGCGCTGCGCGTCGCCGAGCCCTTCCATGCCCCGCCGCTCTACGAGCGGGTGTTCTTCGGCGAGCGCATCAAGTTCCAGTACCCGTCCACCTCGCTGCTCTTCTTCGCGCCGTTCCGCGACCTGCCGTGGCGCTGGTTCCGCCTCCTCTTCGAATCGATCGTGAACCGGATCTGGCTCCTGCTCTCGATCGGCGTCCTGTTCGCGCTGTTCGAGCGGCTGGTCGTGTCGGCCGACCACCCGCCGCGCGAGCGATGGCTCCTGAGGATCGCGTTCCTGGTGCTGCTGTTCTCGTTCTACCCGTTCTTCAAGGCGTTCACGCTCGGCCAGGTCCAGGTCTGGATCAACTGCCTGCTGATCCTGTCCATCGGCGCGTGGCTGCGGGGAAGCGAGCGCTTCGCGGGGGCGCTGCTCGGGGTGGCCACGCTGATCAAGCCCAACTACGGACTGCTGCTGGCCTGGGGCCTGCTGCGCCGCAGGCTGGGTTTCGTCGCCGCGCTGGCGATCGTGGCGGCGGCGGGGATGCTCGCCGCCGCGGCCGTCTTCGGGGTGGACAACCTGCTCGGCTACCGCGAGGTCATCGCATTCATGAGCCGGCACGGAGAGGGCTACTACCCCAACCAGTCCGTCAACGGACTCATGAACCGGCTCCTCGTCAACGGCAACAACCTCGACTGGGTGGACCACGGCTTCCCGCCGTTCAACGGCCTGGTGTACGGGGTCACGGTCGCGGGCGGGCTGCTGCTGCTCGGAACCGCGCTCTTCGCCGCGGGCCGTAGATCCCCCGCGCGCGGCACGGTCGAGGACCTCTCGATCATGCTGCTGAGCGTGACGCTCGCCTCGCCCATCGCCTGGGAGCATCACTACGGCTTCGTCATCGCGCTGTACCTGGTCGCGACCCACCGCATCCTGGGGCTGGCGGATCCGTGGAGGACGCGGCTGCTCGCGCTCACCGCCGCGAGCTTCCTCTTGACCGCGCACTTCGTGCACGCCGTGGACGTCTGGTTCGCGCCGACGCGCCTCAACGTCCTGCAGTCCTACCTGTTCGCCGGCGCGCTCGCGCTCCTGCTCGTGCTCCACGTCGCGCTGCGCCGCCTCCCGCCGCCGGCCGCCGCCGCCCCCGCCGGCTGACCGTCGGGCTCCGCGACCCCGGGCCGACCGCCACGCCTGCCAGCGGGCCGCAGCGGGCGGGGACCGGAGCGCGGGCTCCGCAGACGCGCAGGAGCCATGGAGGGCGGGCGCGTCGAGGACAAGCGAGGCGGAGCCAGGGATTGGCGCAGCCGAGCGGCCCGCGCGGAGGTCCCCGCCCGCTGCGGCCCGCCGGGCACCGCGCCCGATGGGAGCGACGCCTTGCCCGCGGGCGTTTGCGAACGCGGCGCTACAGTGGAAGCGAGCCGGCCCGCGCGCGCTCGTGGTCGAGCAGCCACTGCTTGCGCCACAGCCCGCCGCCGTAGCCGCACAGCGTGCCGTCGGCGCGCACCACGCGGTGACAGGGGACCACGATCGCGACGCGGTTGTCGCCGTTGGCGCGACCCACCGCCCGCACCGCCGTAGGGCGGCCGATCGCCTGGGCGATCTGCTCGTAGCTGCGGGTCTCCCCCGCGGGGATCGCGCGCAGCGCCTCCCACACCGCTCGCTGGAAGTCGGTCCCGGGGAGCACGAGCGGTGCGATGAAGCGCTCGAGCCCGCCCTCGAAGTAGCGCTCCAGCTCTTCCTCGAGGCACTGGAGGTGCGCGTTGCGGCCCGGGGCGAACACCGCGCCGAGGCGGCGTTGGAGCCGCACGAGCTGCGTGCCGAGCATGCGCCGGTCGCCGAACTCGAGCAGGCAGACACCGTCGTCGGTGGCTCCGGCGACCATCGGGCCGAGCGGGGTGCCGATGCGCAGGGTGAGCACCCGCGTGGCTTCGCGCCCACGCCCCGGCGCCTCGCCGAAGACGCGGGCGAAGGCGTCGCGGAAGCCGCTCAGCGACTCGAAGCCGCTCTCGAACGCGGTCTGGGTGAGATCCTCGCCTTCGTGAAGCCGACCGAGCGCGAGCCCGAGCCGGCGCGCGCGGTGATAGGCATGAAAGGTCATGCCGTGCTGCGCGAGGAACCAGCGCCTCACCCGCGCCGGCTCGAGGCGGCGCGCGCGCAGGTCGGCGTCGGTCCAGCGCCGCTCGGGCTCGCCCTCGATCTCGGCCAGGAGCCCGGCGAGCCACTCGGGGGCTCCGGCCGCCGGCTCCATCGGGCGGCAGCGCAGGCAGGGCCGGTAGCCGGAGGCAAGGGCGTCGCGCGTGCTCGGGAAGAACTCCACGTGCTGGCGGTGCGGCTTGCGTGCCGGGCAGGTGGGACGGCAGAAGATGCCGGTGGTGCGCACCGCGGTGACGAAGATGCCGTCGTAGGCGGCATCGCGACGCATGAACGCGTCGAACATCTCTTCGGCTGACGGCAGTGTGGTGGTTGGCATGGCCGGATGATGGCCCCTGGTCCCGCGGAGCGTCCACCGGGGAATGGACGGGGAATTCGACGCCCCGGCCGCCGCTCCGCGGCGGGCAGGAATGCGCCCATGGGCGCCGGGGCGGCGGAAGGGTTCTGGCCGGCCCGAGCCGCGGAGCGGGCCTCGCGGCCGGCGGGAACGCGGTGCGCGCGACAACATCGGGCTGGCATATGGGTTGCGTAGATCCACCGGCCACCCTGGCCGGCGGGGGTCGAAGCGATCACGGCGGGGAGAGGGAAACCCATGCCCAGGACACCTGAAACGGAACGCGACCGCGTGGCGGGCGGGGCCGCCCTGACGGCCCTGCTCGCGGTCGCCGTCGGGCTCAGGCTGTGGCGGATCGGGCTGGGCCTTCCGGATTTCCTGGAAGAGGCGATCCCGTTCCGGCTGGCCCTGGGGATGACGGACGTCGCCACCGGCCGGGTGGACTGGAACCCGCACCACTTCAACTACCCCTCCCTCGCCACCTACCTCCACTTCCTGGTCCAGCAGACGGTGTTCGGCATCGGGCGGCTCCTCGGCGCCTATCCCAGCTACGCCGACTACCTGCTGTCCTACTCCATCGACCCCACCCGGATGGTGGTGGCGGCGCGGTGGGTCGGCGTGATCTGCGATGCCCTGGCCGTGGTCGGAGTGGTGCGCTTGGGCGAACGCTTCGCGCGCGGGGCCGGACTGCTCGCGGGCTTCCTCGTGGCCACCGCCCCGATCCTGATCACCACCTCGCACTCGATCTTCTGTGATTCGGTCATGGGCGTGCTGGCGGTGTGGGCGCTCGAGCGCATGTTGGCCTGGCACGACCAGGGCCGGCAGCGCGATCTGGTTCTGGCATCGGTGCTGGTGGGCCTGGCCGCGGGCGCCAAGTATCCGGCCGCCGTGCTGCTGCTGCCCATGGCGTGGCTGATCTGGCATCGGCGCGGCTGGGCGGGATTCGCATCCTGGGCTGCGCTCAGCGGAGTCGCCCTGGTGGCGTTCGTGGTGTCGACGCCGTTCGCGCTCCTCGACTCGCGGGCGTTCTGGCGCGACGTCTTCTTCGAGGGCGCGCACGCGGCCGGCGGGCACCTGGGGAGCGTCGGGCATCGGAGCTTCGCGTTCCACCTCGCCAACCTGACCACCAACGTCGGCTGGGCGGGCGCCCTGCTGCTGCTCGCTTCGCCCGCGCTCGCCGTCGTGGACGGGCGGCGGCGCCCCGGGCTCGTCGCCCTGTGGATCGCGCTGCTGGGCTTCGGAGCGCCCATCGCCCTCGCCCGCATCGACGCGGATCGCTACCTGGTGCCCGTGATCCTGTTCGCGGCCCCGCTCGCGGCGATCTCCGGGTGGATCCTCCTCGGCCGCCTTCCCCGGCCCGGGCGCCGATTCGCGATGGGCCTCGGCTTGCTGTTCCTCATGATCCCGGTGTCGCTGCGTGGCGTGCGGACGGCCGGCGAGGGCGCCGACACCACCCAGTTGCAGGCGCGGCGCTGGTGCGACGCCCACGTCGGACGCGACGAGCTGCTGGTGCAGGAAGGATACGCCGCACGCCTCCCCAGCTCGCTCCAGGTGCAGCAGGTGAGGAGCGAGGCGCTCTACCGGTTCGCGAGCCCGCGCCTCCGCGCGCGCCTGGACTCCGTGCGGTGCTTCCACGTCGTGGCCCTGCCGCTCGCCGTCTCGGGGCGGATCACGAGCCGGGTCGAGCCTCCCGGGCTGCCGCCGGTCGTGTGGGAGGTCTTCGCGCACGCGGGCGAGCTGAATCGGGTGTTCTACTCGCCGGCGCTCCTCGCCGATGCCGACTACGTCATGACCAGCGGCGCCGTCCGCGGCCGGTTCGAGGCCGATCCGTCGCGCTATCCGGTCGAGTGCGAGCTCTACCGGCTCCTCGACGCGAAGGCGCAGGTGATCGCGCGATTCGCCGCACGGGGTGCCGTGATCGGACCCGAGATCGTGGTCTACCGCATCGGGCCGCGGTACCGGGATGCGCTGGCTCGGGGCTCGGAGCTCGACCCACGCTGGTGGACCGAAGCCATTCCCCCTGGCTACAGACGCCGTGCCCAGGAGCTGCTGGCTCCCCGCGAGAGCGCGACGTGGAGCGCCACGGACCCGGCGGCGGCCTCGCCCCCGGCGTGGGTGCGGAGCCTGGCCGGTCTCTATGCCATGCGGATTCAGCCGTTCGTCTCGGACATGGCCAACGAGTTGGCGGCACTCGGCCGGAACGAGCCCGCCCGGGCGTTCGCCCGCGCCACGCTGGCGCTGCGCCCGGACGATCTCGACGCCGGCGTGGTCTACAGCGTCTGTTCGGGAAGGCTCGGGCGTTGGGGCGAGGCGCGCGAGGTCACCGCGCGCCTGCTGGCCGCCGGCGGCGATCGCGAGGCGGAGCCCGCGCTCATCCTGCTCCACGCGCGCGCGCTCGAGCGCACCGGGGATGCCGCGGGCGCGATGCGCGAGCTGGAGCGGCTGGTGGCCCGGGTCGGCGCCGGGGATCCGGTGGGCGCACAGGCCCGGCACATGATGGACCGGCTGTCGGCGCCCGGCGGCCGCCGCGGCTGAGGGCGCGACGCCGGCGGGGCGGCGCCACGGGGGAAAACGCCAGGGGCGGCGTCCTTGCGGACGCCGCCCCGAGGGCGCGAGGTGGTACCCCGAGCCTGCTAGGCCTTGCGAACGTTCGCCGCCTGCAGCCCCTTCGGACCGCGCGTCACGTCGAACTCGAGCGTCTCACCCTCGGCGAGCGTCTTGAAGCCGTCGCCCTGAATCGCCGAGAAGTGGACGAACACGTCCTCGCCGTCCGCCTGGGAAATGAAGCCAAAGCCCTTCGCCTCGTTGAACCACTTCACCGTGCCACGAGCCACTTGAATCTCCTGTTGTCTCCGGGTCCTTATGACCCGCACTTGCCGCGTGGTCGCGCCGCGGCCGCGTCCGGTCCCCATGACCGATGTCTCGATCGATTGCGGGCGGCTGGCCAACAAAAAGCCGTCAGAGAGGTCTCTGGCGGATCCGATCGTCGGCCGCACCTCCACAGCCCATTCAAGACGGGCGCAGTATTGGCCAATGCGCCGAAGAAAGTCCAGCGGCCAGGGGAATCCGGCTGCCATCGGCCCCGGCGGCGCCCGGGGGACGTGGCAAACGCATCGCCGCGAGCGGGTTGGAGGTCCCGCCGGCGGCGCGCGGTCCGGGACCCGAGCGGGGGCCGAGCCCGGTTGCGGGTGCGGGCCGCGGAGCACTAGTCTTGCGAGCACGCATGAGCGCTTCGACCCGCGGCTCCGCCCGACGATCCCGATCCGACCCGAGCGCGGCGCCTCGATCCGCTTCCACCGCCCGCCCGCGCTGCGGCTGGGGTCTTACCACGCGCGAGTACCTCCGCTATCACGACGAGGAATGGGGCGTGCCGGTCCACGACGACCGCCGGCTCTTCGAGTTCCTGATCCTCGAGGGCGCCCAGGCGGGGCTCAGCTGGTCCACCATCCTCCACAAGCGCGCCGCCTACCGGCGCGCGTTCGACCGCTTCGACCCGCGCAAGGTGGCCCGCTACGACGGACGCAAGGTGCGGGTACTGCTCGCCGACGCGGGGATCGTGCGCAACCGGCTGAAGATCGAATCCGCGATCGCCAACGCGGGCGCGTTCCTCGAGGTGCAGCGCGAGTTCGGCAGCTTCGACGCCTACGTCTGGGGCTTCGTCGGCGGGAAGCCGCGCCACAACCGCTGGACGGAGCTGCGCGAGATTCCGCCGCGCACCGACGAATCCGACGCTCTGAGCGGGGATCTGCGCCGGCGCGGATTCCGTTTCGTGGGCTCGACCATCTGCTACGCCTTCATGCAGGCGTGCGGGCTGGTCAATGACCACCTGGTGGACTGCTTCCGCCACCGCGAGGTGCGGCGGCTCGCGGGTGGGGGAGGTTCCTGAGGGGCCCGCGCCGCGCGCCGGGCCTGCCTCCCTCGCTCCCATGCCCGACTGGATCGACCACCTTCTCTTCGTGACGCTCGCGGTGATCTTCCCGCTGCGGGCCGCCACCTTCGGCTTTCGCCGCCTGCTGCGCGCCAGCTCGGCCGAGCGCCCGCAGGTGCGGCGCTTCCTCTACGTGCAGGCCATCGCGCTGCAGTGGATCCTGTCGGGGGCCGTGGCGCTGCTGTGGCTGGGGCGCGGCCGCGCCTGGACCCACCTGGGCCTGGTGCCGCACCCGACCTGGGCCCTGGCCGGCGTCGCGGCGGGGTTCGCCGTGGTGGCGACGGTGATCCTGGTTCAACGGCGGAAGGCCGAACACGACGACGAGGCGCTGGCGACGGTCCGGAACCGGCTGCGGAACGTCGAGGTCATGATGCCGCACACCCGCGCGGAGCTGGGCCTCTTCTACCGCCTGGCGGTCACCGCCGGCGTGTGCGAGGAGCTGCTCTACCGCGGGTACCTGATCTGGTATTTCGCCCACTGGACGGGCGTGATTCCCGCCGCCGCGCTGGCGAGCGTGTTGTTCGGCCTCGGGCATTCCTACCAGGGCCTGCGCGGCGTCCTGAGCACGGCCCTGGTGGGCGCTTTCCTCGCCGCGATCTACCTCCTCACCGGCTCGCTGTTCGCCTCGATGGCGATTCACGCTTTCATGGATCTCTACGCCGGGAGCCTCGGCTACCTCGCGTTCACCCGCTCGCCCGAGCCGCCGGCGGCGACCGAAGCCGATGAGAGCATGGACGCCGGGGCGCCCGCCGCCGGCGCGACGTCCGACCCGGGCGCGGGCCGGCCGTGATCTCGCCCGATCAGCCTTCATGAGCGCCGGGTACGACGTCATCGTCGTCGGGCTCGGCGCGATGGGCGGTGCCACGGCCGACGAGCTGGCGCGCCGCGGCCGGCGCGTGCTCGCCCTCGACCGCTTCGCCCCGCCGCACGCGCGCGGCTCCTCGCACGGCGAGAGCCGCATCATCCGCGAGGCCTACTTCGAGGACCCGCTCTACGTGCCGCTGGTGCAGCGCGCGTGGGAGCGCTGGGAGGACCTCGCGCGCTGGGCGGGGCGCGAGCTGCTGCGCCCGACCGGCGGGCTCCTGGTCGGTCCTCCGGACGGCACGCTCGTCACCGGCGCGCTGCGCAGTGCCCGTGCTCATGGACTCGCGTGCGAGCGGCTCGACGCCGCGGCGATCCGGCGCCGCTTCCCGTGCTTCGCCCCGGACGACGCGATGGTCGGTATCCTCGAGCCGCGCGCCGGCGTGCTCCTTCCCGAGGCGTGCATCGAGGCGATGCACGCACGCGCGCGGGCGCACGGGGCGGTCCTGGTGCCCGACGAGCCGGTGCACGCGTGGCGTGCCGAGGGCGCCGGGGTCGAGGTGACGACGTCCCGGGACCGGCATCGCGCGGGACGCCTGCTGATCGCGGCTGGGGCGTGGACCGGCACGCTGCTGACGGATCTGGCGCTGCCGCTCGCGGTCACGCGCCAGACCCTCTTCTGGTTCGAGCCGGCAGCCGCCGAGATGTTCGATCCGGCGCGCTGCCCGGTGCACATCTGGGAGCCCGAGGCCGGACACTACTTCTACGGGTTCCCGGCACTCGGCGGCGCGGTGAAGGTGGCCCCGCACGGCGGCGGCACGCCCGCCTCGCCCGACGCGCCACGGCGCGAGGTGGAGGCCGGCGAGATCGAGGCGATGCGCGTTCTGCTGCGCCGCTACCTGCCGCGCGCCGACGGCCCGCTGCGCTCGAGCGCCACCTGCCTGTACACGAACACTCCGGACGGGCACTTCCTGGTGGATGTGCATCCACATCACCCGCAGGTGGTGATCGCGAGCGTCTGTTCCGGACACGGGTTCAAGTTCGCGAGCGCGATGGGCGAGGTGCTCGCCGACCTGCTGCTCGAGAAGCAAGGCCGGTTCGACCTCGAGCCGTTCCGGCTCGGACGCCTGTTGCGGCCGCCCGCACCCGGCACAGGCGCCACGCGGGCACCGGGGCGCGGGTGACGCCGCCGTCCGCTCCCCTCGAGCCGGGGGTGACCGACGCCATCCCCCGCGCGCTGCTGCGGCTCGCGCTCCCAGTGCTGGGGTCCAACATCCTGCGCGTCGCCTACCAGTGGGTGGACGCGCTGTGGGTGCGCCCGCTGGGGGTCGAAGCCACCGCCGCCGTCACGACCTCGATCTTCGTCATGTGGTTCGTGTACGCGCTCAACGACGTGGTCGCGATCGGGGCGACGGCCTACGTCAGTCAACTGCTCGGCGCGGGGCAGCGCCGGCGCGCGGGCGTGGCGGCGTACAAGGGGCTGCGGGCGTCGGGGCTGCTCGGGCTGCTGGGGACCGCGGCCGGCCTGTTCGCCGCACCGTGGGTCTTCGGGCTGATGACGCCCGATCCGGCGATGGCGGCGACGGGGGCAAGCTACCTCGCGGTGGTGCTCGCCGCGGCGCCGCTGCCGATGATGGCGCTCACCGGCGAGAGCATCATGCGGGCGGCGGGGAACACGCGCACGCCGCTGCTGATCGACCTCTGCGCGGTGGGCCTCAACGCCGTGCTCGATCCCTTCCTCATCTACGGCTGGGGACCGTTTCCCCGGCTGGGCGTGGCGGGTGCCGCGTGGGCCACCGTCATCGCGCAGGCGGTCTACGTCGGCTGTTACCTGCTCCTGGCGGCGCGCGGCCACCCCGCGCTGCCGCTCGCGCGCCGCGAGGAGCCGGCGGCGGGGGGTGGGCCTCCGCCGGTGCGCATCGCCGGCATGGCCCGGGTCGGGATTCCGGCCGCGCTCATCGGCATGCTGTTCTCGGTGGTCTACGTCGCCTTCACGCGCTCGGCCGCGCAGTTCGGCGCGGCGGCGATGGCGATCGTCGGTATCGCCAACCGCATCGAGGCGATCCAGTTCGTGAACTCGGCCGCGATCGGAGTCGCCGGCGCGGCGCTGGTGGGCCAGAACCTCGGCGCGGGTCGGCCCGAGCGGGCGGTCGAAGTCATCCGCACCGGCGTGCGCTGGAACTTCTGGATCGCCGTCCCGCTCAGCGCGCTGCTCATGACGTTTCCCGACGTCTTCATCGGGCTCTTCACCCACGATCCCGACGCGCATCGCCTGGGCGTGCCCTACCTGCGGGTGGTCACCGCCTGCCTGCTGTTCAGCGGCGTTGAGATCGTGACCGCGGAGTCGATCATGGGGTCGGGGCACACCGCGGCCATCTCGTGGATATTCGGCACGTTTTCCGTGCTGCGCATTCCGTTGGCGTTCCTGGTGCCGCGCTGGACCGGCAGCGGCGTGCTCGGCATCGCGTGGGTGATCACGCTCACCTGCATTGCCCGCAGCCTGCTCATCCTGGGCTGGGCCCGGCGCGGGACGTGGAAGGGCGGGCTCGGGACGCAGCTGCACGGGCGGGGTCCGCCGCCGCACGATCCGTCCGAGGTCGCGTGATAGAGTGGATCTTTGGCCGGCCGCGATCGCCTGCGGCCGGGAGAGGAGAGCGGAACCGTGCGCCGCAAGTACGTCATCGTCGGTGGAGGACTCGCGGGAGCCTCCGCGATCGAGGGGATCCGGGACCACGATCCCGAGGGCAGCATCCTGCTCCTTTCGCGCGAGAATCACCTCCCGTACAACCGCCCGCCGCTGTCCAAGGACCTGTGGTTCGGCAAGACCACCAAGGATCAGATCTCGGTCCATGCCGACGAGTTCTATCGTGAGAAGGGCGTCGAGGTGTCGCTGCGGCGCGACGTCGTCGAGCTGGACCCGGACGCGCGCACGGTGTGGGACGACCGCGACATCTCCTACGAGTACGAGAAGCTCCTGCTCGCGACCGGCGGCAAGCCGCGGCTGATCGACGCCAAGGTCGACGAGGAGGGTGACGTCCACTATTTCCGCAACCTCGAGGACTACCTCCTGCTCGAAGACGACCTCGAGCGCTTGCAGCACGTGCTGGTGGTGGGTGGCGGGTTCATCGGGCTCGAACTGGCGGCGGCGATCCGTCACGTCGGCAAGGAGGTGACCTACTTCTACCGGGAGGAATACCCTCTGCGCCGCGTGCTGCCGCGCGACCTCGGGCTGTTCATCGCCGAGTACTACCGCGAGCAGGGCATCGAGACCGTCTCGGGCGACAGCATCGTCGAGTTCTCCGAGGCGCAGGGGCTCACGCACGCGCGCACGCAGCTCGGCAACATCATCACCACCCAGCTCGCGGTCGTGGGCGTCGGCATCCAGCCCCAGACGGATCTCGCCGAGGCGGCGGGGCTGGAAGTGGGCGACGGCATCGAGGTGGACGAGCACGCCCGCACCAGCGACCCCTTCATCTACGCCGCCGGGGACGTCGCCACGTATCCCGACCTCGCGCTCGAACGTCGCGTCCGGATCGAGCACTGGGACCATGCCAAGCACCACGGTTACACCGCGGGCGCCAACATGGCGGGCGCGGCCAAGATCTACGACCACGTCCCGATGTTCTACTCGGACTTCTTCGACATCGGCTGGGAGGCGGTAGGCGACCTCGACGCCGGGCTCGCGGTGCACGCGGTGTGGAAGCAGCCGAACCGCGAGGGCGTGCTCTTCTACCTGCGTGACGACGTGGTGCGCGGCGTGCTGCTGTGGAACTCGTGGGGCAAGGTGGAGTGGGCGCGCGGCCTGATCCGGCAGGCCCGCACCATGTCCGCCGGCGGGCGCGAGGCGGCCATCCCGCCCGACGCCTGAGGGAGACGGGCCGCCGCGCAGGCGTGAAGCGGCGCCGGCCGCGGGGCGGGCGACGCGGACCCGCCCACCGGCGCCACGCGAGCCGGCGCGCCCCCAGGAAACCCGTGGACGGGACGCGGCAGCCACGATATCATCCATCCCGCCGTGGGACGCTTCTCCCGGGTTCGGCCCGCGCCCGGCGGGGGAGGCGTCACGACCCGGCGTCAACTCCAATCCCGATCCCAGAGGGATCCGTGGGAGGACGTGTGAGAGAGCTGCTCGGAAAACTCGTTGGTCCGGCCGCCGCACTCGCGATCGCTGCCATCGGCGCCAGTCCGGTGAACGCCTCGCTCACGGCGACCAATCTCCCGTTGAACGCCGCGCAGCAGGTGCCGACGAACGGCTCGACCGCGACCGGCACCATGAACATCACGGTAGACACCAACGCCAATACGCTCACGTATCAGATCACGTATGGCGGCCTGAGCAGCGCGGAAACCGCGGCCCACATCCACGGCCCCGCCGCGCCGGGCACCAACGCCGGCGTCAAGCACGCGCTGCCCGCGGGGAGCCCGAAGAACGGCGTGTGGAATTACCCCGAGCCGGACGAGGCCGACATCCTCTCCGGACGGATGTACGTCAACATCCACACCTCCACCAACCCCGGCGGGGAGATTCGCGGCCAGATCGCGCCCCTGGTGCCGGGCGCGTCGAGCTGGGGCCTGATGGCTCTGGCGGCCGCCATGCTGGCGACGGGCGGGTTCGTGGTCCTGCGGAGGCGGCGCTCGATCGCGTGAGCGACGCGACACGATGGCCCCCCGCGGGCCATCGCGCGCAGGCATCGGTCCAAGTGGTCACGAAGGGCCCCGGATGTTCCCGGGGCCTTTTCGCATCCGGTTCGCGGCGAGGGTGGGTCTCACGCCCCGCTCCGGACCGTCGAGGGGGAGGGGCCAACGGCGAGACGGGGCCGGGCATGGCTCCGCGGTGACCACCGCGTGGGGAGCCGGTCACCGGCCCTCGCAGCCGTCGTGCCGGCGCGTCACAGCTCTCGATCGAGGTCCAGAGAGCGGATCTTGCGAGCCAGCGTTCCGCGATCGATGCCGAGGGCGCGAGCCGCGCGGCTGCGGTTGCCTCCGCTGCTTTGCAGCACCTTGTGGATGTGCTCGCGCTCGACGGCTTCGAGCGAAAGGCCTTCCACGGATGCCGGCGCCCGGCGCGCCCCGCCCCCCGTCGCGGGCGTCGGGAAGACCGAACGGATGACCCCGCCCTTCGCGAGCACCGCCGCGCTGCGGACGGCGCTGCGCAGCTCGCGGCAATTGCCCGGCCACGCGTCGTCGAGCATCTTTGCCAAGGCCGGGGGCGACATCCTGACCCGGGAACCCGTCTCGCGCGCGTATTCGGCCAGGAAGTGCTCGACCAGCACCGGGATGTCCTCGCGGCGATCCCGCAGCGGGGGGATCCGCACCTCGATCTGCTTCAGCCGGTAGTAGAGGTCGGCGCGGAAGCCGCCGGCGGCGACGAAGTCGGCGAGGTCGCAGGAGCTGGCCGCGAGCACGCGAACCCGCACCGGGCGCGCGGTCGTCGAGCCCACGGGTTTCACCTGCCCGCTCTCCAGGGCCCTGAGGAGCTTGGGCTGCAACACGGTCGGGAAGCTGTCCACCTCGTCGAGGAACAGCGTGCCGCCCTCGGCCTGCTCGAGGAGGCCCGCGTGCCCCTGTGTCGCTCCGCTGAACGCCCCGCGCGCGTGGCCGAAGAACAGGCTCTCCGCCAGCTCGGAAGGGGTGGCCGCCATGTTGTGCGCGACGAAGGGCGCCTCCCGCAGCGGTCCGTGTTCGTGGAGGGCCCGCGCGAGCAGCTCCTTGCCGGTGCCGGTCTCCCCGACGATCAAAACCGTCTCGCGGGTGTGCGCGAGCAGGGGGATCAGGCGCCGCAGCCGCCGGATTTCCCGGGAACGACCGGCCAGCCCGTAGAGCGGCTCGCCGGCGTCGGCCGGCGCCGCATCGGGGAGGACGCGGGCGATGGTCTCGCGAATCACCTCGGGAGCGCAGGGCTTCACCAGATAGTCACTCGCTCCCAGGTGGAGCGCTTCGATCGCCGCGCGCGCCGAATCCAGCGCGGTGATCACGATCACCGGTGGCGCCGGCTCGAGCGCCCGGGCGGCCCGCACCACTTCCAGGCCGTCGGGCGGCGGCATGCGCAGGTCGGTGAGGACCAGGTCGAATGCCTCCCGTTCCAACTCCCGCAGCGCCTCGGCCCCGCCCGGGCAGCCCACCACCTCGTGATCGGGCCGCAGGACTTCGGTGAGCGCCTGCAACGCGAGGGCGTCGTCATCGGCCGCCAGGATGCGCACGGTTCACGTCCTCCGGGGCGGTGGGTAGCCGGGCGCTTCCGTGCGCCGGGCGTCGCACTCACGCGGAACCGCGAGGATCGCTCCGGCGGCGGGGAGAATGACTCGCGAGCAGGTGCCGCCTCCGGGGCGGGAATGAAACGAGAGCGTGCCGGCGCAGGCCTCGATGAAGCGGCGGGCGGCGAGCAGCCCCAGCCCCGAGCCGTTCGCCGACGCGACCGGGTCGCGCGCGGCGGCGACCTCGCTCGGGATCCCCGGTCCCGAGTCCAGGATGTCGATCCGCACGCATCCGTTCTCGGGGCGCGCCTCGATCCGTATCCGCTCGTCGGTGGGCGTGGCGCGGCAGGCGTTGTCGAGCAGATTGAACAGCGCGTGGACCAGCTGCCCGCGGTTGGCGGTCGCCTCGAGGGACCTCGCCGGGAGATCGATGTCGATGCGCGACCTGGACGCTCCGGTCAGCAGCGCCGCGGACGCGATCACCGCGTCCAGGGGGACCGGCTCGACACTCTGGCGGGAGGCGCCGGCCATGGACAGCACGTCCTCGGCCAGATCGCTCAGGCTGCGCACCGCAAGCGCGAAGTGCGAGGGCTGTGCGTCCGGGCCCGCGCTCTCGCGGGCCCGGTCGCCGACGCCGAGCGCCAGACACTGGAGCGCGTGCAACGAGTTCTTGATCTGGTGGGCCACGCAGCCCGCGGCCTCACCGAGACGGCGCAGCGGGTCGGAGGTCGCGTGCTCGACGGCGGCCGGCGACAGCAATAGGAAGGTCATGCGTCCCGCGGAGCTGGGGCTCATCCACAGCTCGCCCCGGGCGGCGACGGCAGGCGCTCCGGCCCGCTCGAACACCAGATCCACCCCGCGCTGGGCGGTCCCTTCCGCCAGCGTCGTCGCGATGCGATCCGCGCTCTCGCTGCTCGGCCGCAGCACCTCCTGCCATGGGAGCCCGACGCCCTGCCCCGGCGGCAGGCCGAGCAGTGTGGCGCCCGCCGGATTGAGGCTCGCCACCCGGCCCGAGGCGTCGATCCCGACCAGGGCCCCGCTGAGGTAGTCCCCGAGCATGCGCAGCTCCTCGGAGAGGTTTTCGGCGCGCGCCGCGAGCGCCGCTCTCGAGGCTTCGACCCGCCCCCAGAGCCGCGCCAGCGCCTCGATCAGGAACCAGGTGAGCACCGCCCCGACGGCGATGAAACCCGAGACCGTCGCCACGACGACCGGATCGAGCGGGTCCCTGAACAACACGCCGCGCCCGACATAGGCGACGATGCTCGCGACCGCGGCCAGCACGCCGCCGCGCTTGCCGAACATGAGGCCGCTCAGCGGCAGCTCGAGCAGGTAGCCGACGAAAAGCGGGGAGGCGTTCCCCCCGGAGCGATGGACGAGGAAGGTCCACACCCCGATCTGCGCCATCACCAGCAGCAGGCCGGCCGAATCCCATCGCCGCCGGACCGCGAGGTATTGCAGGAGTCCGATCCCGGCGCCCAGGATGACGCCGGCGGCCAGCGCGGATCGGGACCCCGCCGTGTCCGGCAGCAGCGCACCCGACCCGGCGACCACGGCGAGGGCCAGGAGTCTCAGGCCCAGCGTGAGGGCGGGCGCGGCCTCGCTCACCGGGCGGGAAGACCACCCGGCGGACGACCCACCGACTTCGCTGGGGGCGAATGGGGCAATCGTCATGCGACCTCGGGCGACCGGGCTGCGGCCATGGGCCAACAAACCCACTCAGCGCAGGCGGCCTGATCGGGCGCTGGAAGCGCGACCCGAGACTCTGTTGCGTACTGCCTCGAGCGAGGGCGAGGCGTGTGGTGCCGGTGGGCGGCGCTCGATCGGCCGGATGCGAATGCCCAGCGCCCGACCAAGGTCGTCTGCCTCCGCCGAGCAAATAGATTCCGGCAACCCGCGGGTGATGTCAAGAGAACATTCAGGCACGGCGCTTCGCCCATGAGGTGGAGCAGGTTCCAACGGCGGCGATCGCGACGCTCTCCGGCTGTGTTCTGTCTGAGAGTGCCCGAGGGCAAGGCGTCGCGGTCGCGCGACGAGCGGAATCGTG
>MFFQ01000109.1:0-9081 GCA_001780165.1 Candidatus Eisenbacteria bacterium RBG_16_71_46 | reverse complement strand
GAATCGTGGCCGACCACGCTGCGCGTGGTGCCCGGCCACGTTGGAGCGAGGAGCCGCCCGCGCAACGCGACCATCGGGCATTCTCAGACAGAACCTACGCCACGTCGCTCCGATCCTGCGGGTCGAGCGCATCGCGCAGGCCGTCACCGAGGAAGTTGAAGCACAGCAGGGTGAGCGAGAGCGCGATGCCGGGGAAGATCACCAGCCAGGGAAAGAGCGCGAGCACGCGCGCCCCGTCCGAGACCAGCGTGCCCCACGAGGCGTTCGGCGGCTGGACGCCGAGACCAAGGAAGGAAAGAAACGCCTCCTGCAGGATGACGGCCGGCACGGTGAGCGTGGTGTACACGATCACCGGGCCGAGGGTGTTGGGCACGATGTGGCGGAAGATGATGGCGCGGTCGCCGGCGCCGAGCGCGCGCGCGGCCTCGACGAAGTTCTGGTGCTTGATCGAGAGCACCTGCCCGCGCACGATGCGCGCCATGGTGAGCCACTGCACCAGGCCCAGCGCCACGAACAGCATGATCAGGCTGCGGCTGAAGAACACCAGCAACAGGATGACGAGGAAGATGTAGGGGAGCGAGTAGAGGATGTCCACGACGCGCATCAGGAACTCGTCGAGCTTGCCGCCGGCGTATCCCGAGATCGCCCCGTACGAGACGCCGATGATGAGGCTCACGATGGTGGCGATGAGCCCGACCAGCAGCGAGATGCGGCCGCCGTGGATCACGCGCGCCAGGGTGTCGCGTCCCAGCTCGTCGGTGCCGAACCAGTGCGCCGCCGTCGGCGGGGTGGCGCCGAGCGCGAGGTTCTGCGTCGTCGGATCGGCGAGGCGGGGCAGCCAGGGTGCCGCGATCGACACCAGCGAGATCGTGATGAGGATCATCGCCGCCGCCGCCGCGGCGCGGTTGCGGCGCAGCCGGCGCCAGGCATCGCTCCACAGGCTCTGCGGACGCCCGCCGCCGAGCGCGGGGGCGGGATCGGCCGGGCGCGGGCTCAGGTCCATCGCGCCGGCGCTCACTTGAGCTCCACCCGCGGGTCGAGCCGGGTGTAGGCCACGTCCACCACCAGGTTCAGCACCATGAGGAACACGGCGTAGAACAGCACCACCCCGAGCACCAGCGTGTAGTCGCGGTTGAACGCCCCGTTCACCAGGTGGCGGCCGAGGCCGGGGATGGCGAAGATGGTCTCGATCACGATCGAGCCGGTGACGATGCGTGCCGCGGCCGGACCGAGGAACGACACCACCGGCAGGATGCCGAGCTTCAGCGCGTGCTTGAACACCACCATGCGGTCGGGAAGTCCCTTGGCCATCGCCGTGCGGATGAAGTCCTGCCGCAGCACCTCGAGCATGCCCGCGCGGGTGAGGCGGGCGATGTAGGCGATGTAGGCCGCGGAGAGGGTGAGCACCGGCAGCACGCGGCTCTGCCATCCCTGCCACAGCGCGGGCGGGAACAGGAAGACGGTGAGCGAGAATCCCAGCACCAGCACCGGGCCGAGGACGAAGTTCGGCACCGACACGCCGATCAGCGCCGCGGCCATCGACGCGTAATCCACCGGCGTGTTCTGGCGCAGGGCCGCGATCACGCCGATCGGCACGCCCAGCAGGATCGCGAGCAGCAGCGCCCATGCGCCGAGCTCGGCCGAGACCGGGAACGCCTCGCGAATGATCTCGCTCACCTGGCGCTGGGGGAACTTGTAGGAGGGTCCGAAGTCGAAGCGGACCGTGTTGCCGAGGAAGCGCAGGTACTGCCGCCCGAGCGGCAGGTCGAGCCCGTACTTGCGCATGAGCTGTTCCTTCGCCGCCACCGGAATGTCCCGCTCGGCGAGGAACGGGCCGCCGGGAGCGAGGCGCATCATGAAGAACGTCAGCGTGGCGATCACCCACAGCGTGGGGATCATCATCAGCAGTCGCCGGGTGACGAAGTTGACGGTGTCCACGCTCGGCCTTAGGGGCGTTCCGTCGCCGTCCCGGCGAGCGGCGCCTCGTGGCGACGCCAGTCGCGATCGATCCACACTCCGGTGAGCGGATGGGTGTCGAGAGCGGTCCGGTAGAGCCCGCGCACGTAGGGCTTCACCAGCTCGTTGGTGGAGTAGTGGTAGATCGGGATGATCGGGGACTCGTCGAGCAGCAGCGCTTCGGCCTCGCGCAGGAGCGCCATGCGCTTCTCCGGGCGCACCTCGACCGAGGCCTGCCGCAGCAGCGCGTCGTAGCGCGGGTTGCTCCAGCCGGTGCGGTTGTTGCCGTCGCCCGAAATCAAGCAGCCGAGGAAGGTGTTGGGATCGAGGTAGTCGCCGATCCACGACCTGCGCGCGACATCGTACTGCAGGGCGGTCGTGGCCTGGAGGTAGGAGCCCCATTCCTGGTTCGACAGCTCGACCTCGATGTGAAGCACGTCGCGCCACATCGCCTGGATCGCCTCGGCGATGCGGCGGTGGTCCTCGCTGGTGTTGAACAGGATCGAGATCCTGGGGAAGCCGCTGCCGTCCGGGTAGCCGGCGCGGCGCAGGCATTCGCGAGCCTTCTCCGGGTCGTAGGTGATCCCCGGGGGATGGTCGTAACCCGGATAACCGGTGGGCGTGAAGTTGCCCCACGGCTCGCGGCTGCCCTTGAGCAGATCGTTGGCGATGGCCTCTCGGTCCACCGCGTAGGTGAGCGCCCGGCGCACCCAGACGTTGTCGAACGGCTTACGGGTGACGTTGATCGAGTAGAAGTAGACGCCCTGATAGTCGCCGTGCCGGTAGTCCTTGTAATGGCGCAGGTAGGGGATGAACTGCGACGGAATGTAGCCGCTCGGATTCCAGTCGAACACCCCCGCCTTGTAGAGGTTGGTGGAGGTGTTCAGCTCCTCGACCGAATAGGCGACGATGCGGTCGAGCCGCACCGCGCCGGCATTCCAATAGCGCGGGTTCTTCACGAACTCGAAGCGGTTCTGCTGGCGCCAGAAGTCGAGCAGGAACGGGCCGTTGCTGACGATGTGCTCGGGCCGCGTCCAGCGGTCGCCGTAGCGCTCGACCACCCACCGCGGCACCGGCAGGTAGGTGTAGAACTGGGTCAGGAACAGGAAGTACGCGGTGGGCGCGTGCAGCCGCACCACCAGCGTGCTGTCGTCCACGGCGTGCACGCCGACCCGATTCGAATCGGCCAGGGTACCCTTGTTGTACGCCTCGGCGTTCTCGATCGCGTAGAGCAGGCCGGCGTAGCGGGCCGCGGTGGCCGGCCGCAGCACCCGCAGCCACGACCACTGGAAATCGCGGGCGGAGAGCGGGCTGCCGTTGCTCCACACCAGGCCCGGGCGGAGGTGGAAGACGTAGCTGAGGCCGTCGGCGCTCATCTCCCAGCGGTAGGCCTGGCCGGGCCGCGGCTCCAGCGTCTGCGGGTCGGGCACGGTGAGCCCTTCGAAGATCGTGCGCGCCACGCGGCCATCGGGCTGGCCCACCGCGAGCCCCGGGTCGAAGGTCTCCGGCTCGGTGCCGTTGTTGTAAGTGAAGGTGTCGTCGTGCGGAGGCGTGACGTCGCCGAAGTACTGCTCGGACGTCGCGGCGAGCCGGGCGCCGCCGGGCGGAGCCGGGGCGCAGGCACCCGCGAGGAACGCCAGCGGCAGCAGGGCTCGAAACAGGTGACGCGTCATGGCGCGGCAGTATAGCAGCGGTGCGGGCGGGAGGTCGCGTGACCGGGGCACGAAGCCCTGCTTGCGCGCGGCGCGCGCGCGGCCTGAAGCTGGTGCGTGCACCCGGCCGCCGGCCACCGCGAGCGCCGGACCGGAAAGGAGCCCCTCTGAAGACCGCTCTCCGCGCCATCCGTTCCCGCCGCGTCGTCACACCGCAGGGGATGCTCGATGCCGCGGTCGTCCTCCGCGAGGGCCGCATCGCCGCGGTGGTCGAGCCGGGTGATGCGGCGGCGCGGGGCGCCCTGGATCTGGGCGATCTGGTCCTGATGCCGGGCCTGGTGGACACCCACGTCCACGTCGACGAGCCGGGCCGCGCCGAGTGGGAGGGATTCGACACCGCGACCCGCGCCGCCGCGGCCGGCGGCGTCACCACCCTGGTCGACATGCCGCTCAACAGCATCCCGGCGACGACCTCCGTGGCGGCGCTGCGGGCCAAACGGGAGGCCGCGGCGGGGAAGCTGCGCGTGGACTGCGGGTTCTGGGGCGGCATCGTCCCCGGCAACGCCGGCGAGATCGAGGGCCTGGCGGCGGCGGGTGTGTGCGGCTTCAAGTGCTTCCTGGTGCCCTCGGGCGTGGACGAGTTCCCGGCGGTGGGCGAGGCCGACCTGTACCAGGCGCTGCCGATCCTGGCGCGCCTCGGTCTGCCGCTGCTCGCCCACGCCGAGCTGCCGGCACCGATCGCGGCGGCGGCCGCGTCCGCGCGCGCCGGCGACCCGCGCCGCCACGCCACCTGGCTCGCCTCGCGACCGCGCGCGGCCGAGAACGAGGCGGTCCGGCTGCTGATCGCCCTGTGCGCCGAGTTCCGCGGCGCGGTGCACGTGGTCCATCTCGCCTCCTCGGATGCCCTGCCCGAGCTGCGCGCCGCGCGCGACGCGTTCCTGCCCATCACCGTCGAGACCTGCCCGCACTACCTGTCGTTCGACGCCGAGGCGATCGCCGACGGCGCCACGGCGTTCAAGTGCGCTCCGCCGATCCGCGAGGCCGCGAACCGCGAGCGGCTGTGGGAGGCGCTGGCGGAGGGGGACATCGATCTCGTGGCGTCCGACCATTCCCCCTGCCCGCCGGCGATGAAGGCGTCCGGGAACGGCGACTTCCTGGCCGCCTGGGGCGGGATCGCTTCGCTCGAGCTGTCGCTCGCGGCGACCTGGACCGGGGCGCGCGCGCGCGGCCTGGGAGCGGAAGACCTCGCGCGCTGGATGTGCGCGCACCCCGCGCGCCTCGCCGGGCTCGAGGCGCGCAAGGGCCGGATCGCCGAGGGCTGGGATGCCGACTTCGTGGCGTGGGACCCGGACGCGGAGTGGACGGTGGATCCGGGGCGGCTCCACCAGCGCCACCCGCTGACGCCCTACGCCGGCCGGCGGCTCCGCGGAGCGGTGCGGATGACCGTGCTGCGCGGGCAGGTGGTGTGCGAGGACGGCCGCGTTACCGGCGAGCCGCGCGGGGAGCTGCTACGGCGGGGGGCCGCGGCGGCGCCCGGTGGAAGGCGCGCGCGCCTCAGCTCTGTCTGAGGATGCCCGAGGGCAAGGCGTCGCGGTCGAGCGACGAGCGGAATCGTGGCCGACCACGCTGCGCGTGGTGCCCGGCCACGTTGGAGCGAGGAGCCGACCGCGCAACGCAGCCATCGGGCATCCTCAGACGGAGCCTACAACGACCGTCGCGAAAAGGCGCGCAGGCCGACCAGCAGCGTGACGACCACGTAGCCCGCGGCCCACGCCACCATGGCGGCGTTCGGCACCGAGGCCGGGGAGAACGGGGTGAGGTGCAGGTCGCGCATGATCGGCGGCTGCATGTGCCAGGCGGCGAGCTGCCACAGCGCCTCGCTCGGCATGATCAGGCTCGCGGTGGTGCCGATGTAGCGGGCGGTCTCGTTGCCGGCGAGAGTGCCAATCTGCTCGGTCCAGCTGCCGACGAACGCGAGACCGTAGAGCCCCAAGACCGCGATGCCGTTGGTGATGGTGCTGAGCCGCGCCCCGCCCGCGACCGACAGCGTCATCAGCACCACCCCTTCGAGCAGCATGAGCGGCATGCCGCGCTCGACGTGCGGCGGCGTCACGCCGCTGATCGCGCGCGCCACCAGCAGCACGCCGCCCGCCATCAGCAGCAGGTAGCCGGCGAGCACCAGCCCGTGAGCGAGCCACTTGCCCAGCACGATCTCGCCACGGCGGATCGGCTTCGAGGCCACGGTCTGCATCACCCCCGAGGCGATCTCGCCCGAGAGCGTATCCACGGGCAGCAGCACCGCGGTCATCACCATCAGGAAGTTGACCGCGTAGAGCCCGGCCATGGTGAAGAACGTGAGCATCATCCGGCGCTGCGCCATCGGGAGCGCGTCGCGCATGAGGTCGCGGTGGATGAAGTAGAAGCCGATCCCGAACAGGGCGATGAACACCAACCCGCAGACCACCGTGGCGAGCAGCACCTTGCGGCGGGCCGCCTCGTCGAGCGTGAGGTGGGCGATGGTCAGGACGCGGCGCATCGAGGTCATCCCGGGCGCTGGTCGTCGCCCATGATCTCGAGGAACAGCGTCTCGAGCGACTTGCGGCGCGCGCCGATGCGGTAGATCTTGATGCCGCGCTCCACCAGCCAGCGCGCCATCTCGGGCAGGGTCTCTTCGCTCTCGACCATCAGGCGCACGGCGCCGTCGCGCGCGGCGAGCCCGTGGCCGAAGCGGGCCAGGCCTTCGCTGACCTCGGGCCCCGCGGACCCGAGCACGAGTTCGACCTCGAGCCCGCCGGTGTGCTCGGCGAGCGACATCTCGCGCACGACCCGGCCCTGCTTGACGAACGCCACGCGGTCGCAGGTGACCTCGACCTCGCCCAGCAGATGGGAGTTGAGGAACACCGTGGTGCCCTGGCGGCGCAGGTCGGCGATCACGTCGCGCACCAGCAGGCGGCCGAGCGGATCGAGCCCCGAGGTGGGCTCGTCGAGAAACACCACCTCCGGCGCGTTGAGCATCGCCTGGGCGAGCCCCACGCGCTGCAGCATGCCCTTGCTGTATTCGCGCAGCGGGCGCTCGGCGGCATCGTGCAGGTCGACGCGCTCGAGCAGCGCCTCGATGCGGGCCTCGAGGCGGGGGCCGGCCAGGCCATGGAGCCGGCCGTGGTAGCGCAGCAGCTGGCGCCCCGGCAGCCAGTCGTGGAAGCGGAAATGCTCGGGCAGGAACCCGACCCTGGCACGGGTGGGGCGGTCGCCGAGCGGTGCGCCCAGCAGCGTCCCGCTGCCCGCGGTCGGTTCGATCAGGCCCAGCAGCATCTTGAGCGACGTGGTCTTGCCGGCGCCGTTGGGCCCCAGAAAGCCGAACACCTCCCCGCGCCTCACGGCGAGGGAGAGTTCGGCGACGGCGACCTTGTCGCGAAACTGCTTGCGTAGCCCGTGGGTTTGGACGACGAGGTCGGTCATTCCCCTCCGCTACTGCAGGGACTCGGCCATCTGCACCAGGTTCAGCCGGTCGAGGTTGCCGACCAGAGCGTAGACCATGTCGTCCGCGGACCACATCAGAATCGATTTCGGCTGCCTGCGGCGGCTCGGCTGGTCGGGATCGCCGGTGGTGGTGATCAGCAGCCCGCGATGACCGCGCACGTTGACCTCTTCGAAGGACGACGCGTTGGCCGGGACCGGCACCAGCATGGTGCTGTGCCAGTCGATGCTCTGCGCCAGGCGGCGGGCCTCCGCGGGTGCCAGGCCCGCGATCCTGAGACCGATCTCGCCCAGCAGCGGAAGGTCCACGCCCTGCGGCAGCGACATCTCCGGGCTCGGGGCCTGGAGCAGGGCCACCCGCGAGCGATCGTTGCGGTACTGGATGCACACGCCCGGCAGCATGTGGAGCGTGACCTTCTGGCCGTCGAGGCTCTGCGGCACCTGCAGATCGCGGATGTCGAGCGATTCGGTGAGGTCGCGCAGCCGGGCGGTGTCGATGGTGAGCCGGGCTTCGGCCTCGCCCTGCACCGTGACGGTGTCCTGCCGCAGCCCGCGCGGCAGCAGCGCCGGCGTGCGCACCATGAATCCAGCCGCCCGACCGGCGGCGATCGGATCGGGGAACACCTGCGGCGGCCCCGGGTCCTTGAGCGTCTCGACGTGGTCGCCGATCAGGCTCTCCAGGTCCACCGTGCCGCTCTTCAGCCGCTCGATGCGCGCCGGGTCCACCGAAACGGCGACGAAGTTGCGCACCCGGAACAGGTCGAGGAACGCCTGCGCCGAGGCCCGCACCGAGGGGAACGCGAACAGCGCCACCACCGCGGCGACCGCGGCCACCGCCGCCATCGCCGGTCCCAGGCGGGGCGGGCGCGAGGCCCGGCCCGCCGCCGGGCGCTCGGTCTCCTGGCGGCGAAGCCGCGCGCGCAGGTCGCGGGCGAACTCCGGCCGCGGCGCGCGTCGCGCGTCGTGGAGGAACTTGTCATCCGTCATCGTGGGTCTCCTTCTTCGGGCCATGCGGCGCGCAGGACCTGGATCGTTCGATGGAGAATCGTGCCGACGTTCGATTCGCGGAGTCCGGTGAGCCGGGCAATGGCGCGGTTGGTCATCTCCGCGCCGTACTTGAGCGCGATCAGCTCCCGCTCGCGCGGCGCGAGGCGCGCGAGCAGCCGCCCGAGGCGCTCGAGGTCCGAGCGCGCGACCGCCAGCTCCTCGGGGGTGCGGCCGCCGGGAACGCCCGCCGCCGCCTCGAGCGGCGCCATCGGCCGCGCCGAGCGGTGGCGGTCGATGGCGACGTTGCGCGCGATGGCGAAGAGCCAGGTGGGGAAGGCGGCCAAGTCGCGCCTGAACCGGTGGCGCGCGCGCCACGCCTTCTCGAAGGTGATCGAGGTCAGGTCCTCGGCCTCGGGACCGTCGCCCACGCGGTAGCGGAAGAAATTGTAGACCCGCGGCAGCTGCTCGGTGTAGAGGGCGTCCCAGTCCGCCTCGGCGGCGGCGGGCGCCCATGGAATCCAGCGGCTCAAGACCAGGCTCTCGGCACTCATCTCCCCCATCTACGGACGGGGCGCGAGAGTATCACGCGCGATTTCGGCGCGGCGGTGGAGGCGGGCGAGCGGGACTCTGGGCCGGCTCGTGGGAACGTGTCAGGGGGAAAGTGCGGGGCCTCCGACCGGGCCGCTCGGGCCGGGGAGGGCCGGCGTGACGGGAATCTCATCGCACGACGGCGGCGCGGGCGCGCAGCGTGCGCGCGCCCTGGGTGAGGCGCAGCCAGTGGAGCCCCGGGGGCGATGCGGCCTTCCACATCGAGCCGCACCACGTGACGCCCGGCGCCGAGCGCTCTCACCTCGCGCGGGCTCACGACGCGGCCCGCCACGAGGGCAGCGTGCCGGGCGCCGCGCTCGCTCGTTACCTGATCACCGCGCCGCGGGCGATCAGCAGGCGACCGCCCTGCGCGAGCCGCAGCACGTAGAGCCCGGGGGCCAGCGCGACGCCGCTCTCCAGC
>MFFQ01000108.1 GCA_001780165.1 Candidatus Eisenbacteria bacterium RBG_16_71_46 | reverse complement strand
CCATCTCGGCGCTCTCCGGCAAGGGAATCCGATAAGACGGCTGACTCTCGCTAGGAGGCCATCGACTGGCTGCGTGCGCCGGCGACGCGCTGATCGACCCATCGCCGTACACCAAAGATTGCCAATCCCCAGTACGCCCAGTAAGTCAACACCTCGAGCAGCGACGGATTGGCATTGTATCCTACGAGTGCGTTCATCAATTGCCCCAGGGTGGAGGTCTCATCCAGGAAAGCCGTAGTATCCCATACATGCTCGATGAACGTCGGAAACAAGGCGGCTTCCTGCAGCTCGTGCACGCCGTGCGCCAGCAGCCCGGCGGCGAAGAGCAGCAGCAATGCGCTCGTGACGTTGAAGAACGTCCGCAAGTTGAGGCGGGCCGTCGAGGTGTAGACCAGGTAGCCGGCGAGCGCCGATCCCACCAGCCCGAGCAAAGCGCCGACAAGCGTGGGTGCGCCCCGGCTGGCGAAGGCCGCTGCGGCGACGAACAGCGCCGTCTCAACTCCTTCGCGAAAGACGGCGATAAATGCCACCGATGCCAGCCCCCACTTCTGACCTCTACTGAGCGCGCGCTCAACCTCGCGTTCCAAGGACACCTTCACCTCGCGGGCGTGATAGCGCATCCAGAAGATCATCCAGGTGAGCACCCCGGTTGCGGCGAACATGGTCAGCCCTTCGAATACTTCCTCGGCTCGGCCTTCGAGTTCGAGCCCTACAGCCCGGAGCGCCACGGCCAGGACGGCGCTGGCGGCGACGGCCACAGTCACCCCCAGCCACAGGATGCGCTCATATCGGCTGCGCCCGGTCTTCCGGATGTAGCCAACAAGAATTCCGACAATCAAGGCCGCTTCAAGCCCCTCACGGAAAGTAATCAGTGCAGTAGCAATCATGGACTTTTCCCCTCCAATTGATCGGCTTATCTCCAGCGAGAATGTACTGAATCGTGCCGGGGAAATCAAGCTGTGGGGTTAAGCTGCGTCCATCGAGGCCGAACGAGTCGGACTTGACCTGAGCTAACTTGGAGCGGTGACCTGTCTCCCGAGAGGAGCCCGCCTGTGGATTCCGGTCTCAGCAGCGCGGTCTCCCAGCCGGCACGCCGGACGGGCCGCTCGGGTCCGTGAGCGTCTGTGCCCAGGGCGGAAGGTCGCCGCCAGGCCCGAATGCCTGGCCCGGATTGCGTTCCGTCCTTGGCTGAAAAAGGGGGAGTGGCGAGGCGGAGATTCGAACTCCGAACCAAGGGCTTATGAGTCCCCTGCTCTACCGTTGAGCTACCTCGCCAGGCGGAAGGGGCGCGAGCGAAGCCCAATCCCGCTGATCGGGAAGTGTACCAGGCACGAGGTTCGGGCTGCATCCAAGAGCGTGCTCTAAGCCGCAGACTCCCCTCGCGGATCATCGGCTGACACACCCGGCGATTATAGTGGCGATCAACCTCGGGATCAAGACTTGCCTCCTCCCGCGGCAGCAGATCTTCTTCTGAAGACTCACGAGATCCCAATTCAACCGGTCGCGCGTGCCTTGAGAGAGCGTCCGAGTACTTTTCGATCTTTGTCCCGTCTCACCCGGCGCGATTGAGGGCTCGGGGATGTAGCGCACGCCCATCCGGCTCGAGACGTACGATGGGTAAGGATCAATTGCATCCCCCGGTCAGGGATTCTCCGAGGTATCGATCGACTACCATCCACCTCCGCCTCCTTCGATACAACCCGCTTGTGCGTTCAAGCTATAATTGCGGCTGAGGGATCGCCAAGGGAGTCAGGCTCGTGCACGCGACGCCGGGGATGGCCCTGGTCGGGAGGCGCTACCAGCTCCTCAATGAACTGGGAGCGGGCGGGATGGGGAAGCTTTACCGCGCCGTCGACCGGCTGACCGGCCGAACATTGGCTGTCAAGCGCGTGGCCACTCCGGATGGGCATCCTGGCGGAGTGTCCTCCGGCCAGAACGGCGACTCGGCCCGGCTGGCCCTGGCGCAGGAATTCCGCTTACTCGCCTCGCTTCATCACCCTCACGTCATCAACGTCCTCGACTTCTGGTTCGACGAATCCGGCCAACCTTTCTTCACGATGGAGCTGCAGGAGGACGCCCAGACCATCGTCGAAGCGGGGAAGGGGCAGCCTCAGGCCGTGCAGGTCAACCTCCTTGCCCAAATGCTCCAGGCCCTGGCATACGTCCATCGCCGCGGGATCATCCATCGCGACCTGAAACCGGGCAACGTCCTGGTCAAGGGCGGTCAGGTCAAGGTCGTCGATTTCGGGGTGTCGATCACCCGTGAGCGTCCGGTGGAGACGGTCGCCGGAACGCTGGCCTACATGGCACCCGAGGTGCTCCGAGGTGAAGGTGCCACCGAGGCCTCGGATCTGTACGCCGTGGGGATCATCGCTTACGAATTGCTCTCGGGCCACAAGCCGTATGTGGCGAAGGACGTGCACCAACTCATCACCGAGATCCTCAATACCCAACCGGATCTCTCGGGTTTCGGCCTGAGCCCAGAACAAGAGGCGGTGCTGGCTCAACTATTGGACAAGAAGCCGGCGGCCCGCCATTCGACCGCCGAACTGGCCATGGAGGCCATCTGCCGCGCTTGGGGTCAGCCACAGCCACAGGAGACGCCCCTCATTCGTGAGAGTTACCTTCAAGCGGCCAAGCTTGTCGGCAGGGGTCCGGAGCTCTCCCAGCTCGCTTCGGCCTTGGACGGCATGCTCGAGGGGCGGGGCAGTTCATGGCTGGTCGGAGGAGAGAGCGGTGTCGGCAAGTCGCGGCTGCTTGACGAACTGCGCGCCCAGGCACTGGTTCGAGGCGCGCTCGTCTTACGGGGACAGGCCATCCGTGAAGGGGGAACCCCATTCCAGGTCTGGCGGGATGCCGTCCGCTGGGTGGCCCTGATCTCGGACCTGAACGATTTCGAGTGTGAAGTCCTGAAAGGCCTGATCCCCGACATCGGCGGGCTGCTCGGGCGCGAGGTGAACGATGCGCCTCAACTCGAACCGGAGGCTGCTCTGGCCCGGTTGCTGACCGTGGTCCAGGACATCTTCATGAGAATGAGACAGCCGGCGGTGCTCATACTGGAGGATGTCCATTGGGCGGGCAGCAACAGCCTGACTTTGCTCAGCCGCTTGAACAGGGTCATCGAGAAACTCCCGGTTCTGATCCTGGCCAGCTACCGCGACGACGAACGGCCTGAGGTGAGCGGCCTGCTGCCGCGCATGCATGAGATCCACCTCCGGCGTCTGACCAGCGCCTCAATCGCCGAACTGTGTGAGGCCATGCTCGGACCCGGGGGGCGCCAGCCTCAAGTGATCGCCCTTCTGAGCAAAGAGACCGAGGGCAACCCATTCTTCCTGGTCGAAGTCATCCGGGCTCTCGCCCAGGAGGCCGGCCAGTTGAGCATGGTCGGGAAGAAGCATCTCCCTCTTCAGGTGTTCACGGGTGGGATGCAGCGGATCATTGCCAGCCGCTTGAGCAAGATCTCGGCCAAATCGCGCGCGTTGCTTTACTACGCCGCGGCAGTCGGGCGGCAGCTCGACCTGGAGGTCCTGCGGGCAATCGCCCCCGACGTTGGGCTCGACACATGGCTGACCGTGTGCGCCAACGCCGCCGTGTTGGAGCTCCAGGATGGTTTATGGCGGTTCGCCCACGACAAGATCCGCGACGCGCTCTTGAATGAGGTTGCGGCGGACAAACGGCCTGTCCTTCACGCGCGCATTGCCGCGGCCATTGAGTCGGTCCACCCCGATTCGGCGGACCAAGCCGCGGTTCTCGCCTATCACTGGCGCATGGCCGGCGATGTAGCGAAGGAAGGCAAGTACGCCGCCGTTGCCGGCGCACAATCCCTCAAGAACGGCGCCTACAAGGAGGCGATCACCTTCCTCACGCGTGCCCTGGAGATCGAAGGACCGGATGGGGCCGTGGGGCAGTCCCGGGCTCACCTCGAGCTGTTGCTGGGTGAGGCGCACAACGGCCAGGGGCAGTTGAAGGAAGCGCGCATTCACTTCGGCCGGGCCCTCGAGATCCTGGGATGGTCGATGCCCGGCTCCCAGGCAGGCCTGATTTTGGGCCTGCTGGGTCAGGTGTTGCTCCAGGTCTTGCACCGGGTCTCACCTCCGCGGGAAAGTCGCCGGGCCGAAGCGAGACGCGAACAGCGCCTCGAGGCGACCCGCGCCTATGAGCGCCTGTTGGAGATCGCCCATTTCGCCAACGAGACGCTGTTGACTCTGTACGCCGGATTGCGTGCCCTCAATTTGGCCGAAGACGCCGGGCCGAGTTCACCCGAGCTTGCGCGAGCTTATGCAAGCATGTGCTATGCCGCGGGCCTGGCACCCCTGCGGTCCGTCGCGGAAGACTATCGACGCAGGGCTCTGCAGATCGCCGCCGACTTGAAGGAGCTGCCGGCGATGGGTTGGGCTCTGTTTATCTCCGGCTACTACTTCACCGGGCTCGGCCTGTGGGACAGGTCTGCCAAGGAAATATCGCAAGCCCTCGAGATCTATAAGCGACTAGGGGATCTGCGCCGGCAAGGTGAGACCACCGCCGTCCGGTCCTATACCCACTATTTCAAGGGTGAGTTCGAAAGCGGCGCCACATCGTACGTCCAACTGTACGAAGCCGCCCGCCAACGCGACGACTGGCAGCAACAAGCCTGGGCCCTCGACGGTCAGGCAATGCATCTGTTGCGGATGGGGAAGACTGATCAGGCATTGGCGCTCCTCAGGGTGGCCGAGCCGCTCTTCGAGACCATCAACGACCGGGTCGAGGAGATCCAGCATCATGGACTGTTGGCACTCGGCCACCTCCGACGAGGTGAGCTGGAATTCGCTCGTGTGCATGCCGACAAAGCCGAAGATATGATCGCACAGTCTCGACCTTCAGCCCCGTATGCCATCGATGGCTATTCCACGGTCGTCGAGGTGTACCTGGCGATCTGGGAATCAGCCAGCAAGCCCGACGAGCGAAAGGAAGCGATCCGGATGACGAGAAAGGCCCTCACCAGTCTCGAAGGCTTCGCTCGCGTCTTCCCGGTGGGTCGGCCGCGTTACTGGCTATGGAAAGGCTTGTCCGAATGGCTCGACGGCAAGCGAAGCCGGGCCCAGCGTTCGTGGCAGCAGAGTCTCAATCTGGCCTCTCACTTGCAGATGCCGTATGAAGAAGCCCTAGGGCACTATGAGATCGGGCGCCACCTGACCGACTCGGATCGTGTCCGTGATGAGCATCTGGACCGCGCCTGCGACCTTTTCTCGCAGTTGAGCGCCGCCTACGACTGGGCCCATGCCAAGCTCGCCCTCGAAGGGACTGCGTGAGGTCGGAGTCTTGAGGTCGGATTGGACCGCCGAGCCGGTTTCCTGCCCGGGAAGCATCCTCCCCTGCCCTGATGAACAATCGACAATCTGGGTGACCCGCTGACACCCCCTTGCCCTGGGGGGAGGGTTTAGACCTTTGGTGTAGCTCTGGGTTAAGGCCCAACTTGCCCGCCCTGGCTTAAAGTTTCTTTACATAACAACTCCTGCCCAAGTGTTGGCCATCTACTGACTGACGTCGTTTTCAGGAGACGTTCACTATCCACGGAGGAAGAGAGCCGCGTTATACTCAAGGTGACAACCTCCCGTCGCGCAGATCCGGTGATCTTGCCGTGGACTGGATGCAGATTATGTTCGCTTCATTACCCCAAAGCAGAACCCCTGGCCAGAGGGAAGCGGGCCTTTTCAAGTGGCGCTGCGGCGCGCCCGAATGGGCTGCAGATTCCCTTGTTGGTCAGCCAGATCCAGCTCCCGGCAGCCGTCTCCCCCAGCTCCGCCGGTTGAAGCCTGCGTCGGTATATCACGCATCCGATGGCTCTCCCCGGCTCTCCTGGATCTACGACGGCCCGTTGGACGCCAGGCGGCCATAGTCGGCACACGCCCCATCCGCCGACAACCGAAGCCGCAGCCACCTGCCGTCCGAGCCCCGGGACTTGACCGAGGCACCCCCCGACCGCAATCCCGAGAGCAGTGCCGGGATATCGAACAGGCCGAGTCGGACGGTCCTGACGGCGTGACCCGCATACCAGGATAAGGCTTAGGCTTCCTCGGCTGCAGAGCCACGCCGTCCAGGTCTACCCGACCCATGGCCGGTTGGACAGGGCAGTCCCCGGACGGCGTAGAAGGAAGGTGCAGGTATGCTTCGAGAACTCGAGACAAGAGGTAAGTATGAGCGAGGGGGTTGGCCGGCTCAACCTCGCCCTGACCTCAAACCCCCTGAAGGCTGGAGCCTGGCCTTGATCACCTCGATTGGCCGGCCCCGCAGTCATTCTCCCTCCCCGGATGGCAGTCAGATCGCCTTCATCTGGGATCGCTCTGACGCTTCGAACATCTACCTGATTTCGCTCGACGGCGGCTGGCCCAGACGAATGACCCCGGACCGCGACGCCAAGCCGTATTGGCTTGACGAGTCACCCCAGTGGTCCCCCGACGGGCGGTTCCTGGCCTTCACCGACAAAGGGCACAGCTGGCTCGTCGCTGTGGACGGCGGACTGCCGCAGAAGATCACCAGTTTCACGAGTCGCGCCACGACCCCGCGCTGGATGCCCGACGGCCATCACATCCTGGTCACGGTCGAGCGCGATGACCGGCAGCGGATCCTGATGACCGATCACTCGGGCGCCTGGCCGCGTCCGGTCAGCCGCGGCCCGGGTGATGACTCAGATCCGCAGGTGTCTCCCGACGGCCGCTTTGTCGCTTACCTGCATCACCCGCTGGATGACCTCGACCGCACGGACATCATGTTGGCCGACATCCAGGCCGGTACTGCCGGCCCGGTCACCAAGACACCCGAGCGTGAGAACACGGCCCCCGACTGGTCGCCGGAGGGACAACGCCTCGCCTACACCTCGGAAAGGCCGGGGTTCTTCGAGCTCTTCATCCTCGACACGAAGAGCGGCGAAGAGAAACAGGTGACGCATCTCGGCCACGATATCGACGACTACTCGTGGTGCCCGGACGGAAACCGTATCGCCTGCACGGTCAACCGCGGCGGCTCGCTCGACCTGGCCATCCTGGAAGTCGACAGCGGCCGGATCGACTATTTGCGCAGCGGTGGCGGCGTTCACAGCCGGCCTCACTGGTTGCTGGACGGCCGCACGCTGTCGTTCGAGTATGAGGACCCGGCCCATCCGCCGGACGTCTTCACCATCGACGTCGGTACGCGCCGGGCACGCCAGTTGACCTTCAGCACCCCTCCGGCGTTGGCTGTCCTGGATCTGGTGACTCCGGAGCTGATTTCCTACAAGAGTTTCGACGGTGTCGAGATCCCGTCCGTGTTGTACCGTCCGAGGAAGTCAAACGGGGCAGCCATCGTGTATCCGCACGGCGGCCCCACCAGCCAATATCTGCTCGAGTTCGACATCTGGGCTCAGTACATGGTTGCCAAGGGGTACACCTGGCTCGCGCCCAACTTCCGAGGCAGCACGGGGTACGGGACGGAGTTCGAACGCGCCAACTACACGAGTTGGGGCGTGGAGGACACGCAGGACGTCCTGCTCGCCGCGAATTACCTGTCTGAATTCGACGAGATCGATCCCAACCGCATTGCCGTGTACGGAGCCAGCTACGGCAGCTACCTCGTGGTGAGCGCCCTGGCGATCGACACGAAACACCGCTTTGCCTGTGGTGTCGCGAAATACGGCGACTGCAACATCCTGACTTCTTGGGCCCAGGGCGATCGAGAGACTCGCGTCGAGCTCGAGCGGATGATGGGGCATCCAGCGGCCTCGCGCAACGGCTACTGGATGGGCTCGCCGGTCCGTCAGGTGCCGAATATCCAGGCACCCCTGATGATCGTCCACGGCCAGCTCGACAAGATCGTGCATCCTCTCCAGTCGGAAGAACTGGTCGAAGCCCTCAAGAACGAGGGCAAGACCTTCGAGTACAAGACCTACCCCGACGAAGGACACGGCCTGTTGCGGCGCAAGAACCAGCTTGACTTCTACGCCAATATGGAGCGGTTCATTGACTGGTATCTCTTGTGAGGCGGTGAGCCGGCTGAGAGTGCCCGATGTCCATCATTCGCTACGATGAGCTGACCTGGCCCGAGGTCGGCAGGCTACCGCGTCAGCTGCCGCTTGTGATCCCTCTCGGCCTCCGACCCTATCTGCTCGACGGCGTGGCGCACAGCCTGCGCGCCTCCGACCTCGGCCTCCTGCCGGCGATCCCCTACGGCTTCCCACAACCGGATGGCGGCGGAGTCGCCCGGCTCGAGGTGGGCCGCGGAGTGTTCCGGCGTGTCCTACACGGGGCCGTCAGCCGGTTGGCCCGCCAAGGTTTCGAGCGCGTGCTATTCCTGGATGGTCACGGGCTGGCCCGCCGCTGGGGCCTCAACGGGATGGGCCTTCGATCGGCCCGATTCTCCGAGCCTGGAGAGCCCGCGAATGGCGGAGGAGGTTGGCCGGAGGATATCGCCGAGCGCGTGGCAATCGTGAGCGCCGGCCACACCGAACAGCACGGTCACCATCTTCCGCTTTCCACCGACACACTGATCGTCGAAGCGATCTCCAAGGGGATCGTGGAACGCGCTTCGGATCGGGTGTTCTGCCTGCCCGTCTGGCCGTACGGCGTGAGCACACACACCGACGAGTTCCCCGGAACCTTGAACCTCGGCGGTCGGGTATTCGAGGATTTCTTTCTTGCTATCGTCGGTAGGCTGGTCCAGCTTGGCGCGCGCCGGATCCTCTTCTCGAACGGCCACGGGGGAAATCACTCCTTCCTGGTCAACGTCGTCAAATTCGCCGGCGAACGCTGGCCGCAGGCCTTCGTGGCAACCGAGTGGTTACACACAACCGGTCCGAGCCTGGCGCGGCACCGTCAATCTCCTCCGGGCGGTATGGGCCACGGATGTGAACTGGAGACGAGCTACGTGCTCCACCTCCGAGAGGACCTTGTCCACATGGACCGCGCGACGACCGAGATGGACTTCATCAGCACGGCGGATTACAGCATGGATTGGATCGAGAACGGCCGCCTGATCGCCAATCCGCCCTGGTCGGACGACACCTCGAGCGGCATCTACGGCGATGCGACCGTCGCCACCGCCTCCAAGGGTAAGCTGTGGCTAGAGGCGGCGATCGATGAGAAGATCGCTCTCATCGACCAGATCTTCGAACAACATCAGCGGCGAATGGCCCGCCGGAGCGAGCGGCCTTCCCGCCCCACTCCGTAGACAGCAATCAGGCATAGGAGTGTCGACTCCGCCTCGACTTCAATGCCCGGAGAAACCATCGATCTCCGTCTGCCCAAGGGCGCACAGATCCAACCCACCCTGAGCGAGAAACTGCGTCTATTCGGGAGATGCCCTGCCCTTCACCGCCGATTGACCTTAACGGGAACGATCCTATAATTAGTCGAGGCCCATGTGACCGGCCGATGATGACCCAGTCCCCCCGCTGGCCCCTGCCCCAGTTGTTCGCGATCGAGTGTCTCGTCCCTGGCCCTTGCCCCATGCAGCTTGAGCCGGGCGGCTGCGCGTTGTCTGGCCAGGGGCGGTAGGTGGAACGTTGCTGTTCGTGAAGATAACCTCGACGTCCCATCCGATCATGCTCGAGTGACTATCCGGAGTGCGGCCGCGATGTTTCGGCCGAGGGCCCCCCAGGAGGTGCTTATCGTCCTCTAGAGAGTAATGGACCATACGGATCCCGGCGTCACCGCGCCGGACGCCGCATATGCTTCAATTGAAACTGCGGAGGAGAAGCCCATGTCACTCAAGAAGGTCCTGAGGGTTCTATTGCTCGGTGGGGCCATCGCCAGCCTCATCCTTAGCGGCTGCCAGGCCGCGGCCGAGAAGAAAGCCACGACTTTCATCTTCACCCAGGAATTCGACACGCTCAACCCCGCATACACCAATCAGTGGTTCTCGATTATCACCCACCAGTTCTGGAATTGCTGGGCCTGGGACTTTGATGAAATCAACAAACCGCGACCGGTGTTGG
>MFFQ01000107.1:31474-38611 GCA_001780165.1 Candidatus Eisenbacteria bacterium RBG_16_71_46 | reverse complement strand
CCACCCCGGTCGCGCGGCCCACCTGGGGACGGCTCAAGCTCGTCTATCGTTCACCGCCGACGGGCGAGCCTCCAGCGAAACGCCGGTCGGGAACGAGTCCCGACCGGCGGTCAATGCTCTGGTCCCTTCGGAGCGCCGGTACGAACCGCCCCAGGTGCTCGCCTGGCTACGGTCCATGGACGCGCTCCGGCAGGCGCTCGCCGCGTAGATTAGCTCGGCCTGACCGTCGCGACCCACGTCTCGCGTAACGACTCGACCGGGACGCCGTTCGCCAGCGCGACGAACAAGGCGGCAAGTCGGTGATTCCCGTCCAGGACCTCGAACCATGGACCATCTCGCAGGAGCATCGGCGGATGCGGCAAGCGGCGCGTCGCCTGCAGGATCGCGACGAACCGGCCGATCCGCGCGCTGGCGTCCCGGATGGGAATGCCCGGTGGGTGAGGCAGGCCGGGGGCGAAAGCGATCCGCAGCTGATCCACGACGGAGCCGCTGTCGGGCTCCAGCAAGGTGGGCGTGATAGGCAGTGGCTCGAGTGTCCACGTTAGCGTCCGCCAAAAGGCGAACGGTCGCCGGTAGCCTAGAACCCGCGCCCACCTTCCGACAGGACGGAACGCCGTTAGGATCGAGATGCGGTGGCCATCCCTCCTGGACAGCGTGTTTGAACCACAGATCAATGACGGTTCGTGGGAAATCGGGTAGGTCGCGCGCAGCGCGCTCGTAGAAGTCGCCGGTCATCTAGAGCGTGGCCCCGCCGCTTGCCGTCGGCGCTCACCGTCAAGGTGCCTGTAAGCAGGTCGCCATGATCCAAGCCGGGCGCTGGCTGCTAGAGACCCTGCCATCGCCAGGAATAGATGACGCCATCCCCATTGACATAGAACATGCGCGTGCGGGAATAGCCATGCTGCTGTGGGTTGGTGTAGCGCACGTTGCCCCACGCGTCCGTGTAGACTTGGCCTGGATTCTGGCCCAAGTTCACGTACTCGCCGTAGATCAGTACCGTGCCGCCGTTGCCGTCCGATGTCGTTTGCAACGGTGGACCCCACGCCTGAATCAACTCAGATTGGTGGTGCCCGACCCATGAGTTCATCCTGTTGTTTATTTGCGCAGCGCAGCCAGAAGTCATCAGGGCAGCCACAAGAAGGAGCCCTGGAAGGACGTGACGCATCCATCGTCTCACCATAGATCACGGCCTCCTACAACTACGTGGGCGCACGCCTACGTCGCTTGTGCGCCCTACCGCATCCGTCCTACGTCGTAGACCTCGTCATCGATAATCAGCTTGTACAGGGTTGTTCCGGCCGAAGGCGGGTTCTTGATTCCGGCGCTGAGCATATCTGCCGAGCTTACGTGTTGCGCGAAGACCGCCACAGAGGGCCTGTACGAGTACGAGTAGTTGTACTCGTGGAACTCAAAGACCATCCGATTCTCAAGCTGAACCACCTTGCCGTACTCGGCGCCTTCAAAGTCACCGTCAACATGGGTGAACGCAATGATGGTGTAGCCGAGTAGGTCGCCCAGATCGTCCGCATCAAGGGCAAATGCTGCGGGCGCGGCGATCAGAAGCAGTGTGCAGAGTGCGGCGAGGACTGTTGTCCGACGCATGGCATCTCCAATCCTTGAGTATCAGCGTGTCTCACACCCGCTTCCTCCACAGCGCCTGCAAGCGGAATAGCCCGCGGCGATTGCTTCTGAGCGGGTCATTGCGCGTCGGCTGTACCGTAGGCTCGAACAGGTTGCACGGTGATACTTGATCCCCGTGCGGGTCACGTATACGGTGCACTCCTTGATGTCGGACGCGAGTGCGATCTCGGGGGGCGTGACCGGAACGAGACGGCTCACGGTGAGCAGTGAGCCGACCAAGAAGCACAGAAGGAGAAGCCGACGATTCACGGCGGACCTTCAGCGGCTAGCTCGGGGCGCGGTGTCTTCAAGGAACCCGTGCGGGGCGGGAACCCTCAGTTCCCGCATGCTATCGGCGCTTGCCAGAGAGTACTTGAGGGGCTACTTCGCTGGCTTTGCGGCGGGCGACCGCCGTAGGCGACAGTGCTGGGCCGAGTTCGAGACGGCTGTGGGTGGGTATCACGCCTGCCTGTGCGGCCTGGCGGCCGGACAGCGGGGGCGCCGCGAACGAAAGGGAGGCAGCGCATGGACCTTCGAAGGGCTCGCGCGGGTCCGATGGTCACGGGGCTGCTCGTGCGCTGGCCGCCGAGCAGTCTGGAGTTTGGTTCGGCCGCCGCGCTCATGCTGGTGCTGTTCGTGGAATCCAGCGCACTCGCCGGCACCGTTCCGCAGCCTGCTGGATCACCGCAGCCGCACCCGCGCACGACCCCGGCCCTCCACGTTGCATTCCCGGACACGATGAAGGTCTCGCTCGTGGAGCCGGACACCATCCCGGTCAGGCTGCCCAAGCGGCCTCTCGAGCCGCCGTGGGCGCTCATCGGCGTGGTGGTCGGATTCGGACTGGCGGAGGGCTCGCGGTGGCTCCAGGGCTGGCGCCGGAGGCGGCGCCTGATTCGCGCGCTCCACGACGAGTGCCGCTCGCTGCTGTCCCAACTCCCGGACTTCATCGACATCTGCCAACAGATGATAGGGAGCCTCCGGAACCATCGCTTCCTGCCCGGCCCGGCGGTACGCGCGATGCGCACGGTGTACGACGCCACGATCACCGAGCTGACGCCACACCTCAGCAGCCGGGAGCGGAACCTGCTCCACGTCGTGCACGAGCGATTGAAGGTGGGCGACGTTATGATCGCGGACCACGGCCGAGACTTCCTGGAGGAGCTTCGGCATCAGCAGATCGCGGACCCCTGGGGCGCCTGGATCAACCGGTTCGAGGAGCAGATCGGGAGCTATCAGCTAGTCGAACGGCTGCTCCAGAGCTTCATCGCCGGGAACCCGGTGGACGTGTTCCATCTCCAGGACCCCGGCGATGCTGGCGGTGCAGCCGCGCGAGCGACGGCACTGAGCCCGATCCTCCCTCCCACGCACGATGTGGCCCGCCACTTCCTGCGCATCGTCGAGCAGGCGCGCCGCGCGCTCCACGGAATCGACCTGAAGATCGGCAACACAGGGGCCTTCGGTGTCGTGGGGCCACGCGGCTTGAGGCCCGATCTCCAGAGCCTCCACGGCGCCATCGAGGAGTTCAAGAGCAGCAAGGCGCGCATGGTGGAGCTGCGACAGCCGACGTTGGAAAAGAAGCTGACCGACGTTTTCGCGGACGTAGAGCGACAGTACCGCGACGCGGATCGTCAGGTGTCACCCTACGAGCGACCGGACGTTGGACCAGGCGTGGCCGCGCACCACTTCCGCCCTCTCGCTGAGTCCACGCGATCCCACGTCGCGAGGCTGGATGCCGTGAAGGCGGAGCTGGAGAAGCTGACTCGATGATGGCCAAGCACGGGCAGGCGCCCTACGTGATCTTCATCGTGTGGGTGTTGTTCCTCATGATCTGCGCCGGCTGCGAGCCGCATCTCGCACGCAGGCCGACAGTCCGTCTCCAGGTTCTTTGGGAAGGCTACTCGTCGTGGCGCAGTATTCGCGATCCGCGGCACCTCGGAGTACCTGAGGCTGTTCGCCGCCGTCGTGCGCGACGTGTGGAGCCGCCGCGAGGAGGGTGTGCGCGACGACCGCGCGAGGCTCAACGAGCGTCTCGCGGCGTTGCGCGCGAAGCGGGACCGTCTCGCTGACCTGCTCGTCGAGGGAACGCTGGACACGGCCGCCTACCACCGAAGGCGCGACAAGTTGGACCAGGAACTCGCGCTCGCCGAGGACTCGCTCCAGGACACGGTGATCGAGCACCTCGACGTGGAGCGCATCCTGGGATTCGCGGAGGGCGCGCTCACCGACGCCAGCCGCGTCTGGGAGCGCGCCACTGGCCCGCAGCGGCGCCGACTCCAAGCCACCCTGTTCCCGGACGGCGTGATCTACGAACCGCCGAATGCTCTGCGCCGCCGCCAGTTCGCCGCGAACGCTCGGAGCGATGCGGAAGGTGAGCACGGCCGCCTACGAACCGGTACGATCTGCCTCGCGTTCAACAGGTTCGCAACCGTTCAAGACGCCGCGATCAACGTTGGTAGCGCTACGGGGATTCGAACCCCGGTCTGATGGCTGAGAACTTCTTGACCCTCGCTCCCTCCCAACGACTTACGCCATCCGTGTCCCTTCCAAGTCCCTTCTCGTCTGTTCCACGCGCCGCGCGTCCGCCTTCACGTGCTCGTCGCTCAACCGCGCATACCGCTGCGTCGTGACGACGCTCGCATGCCCGAGGATCTGCTGCAACGCGACGAGGCTCCCTCCCGATTCCAGATACCGACACGCGAACGTGTGGCGAAGCTGGTGGACGTGGAACCGCTCCACCCCGCTCCGCCGCCGCACCGTCCGGTTGAACACCACCGACCCGGCCTCCCTGTACGACACCAGACGCCCGACCCGCCCACGGACCTCCCGCAGCAACGCGGCGTCCGCGATCCGTACGCGCCGCACCTTCCCGCTTTTCGTCCGGGCGACGATCAGCGTGTCGCCTTCGAGGTGGGATCGCTGCGCCCGACACCCCTCCCCCCACCTGAGGCCCGTCCCGAGTAGGAGCCGGATCGTGAACGCGTGCGGGTCCCCGACGCCGAGCACCGCCTCTACTTCCGCATCCGTGAGACGGTCCGGCGCTTTCTCCTCCACGCGCGGCATCACGCGCTTCGGGAACGGGGATCGCTCCAGCATCCCTGTATCCACGCACCAGTTGAGAAAGCATCGCAGCCCTCCCAAGGCGTGGTGCACCGTCTTCGGCTTGCGCCCCATCGCCTCGATCCTCAATCGACACTCGCGGACGTCTTCCCCCGTCACGCGATCCAGTCGCTTGTGACCGATCACCGGCGACACGTGCATCAGGTGCTGGCTCGCCGCCGCGCGCTGACCATGCGCGTTGCGGTTGTTCGCCACGTAGCCCTTCAGCCACCGTGCGTGGGCCTCGTCCACCGTCACCCGCGTCTCGATCACCCCGCCCGTGAGTTCCCGGTAGCGCTCCATCGCCGCCTCGTAGTCCTGCCCGAGGTGGCGGGTCCGGTCCTTTCCCCCCGACTGATCCCGAAACACGTAGGTCCAATGCCTCTCCTTCCCGCGTGTCCATTCCATCTTCGACAACCCTGGCCGCCTACCACGTTTCCGCTTCCGCGTGAATCTCCCCGGTGACTTCATCGCGATCCTTTCCGTCGCTCCAGCCACCGGGACACTTCGGCTACCGGGAATCGTAGATCGCGCCCAAGGCGCGTACAAGGAAGGCCGCGACGCAGGACGTAGCTTCGCAGGGTCTTGCAGTCCACCCTCAGCCACGCCGCGACCTCCGCCGTCGTCATCAACGGCTCGGGCACGCGCGCGGAATCCGGGCGTTCGCGGTCAGTCACGCCGATCCTCACCCGTCCGCTCACGCACTCCTACGCTCCCGTCGCGCAGCCTTCCGCGCCTCGCGTTTATTCGCCGCCACCCGCCGCTCCCTTGACCCCCGCCACCGGTGGGACCTTCGTCCCTCCCCCGGTCGTGATCGTCACCATGTGGGTCGGCTCGAACTGCTGGTCGTATTCCCCGTCGCGGACCATCCTCGTGGTCGAGGCGCACCACTCGATCCCCGCCAGCATGTCCGCCCGGACCGTGCTCCAGCGCGCCTCCTGATGCTCCCTCGGGACCTTCGTCCAGTCCGTGCCATGCGCCTTCACCGCCAGGTGCTCCGCCACCGCGCCCGCCGCCGCGCCCGCCAGCGCCAGCAAGTCGGCCGCCGTCCACCGGTTCCCCCGCTCCGGCCGGATCGCCTCGCCCTTCGCGATGCACCCGAGCAGGTACTCCGCCCGCGCCTTCGAGAACCTCACCGCGATTGCCATGCCTCAACCCTCCCTGATGCCGATTCGCCTCGCCGCCGCGCGCGAGCGCGCCCGTCCTGCCCCGCTCTCCCCCGACCATGCCCGGAACCCGTCCCCGACCGAGATCGCCGTTCCTGGCTCGCAGCCGCACTCGCCATCGCGGGGTCGCCGCGAATCTCGCGCGCCGCGCCCGCTTTCCTCCGTCACCTTCCCGCCTCTCGCGCGCGCCTGGCTTCGCACACTCCGAGTCTTTCGCCTTTCGATCTCAGAAAAGACTCCCCGAAGAACAAGAACAGGACGCCGACCCGGAGGCCCAGCTTCACCGGGAACTCCGGGTGCCCGTCCGGCGAGGACGGCTCTCGCTCGCCGATTCTCGGCGACCGATAGAACCTTGTGCTTGTGTTAGCCATAGGGTCGCCATAGGGTCGCTATACCAACCCCATCGAGCCCCACCGTTTCTTCGCACCTTCGCGCCCGCTTTTCCGAGCCTGTTCGACTCGCTTTTTCGCCTCCCGGACCTCGACCTCGACGCGCTTCTGAATCCATCGTCCGTTCCGGGTGACCTTGAACGCTCGCTGGATCCCCTCCCGGTGATGCTTCCACTCGTCCTCCGAGCACCCCGCCCACACCCGTATCTCGTCCTCGGTCGCCGACCCCGAGTTCCGCAGGTACATCGCGCACAGAACGTCCACGTACCTCCCGCGTTGCTCGTAGCTCATCGCCCGCACCGCGGGGTCCGTCATGTAGTCGCCGGGGCTGAAGTTGAACCACGACAGCCGGTCGCGCGCCGTCATCTCGCGCCCCCCCGACCGCCTACGCCGAGCGCCGGACGGCGATCAGGCTCGTGGATGACTCCCGAGACGGTCCCCGGAACGCGGGCAGCGCGCGCACGCGGGTTGCTCGGCCCACGCCCGACTCCAGACCCGTCTCCGGCGGAGATCGTCGTTGTGGGACCGCCAGCCTGACGCTCACGCCAAGCACGGAGCTTGACCCAGTAGGGTCCGTCCATGTGCCTGCCCCAGCGATCTACCGACTGGTCGGGGGCACCCCGGGCGGCGCAGGACGGGCAGGTCCGCTGATTCCACCGCTCGGGCCTGAACCGCCCCGGATGGAAGTCGCACGGGACGAGCAGGGGCACCACGCGACGCGCGCGACGCACGATCTCGCGCTCGCCATCTTTGAGGCGCAGGATGCGGTGACGCGGATCGCCGAACCGCGTGGGCGCGGGAACCGCCTCGCGCGCGCCCTCACGACCGGACCTTGCTCGCGACCTGCGATCTGTTCTAGGTTCTCG
>MFFQ01000107.1:30191-31408 GCA_001780165.1 Candidatus Eisenbacteria bacterium RBG_16_71_46 | reverse complement strand
CGGGCGCCGTGTTTCTTTTCCGTTCGACTTCTTCCGGGGCGACGGAGCCGAAGGCGGGCGGAAGGAGGAGCCCGCCGCCACGCCTACCGGCCCCACAGCCGGGCCGAGGGTCGGAGGCCCCGGCACCGACCGTCCCCGGACTACGCCAGCGTCGCGCCCGTGCTTTTCGCGAACGACTCGCCGTGCCGCAGGATCAGGTCCGCCATCTGGAACGACGTGACCTCGATGATCCCGCGCTTCTTCAGCCGGAACGGATCGGTGATCAACTCCAGCGTCGAGAACAGACCGATGATGACCTCGGCCCAGTTGCCGAAGATGATCCCGTGCTCGCTCCCGCCGGTTTCGCTCGATCCGCTCATGGTCTTCGAGACCTGCGTCGTGGCGGCCGCGCGGAATCCCGCGATCCTTCCGTCATCGAGCGGGCCCGTCCAGATCATGTCGCTGCCCGCCGACGCCGCGATCAGCGCCTGCTTCAACTTGCCCGCCATCGCGACCGTCGTGAGGTAGCCCAACGCGCCAACCGCCGCGTTGTCCTCGCCGACTGCGGTCACCATGTCCACCAACTCGCCGAACGACACGTTCCCGGCCATCGCCACCGCGTTCACGTCCGGCGCGTTGTAGATGCCCAACGGCTGACCCGCCGCGCCGAGCCCGTGGATCGCCGCCTTGTCGATCGACCTTGAGTGCTGCTCGGTGATGTCGGTGCGGACCATGACCTCCGCGTTCGGACTCCCCTGCACGAGCAGTTGCCGCGAGAAGCCCGTGGACGCCTGAAGGGTCTTCGGAGCCATCGTGATGATCCCGAGCGCCAGATCGGAATCCGCCACGTCCGCCGCCGGGTTCTCACCGACCCACACGGCGGTGACGCCGCCGGTCTGCTTCGGGAATCCGATCGGCGATGACAGTCCGGTGAGCACCCGCGCGCCGAGCCGCACCACCATCGCCTGCGACCGCAGGAGTTCGATGAACTCGCCGGTCCCGGACGCGATGAGTTCGGCTCCCTTCGCGGCCACGTTCGACTGGAGCGTGCGCTCCCACACCTCGTCAGGCGTGCGGAGGTCCGTCGGTACGAGGATGCCGCCGTTCCGAGAACGGAACTCGGCGGGCAGCGTCTTTTCCAGGTGGCGGTGAACCTCGGCTTCGAGCCCGTCGAACTTCACCCCGAGACTCGAATCCCTCAGCCCCGCGTCGAGCGCAATCGCTCGCGCGAAGCTGTA
>MFFQ01000107.1:24165-30174 GCA_001780165.1 Candidatus Eisenbacteria bacterium RBG_16_71_46 | reverse complement strand
CGACATCCCGTCGATCCGTCCGCCCCGATACATCGCGTCCGCCGCCTCGCTCCCGGGCTGTGCGCCGCCCCGCGTCTCGCGCTCGCTCGTGATCACGCGGCTGACCTGTGTGGGCGTCAGTCCCGCCTCGACCCACGCCGCCGCACGGGACTTCGCCATGCCGTTCATCGCGGCCAGTGCGTAGATTTCTTCGACCTCCCGACGCCCATCACGCGCCCCGGGCTCCACCACGATCTTCTCAGCCACGTTCCGCTCCCTGACGGCTACGCCGTCTTCGACTTCGACCGGCGGGTACCCGTCCCGCACGCTGCGCCCCTTGCCGACATCTTCATCAGCCGGGACGCCGACCAGGCCCAGTTCCACGGGCTCCCACAGCGTCACGCGCCACAGGTCGCCCTTCTCCTCGTCCTCCTCGATCAGCCGCGCCCGCTTCGGGATGTAGCCGACCGAGATGTTCGTTCGGGTGTCGTCCTCCATGTCCATCGCCGCGTCCTTGCCCCGCTGCGTCCGCGACGTTCTGACGACCGCCCGACCCTTCTTGTCCGTGTCGATTGATGCCCGTTCGACCACGCCGATGGGAGCGCCCCGGTGCTCCTCCAGCATGTTCGCGCGCCCGGACGTGAAGCGAGACATCTGCACCTCGCCGGGCGCGTGCCCGAGGACTTCTCGCCAGTTGCCGAAGAAGCCCATGCGCTCGACTTCCTTCTCGCTGCTGAACGCGACCTCGAATCGCTTCGCACCGTCGCCGCCCTCGGCTCGTTCGGCGACGGCTTGAAGTCCATCCACCGGCATGAAGCGGATGCCGTTGCCGCCGGGGAAGTTCTTACGACTCATCGTCGCCCCCTCGATCCGGAACGAGGCGCGGTCCCGACGGGAACGATGCGGGGAGCAGCGCCTCGATGGTCCGCTCCAGCCGCTCCGCCTCGATCTGGGTCAGCTGGTGCAACACGGGGTCCGTGCCCAATCCCTCGGCGTGTTCCCGAGCCTCCGCGATCAGCGCGTCCGCGACGACCCGCACCGCCTCCCGGTCCGATGTCCTGCCGACTGGGATCGGCCCTTCCCCGTCGTCGTGCTCATCGTTCCGGGCCATCAAGACCACTTGCAGCCGCCACGACATGGGTTCACCCCCCAAAGGTTGAGCCGCCCGGTACTGGCCGGGCGGCTCGTGAGGTCATCTACCCTAGGGGGTCTACTAGACGGATTTCGTCGGCCGAGGCTTCATCCTTTTCATCGCCTTTACAAACAGGCGCTCACCCCGCCTTTGGAGGGATTGGTAGGTTGACCAATCACCCCCCAACCCCACGGCGCGCAACGCTTCTGCCGGTGGCAGCCACTCGTCCCTTTGCACAGCCGCGCGCATCTCGTCCAGCACCTTGCGCTGCTTCGTTGGGGCCGCGTCCAACAGTTCAGGAACCAACCCAGACGCTACGCGCCTGCGCTTCCTGTCCCATCGGCCGCGTGCCGCGACGCCGCGCCCGACGCCCGGCCGCCGCGACTTGAATCCCGGCCGACGAAGAAGCCCCTCGCGTTCCCACCGCTCCAGGGCACCGGGTCCCTCCTCCTCGATGGTCTTCCTGAGGTAGCCGATGATGTCGGGTGCCTGCCGCCAGTAAGCCCCTTGCATGATCGCGTAGAAAACCCACTCGGTCGCCGGGTCTGGCTTGACCTGCACGATCTCGTACAGGAACTCGCGCAGCTCACGAGGCCGCTTCCCTTCGAGGGCCGCGAACCCTCGCAGGGCTATGCGTTCCTCCGCCTTTCGCACGCCGCCCTTCCACAACGCGGCGGGCGCGATCCCGCGCTTCGAGCAGTCCGTCAGGAAGGTGGTGAAGTAGGTGAGCGGGTCGAGGCCCGACGCCGCAATCCTCCGCCGCGTCTCCGCGAGGGAGCCTGCGATGCTGATACGGGAGCCGAGGCGGGCAATCTCATCCCGCAGCGCCGCCGTGTTCGCCGCGCTCGCCTCCCACTGGTCAACCCCGACCGCCTTCGCCGCGATCACGTTCCCCTCACCTTGAAAGCGTGGCCGTAAACATCGTCGAGCGTTAGCGCCCCGCCGGACAGGGCCACCAACATCAGCGCCCGCTCCGGTCTCGGGCGCGTTCGGCCGCCGACCCAGTCGTACACGGCTTTCGACGTGATCGGGTCGCCGCGCATCTCCAACTCCTTCGCGACCCGCCGCACAGTGAATCGCTGAACCCATCCGCCGAACCGCGTGGACCAACGCTCAGGCCGCCGCATGCCGAGAACCTACCGGGTCGCCCGCCCGCTGTCACCCGACGCCCGGAGCGCTCCGGAGTTCACCTGGTGCCGCAACCGCTCGATCAGCCGGTCGAGATCGACGCCGCCCGCCATTCGCCGCTCGACTTCGCGCTCGATGGCCCACTTCACCGCCGCGCGGAGGTCGTACCGGCCGGGCCGGAGCCGTGGCATCCCCGCCTCCGACGCCAGCCGCTGCACCTGTCGGACCGAAATCCCGAGCGCCATCGCCACCGTGGCCACCCCGATGTCGCCCTCGTCCCGACCCAACCCCTTGTCCGACACGCCCCTTCTCCCCCTTCGGAACGACGACAGAACTCAAACGTGTTATCTCGAATCGGTCTGGCTACCGGAACGCCGCGCCGTCGCCGTGACCCGCGGCGGATACCCTCAGAAGGACCCGGCCTCCCTAGCGGCTCGACCCGCATGCACGATTCCTTTGAGCATCGCCCTTCCCGATACCGTCCGACGCGCCGGGTCCGGCACGGGCACCACAGCCCTACATCAGCTTCCCTCGTGCGATTGCGGCCTCGATGTCCCACCGCGCAGCAGAAAGGTATTCGACTACGTCCCGGAACAAGTCCCAGACCAAGTCCGGGTAAATGGGGTTCTTTACATAGCCCTCATCGAACCGGAACTCCCTGTCCGTGTTCTTCTGCCTGCGAAGGACGTAGATCTGATCAATCCTCGTCTTCCGGAGGTTCACGCTCTCAGTCAGCTTCAGCCATTCCGAAACGATAATGGACCGGGCGCTTGGATTGATCCGCTTCAACTCGTCCGCTGCGACGGCCGCCCCCTCCAACATGGTCTTGTCCAAGTAGGTCTTGCACTCGATTGCCACAGCAGGAAGCTGAAATTCGTGATGGGCAATCTCCTCCCCCCGCCTGTTGCCAAAGGTCGCCCTCAACGTCGTGCCGATAATGAAATCATGGTCCTTCGTTTCAATCTCGATCTTCGGCTTGCCCAGCAGATCGGAGAAGTTCAATGGCGAGACATAGAAGGACTTGATTGTCTCCCCCTTGCCAAGTACCGGTTCTAGATCGAGGTGCGGCACGGCGTACATGAACAAATAGACCAAGAATTCCTCAAGCACTGACGAGTGAAGGTTGCTCCGTGAGTCAAACTTCTCCGCGTACTTCTGCTGGTCGATGAAGTCTTTGTATTCGTTGAGTAGCTCAGTGCGACGCTTCACTGTGCCTTCATCTGCGCCTTTCAGGTCGAGGTTCGCCTTCCTCCAGCGCAGGTAGCGCGCCTCGATCTCGCCCAGAAAGCGAACAGACTCCTCATCCCGATACTTTGTCGGATGCGACTTCTTCTGGGCTATGTTGTCGCCGTGCACGTAGGTAGGCATTCGGGGGCCATGACCTTGTGGAGTATGTGCCGGGCGATCGCGCCCGCCATTAGCGGTGGTACAGCGTTGCCAATCTGGGCGTATTGGCAAAGATGACGCTCGGCGTCCCGCCCCTCTCGAGCGAGAAGTCGGTGACTGACGACCGTTGGCTTACCGAGAAAAACATAGGAATCAGGAAACGACTGGATGCGAGCGCCCTCACGCGGCGTGAAGTTGCGGTGTTGGAAGGGGTGCACAAAGTTCGCGTAGAACGAAGCCGGGATCGTGTGGCTCGGTCGATTCGGGGCAAGGCGGCGATTGTTCTGGTCGTACCGTTGTTTGGAGACAAGATGTCCATTGCTCCGCATGCGCGGGGCATGCTCCAAAGATACGTCACTTTGCGACTGACCAACCCGAATCGCCTTGAATCGCTCCACGATGCGGCGTGTATGATTCATGGCAACATGATTCCTGACCTCGTTCGAACCATTGCGCATGAGTTCCTGGTAGGCATTCTTTGGCGGCCCCACATAGGACGCCGGCTCCCTCCCCTCGCCTGCCTCCAATCGCGGAAGATCTGAAATCGCCTCCCACAATGTCACGTACTCCGGCCTCGAATCGCGACCGAACAACGACGGCGACGATTGAATCGAAGTGTGGGTCGGATCAGGAAACGGACTGCGGGAGAACGCTCGTCGGCTGCCCACGATGAACAGGCGCTCGCGAATCTGTGGGACGCCAAAGTTCTCCGCCCGAAGAACAGCATGAGCTGTGTGGTAATCGAGTTCTGCGAACGCTCCCAAAATGACTTCAATTGCAGGTTGGCCCGAGGCAAGGTGGGTCCTGAGCAGCCCAGGGACGTTCTCAATGAGGAAGAAGTCAGGTTGTAGGACGTGCACGAACCGCGCGAAATGCCGGAAAAGGGAGTTGCGTGGGTCGCGCGGGTCTTTCTTTGTCACATTGCTGTGCGAGAAGCCCTGACAGGGGGGGCCACCGATGATGCCCACGGGGGGGGCGCTACGAAAGAATGTCTCGACCTCGCGGTCAACAAGTTTGGAGACGTCTCGCCGAAGCACCCGCGTTTCCGGATGGTTCTTTCCGAGCGTGTCACACGCCCACGAATCGCTCTCGACCGCCGTGTGAACGTGGAAGCCCGCTTGCGAGAACCCGAGGCTCAACCCGCCCGCGCCAGCAAACAGATCCAGAACCCTAGGCCCCTGAACCTCCATGTGACTCCCTCCCTGGGGGTTAGTGTTCCAAGTGCGTCAACCGTCTCGGCAAGGGGCATTTCCCGTAGCGTCTACCCACTGCAGGGTTACGCGGCATTGGGAGGTTAGCCCAACTCGCCTGTGCCAGCAATGGTGCCGCCCCTCTGCTCGCTCCCCCACCGCAATGCCCAGACCCTAGTAGTCTTCCTCCGGTGGGATGGTACCGCGCTCACCCGTGCCTTTTTCCAAGTCCGCCTTCATCTTCTCAACTCGTTGCTTGGGGGCGCGATAGATCCGGCCGAGCGTGTCCCACACGCACATCGATTTCGCGTTCTTGAGTTTCTCGATGTCCGGGCTGTACTCGGTCATCGTGTCGCCCGGGGCGAGCGTCTTGGGAAGCTGTGTGTGCGGCAGGATGATGAAGTTCTTGCCCTTCTGCTGAAGTTCGCCGCCGACATGGAGCACCACGATCGGCCTCCTGCCGCTGTTCGTGATTGACCACACGGCGTAGTCGCGCTGGTCGGTGACACCGGTCCCCGCCATCTTCCCGATGAAGCAGCCGACGCGGAGGCTCCCCCGATCCGCGAGATCACGGAACATCGTCCATCCAAGGGCAGCTCCCGAAACGACAAGGCTGACGACAGCAAGTGGGTCGGGTCCGCTGGTCTGCGTGGCCATGCCTTGCTTCGCCTGCGCGCCTAAAGTCGTCCTTCGGTGGCCGCCCTGACGGCCGCGCCTAGTGCCGCATCGTCGCCCGGATCAACGAACCGCTCACGCTGGCCATCGACCACGTAAGGGTCGTTGTGACCGTCGCCGCGTTTGACCGTCTGCTTCACCTGCACAACGCCGTCCTTGTGAGCGTACACACGTGCGCCGTACCTCCCGGCACCAGTCTGGACATCAACCTCTTCCATCACTCCCTCCCGCTCCACCTTCGACTTTTCCGTAATAGCGCCTGATTGCTCGCCCTGCCCTGTTCTGGAACTCCGAACACACGCGTCGCCGATTCGGCGTCTCGGCGAGGGCATCGAGGACGATTGCCCTCAGCACGCTGTCCATCTTTCTCACCCTGCGCGCCCTGCTCACAGGTCCCTCAGTGTCCCTTCTCGTGTCCCTTCTGATCGACCCTCAACCCTCCCTTACCTTCCGCAGCTTACCCCTTCCTTCCACTCAAGCAGAATCGCCTCAACCGGACGTAATCGGTTGAGGCGACCC